>NZ_FOVO01000037.1 GCF_900115195.1 Xenorhabdus japonica
GGCCTCAAACAGGCTTTATTGTTGAGTTCCACAATAAATACAAAAATTCAAAAACAGATGCAACTTCCGGCAATATTTGTGTAGGAAAGACAGGTCATGGCGGGGCTGATGTCGTTGGTAATTACCCTGATGGGGTTTATTGGTGGATTATGTATGTCAGCGATTAAACGAGATAGCGGAGTAAAGGATTTTGGTGGAATTATTGAAGGTCATGGCGGAATGCTAGATAGAATTGACTCGCTTTGCTTCGCTGCCCCTATATTTTTCCATTTGACGCGCTATTTTTATACTTGAGGCTGACTAAATAACCGAAAGGTGGAGTCAATGAGTATAAATTATGGGCGATGGGTCAGTTCTGCTGCGTTGGCGGCAACGGTGCTGGCCAGTGTGCTGTTGATCGTAAAAATTTTTGCATGGTGGTTAACGGGTTCGGTGAGTTTACTGGCTGCACTAGTAGATTCATTGGTTGATCTAGCGGCTTCTTTGACGAATTTTTTTGTGGTGCGCTATTCACTTCAACCTGCTGATGAAGAGCATACATTTGGGCATGGTAAGGCTGAATCGCTGGCTGCTTTGGCTCAAAGTATGTTTATTTCCGGTTCGGCGATTTTCCTGTTCTTAACGGGCTTTCAGCATCTGTATTCCCCCAAATCACTGGAGCATGTAGCGATAGGCGTTTGGGTAATCATTATTGCCCTGATTTCCACGTTATGTTTGGTCACGTTCCAAAAATGGGTTATCAATAAAACCCAAAGTCAGGCGATTCGTGCGGATATGCTGCATTATAAATCTGATCTATTGATGAATGGGGCAATTCTGGTGGCATTGATTTTGAGTCTGTATGGTTTTAAACGTGCAGATGCGCTATTTGCCTTAGGAATTGGAATCTATATCCTCTATAATGCGTTACGGATGGGTTATGATGCCATACAATCTTTGCTTGATCGTGGCTTGCCGGATGAAGAGCGGCAGGAGATTATTGAGATTATCCGAAATTATCCTGGTGTAGCAGGTGGGCATGATCTGCGAACCCGACAATCAGGGCCAACCCGTTTTATTCAGTTTCATCTGGAGATAGATGATCATTTACCATTGGTGCAGGCGCATGCTTTGGCAGAAGGGATTGAAAATAAATTGCGGGATAGGTTTCCGGGTGCCGATATTATTATTCACCAAGATCCTTGCTCTGTTGTGCCCGAGGAGTATAAAAATCGTTGGGATTGACGAGAAATTTATTCATAATCAAAAGATCGTCAAAAAATAGACATAATCTTAATGCAGACTGGATGTTTTTCCGTATCATAGATATTGTTGAATCAATTCAGCTATATGCCTACAAATGCTATGCCTACAAATACTATATCGATAAGTCAGAGGTCATCATGATCAACAAGATTAAAAGAATCGGAGTCTTAACGAGTGGCGGTGATGCGCCTGGCATGAACGCCGCTATTCGTGGTGTTGTTCGTGCCGCTTTAACCGAAGGGTTGGAAGTCTATGGCATTTATGATGGCTATCTGGGGTTGTATGAAAACCGCATGAAGAAGCTTGATCGCTTTAGTGTTTCCGACATGATTAACCGCGGTGGTACGTTTTTGGGATCAGCGCGTTTCCCTGAGTTCAGGGATGATAAAGTCCGGCAAACTGCCATTGAAAATATGCACAAAAATGAGATTGATGCGCTGGTGGTGATTGGAGGGGATGGTTCTTATTTGGGTGCGAAGAAGCTGACCGAAGCGGGATTTCCTTGTATTGGCTTGCCCGGAACGATTGACAACGATGTTGCGGGTACAGATTACACCATTGGTTATTTCACGGCGCTGGAAACGGTGGTTGAAGCGATTGACCGTTTGCGCGACACATCAACTTCCCATAAACGAATTTCGATTGTTGAAGTGATGGGGCGTTATTGCGGTGATTTGACCTTATCAGCGGCAATAGCCGGTGGATGTGAATTTATTGTTTTGCCTGAGAATGAAATTCCATTCGATCGTGAAGAGCTGTTGAATGAGATTAAGGCAGGAATTCAAAAGGGCAAACGTCACGCGATTGTTGCCATTACTGAGCATGTTTGTGACGTTGCCGAGTTGGCGAAATATATTGAGGCGGAAACACACCACGAAACTCGCGCAACGGTATTGGGTCATATTCAGCGTGGTGGTGCGCCTGTCGCTTATGATCGCATTCTTGCATCCCGTATGGGGTCGTATTCTGTTCAGCTACTATTGGAAGGTCATGGCGGTCGCTGCGTGGGTATCCAGAACGAGAAACTTGTTCATCACGATATTATCGATGCGGTACAAAATATGCAGCGTGTCTTTAAGAAAGAGTGGCTGGAAACCGCGAAAAAGCTCTACTAATCCTTTCTTAATTCTGCAAAACCCTTTCTCGGAGATAGCCATGTAATGTGGCTGTCTCGTCGCTCATATTCTTCTTGTGCATAAGCCAAAATTTAAAATTATTTCTGTGCCATAGCGCTTTCTGTCAGTTTCTATGACGGAAATCATCATGGCTTAGGGGAACGTGTTACCGTGGATATGAATGCAAGAGGTATAAAGACAGGCTCTAGATGGGCAATCACAAAAGAGTATATCGTGTTGGCGTTATTCTTGATGGCCTCGGTGGGAACGCTGATGACTAATAGTGCATGGGCAAAAGAGAGCCAAATATTGAATGTCTCTTATGATCCGACTCGTGAATTTTACCAGCAGTATGATCAGGCATTCAGAGAATACTGGAACAACAAAACAGGAGATAATGTCAGGGTTCGCCAATCACATGGAGGTTCAGGCAAGCAGGCAACTTCCGTTATTAATGGTCTTCAGGCAGATGTTGTGACTTTGGCACTGGCTTATGATGTGAATGCCATCGCAGAGAGTGGACGCATTGATAAGCATTGGATTAAGCGTCTACCAGATAATTCAGCGCCTTATACATCAACTATTGTCTTTTTGGTGAGAAAAGGAAACCCTAAACAGATAAAAGATTGGTCGGATTTGATTCGCTCTGATGTCGCGGTTGTTACGCCAAATCCGAAAACTTCCGGTGGAGCACGTTGGAACTATCTGGCTGCCTGGGGATATGGATTGGCACATAACGAGCAGGATCCGGCTAAAGCCAAAGAGTTCGTGAGGGCACTTTATAAAAATGTTGAAGTGTTGGATGCTGGTGCGCGCGGTGCAACGAATACGTTTGTAGAGCGCGGAATTGGCGATGTATTGATTGCGTGGGAAAACGAAGCCTTGTTGGCGATTAATGTTTTGGGCAAGGATAAGTTTGAAATTGTGACACCTAGCATTTCTATTTTGGCGGAGCCAACGGTTTCTGTTGTCGACAAGGTCGTTGATAAACGAGGAACGCGCGAACTGGCAACGGAATATTTGAAATATCTTTATTCTCCGGTTGGGCAGGAGATTGCGGCCAAAAACTATTATCGCCCTCGCAATAAAGCAATAGCAGAAAAATACCGTGCTGTTTTTCCTGAACTGAAGCTCTTTACGATTGATGAGATCTTTGGTGGTTGGGATAACGCTCAGAAACAGCATTTTGCTACGGATAAAATTTTTGACGAAATTATCCGGCGTTAATCGTTACTCATTGAAAAAACCGCCACAAGTGATGCTTCGTGGCGGTTGAGTCATTTTTCTGTTCTTTATTTAAAGGTTACGCTTTTTTCGCTTCTGCCGCGGCTTTCACGATAACTGCAAAAGCATCGGCTTTCAGTGACGCACCACCGACTAGGGCACCGTCGATATCCGGTTGGGTGAACAGCTCCGCAGCATTGCTGGCATTAACTGAGCCGCCATATTGAATAATGACTTGTTCAGCAATAGCAGCATCTTGTTTTGCAATATGGTCACGGATAAATTTATGAACGGCTTGAGCTTGCGCAGGTGTTGCGGATTTGCCTGTACCGATTGCCCAGACAGGTTCATAGGCAATAACTGTATCTTTGAATGCTTCTGCGCCCAGTGTGTTCAGGACGGCATCGATTTGTCGTGCACAGACGATTTCAGTTTGACCAGCTTCATTTTCTTGCTCGGTTTCGCCAATGCACAGAACTGGAATCAGGCCTTGCTCTTTCAGGATAGCAAACTTCTTCGCGATGAATTCATCGCTTTCTTTATGGTAAGTACGACGCTCAGAATGACCGATAATAATATATTTTGCGCCGACGTCTTTCAGCATTTCTGCGGAGGTTTCGCCAGTGAATGCACCAGAAAGATTTATGCCAACATTTTGTGCACCCAGAGCGATACGGCTACCAGCCAGAGCATTTTTTGCCAGAGAAACATAAACTGTTGGTGGTGCGATAGCGACGCCACAGCCGTCAACGTTACTCAATTCTTTACGCAGGCCTGCAATCAGGTCGTTAACCATGTGGGTACTGCCATTTAATTTCCAGTTACCCATAACTAATGGATGTCGCATATTTTTCCCTCCAACCAGAAAATAATCAAATTGCGAATTGAATGAATATTCTTTCTTTGAATGACATTATGGTGATGTCATTCCCTGTAAGCGGAATCCCGACAGTATAAAGATCATCAACGCGAATAGCTCTGCGCTGTGTCACTAATTTTCATTTGCTGAGGTGTCAGATAACGATAGCTTAATCGGTTCAATTGCGAAGGTCATTATATTTTCGCTGCTGTTTACGATGATATAGCGTGCTGCTCCCATTTTTTGGCTCAAAGTCGAGTGTGTTTCGGCTGCCTCCAAAAGACTTTTCAAGTGAATTTGAGCTTGTTCAGGGGAAAGGGTCGGCTCAAATTGCCTGATCAGGGCAGTCATATATTGTTTTGCCAGTATGAGGTTTTGCTTATCTTCTTGTTCACTTTGTGATGGCAGAAGAGTAAGTTGCAGGCTTTTAATCTTTTCGCTACCTCGTTCCAGTACTGCTGAAGAATATATGTTGTCATTGATTTTACTGGCAGCACGGATGAAAGGCTGGGAAATATTTTTGCTGGCGATCACCTTATATTCGTGCAGGGGAGTATCCGGATGTTTTTTGTTGTATTTTTCCCTAAAGATAGGGATGGTTTCTTCGAAAGTAGGGGAATCCGGCAGCAGATACATTAACGATGAGTTTATTTCTAGTGTGATAGAAGGCTCATCGGCAGAGGCTGATAATGGTAAACCGATGCCAAAAACGATTAATATTGTCACCAGAAGTTTATTCATGCCTGTTTTCATTTTGCTACTCACTGAGTTAACTCCTAGAAAAACAGCATCCACAATTGGAAAAGAGTACATGACATTACAACAATGGGGATTCTCATTCAAAGGTCGAATTGGACGACGAGAGTTTTGGAGCGGTATAGGCATCTGTTTCGCCCTGATCTTTACACTCCTGACACTGCATGGAGTGAATGTCCTCCCCATGAATTATGCGGTACTTGGTGTTGCTTTACTATTGTATCCAACTGCGGCGATTTTTTCGAAACGTCTGCATGACCGAAATAAAAGTGGTGGCTGGGTGTTACTATTGGCACTGGCTTGGATACTGTTGTCCCTTGATTGGAGCACAATGGCACCAATATGGCAGTGGGGAATTGGTCGTTTTGTTCCGACACTGATTTTTGTCATGATGATATTGGATTGTGGTGTATTCCAAGGCTTGGAAGGTGCCAATCGCTTTGGGGAGATGGCAGAAACGGTTGATTATATTTCTGCCAAGTCAGTTAGATAGCCTGCTCAAAAACGCAAATAAGTTTGCAGATACATTTTTTGCAGATACATTTATTGTGGAAGCCGTGGCTATCCATGAACTGGTTACCAATATTGCTCGCTGGTGATATGGCCCGGTTTACGGCGCAGATGCTTTGCCATGTTACGCTGTTCTTTCAATAGTTGCTGGGTATCCCTGACCATTTGGGGATTCCCGCACAGCATAACATGGCTGTTTTCTGCCTGAATCGGTAAGCCTACAGCCGATTCCAACTTGCCATTCTCAATTAATGCCGGAATTCTGCCCATAAGTGAATTCGGCCATTTCTCCCGACTCACAATAGTCTGTATTCTCAGTTTACCTTGAAATGTTTTCTCCAACGCCTGCATCATGGGTAAATAACTTAAATCTTTTTCCCATCTAGCAGCATGAACTAAAACAATATTTTCGAATCGTTCTAGATTAGTACCTTGCTGGAGGATGGAAAGGTAAGGCCCAATGGCTGTGCCAGTAGAAAGCATCCAGAGTGTTTGGCTGTCAGGGATCTCATCAAGAACAAAAAAACCAGCCGCCTGCTCTGTTACCAACAATTCATCCCCAGTTTTTAGCGCAGCCAAATGGGGGCTGAGTTTTCCTTCCGGAACGGCCACCAAATAAAATTCCAGATTATTGTTTTCGGGAGAATTGACGTAAGAGTAAGCCCGTTGGATACGCTCCCCCTCAATTTCCAGTGCAAGTTTTGCAAATTGTCCGGCGGTGAATGTTTCTATTGGCGCATGAATTTTTATACTGAAAAGTGAATCAGTCCAATTGGTTATGTCGGTAACTTTTCCTGTAACCCAGTTTGCCATTACGATTAACCTCTCTACACAATATAGTACATATTAATTTGGTACGAATTAGTATGATGTGCATTAATTCGCTGCAAATGAATACTGCATGAATTGGTGATTTTTTGTCACGATTCTACGTGATTACTTGAAATAGCATTATCGATTACGTGTTACAGTTGGATAAACTGGATTTCTGCCAATATTATGGTCTGATATGTACATTTTTATTGACATATGCGGGAAATATCTCTGTAATTTTTTATTCATGTAAAATTGTATACTGCAAAGAAAGAATATAGATTTGCCAAGTAATTCATGTCCAATGAAGTTAAGTACGTCAGGTTCTTTATTAAGCGCTTGAGGGTGTCACTATGACTGATGATTGATTCGGTGGCTATTAAATGGTTAATACAATATTCATTCAAATATTGTATTAACATTCTCTTTAACGAACGATTATTTTCCATGAATAGCTGTTTCAATGAATGATTGTATATAAGTGCGATGAGAAAAATAGAACACTTTAATTTATTGTTGATGTTGATTGCTTTGGCCGCTGTAGGGCAGATGACTCAGACAATCTATGTGCCAGTTATTGCAGATATGGCTAATGATCTGACTAAACCAGCGGGAGAAATCCAGCGGGTAATGGCGGTATATCTGTTTTCTTATGGGCTTTCACAGCTTTTTTATGGACCGCTATCTGACAGGGTGGGGCGTCGTCCTGTGATTCTGGCGGGAATGTCTATTTATCTGGTGGCGACGATATGTGCTTTGTTTGCGCCAAACTTGATGGTACTGGTGCTTGCGAGTGCATTACAGGGATTGGGCACAGGGGTTGCAGGCGTGATGGTGCGTACTATGCCACGAGATTTATATACTGGCACGACGTTGCGCTATGCCAATAGCCTGCTGAATATGGCAGTGTTGATCAGCCCTCTGGCTGCTCCCATGATTGGTGGGATAGTTGCCCACTATTTTGGTTGGCGCTCCTGCTACTTGTTCCTATTGGTGATGGGGGGTATGGTCACTTTCTTTCTGGTTCGGCATTTACCGGAGACCCGTCCCGCAGAGACTGCACATAGCGCGATGCTGGTCTCTTTCCACCAATTACTCTCTCATGGTGCTTTTGTCTCTTACCTGATCATGTTGGTGGGAGGTCTGGCTGGGGTGGCTGTTTTTGAAGCCAGTAGCGGAGTGTTGATGGGAGCCGTTTTGGGGCTGGATAGCCTAACGGTCAGTATCTTGTTTATTCTGCCAATCCCCGCGGCATTTTTTGGAGCGTGGTATGCCGGGCGTGAAGGTAAAGCATTTTATCGGCTCATGTGGCACTCTATTATCTGTTGCTTGCTGGCGGGTATCTTGATGTGGTTGCCCGGTTGGTTTGGCATCATGAATATCTGGACTTTGTTGATACCTGCCGCATTATTCTTTTTTGGCGCAGGTATGTTGTTCCCACTGGCGACGACGGGAGCGATGGAACCCTTTCCTTATCTGGCAGGAGCTGCAGGTGCTTTGGTGGGGGGATTTCAGAATGTAGGCTCAGGAGTGGTCACATGGCTGTCGGCGATGTTACCGCAAAATAGCCAATTCAGCGTTGGGATGCTGATGTTTTCTATGTCGTTGCTGATTCTATTTTGTTGGCTGCCCATTTCCCAGAGAGTCCAGCGTCAGGAGCATACCGTTTCGTAAAAGCGAAAAGTGTGTTGTCGAAAGAAACGCTGTTTTTAAAGGCTCCGGCAAAGTGTATCAACAATGTCAGAGCCTTTATTTCTCGCGATTAGGCGCGATCTTCCCATTCTTGGGCACGGGCAACGGCTTTTTTCCAGCCATTGTATTTGTGGTTGCGCTCAGTTGTTTCGATACCCGGGCGGAATTCTTTTTCGATTACTGCTTTACTTTTCACTTCATCCAAATCTTGCCAGAAGCCGACAGCCAAGCCAGCAAGGAAGGCTGCACCTAAAGCAGTGCTCTCACGCACTTCAGGGCGTTCCACACGGGTGCCAAGAATATCGGATTGGAACTGCATCAGAAAGTTGTTAGCGACAGCTCCGCCATCTACGCGCAGGGCTTGCAGACGAGTACCTGCATCAGCTTGCATAGCGTCCAATACATCGCGGGTTTGGTAAGCGATGGATTCCAGAGTAGCACGAATAATGTGATTGCTATTTGCACCACGGGTCAGTCCAAAAATAGCACCACGAGCGTAAGGGTCCCAATACGGTGCGCCAAGGCCAGTAAACGCAGGAACAACATAAACGCCATTGCTGTCTTTGACTTTGGTCGCGAAGTATTCAGAATCGGTAGCATCTGCGATGAGTTTCAATTCATCACTTAGCCATTGAATGGATGCTCCTCCAACAAATACTGCGCCTTCCAGTGCATAATTGACTTCGCCGCGTGGGCCACAGGCAATAGTCGTCAACAGGCCATGGTTAGAACGAACGGTATCTTTGCCCGTATTCATCAGCAGAAAGCAACCGGTGCCGTAAGTATTTTTTGCCATTCCGGGGTGTACGCACAGTTGACCGTACAGTGCGGCTTGCTGGTCGCCTGCGATGCCCGCGATAGGAATGCGAGTGCCGCCTTTACCCCCGATATTAGTTTGGCCATAGATCTCTGAGGATGCGGCGACGTTGGGCAGCATCACGCGAGGTATTCCCAACTCATCCAGGATTTTTTGATCCCAGTCCAGATTATGGATATTGAACAGCATGGTACGGGAGGCATTGGTGTAATCGGTTACATGTACACGCCCCTGAGTCATTTTCCAGACCAGCCACGTATCGACTGTACCGAATAAAAGTTCACCATTTTCAGCGCGTAGACGAACACCTTCAACGTTGTCTAAAATCCATTTTATTTTTGTACCAGAGAAGTAGGGGTCAACAACCAAACCTGTATTGTGGCGGATGTACTCTTCCAAGCCATCTTTTTGTTTCAGTTTGGTGCAGATATCTGCTGTCCGGCGGCATTGCCATACAATAGCGTTATAAACCGGTTTACCGGTTTCTTTTTCCCAGACAATAGTTGTTTCCCGTTGGTTTGTAATACCAATGCTGGCAATTTCATCGGAACGGATATCAGCTTTTGCCAGTACCTCGACTAAGGTAGAGCTTTGGCTTGCCCAGATTTCCATTGGATCATGTTCCACCCAGCCTGGTTTGGGGTAGATTTGCGGAAATTCACGTTGTGAGATGCAAACAACATTAGCATCGTGATCGAGTATAACTGCTCGTGAACTGGTTGTACCCTGATCCAGAGCGACGATATATTTTTTTTCAGTAATATTTTTTGTTGTCATAACTATAACCTGGTTTTATTCATTCATTTTTATTGTTTTATTGTTTTATTGGTTTGCCATATTTCAAATGATGAAAGTTCAATATGGCAAATTTAAACCTCGCGCGGTAAATGGCGAGTAATCAGTTTGCGGTAGCCAAAAGCACCCAGAATCGCGCCAACGATAGGAGCTACCAACGGAACAAGGCAATAAGGAATATCTCGGCCTCCGGTTAGGGCAATACTTCCCCAGCCAGTCAAGTAGGCTACTAATTTGGGACCGAAGTCACGAGCCGGGTTTAGAGCAAATCCAGTCAAGGCACCAAATGAGCCACCGATAACCGCAATAAGAATACCGATTAACAGAGGTGCCAGAGGTCCCCGGGGGATGCCATTACCATCATCTGTCAGGGACAGAATCAGGCACAACAGAACGACCGCTATGATAACTTCAACAATAAACGCATGTAATACGGAGAGCTGCGTAGCCGGATAAGTAGAGAAAACCCCTGCGGTAAAGAGACTTTCCTGTGAGCCGCGAACAATATTGTGAACTTGCTCATAATCCAGGAAAAGGTTGTAATACATCATGTAGACAATGAGTGCCGCGACAAAGCCACCTAACATTTGGGCAATAATGTAAGGCAGCACTTTTTTTCTATCAAAGTTGGCAAATAGGCATAAAGCAAGGGTAACTGCTGGGTTAAGATGCGCACCTGAAATGCCGGCAGTAAGATAAACTGCCAAAGCGACACCAAAACCCCAGATAATGCTGATTTCCCATAAGCCCAGTTGTGCTCCTGCAAGTCGGGCAGCCGCAACGCAGCCTAAGCCAAAAAAAACGAGCAACGCAGTACCTAGAAACTCGGAAATGCATTGACCTGATAATGTTGGAGTTGTGGTCTGACTCATTTCTATATCCTATAAAAAGTACAGAGGAAAGAGATTAATTATTAGTCCCTTCTTATGTATTAAGATAAAGGTTCCTGTGAATTTATCGTTAATGCACGTAAACGAGAAATAGCGAAATTGAAATCTGCGTGTTGCGTCAACAAAATGAGCGAATTCGCATTTTTTTGTGTTTTATTTGGCTTGGAAATGTGATCTAGTAGACATTTGGGTTTGGTCACTATATTTCTCGTTATACCGCACATTGAAAGGATGAAACTAGACAGGCGTTAATAGGCTAAATACAATCAAGACATTGCTTACAAGAGGGCCCCAGAATGTCATTTGAAGTTTTTGAAAAACTAGAATCTAAAGTTCAGCAGGCGATTGATACCATCACTTTGCTACAAATGGAAATTGAAGAATTAAAAGAAAGGAATGTAGTCTTATCTCAGGATGTTCAGAGTGTGACAGATAGTCGTGATTCTCTGGTACGTGAAAATGAGCAGCTCAAGCAGGAACAATTAGCATGGCAAGAGCGCTTACGCACCCTGCTAGGTAAGATGGAAGATGTGCAGTAAGGTATCCAATGGCTTAGCTGGAAAAGGGCGATAATTACGCCCTTTTTTATATACCCTTTACCTTGATTAAATTGGACTAGTTAACATTAGGTATATCAGTATTGGCTATATCAATATAGTGATGGATGAAAGTCTGCCTCCGTTTTTATCTGAGATTAGATTTCATCGTCGTCACTGTCTTCATCAAGCTCTTCGTCAATTTCCAGCGGAACGTCTGATAAAACGATGCCGGTATTGTCTGCGTAGAGATAGTCACCAGAGAAGAACGTTACGCCACCAAAATTCACTCTGATATCACTTTCTCCCGTTCCTCCACTATCGGAGCCGGCAGGGATGGCAGCCATTGCTTGTATACCAATATCAAGCTCAGCGAGATAATCGACCTGACGCACAGCGCCATAGACGACAATACCCTCCCACTCATTATTGACGGCAACTTGAGCAAGTTCTGCATCAATTAGTGCCTTGCGTACCGATCCACCACCATCAACGAGTAAAATGCGTCCATGTCCATTTTCTTCAAGCAAATCATAAAGAAGACCATTTTCTTCAAAACATTTCACGGTGATGATCTGACCACCAAATGAAGTACGCCCACCAAAGTTGGAGAAAAGTGGTTCTACCACGTTTATATCTTCTTGATAGATATCACAAAGTTCGGAAGTATCATATTTCATGGGATTTACGTCTGGTTATGCAAGGAACGGACAGTATATCCTTTTAAAGCCAACGTTGGCAAAATCATCAATCTTAAAACTTATGTGCAAAATTGATGTCTACTCGCTTAATTAAGTACTAATCCAATAGAAAACAGAATGTTGGTCAATAATGCAGTTTTCACCATTTGTACCAACTTGGGACGCATACCTTCAGGTGTTGGATCACGCAGCACTTGCACCATATGTTTCAATAGCAGGGGAAAAGCGAGCAGGAACAACCAACTAAACCAACTATTCAGGTATAGGAGCGTGAAAATGACAAGGCAGAGCATGGCGGTAATTAGAAGGGTTGCATGGTAATAGCGGGCCTTTTTTCCTCCCAACCGGACAGCCAGAGTATTTTTGCCGTTTTGGCGGTCATTTTCGATATCGCGTAGGTTATTGATGTTCAGGACTGCCACGGAGAGTAAGCCACAGGCAGTTGCGGGTAAAAAGGTACTGATGGAGAAAGTACTGGCTTGCAGATAATAAGTACCAAGAACACTCAACCAGCCGAAGAAAATCAGGACGGAAATATCCCCCAGCCCTATATAGCCGTAAGGACGGGTACCTACCGTATAAGTGATAGCCGCGACAATCGCCAGTAATCCCAGAATCAAGAAACCGATAATGTCACTTGGACTGTTACAGGCTACAGTGATGAGGGAAATCCCTGATAAACAAGAGAGCAGCACAGTGATTTTCAATGCGTTTTTCATCTGCTTTGCAGTAATCAGGCCTTTTTGCATGCCACGCATTGGGCCAATGCGTTTTTCTGTATCGCTGCCTTTGGCGACATCACCATAATCGTTGGCAAGGTTGGAAAGAATTTGCAGCATAGCTGCGGTTAATAAAGCCAATAATGCGACAGGCCATTTGAAATGCCCCATCCATGATGCAAGGGCTGAACCCGTTACGACGGCAGCAACGGCCAGTGGGAGCGTTTTGGGGCGTAAGCTTTCCAGCCATGCTTGTGTCTGACTAATAGACGTTATTGAGCTCATATTGTCACTGTTTGTCATTATGGTTGGTGTAATAAATTTTATACCATTGAAAATAAAAAAATGGGAGGCTAAAAGCCTCCCGGTTTTGCGATTTTTTTTATTATTTCGCGTCTTTTTCACGTTAAATTGCTCACGTGAATAGATCCGGCGAATTGGGAATTGGCTAATCAAACCAATATAACTGATTACAAAATAAACCGACTCAAATCTTCATCTGCAACCAGTTCGTCCAAGTGTTCTTTGACGTAATCGGCATTGATTTCAACGAATTGTCCTTGGCGCTCGCTGGCGTCAAAAGAGATGTCTTCCATCATGCGCTCAAGCACGGTGTGCAGGCGACGGGCACCAATGTTTTCAGTCGTTTCATTCACTTGCCATGCCGCTTCCGCAATTTTACGGATACCGTCAGTCGTGAATTCGATATCCATGCCTTCAGTTGCCATCAGGGCCTTGTACTGTTCAGTCAGTGAAGCATTAGGCTCGGTCAGAATGCGTTCAAAGTCTTCAGTCGTCAGGGCTTGCAATTCAACGCGGATTGGCAGACGACCCTGAAGTTCTGGGATCAGGTCAGAAGGGCTGGAAACCTGAAACGCACCAGAGGCAATGAACAGGATGTGATCAGTTTTGACCATGCCGTGTTTAGTGGAAACTGTGCAACCCTCTACAAGTGGCAGTAGATCGCGCTGAACACCTTCACGGGAAACATCTGGGCCGGAAGTTTGACCGCGTTTACAAATTTTATCGATCTCATCAATGAAAACGATGCCGTGTTGTTCAACTGCATCAATGGCCTGCTGTTTCAATTCTTCTGGATTGACCAGTTTTGCGGCTTCTTCTTCGACCAGCAGCTTGAATGCGTCTTTGATTTTCATCTTACGATTTTTTTGACGCTGACCAGCCAGGTTTTGGAACATAGACTGCAATTGATTAGTCATCTCTTCCATGCCCGGAGGTGCCATGATTTCAACGCCAACTGGAGCGGCTGAAACTTCGATTTCAATTTCTTTCTCGTCTAGCTGACCTTCACGCAATTTCTTGCGGAATGTCTGACGGGTTGAAGATGGCTCTGATTGGGTTTCTGCCTGCCCCCAGTTATTTTTTGCCGGTGGCAGCAGGACATCCAGAATACGCTCTTCTGCTAATTCTTCTGCCCGATAGCGGTTTTTCTCAATGGATTGCAGGCGCACCATTTTTACAGCGGCGTCAGTCAGATCACGAATAATGGAATCGACTTCTTTACCGACATAACCGACTTCGGTGAATTTAGTTGCTTCAACTTTGATAAAGGGAGCGTTGGCCAGTTTTGCCAGACGACGGGCAATCTCGGTTTTACCGACACCGGTTGGGCCTATCATCAAAATATTTTTTGGGGTGACTTCATAGCGCAGTGATTCATCTAACTGCATGCGACGCCAGCGGTTACGCAGGGCAATTGCAACAGCACGCTTTGCTTTGTCCTGGCCGATGATGTGATTGTTAAGCTCGCTGACAATTTCGCGAGGAGTCATTTCAGACATACTATCTATCCTTACGCTTTCGAAGGCAGTTCTTCGAAGTTGTGATTATGGTTGGTGTAGATGCAGATATCGCCAGCGATGGTCAGAGCGCGTTCCGCGATTTCTCTGGCGCCGAGTTCAGTTGTTTCCAACATAGCGCGGGCAGCTGCCTGTGCGTATGATCCACCGGAACCAATGGCGATAAGGTCATTTTCTGGCTGAATTACATCACCGTTACCTGTAATAATCAGAGAAGCATTTTCATCTGCGACTGCAAGCAGGGCTTCCAGCTTACGCAGCATGCGATCTGTTCGCCAGTCTTTGGCAAGTTCAACGGCTGCTTTGGTCAGATGTCCTTGATGCATTTCGAGTTTCCGCTCAAACAGCTCGAATAATGTGAAAGCATCAGCAGTACCGCCGGCAAAACCCGCGATGACTTTGTCATTGTAAAGGCGGCGTACTTTGCGGACATTGCCTTTCATAACGGTATGACCCATTGTTGCTTGTCCATCACCACCGATGACGACTTTGCCATTACGGCGAACACTTACGATTGTAGTCACGAGTTAGCCTCTGGTTACAAAATAGAAGATGGTACACACGGAGCATTAATTGTTTATCCCACAATTGATTACGCACTGCTGATAAAAGCACCATGTGTATGTTATTAGAGATTAAGATGGGGGAGTTTTCCGTTTTTTCAACCCCCGGTAGGGCGGAGAATACAGCCGGGTACACCAGCTCCTGCAACGCGTTCGCGCATTTTTTTAGCGCTGGACTTATTTTTATAAGGGCCAAGTACAACACGGTTCCAATTGTCGTTCGTGGTAATCTGGCTTTCAATGCCTGCGAATGCAAGGTTGGCACGGACGGATTCTGCCTGTTCCATCGTTCGGAAAGAGCCACATTGTAGCATTAATCTTGAGCTATTTGTTTCAGACTTTGATTTGCCAGTTTCATCGGTGTTTTGGGAAGGAGCTGCTGGCTGTTGTTCTGACGAGTGTTGTTCTGGCAAGAGTCGTCCGGCTTGTTGTTGGGCATGTTGCTGCTGCACATATTCATATTGTGCAGGAGGGTTGATTAAGACGCGTGAACGTGGAACGGGTTCACTGTTATAAGGCACCTCTTTCAATGAAATCGGTGGCTGGCGCATGTCCGCCTGCATTTGTTCGAGTAATTGCTTTTGCTCTGGCGTTAATTGAGGGGCATGGTTTAGCGGTTTATTCAATGTTGCATTGGGTTCCTGTATTGATGGTTCATTAGCAGGACGATTTTCCAATTCTTTGATGTAACTCCAGCGTTCTTCTGGTTTTGGTGGCAGGCCATGCCCCTTGGGTTGATGGTGAGGCTCTGGGACATTTTGTACATTTTCTTCTTTCTTATTGTGTACGATGAAATAAAGCCCACCAGCAAATATGACCATTAGGGCCACGGCAACGGCTAATGTAGTTTTGGGTAATCCTTGAGCCTGATTTTTTTTCTTACCAGTACTTTTTCGACGGGGATTGCTACGCCCGCGACTTACATAATCTCGTTGTGCCACTGTTTAATTCGCTGAGTTATTTAAAAAAATTAAGTAGTAGATAACTAATGTTACTTAAGCTGACGTTATTTGCCTAGCTTTTAGGCGAACAAGTACTCGCTCGAATGAGCAATTCCGCCTCCAATAATCTTGAATCTTTGGAAACTAAACGGCCTTGAAGTTGTTCCAGCAACAATAGAATGGAATTATGCCCAATTTCATAACGAGGCTGTTTCACTGTGGTTAAGGCTGGTTCGCAGTATTGGGCCAAGTTTAAATTATCGAAACCGACGACAGAAAGATCTTCTGGTAATTTTAATCCCATTTTTTTAGCTTGCCACATTGCCCCCATGGCCATGACGTCACTGTGGCAGAAAATAGCGCTTGGAGGCTCTGGCAGGGTAAGCAGGTTTTCCGCTAATGCGGAACCGCATTCATGAGTAAAATCACCACGGGCAATATATTCTTCGCGAATTTCTACCCCTGTGCGCCGCAGTGCCTGAATGTAGCCTTGCAAGCGATAGTGGCACAGTGGCATGGTTTCTGGCCCTGTAATACAGGCGATGCGTTTATGTCCCAGTTTTTGCAAATGATGGGTGGCATTAAAGGCGGCTGTCAGGTTGTCAATATGGACAGTAGGCAGTTCCAGCTCCGGCGCGAATTCATTGGCCATAACCATTGGTGGCAGATTTTTCTGTTCTTCTTTGGAAACATCGAAAGGAATGTTGGAACCCAGTAGCACCATACCATCAATGCGTTTAGGGATCAGAAGATTGATAAACGCATGTTCTTGTTGCTGCTGATGCTTACAATCGCCAATCAGAACTAAGTAACCATGATCTGCCGCCGTTTCTTCAATGCCCCGAATGACTTCAGTGAAGAAAGGATCACTGATATTAGGAACAATAACCAAGATTGTTCTGGACTCATTGCGTCGTAAGTTTTTGGCCAGATTGTGGGGATAGTAACCAACTTCCAATACCGCATTCTCAACTTTCTGTCGCGTGCGTACAGAAACCTTGTCAGGACTCATTAGTGTTCTTGATACAGTTGCGGTAGAAACACCAGCCACTTTGGCAACATCTTTCATGGTTGCCAATGCGCAATTCTTTTTTTCCATAGTTCACTCCTCACTTTCTACAGGCAGCGAAACGATTGCTCTCTGGCTGCTAAAAAAACGCCAGTCATTCCTTCGAGAGGAACGCTGGCAGATTGCTTTCTACAATCATATTAATAGATTCATTTTAAACCGATTAACAGATCAATCCGTTACTTTGTTTACACAAAAAATGTGATATGAATCATTTCTTAGAGATACTTCGCAAACTAAAGAAATAATTGTCTCTATTTTTCTAAAAATGTTCGGCCTAACTTTGGTGCTTTGCGATGACGCGCAATTTTCTATTTCTGTCATTAACCTTCGGTGGGATCAACATCAATGTTCCATTTTACTTTACGTGCTTGCGGGAGTGCTGCGATTTGGGGATAGATCTCAGCCATCATTTTTTGTAAAAAAATACGAGAAGGATGTTGAATCATCAATTGCCAGCGATAACGACCACCTCGTTTGGCCTGTAACGCGGGGACAGGTCCCATGATCCATAAATGATCATCGTGCTGTGGATGATGTTCAAACAGTTGGCGCATTTGTTGTAAAAATGCGGGAGCTTGCTGATTGTCGTGATCTTCTGAGCGTAGCAGGATATGGCTGGCAAAAGGCGGCAGGTGAACCTGCTGACGCTCTTCCATCGCTTGCCGGGCAAAGGCATCGTAGCCTTTTTCTAACAATACTTGCAAAAGTGGGTGCTCAGGATGGTGAGTCTGGAGGACAACTTCTCCTCGTTTTCCTGCTCGTCCTGCACGCCCGGAGACTTGGGTATATAGCTGGGCAAAACGCTCTGCTGCCCGAAAGTCAGCAGAAAACAGGGCGCCATCGACATCCAGTAAAGCAACCAGTGTAACATCGGGGAAATGGTGGCCTTTCGCCAACATTTGAGTGCCAATCAAAATACGCGCTCCACCTTGATGTACTTCAGCCAGTTGTTGTTCCAGTGCTCCTTTGCGGCTGGTGGTATCACGGTCGATGCGGGTGACCGGAATATTGGGGAACAGTTTTGTAATGCCATTCTCAAGCTGCTCAGTACCCAAGCCAACGGGAATTAAGTTAGTGGAGCCGCATTGCGGGCATTGGCGTGGGATTGGGCGCTGGCTGTCGCAGTGATGGCAACGCAGGTGGCGATGATTTTGATGCAGGGTGTAATAGTGATCACAGCGTTGGCATTCAGCTATCCAGCCACATTCGTGACAGAGCAGGGCAGGGGAATAACCACGACGGTTCAGAAACAGGATAATTTGATTGTCAGCTTTGAGGTGTTCACTGATGCGATTAATGAGCGGTTGTGATAATCCAACAATTAATGGCAATCCTTTAAGGTCCAATAAGTGCTGAGTTGCCGGTTGGGCATTGCCTGCTCGTTGGGTTAAGGTGAGTTGGCGATATTTTCCCTGTTGTACATTATATAGCGTCTCCAGTGCGGGAGTAGCGGTGCCCATAATGATCGGAGTTCCCTCTTTTTTAGCACGGAACACCGCTAGATCGCGGGCATGATAACGCCAGCCCTCTTGCTGTTTGTAAGAACTGTCATGTTCTTCATCAATAATGATAACGCCCAGATGAGCAAAAGGTGTAAACAAGGCAGATCGCGTGCCGATGACAATGGCATTTTCCCCTTTTTTCGCCCTCAGCCAAACCGTCAGCCGTTCGCTGTCATTCAAGGCTGAGTGCAGAACATCAATCGGCGCGTTGAAACGTTCCCGGAAACGACGGATAGTCTGTGGTGTCAAGCCAATTTCTGGTACTAAAATTAGTGCTTGTTTGCCTTGCGCAAGAATATTCTCCAGTACACTGAGATAGACTTCAGTTTTACCTGATCCCGTGATACCTGCCAGTAGCCACGGAGAAAAGATTTGATCTTCTGCACGGATAGTTCCTACCGCAGTTGCTTGCTCTGTATTGAGTTTTAACCTTTCACCGATGGTTTTAAAATGCGCATGCCAGTTTTCAGCTTCCGGCTGGATGGGATGCAGAGCAATCAGTGATTTCTTTTTCAGTGATTGCAGTGCACTTTCACTTAATTCCAGTTCAGAAACTTGGTGGCGGTAAATAGGATGCTGGCGCAAAGCAGCCAAAGCCTTCTGCTGTTTGGTGGAGCGCTTGAGTTGTGCAAGAGGAAGTTCATGACCGGCTTCGGTAACTTGCCATTGCCAGAGCGGAGAAAATTCTGCCGGTTTTCCTTGTCGCAACAAGATCGGCAGGGCATGGAACAAAACTTCTCCCGGCGGATAGTGATAATAGCTGGCTGCCCACTGGAGCAATTGCCAGAGATCATAGGGAAAAAGGGAATGGGTATCAAGAATGCTAGAAATAGACTTAAGTTGCTCAGGAGGGAATTCACTGCTGTCTGCGATACCAGTGACGATACCTATCGCATTCCGTTTACCAAAAGGCACAAGCACTCGAACACCGATAGCTGGTAAAGGTAATCCTGTAGGCAATAGATAATCAAACGAGCGTGCGAGGGGGACAGGCAATGCAACCTGGACAACTGTCATAAGGCGATTTCCGGATAATTAATGACCAGATGGAAAAGGTACAAAAGAATATAGCGATAAGGGTATCATAGCAAATCAGCGGATTTCATTGCGCAATAAACAGATATTCTGTATGATCCGCCGCCTTTGGTATAGAAATTACCGAAACTTATTTTTATCAACACGATTATCAACACGACGTGTGGTGTCTGGCGGTTACGAGGCTGGATAGCGACACGGCCTGAACAGAGGTTTCCCATGAAAGAAGGTATCCATCCTAAATACGAAGAAATTACTGCATCTTGTTCTTGCGGTAATGTAATCAAAATCAACTCTACTGTAGGTCACAACCTGAACCTGGACGTTTGTGGTGCATGTCACCCATTCTACACCGGTAAGCAGCGTGATGTTGCAACTGGTGGTCGTGTTGATCGCTTTAACAAACGTTTCAGCGTACCAGGTGCTAAGAAGTAATGACTTTTTCCGGCCTGTAATCAATACAGGCCGGATAGTTGAAACAAAGATAGTAAACAAAAACGCCCGATGTTTTGCATCGGGCGTTTTTGTTTTGTTATCAATATTCCCATGTCTCAGGGTCAATACCGAGCTCACGCATCATGATTTTCGCTGCTTCTGGGATTTCATCATGGCGCTCTTTGCGCAAATCGTCATCATTAGGCAGAGGCTGTCCAGTGAACGCATGGAGAAAAGCTTCACACAGCAATTCGCTGTTTGTTGCATGACGCAGATTATTCACCTGACGGCGGGTACGTTCATCAGTCAGGATTTTCAATACCTTCAGCGGAATTGAAACTGTAATTTTTTTGACCTGTTCACTTTTTTTGCCATGTTCAGCATAAGGGCTGACATACTCACCATTCCACTCAGCCATGAGATACCTTAAATAGTTTTTGAATCAAGTAATTGAGATCAGAAGTTGGAGGGGATTTCTAATCTGTTTTCATATTGGTAATGCAGTAGTCTAGCATAATTCACTTATCGACTATATCGCTCCATCCGCACTAATTTATAAAATATAACCAGAAGACATATAAATGTAATGACACTCATTGAATTGTGATATTAAAGCTTAAAACATTTTGGATGTCTAGATGTATTGACGTCTATCTTTCCAGTCGTTATCCTTGCGTGACGCCAATAATAACGATGATGGGGAAAGGTTATGGGATGTAAGCAAGCGACAGTTGCGGTTCACAGTGGCTCAAATATTGATGAACAATATGGTTGTGTTGTTCCGCCTATCTATCTTTCCAGTACCTACAATTTTACAGGATTCAATGAACCCAGGGCTCATGATTACTCCCGTCGAGGCAATCCTAGCCGTGATATTGTCCAACAGGTTTTGGCAGAACTGGAAGGAGGGGCTGGTGCAGTCATGACCAGCAGTGGCATGTCTGCTATTCATCTGCTTTGTACCGTATTTCTGAAGCCAGGGGATTTATTGGTGGCTCCCCATGATTGTTATGGCGGTAGTTACCGTCTTTTTGACAGTCTGAGCAAACGTGGTGCATATAATGTGATTTTTGTTGATCAGTCAGATGAGCAGGCATTGAAACAGGCATTAGCTAAAAAGCCTAAACTGGTGTTGATTGAAACACCGAGCAATCCTTTGTTGCGGATCGTTGATATTCAATACATTTGTGGATTGGCTCATGAAGTTGGAGCATTGGCTATCGTCGATAACACTTTCTTGAGTCCTGTACTGCAAAAGCCATTGAATTTAGGGGCTGATTTAGTGGTTCATTCCTGCACAAAATATTTGAATGGGCACTCTGATCTGATTGCGGGAGCAATTATCGCTAAGGAATCAGTTATTGTGGAAGATTTGGCTTGGTGGGCGAACAATATTGGAGTGACGGCAGCGGCTTTTGACAGCTATCTGCTACTGCGTGGTATTCGTACATTATCTGCCCGTGTGCTGCTCCAACAAAATAATACTGTTGCCATAGTGGATTACCTACAACAGCAGCCCAAAGTAAAAAAGCTCTTTTACCCTGCATTGAAGAGCCATCCCGGGCATGAAATTGCCATTAAGCAACAGCAAGGTTTTGGGGCAATGCTAAGTTTTGAACTGGATGGTGATGAACAAGCCATACGTCGTTTTTTATCTGCGTTAAAATTATTTACTTTGGCTGAATCTCTCGGTGGTGTGGAATCGTTGATTTCTCATACCGCAACAATGACACACGCGGGAATGTCAGTAGAAGCAAGGGCTCAGGCAGGGATTACGGATTCGCTTCTTCGTGTCTCTGTAGGAATTGAAGATAGTCAGGATTTAATTGCTGATCTGGACAATGCTTTTCAGGCAGCAGCAACGAGGTAATCATTAATCATGAGTACACTGGCAACAGCGGGGGCGGAATCGGGCCGCCAGTTACATAAATTTGGCGGCAGCAGTTTGGCCGATGTGAAGTGTTATCAGCGGGTTGCTGAAATTATGGCGAACTACAGCCAGTCGGGCGATCTGATGGTGGTATCGGCGGCAGGGAGTACAACCAACCAGCTGATCGATTGGCTTAAATTGAGTCAGAGTGACCGGATATCCGCGCATCAAATACAGCAATCCCTGCGGCGCTACCAGCAAGAGTTGATCCGTGGTTTGTTGCCCGAAGCCGTTGCAGAAGAACTGAGTGCGATGTTTATCGCTGATCTGGAAAGGTTGAGTGCATTGTTGGACAAACCCATCACAGACATTACATACGCAGAAGTGGTTGGTCATGGGGAAATTTGGTCTGCCCGTTTGATGGCTGCGGTGCTTGAACATCAGGGGATCTCCAGCGCATGGCTGGATGCGCGCAAATTCCTAAGAGCAGAGCGTGTTGCCCAGCCGCAAGTTGATGTCAGTTTATCCCAGCCTCTGCTTGACCAATTATTGCTCCAAAATTCCAACAAGCGTTTAGTGGTTACCGGTTTCATTTCCAGTAACCAGAATGGTGAAACGGTATTGTTGGGGCGCAATGGCAGCGACTATTCTGCCACCCAAGTTGGGGCTTTGGCGGGAGCCAAAAAAGTCACGATTTGGAGTGATGTGGCCGGAGTTTACAGTGCTGATCCGCGTAAAGTCAAAGATGCCTGCCTGCTGCCGTTGCTGCGTTTGGATGAAGCCAGTGAATTGGCACGTTTGGCAGCACCTGTTCTTCATACCCGCACATTGCAGCCTGTTTCCATCAGCGATATTGATCTGCAATTGCGTTGCAGTTACCAGCCTGAACAAGGCTCCACCCGTATTGAACGGGTGCTGGCTACGGGGACAGGGGCAAAAATCGTTACCAGCCATGAGGATGTTTGCCTGATTGAATTGCATGTTTCTTCCGCCCATGATTTCAAGCAAATCAACAAAGACATTGATTCTCTGTTGAAGCGCACTCAAGTTCGGCCATTGGCAACAGGGCTGCATGCAGATTGCAACCTGATTCAGCTTTGCTATACCTCTGAGGTTGTGAATAGTGCCCTTGATGTTTTGCAGGATGCTTCCTTACCCGGCAAACTTTCTTTGCGTGAAGGTTTGGCGCTGGTGGCTTTGGTTGGTGCGGGCGTATGCAAGAACCCGCTACATAGTCATCGTTTTTATCAACAATTAAAAGATCAGCCTGTTGAATTTATTTGGCATGCGGAAGATGGCATCAGTCTTGTTGCTGTATTGCGTTTGAATCAGACGTCGCATTTGATTCAGGGGTTACACCAAAGCCTGTTCCGGGCAGAAAAACGTATCGGTTTGGTGCTGTTTGGCAAAGGAAATATTGGTTCCCGTTGGCTAGAGCTGTTTGCTCGCGAACAGAAGAATATTTCTGCTCGCAGCGATTTTGAATTTATTCTGGCGGGGATCGTCGATAGCCGCCGGAGTTTGTTGAATTATCAGGGTATTGATGCCAGTCGGGCGTTGGCATTCTTTAATGATGAAGCGACTGAACATGAAGAAGATGCTCTGTTTTTATGGATGAGGGCTCATCCTTATGATGATCTGGTCGTACTGGATGTTACAGCAAGTGGAGAATTGGCCGCAGAGTACATCTATTTTGCCAGTTATGGCTTCCATGTTATCAGCGCCAACAAAGTTGCCGGCTCTTCCGACAGCAACACATATCGCACGATCCGAGATGCCTTTGCAAAAACAGGCCGCCATTGGTTATACAACGCCACAGTTGGTGCGGGGTTGCCGATTAATTATTCCGTCAGAGATCTGCGTGAAAGCGGTGATACTATCTTGTCCATTAGTGGGGTTTTTTCTGGAACATTATCTTGGCTATTTTTGCAGTTCGATGGCTCCGTGCCTTTCAGTGAGCTAGTAGAGCAAGCATGGCAGCAGGGGTTGACCGAACCTGATCCACGCATTGATCTTTCTGGTCAGGATGTGATGCGCAAGCTGGTTATTCTGGCTCGAGAAGCCGGTTATGAGATAGAGCCTAATCATGTGCGTGTTGAGTCTTTGGTACAGGAAGAAGCGCGGTTCGGCTCCACTGAAGAATTTTTTGAAAACAGTGCTGCCATTAATGCGCAGATGCTGCAACGGTTGGAAGCTGCCCAGGAAATGGGCATGGTACTGCGGTATGTTGCGCGTTTTGATGCCAGTGGTAAGGCAAAAGTTGGTGTGGAAGCGGTGCGTAGTGATCATCCGTTGGCCTCATTGCTGCCGGCAGATAACGTTTTTGCGATAGAGAGCCGCTGGTATCGCGACAATCCGTTGGTGATCCGTGGGCCGGGAGCCGGACGAGATGTCACGGCGGGGGCAATCCAATCAGATTTAAATCGTTTGTCGCAACTTTTATAGCTCATTATTTCTATAGCCCGTTATTTCTATAGACGGAGATTTTTTCTATCGATTGAGTTTTCGAACAAATTTTGGCAGGGATATGAGGGCTTATCCCTGCCAATAACAGAAAGAGCGTTATTTACTCAATTAGCACTACCAATTCATATCATCATTCAGTCAATCAAAAGTACCTTCGTCGTTTCTTTTATTGAAAAAAACGAAATTTATTGAGTACAAGCAAGGCAAGCAATCGGATCATCTTATAAAAAAGAAATCCAGATTGAATTTCATAAAATTCGCCCAATTTGTTTGTTTTCTGATATGAATAGAATGTCAGAGATAAATAAAAGAACATTCTCGACAGCAAAACATGAAATATCTAGACAGAAATAGGGTAAATGCCAATTGAACCAGTCCCCTGGTGAAATGAATGACACACAGCAACACAAGGTCAGAAACCATATGAATCAACAATATTCCGCAATGCGAAGTAATGTCAGTATGCTCGGTAAGTTGCTGGGCGATACAATTAAAGAGGCTTTGGGAGAAGATATTCTTGATAAAGTTGAGACAATCAGAAAGTTATCTAAATCATCCCGCGCAGGCAACGAAACTCACCGTCAGCAGCTTTTATCGACACTGGAAAATTTATCCAATGATGAATTACTGCCTGTCGCCCGTGCTTTTAACCAGTTTTTAAATCTGACTAACGTTGCTGAACAATATCATAGCATTTCGCCACACGGTGAAGCGGCAAGCAATCCAGTAGCGTTGGCAGCGTTATTTAATCGACTCAAAGAGAAACAATTCAGCAATGATGAGTTAGTCAATGCAGTCAATGAGCTGGCGATTGAATTAGTTTTGACCGCCCATCCGACAGAAATTACCCGCCGCACCCTGATCCATAAACTGGTCGAAGTTAATGGTTGTCTGGCACAGCTTGATCACGACGATTTGGCAGATTATGAGCGCAATAACATCATGCGCCGATTGCGTCAGTTGGTTGTCCAATCATGGCATACTGATGAGATACGTAAAATTCGCCCAACCCCAATTGATGAAGCAAAATGGGGTTTTGCCGTTGTCGAGAATAGTTTGTGGGAGGGTGTGCCGGCATTCCTGCGTGAATTCAATGAACAACTGGAAGAATCCATTGGTTATAGTCTGCCGGCGGAAGCTGTACCAGTACGCTTTACCTCTTGGATGGGGGGAGATCGTGATGGTAATCCTAACGTTACAGCCGAAATTACCCGCCATGTCTTGCTGCTTAGTCGTTGGAAAGCCGCAGATCTGTTCCTGAAAGATATTCAGATTTTAGTTTCTGAACTCTCTATGTCGGAGTGTACGCCTGAACTTCGCCAAATGGCGGGGGGAGAGCAGGTTTTAGAACCTTATCGTGAGATTGCCAAGCAACTGCGGACGCAATTAGGTCACACTCTGGCTTATCTGGAAAAACGTCTTAAAGGTGAACAAGCCTTGCCACCAGCGGATTTACTGCTGCATAACGAACAGTTATGGCAACCGTTGTATGCTTGCTATCAATCTCTGAAAGAGTGTGGCATGGAAATTATCGCAAATGGTCAATTGCTGGATACCTTGCGTCGCATCCGTTGCTTTGGTTTGTCTTTGGTGCGTATTGATATCCGTCAGGAAAGCACCCGACATACCGATGCGATTGCTGAACTGACGCAATATCTGGAAATGGGAGATTATGCGAGCTGGCCTGAAAGCGAAAAACAAGCATTCCTGCTACATGAATTGAAGTCAAAACGTCCTCTGATCCCACGTGATTGGCAGCCAAGCGCAGAAACGCAAGAGGTTTTCGATACCTGTAAAGTTATTGCTGAATCACCACAAGATGCGATTGCGGCTTATGTTATTTCCATGGCAAAAGTTCCTTCTGATGTTTTGGCAGTGAAATTGTTACTGAAGGAAGCGGGATGCCCACTGTCATTGCAGGTCGCTCCGTTGTTCGAAACCCTTGATGACCTTAACAATGCCGAGAGTGTGGTTCGGCAACTGTTGGGAATTGAGTGGTATCGCGATCTGATTAAGGACAAACAGATGGTGATGATTGGTTACTCTGATTCAGCCAAAGATGCGGGAGTGATGGCGGCATCGTGGGCGCAATATCGGGCGCAGGATGCGTTAATCAAAGTATGTGAACAAGAAGGCGTGACACTGACTCTGTTCCACGGACGTGGTGGCTCGATTGGTCGTGGTGGTGCGCCTGCACATTCGGCTTTGCTCTCCCAACCACCGGGTAGCCTGAAAGGAGGGTTGCGCGTAACGGAACAAGGAGAAATGATCCGCTTTAAGTTTGGCTTGCCGCAGGTGACGATCAGTAGTTTGGCCTTGTATGCCAGTGCGATTCTGGAAGCAAACTTATTGCCCCCACCGGAACTAAAACCAGAATGGCATCAGATTATGGATACGCTCTCGGATGTTTCTTGTGATATGTATCGTGATTATGTGCGTGAGCAACCGGAATTTGTGCCTTATTTTCGGGCTGCAACTCCTGAGCAAGAATTGGCAAGACTGCCTTTGGGGTCGCGACCAGCTAAGCGCCGCCCGACGGGGGGTGTCGAAAGTTTGCGAGCGATCCCATGGATATTCGCATGGACGCAAAACCGGCTGATGCTTCCGGCATGGCTGGGCGCTGGCGCGGCGCTACAACGGGTGATCGATGCAGGCAACTTGTCAGTTTTAACGGATATGTGTCGTGACTGGCCATTCTTCAATACGCGCATTGCCATGTTGGAGATGGTGTTTGCCAAAGCAGATTTATGGTTGGCGGAATACTACGATCAGCGTTTGGTGGAACTGAAACTATGGTCACTCGGAGTGCAATTGCGTAACCAGCTTGCGGAGGATATCAAAACAGTACTGACCATTGCACAGGATGAGCAATTGATGGCAGATTTGCCGTGGATCGCCGAATCTATCGCATTGCGTAACGTGTATACCGATCCATTGAACGTGCTACAGGCTGAATTATTACAGCGCTCCCGTCAGCAGGACAATCCCGATCCACATCTTGAACAGGCGTTGATGGTGACGATTGCCGGTGTTGCGGCAGGAATGCGCAATACAGGATAGTTTTTAGTTTTTTAAATGTTGCTAAATCATCAAAGCCGAATGGGAAACTGTTCGGCTTTTTTGCATTTTAATCTGCTTAAAGAAATCGTTATCTACATTAACGCCAAACTATCATCTAGCCCGGCTTCTAAGGTTGTAAAAATTGTAATGAGTAAATTGCAATGGATAAATCAGGAAGGGCGCACTCCCAAAGTATGGCAGATGGCATAACTCAGCTCTGCTCGGTTCAGGGTATAAAAATGAAAATCTTTCACACCTTCGCGACTGAGGATTTTTACCATGTCCATTGCAATAGAGGCACCGACTAAGCTTCGGCTTTCCGGATCATCATCCAGCCCTTCAAACATTCTGGTCATCCAACTTGGAATACGAACGTTAGTTATTGTGGCAAATCGTTGTAGCTGACGGAAGTTTGAGACAGGTAAAATTCCTGGCACGATTTCCACATCAATCCCTGTTGAGACACAGCGATCACGAAAACGCAGATAACTTTCCACATCAAAAAAGAATTGGGTAATGGCGCGATTGGCTCCGGCATCAATTTTGTGTTTCAGGTTAATCAGATCTGCTTGAGCGCTTTTCGCTTCTGGATGGACTTCTGGGTAAGCAGCAACGGAAATATCAAAATCCGCCTCTTCTTTTAATAGCTCAACTAAATCAGCACCATACATTTCTGGCTTACTACAACAATTAGTCGGTAAATCGCCACGCAATGCCACGATATGACGAATACCATTTTGCCAATAATCATGGGCAATGTTGCGCAGTTCTTCACGGCTGGCATCAATGCAAGTCAGGTGTGGGGCTGCATCAAGGCCAGTTTTTTCTTTAATGCCTTTGATGATGCTATGGGTGCGATTACGCTCGCCAGAGTTAGCACCATAGGTGACGGAAACAAATTTAGGTTTCAGCTTGCTTAAACGATCAATGGATTTCCACAGGGTTTGTTCCATCTCAGCTGTGCTGGGTGGAAAGAATTCAAAGGAAACACGAAATTGCCCTTCAAGTTCAGCTAAATTCTGATTCAGCGCTTCTCGCTGATTAGCGTGAAAAAAACTCATACCCTGTGCCCTCATGAACAAACGGAATTTTTATCCGCTTAACCTTAGATGTTTAAGTGTCTATACGTTTAGATGTCCAAATAGAATGGGTTAAGCGGGATTTTTAGTCAATCAATAAATGGCTTATTCCCAATGAGGAATATTCAAAATGATCAAGAAAGAAATTCATGTTGAAGAAATATGGTTTGAATTTGAAATTGTTTAAGTGAAAAACTGCCACAAATTTGGATTGAATACTATTTATAAGGAAGGAAACATTATAAAGAAAGAAACAACCCCGTTATTTTCAACGAGGTTTGTCCGCGGTCTGAGCCGGAAATATTTCCGGCTTTTGCTTTATTTTCTTAATCTGACGCTTTCAATCGTGTGATTGATTCCTTTTGTCATAATCAAGCTAGCTCGTTCTCTCGTTGGTAAAATGTTTTGCTGCAAGTTTAATCCGTTAATTTCCCGCCAAATATTCGATGCTATTTTTATTGCTTCTTCTGTCGTTAGCTTAGAGTAGTTGTGGAAGTAAGAATCAGGATCGGAAAAAGCACCTTGCCGAAACTTAAGAAAACGACCGACGTACCATTGCTCGAGTAATTTTTCTGATGCATCAACATAAATAGAAAAATCAACAAAATCAGAAACAAATACATGATGTGGCTCATGTGGATAATCCATGCCACTTTGTAATACGTTTAAACCTTCAAGGATAAGGATATCCGGTTTTTCGATAATAATTTGTTCATTAGGAACAATGTCATAGCTTAGGTGAGAATATATTGGCGCAGTGACTTCTTCTGCGCCTGATTTTATGTCGGCGACGAATTTAACTAAGCTGCGCATATCATAGGACTCAGGGAATCCCTTTTTTTTCATTAAACCACGTTCATTTAATACATTGTTAGAGTGCAAAAAACCGTCTGTTGTTACTAACTTAACACGGCGATGTTCTGGCCAACGGCTTAATAATGCCTGTAATAAGCGTGCGGTTGTACTTTTCCCGACAGCAACACTGCCTGCGATACCTATAACATAAGGTATTTTTTGTTCATCTGTTCCCAGAAACTGCTCAAGAACAGCTTGCCGCCGTAAATTGGAGCTAATATAAAAATTGAGTAGGCGTGACAATGGAAGATAGATTTCAATCACTTCATCTATGGAGATTTCTTCATTAATCCCTTTTAAAGCAGCAACTTCTTCTTCTGTTAGTGTTAAAGGCACAGAATCACGCAATGTTGCCCAATGTTCACGATCAAATTGTAAATATGGAGTCGTCAAAAAAGATTCTTTCTTATTCATAAGCCAACATCTGCCTGTTTATGCAGGTTGGACAGGTTGTTGAGAACACCCGTATCCGACAAAAAATAAATCTCATCATATCGGTTGCGTTATCGTAGGCGTAGACTTTTTTATGATTTTAGTAATTTTTTTGATGGGAAATACAAAAAATTTTAAAAATGCACTATATCTGTGGTTGTTTGGATCGTCCTTTTAAAAGGAGAGGGTTAGGATTATGCAAATACTTTTCAAAAAATCATTGGTAAATGTCTATGTTGATTCTTTCTGCATAGAAGTTTTTGTTGGATATTTAAGCTGAAAGTATTGAAAAAAACATCAACACCATTAAAAATGACTGTTTTATGAGCGAAAGAACAAAAAAAGCAATTTTTTTGTTGCATCATGGGTCAACTCTACCTAGAATGCGCAGCACTTGATGCCGGCATAGCTCAGTTGGTAGAGCAACTGACTTGTAATCAGTAGGTCCCGAGTTCGACTCTTGGTGCCGGCACCATTAAAAATTTGGAAAGGTGGGGTTCCCGAGCGGCCAAAGGGAGCAGACTGTAAATCTGCCGTCACAGACTTCGAAGGTTCGAATCCTTCCCCCACCACCATTAACCAGTTTTAATCTTGAGTGTTCTGCTCGAGTTATACTCCAGAAGACACTTGAGATGCAATATACAGCTGATTAAAGTCAGGTAGCCGAGTTCACGCGGGCATCGTATAATGGCTATTACCTCAGCCTTCCAAGCTGATGATGCGGGTTCGATTCCCGCTGCCCGCTCCAAGATGTGCTGATATAGCTCAGTTGGTAGAGCACACCCTTGGTAAGGGTGAGGTCGGCAGTTCGAATCTGCCTATCAGCACCACTTCCCCTGTTCTTGCCTCCTGATTTTCTTCCTGTAAATATCTCACAAGCAATTGCTTGGTTGATGTGGTGAAACCACCGATTCCGTGTTTTAGAGGGACAACCTAATGTCTAAAGAAAAGTTTGAACGTTCAAAACCGCACGTTAACGTTGGTACTATCGGCCACGTTGACCACGGTAAAACTACCCTGACTGCTGCAATC
>NZ_FOVO01000038.1 GCF_900115195.1 Xenorhabdus japonica
GACTAAGCGCCAGAAGGCTGGCTGGGATAATGGCTATATGATGAAAATCCTGACAGTGGGATTTTCATCTGTATAAATTAGACCCGTTTGCCCTAGGGTTATTCCTAAGATTATTGAGGTTACTTATCCAAAATTTTATACTCTGATCTTAATGTAATCCTGAAAATTCCCCTGAATTCACAACGAAGATGTTGCGTTGTAATTGGAATGCTTTCGTTCAAGTTGCCCTATAACCCAGTCAGCCAGTTTTCCTGAGCGATGTTCCAGATGTAGCATAAACGAGCGGGCACAGAGCACCAAGAGTTGCCGGAGAGCAGTTGGCTAAGAATTCCATCAATTTGGTTCGGATGAATTTTCTACATAGAAGGGCTTTCCCCGACTGATTCTGGCAATGTACATGGATACATGGAAAGAATGTTTGCCGAGATCGATGCCAATAAGTGCGATGGTGTTCATAATGGTAACCTCTATCAGAGATAATCACTCTGTTAATATACCGTCGCTAGGGTGATGAGGGCGGCCATCTCATTAAACTCAGGACACCGAAGTGCCCTAAGCTATTCATATTCAATCTGTCACACGCAATGCATAACTCAGAAATTAAACTTCCTTGCTACGGTTTGCGCGACGACGATCATTTTCGGTCAGATGGCGTTTACGCAGACGAATTGACTGTGGAGTTACTTCTACCAATTCGTCATCATCAATAAACTCCAGAGCCTGCTCCAAGGTTTTCTTGATGTGCGGAGACAATGTTGTCGCTTCATCCGTACCTGACGCACGTACGTTAGTCAGTTTTTTACCGGTCAGACAGTTAACGGTCAGGTCATTAGAGCGTGAGTGAATACCGATGATCTGGCCTTCATATACTTCAGTACCGTGACCGAGGAACAATTTACCACGCTCCTGCAAACTGTACAGCGCATAAGCAACTGCTTTGCCTTGTCCGTTGGAAATCAGTACACCATTCTGACGACGGCCAATCTCACCCGGACGGATGTCATCATAGTGGCTGAATGTTGCATACAGCAGGCCAGTACCGGAAGTCATAGTCATAAACTCAGTACGGAAACCAATCAGACCACGGCTTGGAATAATGTAATCAAGACGAACACGGCCTTTGCCATCTGGCAGCATGTCACGCATTTCACCTTTACGCTCACCCAGTGCCTGCATCACATCACCCTGATGCTGCTCTTCGATATCCAGAGTTACCTGCTCGAATGGCTCCTGTTTACGGCCATCGATTTCACGGAAAATAACTTTTGGACGGGAAACCGCCAGCTCGAAGCCTTCACGACGCATATTCTCAATCAGAACAGACAGGTGCAGTTCACCACGACCAGATACGCGGAATGCATCTGGATCTTCAGTTTCTTCAACACGCAGTGCAACGTTATGAACCAGTTCTTTTCTCAGACGGTCGAGGATCTGGCGAGAAGTAACATATTTACCTTCACGGCCACAGAATGGAGAAGTATTTACACAGAAGTACATGCTTACGGTAGGCTCATCAACCGCCAGCGCCGGCAGCGCTTCAACTGCACTGACGTCACATAGAGTATCGGAGATGTTCAGATCGCCCAGACCGGTGATTGCGATGATATCGCCCGCTTCCGCCTTATCAGACTCGATACGATCCAGTCCCAGATGGCTGAAGACTTTACCGACTTTGCCATTGCGAGACTTGCCTTCGCTATCAATCAGAGTGATGTTCTGGTTTGGTTTTACCGTACCGCGCTTGATACGGCCAATCCCGATAACCCCAACATAGTTATTGTAGTCCAGCTGTGAAATTTGCATCTGGAATGGGCCATCAAGGTCAACCTTCGGTGGCTCAACATGCTCAACGATAGCCTGATACAACGGAGTCATATCTTCAGCCATCTCAGTATGTTCGTTACCCGCAATACCCATCAATGCAGAAGCATAAATGATTGGGAAATCGAGCTGCTCATCTGTTGCGCCCAGGTTTACGAACAGGTCGAATACCTGATCCACAACCCAGTCAGGGCGCGCGCCCGGACGGTCAACTTTGTTGATAACAACGATAGGCTTCAGACCGTGGGCAAAGGCTTTCTGAGTTACGAAGCGAGTCTGTGGCATTGGGCCATCCATCGCATCAACCAGCAGCAAAACACTGTCTACCATTGACATTACACGTTCGACCTCACCACCAAAGTCGGCGTGACCTGGGGTATCTACGATATTGATGCGATAATCATTCCACTTAATGGCAGTGTTTTTCGCAAGAATGGTGATACCACGCTCTTTTTCCAGATCGTTGGAATCCATCACGCGCTCAGCAGTAGCAGCACGCTCACCAAAAGTTCCGGACTGTTGCAGGAGTTTATCAACCAGTGTGGTTTTGCCGTGGTCGACGTGAGCGATGATGGCGATATTTCTTAAGTTATTAATTGACAAGTATTTTTACCGTTTTAGCTATTTGAGAAAATATTACATGGATGCCGCTTGGCAGAACGCCGCAGCATTCATCTAACACAAATATGCTGCTATTTTACACGTTATAGCTAGAGAGTGAAATAAATGTGAGATGTATCACCTTGAAAGTTTGTTTTTGGGTGGGATGGATATGGTGAGTAAACAAATCGTACTTTTATAAGACCGTGAGTTCTATACCTAAAAAACATTCAATACCTCGAATACACGATCTAAAAATTGACCTTTTGCAAATAAAATGCAAAAGGTCAATAAAATCATTCTACAAAGATAACATTAATATCAAAGATTTTATTAAAATAAAACTGTACGTTAATATCACTAGCAATGGGGCGTTCCCCAAGATGGAACAGTATCAATTTTCCCTTTCCAAGTCTGACTTTTTATATGTTGACCATCTATATTAACTATATAATAAAAATAAATCTGTGCAGGATGATATTCATCAAATGTATCACTACCCGCAAGATACGTTTGAGGTATACCTATTATTACACTGTTTGTTACCCCATCACTACCGGCTATATCAGGCATAGCTACAGAGCCGATAGATTTATCTAACTTTTTCTGTTTAGCTCTAATATGCAACCACAACGTAACATTAACATTATTTCCTAAAGGTACTTTAGTCTGATCATGAGGATCATTGGTTCCAGTAATTTTGACAAATAATCCATCATTGCCTGGATTTTTATTATAATCAGATATAACCTTACAATTTACAACCTTATCTTCAGTAATAAGATCATTTTCACCTGTTCCAAAGCTAGCATAAATCTTACATTTTTCATAAACATTATCTGCAGGAAGTTCATCTTTTACATATGTGAAAACCGTTGGCATTGACATGTATCTTTCTGCTGACTCTTTAATCACTACATAAGAAAACTCAACTTCATTATTATCTGATAAAACAGAGTAAGGCACTAATATATTATTTAATTGCGTGGATGGATCTGTCAAATGAACAGGTGAGCCAACCATTAATTTATTAACAAGGAAAAATATCGAATCACCAACTGAAATATCATTGTACATCGGAATATTAACAGAGAAATGTTTTGATCCTATACTTTTATGTAAAACACCACCAACTTCACCATTAATGACGGGAGGATTCAAAGTATGTCCAGGGTTCACTGGCCCCACATCAATAATATACAAAATTCTTTCAGCTTCAACAGTGCCTTCAACACCCATTATTGCAGAGAATAGATTAAGTACCACAGTCTTATCTTGTTTCGCAAAAATATAAAATGCTAAATTACCATTAGAGTCTGTATTTATGGTCAATCCTCTGTAATCTCCGATATCCCTAACTTCTAATTTGCTGTTTTTATCGGCAGTATAGAAATCCACTCTATCAAATACTCCATCAATATCGAGTATATTAATAGGAGTACCAGATAGTTTATCTTTTCCATCCTGAGCAGTAACGGTAGCATGAACTGACACAAAAAATCTGCCACTAGGAGGAATATTAGGATGCTGAGGAACTTTTAAATGATCAGCTCCAATCTTCAATTGAAGTGAAGACATATTGACGGTTCGTGCAGTATACTCAATTTTAGTCTTAGGAAAACCCGCTGCATTTTCGTTTGGTTCAATATAAAAAAAAACTGAATCTCTATCAGGAAGATCATCAAAAACACTTAATTCAACAGTGAAAATTCCTTTTTTACCATTATCATATAGTTTAATTTGGGGAATATCACCCTCAGGTTCAGCATTATTAAATCTTGTTAAATTAATACTAGCGTCATTTGAAATAGGATCATCTGAAGTTAGAATAATATCAAGATATAAAGTTTGCCCTATTACTATATCAGATCCTGATATGACAGAAGTAGTGATATGTTTACTCATATTATCTCCATGAAATTAATATTAAATAATTATATTTTCACGTTAGTTCCCTGAAGTTTCAATCTTACTACTCCAGAAATCACTGTATATTCTATTGCCTTCATTATAAAAATAATATTCGAAATAAATCATTGCTTGACTGTTATTAGAATCATGTGAAAATCCAACAAGCTGCTCATATTCTATATAAACAACAGTAGTAGAGGTACTACCGCCACTATGATCAGGAACATCATTAATAACACAAGAAATATCTTTCCTATGTTTAACATCTTTTTCATGCACACGTTCATTTTTGTAAAAACCACCATTAAGATACATAGTGAAGTGAACCGTATCGCCAAATTTTGGTTTATATTTATCTTGTGTATCTTTTGTTCCTGTTATTTTTACAAATAAACCATAGCCGCCATTATTACGATTATGGGAATACTCCTTACGACCATTTTTTATATCAAAGCTATTAATGTAATATGTTTCATCAATAATATCATCATTATTATTTAACGGAGGATCGCTCTTAGGATTAGCCCAACTTGAATATACTATAGGCTTCTCATAAACACGTGAAATTTTATCCGATGGTATATTATCTCCACCGCCAATGTATGTGATAGGTAATATCTTTGAATATTCATTATTACCTGACTTTGGTGCTATCACATAATAAAGTTTAGATTCTTTATTTTCAGTGAACATATCATAATATAATTTAAAACTATAATTAGGAGGATTTGCGTGGCCTATCGTACTAATTGGTAATACTATCTTGTCATCGATAAAAAATATCAAACTATCGCTATCATATGCATTATGATAAGGTTCAATTTTCACATCAAACGTATAATCTGATCCATACGCTTTTAGTTGACCATCACTAAAATTACTTATAGTTGGAACCGGAAGATACTCGCGAGGATCTTTAGGTCTAGGGCTAAGCATATATACAGTAGGAGCTAAGAAATATTCGTCACCCCCTGGTATTTCACTTCCTAACTGAAGTACAACTGGTTTATCCTTCATAGGATAAACTCGAAAACTTATTTTTCCACTGTTATTACTAACAATAGGAACTACAACTTGATCATATTCATCAATAGGAATAATCTGTACAGGAGAATGAAGCCCATCATCCGGATCAGTGGTTATTATAACATCTTCATTTAGGTCATCTTTAATTGATGCGGAAATCTGAATAGGTGTGTTTTTCATCCCTTTACCATTATTATTATTCAAATTCGCAGAATAACGGATGAAATTATTATTTCCAACACCAATATTAGTATTTCCTTGTGGTAATATACAGTAATACTTATCTACTGATAACTGCAATGAATCTAAATCAATCAAATTTACTGTATAATTAATTTCCTTTGAATAAATATTAGGTATACTTAATTTATATGATACTTGATCCCCTGGTTTTAGAGAATCTTTATCATCAATAGTTAAATAAGCTATTGCTTGCATAGCATTTTGTTTTGACGGGAGTGGAACAGCTTTAGTAATACTATCAACTGCCAAACCTGTTTTAACATCTAAATTAACATCTAATTCTGAAGGTAATTTCCCATTAAGTATAATGGTAATATAAAGATAAAAACTTTGCCCAATTACCACATCAGAATCTTTAGGCACAGATAGAGTTACCGATGATAGATCTGAATTATATAATTTATCTTCTTTATTAAACATAATAAACCTCATTTAATTTTTAATATTATTTAGCTTCCAAGTTATATGTTTTATATTCGCATTAATTAGTTTCAGACACATAGTTATTTATACTCCTGAAATTCGTTTCCTTTCTGCTGCGATACGTCTTGATATTTATTGAATGTAATGTAATTTATAAATTTTTAAAAAATTAGAAACATAATCTAAGACACTATTTTTCCATAGGAATATAATATATTCTAGAGAATCATATTTCTATATTAGTCATCTTTCACGTTGTCTATTTGTTGTCTACATTCATTCATCCCAGCCACATAGTTATCTATATGACTGGGGATTCATTTTACTTATCGCCTCAATTCAATTTTAAATCTATTAGATATATATTAAATTAAGTCTAATAATAAAAGACGGGATAAAATATAAAAAATTAACTATCATCATCTACCCCAGGAAGTGATGTGTCAGTCATTCCTCGCCAGTAATGACTATAAGTTGGTGTATTTGTTTTATCCATCGTATAATATTCAAAATAAACCCATGCAGGCGAGCCTTCACTATAAGAACTGATTCCAGAATATTTTGGATGAATGATCGGGATCACGGTAGAACATAAAGTTGTATTACCAGCTGGAACAGAGTCTAGAGTTGATAAAAGTGTTGTTTTTGGTAATTGTCTGAAAAAGTTTCTATTTCCCGATCTAACATACATATTTATATATACATCATCTCCAACTTGGGGATGTTTTTTTATTATATCAGTTGTATCATTGGTTGCGGTTATTTTTAAAAATGCATCGTAACCACCATTATTGATATAATTTGAAAGCTCCGCCCTGCTTGTATAAGCTTGTTCCCAAAGTAGAGCATTTTTTTCTTCTGGCTTGCTAAGTGTGCGATCATTTTTATAATCTGCAAAACTAGAGTAAACTTCAACTTTATTATAAGTTCGTGTAACTCCATCTGATGGAACAAGATCTGAACCACCTCCTAAATATTTAAGTTGCATTCCAACTGAATAACGAGCGTTCCCATTTCTAGCAACCACATAAAAAAACTCTGTCCACTGATTATGTGGAAGCACATTATAAGGAATAGGAAAAGAATAATTAGCATTATGGGTACTTTGCATATCATAGATTGGTAATACTAATTTACTAATATCAGGAACCCCATCATCACTTTCTTTTGTAAAAAATAATATATGATCACTAGGAGTAGGGCTATCATAAGGTTCAATCATAACTTCAAACGTTGGTTCGTCTGGCCCACCGTTTAATAAACCTCCGTCAGCAGAGGGGATCATTACTGACTCTAGCACATGTCTGGAATCTTGCGGTCTAGGAGTGATAATATATACATTTTCTGATGTATAAGCATGACTTTCTTGGCCCAAAATAATATTTTCTAAAACAAGAATTATAGGTTTCTCAGTAGTCGTACCTCCAGCTATCTTATTATTTGAATATACACGGAAACTCACCTTTCCGTGATCATCACTTATAAGACTAATAAATGTTCTATCATCGGCAACGATATTTGTAGGCGTATAAGTTTTTATCGTTGCAGATTTATCCGCCGGATTTGGATCAGTCGTAACAATAATATTTGTATTAATACTATCTTTAGGTGTAGAAGAAAGATAAACCAGAGCATTTTTCAGTGGTTTTTTTTCTAAAGGATTTCCAGTATCTTCTAATAACTGCGTAGTGTAACGAATATAATTATCACCAATATCGCTTGGTTTTGGTTCAGAGAATGTTTTAGGGATAACAATGACCTGTTTATCAGGAATTAACTGTAAAGTATAAAACTGTATTTTTTTTATATTGTAAATAATATCCATATTGAAATCAGTGCCTAAACTTATATTAAGAGATACTTTATCTCCTGTTATTTTACTCTCATCGTTGCTTATCTTTAAATAATATTGTCCTCTAATCGCTTTTTCAGCACCAGTTGTTGTAAGACTAGCATAAATTATATCTATTGTTAGACCAGTTCCTTTTGGAGTAACGGTAAGGTTTTTTCCTAGTGGCAATTTGCCTACTGTTTCCGTTAAAATCACATCAAAATAAAATTCTTGGCCATAGACCAAGTTAGTATTGTTAGGTACTGATAATGTCGGATTAATGGTGGAGGGAGCCCCACCACCTCCTAAAGTTTGCCTTTCTACTGACATAGTATACCTCACAGAATTATAATGTAACTTTTGTTATCTATATGATTATTAATAATATATCACTGACAGCTCAAAACATTCCCTGGATAAATAATATTTATATCACCTATTGATTTTTAAATATTAAACACATTTTCCAATTAAATGTATAATGAAAAATAGTTATCAGATGATAACATAAAAATATCTGATGAATTTATTTCATCTCTCCTATATTTTCACTATCCAAAATAATTAAATCAGATATAATCACCTTTCATAAAATTGAACCGAAATACGAACAGAAAAGCCGTAGGATATATCCATCCACACGGCTTAACTTGAAACATCGTTCTCATACTTATATACAAATATAAGTTATTTATTCCACGATACATATAACAAATGCTTGAAGAGTATTACCATCTGATATTAATGGAACCTCTCTACCAGTAGCTGTATCATATACAAAATACTTTCCTAGTTCATTACGACTTCTTAGCATCTTAATATAAGAACTTGTTTTACTTATCGGACCAATGTCATCCAAAATACCAAATTTATAAGAATTTGGAAAATCATCAGATAATGCGGTGCCTGTTCCTGATGAGACCAACTGAGAAACAGTAGGTGAGTGCCCTGTTTCTCCATCGTATTTAAGATTCTCACAATTGTGTTCATCATTCATTGGATAAGTAAAAGTGTAACCAGGTGAATATGAAAATAGTCTACGAGGATAAGTTATATAAGTATATTTACGCTTTGTTCCATTGTTTTTCTTGACATTAATAGTAATTCTGGCTTGTCCCGGAGCCTGAAATGTTATCAATCCGGTGTTATTATCTATTGTAACTGGATCCCACTTGCCACCTATCTTTTTCACATTATAACTGGGAGTATCACCAGGCTTGACTAGTTCCTCACCTGTAATTGATCTCAATTCAGCTATCAGGTTATCGGTAAACACATTATATGGTCTGTTCTGCTCTTTAAATAGTTGGCTAGCAGATTTATCTGGTTGATTTGTTGTTCTATCAAATCGATAAACCATTAAAGCCACTGGCTCCGGTGTAGGCTCAAAGCTAACTTTTTTATTAGCATCTTGAAACAACTTACTACCATGTAATCCAGTCATATTTAATGTTACTTTTATATCATCAATACCCACATAGCTTTTCAATGTTGCATATAAATACCCTCTTCCATCTGTCTTATTCTCTTTATCCCATTCGAGTGGCGGTACTTCAGAGTCGTCAATATTACTATGATCTCGTGCCCATGTTACATCACTGAATTGATGATTAATAATTGCATCTTTCTTTTGTTTATCAACGATCTTCGCTCTGTATTTATATAATGATTTCCCATCACCAAATAACGGGTGTTGAGGATCAAAATTTTCATCTTTACCTGATATCTCTACACGATAGACCTCAACACTTGCAATTTCATACTCTACTTGTGGCGATGCAAAATTTACAGGCTCTGAACATTGCTCTGTCGAAGGCTCATTAACAATAGCAAGACAAGCCTGTGCACCTTTCACAACAGGATTTTTCTGATTACTTACCAATTGTACTGTTGCTTTTCCATCAGGTTGACCAACGACCTGATCTGTCAACCAAGTTTTGTTTTTGTCCGTACCCTGTGGATAACTTGGACTCCATATAAGATCTGCTTTTGTATAAGGTGTACCATCTAAATTGGATACTTCAGCAATAAAGCTATAATGGTCTGTCCCATTTGGAGAAACAGTTCCACTCTTTTGGCCTGATTTTAAAATTGGCCTCTGGATTTTTGGCCATTGGAATTCTACATCTACAGTATTTGTTCCTTGCACGCTTACCTCATCAACAGAGGCTACTACTGTAATCTTATTAGCTTTAGTACTGGTCAATGTTGTAGTAGCTTGACCATTATTACCTGTAGTACTGCTTGTTGAAGATATTGTTACACCTTCTTGATTAGGATTTTTTAAGGCCCAATTAACTTTTTTATTGGCCTCAGGTTTATTATTAATATCCTTGATTACTGCCGTCAAAGTATAGGTTTGATGAACCGTTATAATTTTTTGGTGAGGATCAATACTAAGCGAAATCTTTGCAGGCTTGAAAAGAACAGGGTTTGCTGATTTTTTTTGATGCTCTTCAATCGAAAGAGTAACAGTGACATTATCTACTGGCTCAGAGCTCGTCAGTGTTGCAGTTAATTGCCCTTCACCATCAGTTTTGTCACCATTAGATACTAATTTCAAAGTCGAAATCTCTTTATGATCGTGATCCCATTTTACATTAGTGATTAATGTGTTTGGTGGGACTGGATTATTACTGCCATCCAAAACAACAGCTTTATAGGTATAAGCTTGGGTGCCATCCGCTGTTAAAGGGGCTGTCATATTGTTTGGCAATGAAATTTTTATCTTATCCACATAAAAACGTGAAGTATCTTCTCCAAAACTCACTGTCCCCACTTGCGTTTTCGGCATACCATCCATTTGCAGGAATACTTTTACATCTTTGTTAGGCTTAGAACTGGTTAAAGCGGCTTGTAATTGCCCTTTATCATTAGTTTTTGATGTTTTTTCGGGTTTTCCCCACTGTAACCCTGATTGTTCACCAATCTCCGGTTCAGTTGTCCATTGGACATTATCAAGTGTAACCTGAGCTAAAGGCTTGTTACCCACGGTATCGGAGGTTATTACGGGGGTAAATAGATAAGCTTTTTTACCATCAGCAGGTAATGTTTCTGTAGGATTGACTTCTTTTTCTTTCACTACAAATGGCCTGACAATTAAGGTCACTGTTTCATGATGAGAAACTGTTTTTGTATTACTATTCTCAAATATATTGAAACTAATAGGATAATTGTTGGATTTTCCAGTGCCAAGTTGATATGTCGGGAATGTAATTGAAATTTTATTCCCCTTAACATCTAACTTTCCTCCATCTTTGATAAATTTGGCAAAACCCTCATTTTTTTGCTCTTCAATTTTATTGTTCGGGTTATTAGTGGCTGGTATTGTTTTTTCTTCGTGACTGTAACCCATTAAAGTGGGTGGTATAGAAAGTTGAGTAATGGATTGTTTTATATGATCAAGCACAATATTGTTATTTCTTTCCACTAAGTCATAACGACTGCCTGCCAATGTACGCATTGCAGCTACGTTTTCTGGTGATAATTGAGTACTGAGAGGAACCCCCAGTTTATAATTGAAATTAGCCAAAAATTGCGTTTCCGTGTGGCCGCTTTCACCCTGTTTATAATCCACACCCATTGTTACCAGTGGGATCGGAGTATACGTTAAGCCTAATTTAGCCAGACTCGGATTTTTCTGTCTGGTATCACGATTAAATAAGGTAACGTTATCACCGAAATATTGTTCGTATGTTAGTTTAGCGCCAAGATTGGGATAAGCGGGCAGGAAAAATTCACCGTTAATATCATAACCATTTGCCGGACGTTCATGATAATCCTTAAAATTACGTGATTCTTGTAGTCCACTCAAACGATAATAAGTATTAGCGGAGAGTTTGATATAGTCGCCCCAAATTTCCCCCCCCAAACCTAAACGCTGGTTTTTTCCCGTCAAGTCATGATCATAAAAAGTATTCAGGCCATACATCCAGTTTTGATAAAAATAACGTCCACCTAAACCTACGTTAATGGTATTGCGGCTATCTTTGTTACGGTAGCCTAATTGAGAGAAGAGCAACCAGTCTGCTTTATTGTCGTAAAGTGGCAGCAATAGATCGAGGGAGTTATTTTCCAGCGTTCCTTTTTTACCCAGACCAAAATTAATTCTGGCAGTACCAAACTGTGATAACCATTTTTGAGCTTCGGAAGAGACTGTGCTGTTGAATTTACCCAAAGCATAGGATTTAACTTGCTCTGCTAAATCCGAAGGTGAAGATGATAGGATATTACCTGCAGTTTGAATATTTCTGGCAATTAAACCTGGGGTGTCAGACTCTGAAATATCATTGGCATTTTTATTAACAGTTTTTTTACTTAGTTGATTAACTCGAATATCTATATTACTCTTACCTTCTGAATTTCTCATATATATTTTGTTAGTTTTGTCATTTCCATCTGCAAAAGCACTAATTAGAGAAGACGGAAGAAACAATGTATATAAAAAAACAAAAAAACGAATAATTATCATTATATATGAAGACATATATAGATACCTCAGAATGTTTTATTTTAAATTAATTCACCACCTATCATTTAATATAATATGTATAAGTGATAACTTCCCCTTACTTCATATAGTACACAAACCTAATTAGTAGTAATTAAAAATTATTATCAATTAATATCTAAATGTTATCACATGATTTTTTGTTCTCGCAAACAACAAATTAGCATACGTTAAATTCACATCCACAAATCATATTAAATTAATAATTTCATCATTGTGATAACCAACCCTAATATTTATAGAATCACAAATCGCGCCTACGCCCTTGTAAATAACATCAAAAATGACTGTTGTTACTACCACTCTGTATTAAGGTGATAGCTTATTTTCATTAGTCACTCAAATTTTTTTTATTTATATTGACTACTCTTCTTCCAGGATTAGTATTTTTCTATTATTATTAAAAACATAAGGACTTAATTATCATGAGAGAAAATTATTTACTCCCCCCTCCTATTTTACCTCAAGCCCAAAATGGCGTTCTGGATAAATCTAAATTAAATGGAGAAAAGATTAAGGTTAACGTATCAACATCTCCTCCCCTTAATCTCTCTGATGGTGACTCGGTTACAGTTGTATTTACTGATGACAATAATGAATCTGTCACCTCTACAAAGCAACTACAAGGTGCCATTGGCCCTTTTATCGAATTTGATTTTTCTCCTGATATGCTTCCAAAAAAATATAAGGTAGGTTATACAGTTGACGATGTCATCGGAGACAACCCTATTTATTCGCAACAAGTTAATATCAACGTTATCGACGGCACATCGATAACACCACCTGTAAAACCACCAGCAGACAAAGAACCCTTTATCGTTATGGGTGCTCGTTATGCTGATCTTGCTGTGGCTAATGGGCTTAAAGCACCACAGCGCCTGACTGCTTGGGATAAAGAAGGTAATCCACTTTCAGTAACATGGGAATATGTTGGCGGCACATCATCTTTCTGCCTTCCTTTTCCAAATACTGCCCCATTTTTCTATGATACTGCTCCGTGGCTTCCCATTTCAGTTAAAGACACAAATGGTAACAAGCTCACAATAAACCCAATCAATGTGTTTGGTAATGGTGGTACGTTAGGTTTTCCAGACGGAGCTTTTAACGATCCGATGGAGACTCAATATTCCTCTGCTTTTGCTGTACTACTCAATGACAACACCATGGTTGGTTGGGGAGGAAGCTTCGGTAATTCCTATACTCAATCTGGCATTAAGACCATTACCACAAATGGCCCTTTTTATGCTGGACTTACTGTGAATTCAACATTATGGACTAACGGTAATCCTGCCCCTATCGGTTCCTTTGATGATATAGGAGCCGGTGGAAATAGCTTTTTTGCTATCTCGAAAGATAATGCACAGATAGTGGCTTGGGGAGAAATTAATGGTACTTATCCTCCTCTTGGAAATGGGAAAAATATTTTTGTCGGCAATAGTTTTGCTTGTACTATATATAATTCCGGCTCGCTACAAAGTTGGTGGGGTCAGTCAGGAATGGGATGGAGTCTCGTACCACCTTCTTATGTTCCGTGCCCACGGAACCTTACATCAATGCCAAGGGGATTCGCCATTATAGACGAAAGTGGTAATCTTTTTCCTTGGGGTGATCCAGACATGTTTAGCGATTTTAATCCCCCATATCAAGATTTTATGCAAGCCACTGGAATTGGTTACCGTGAACCACCACCAAGTTCCAGTGAGATACCGCTCGGTGATATGGCAATTCGCCGTGACGGTACAGCGTATGGTTGGGGTGGTATGATAGCTGTACCAGATAAGCCTGGTGGCACTGGTGAAGCTGGCTACATAAGTCATGCAGTAGATATATCAATCACTAACGAAAAAATCCTTACATTAGAGTATAATAGCCCATATAGCGCAATACGTTACAATGGATTTAATGCCATACTGGGCAATGAGTTTTTAGGCCTCACGGATGCAGTTCAAATAACATGCGCAGCTACTGCATGTGCGGCATTGAGAAAAGATGGTTCCGTAGTAACTTGGGAAAATACTGACTTTGGTCAACATTTTTCAATATCTCAACCTGACATGCAAAATGTAAGAGCGATCTACGGGACAGGAACAGCATTTCTTGCTCTGACAGCAGATAACAAAGTCTATACCTGGGGTAGTTCTGACGGTGGTGGAGATAGCGGTGAAGTACAATCTCTGTTCGATGGTAAGTTGACCTATTATATGGATTAAGATGGTATTTGATACCAGAATAATAATCGGTTCACTCTAAACCAAAAGGCGCAATCAATGTCGATGTTATATGACAGATTGCGCCTTATTGCTTACATATATTGATTAAACATACATATTGATTAAACACTCAATTGCATCATTATAGTGCAACTCTGTTTTCGCCACTCCCCAATTTGGGGCGAGTATATTTAAAAACTATCTTCTTTCCCTATGATTTTTTAGTCGCCAAACAACAATTTATTGATATTAAATGATTTGTTAATGTTGGCACACTTTTCGCATTTCTCTTTGCAATATCGGTTTTATAAAAATTGATCGTCTAGAAATGCCCCTTTAAGATAAAACGACATCCTTCTTGTATCGTTCTATCAGGCTGACGTAACCCAGGAGAGTTCAGTATGTCCATTGAGCATGTTTTGTCCATGATTGAAGAACATCAGGTGAAGTTTATTGACTTACGTTTTACCGATACCAAAGGTAAAGAGCAACATATCACCATCCCAGCCCACCAGATTGATGAAGACTTCTTTGAAGATGGCAAAATGTTTGATGGCTCCTCTATCGGTGGATGGAAAGGTATCAATGAGTCCGATATGGTGTTAATGCCTGATCCAAGCACTGCTATGCTTGACCCATTTTTTAATGATACCACTCTGATTATACGTTGCGATATTTTAGAACCCGGCACTATGCAAGGCTATGGTCGTGATCCTCGCTCCATCGCCAAACGCGCAGAAGATTTCCTGCGTGCAAGTGACATCGCAGATACGGTGTTATTTGGGCCGGAGCCTGAGTTTTTCCTGTTTGATGATATTCGTTTCGGCAATTCTATCTCTGGCTCGTATTACCACATTGATGATATTGAGGCAGCATGGAACAGCGGTACACGTTATGAAAATGGTAATAAAGGCCATCGTCCGGGCGTTAAAGGCGGTTATTTTCCTGTGCCTCCGGTGGATTCTTCTCAGGATCTACGTTCAGCCATATGTCTGACGATGGAAAAAATGGGGCTGATTGTTGAAGCTCATCACCATGAAGTCGCTACTGCCGGGCAAAATGAAGTCGCTACCCGCTTCAATACAATGACCAAAAAGGCAGATGAAACCCAGATTTATAAGTATGTGGTTCATAACGTTGCCCATAAATTCGGCAAGACCGCTACATTCATGCCAAAACCGCTGGTAGGCGATAACGGCTCAGGCATGCACTGTCATATGTCACTATCCAAAAATGGCTCGAACCTATTCGCTGGTGATAAGTATGGTGGTCTGTCTGAACTGGCTTTGTACTATATCGGGGGCATCATCAAACATGCTCGCGCACTGAATGCCTTCACCAACCCAACTACCAATTCATACAAACGGTTGGTGCCGGGTTTTGAAGCGCCGGTTATGTTGGCTTACTCAGCCCGCAATCGCTCCGCCTCTATCCGTATTCCGGTTGTAGCCAGTGCAAAAGCTCGCCGTATTGAAGTCCGTTTCCCTGATCCAGCAGCGAATCCTTATCTGGCTTTCTCTGCCCTATTGATGGCGGGTTTGGATGGCATCATCAACAAAATCCATCCCGGTGATGCAATGGATAAGAATTTATATGACCTGCCAGCTGAGGAAGCACAGGAAATCCCAACAGTTGCTTCTTCTCTGGAAGAAGCAATGGCGGCCTTAGATGCAGATCGTGAGTTCCTGACTCGCGGTGGTGTTTTCACTGATGATGCGATTGATGCTTATATCAAATTACAGCAAGGTGATATTGAGCGTGTTCGCATGACGCCACATCCTCTGGAATTTGAACTCTATTACAGTGTGTAATGCTGCTTATAGCCAAATAGATCCCGAATTTATTTTTTGTTGCCGTGAAACTTTTTAGCCCATCTTTGGATGGGCTCTTTTCACGAATGCTACAATGCACCAAAAAAGTGCAGGAATTGAATAGTAATGGCTAATTTTACCAACGCAGAACAGGTTCTCGATTCACTGATAAACAGCGTATTAGTGCTGGATAACAATTTAATTATCCGCTATGCCAATCATTCTGCTCTACAACTTTTGGCGCAAAGTACCCATAAATTATTCGGTACTCCACTTCCGGTTTTATTTAGTTATATCTCACTGGATACAGAATTGATGCGCTCAAGTTTGATTAACGGTCATGGGTTTACTGATAACAAAGTCATTCTGGTCATCAATAATCACTCTCATGTGATGTCGCTCAGTGCCCAACCGATTTCCGAGCAGTCTATTCTGCTGGAGCTGGCGCCTATGGACAGTCAACGCCGGTTAAGCCAAGAGCAGATACAACAAGCACAGCAGGCGGCTGCTCGGGAATTGGTTCGGGGGCTGGCACATGAAATCAAAAACCCCCTTGGTGGACTGCGCGGAGCGGCACAGCTACTTGCCAAAGCCCTGCCCGATCCATCCCTGCGGGAATATACTCAGGTCATCATTGAACAGGCGGACAGACTACGCGCCCTTGTTGATCGATTATTGGGGCCACAGCATCCGGGAACGCAAACCCGTCAGAGCATCCACCATGTGGTCGAGCGGGTCTATCAATTAGTCTCTCTGGAAATGCCTACAAATGTCACTCTGCTGAAAGATTATGATCCGAGCTTACCTGAACTGTCCCATTACCCTGACCAAATCGAGCAAGTATTACTGAATGTAACCCGAAATGCCTTACGGGCATTGGGAAGGAAAGGCGGTACTATCACTCTGAGAACGCGAACTGCGTTTCAGATTACCTTACAGGGTGAACGATACCGCTTAGCGGCCAGAATTGATATTGAAGATAATGGGCCGGGTATTCCTCCCAATATTCAGGATACGCTTTTTTACCCCATGGTCAGTGGGCATGAAGGTGGAACTGGACTCGGGCTATCCATAGCACGTAATCTTGTCGATCAACATGCTGGCAAAATTGAATTTACCAGTTGGCCGGGGCATACAGAGTTTTCCATTTACCTGCCTATTAAGAAATAACCGAGCAAGAAGTAGAGGGTGACTATGCAACGAGGAAAAGTCTGGATCGTTGATGATGACAGTTCTATCCGCTGGGTACTTGAACGGGCGCTGAGTGGCGCAGAGATAGAGTGCACCAGTTTTGAAAATGCCGATGCCGTATTGGTCGCGCTATCACAAGCTGACACAGTGCAGAGTAGCCCAGAAGTTATTCTGTCAGATATCCGCATGCCCGGGCTGGATGGACTAAGCCTGCTCAACCAAATAAAACAGAGCCACCCACAGCTTCCGGTCATCATTATGACTGCTCATTCTGATCTTGATGCCGCTGTCAGTGCCTATCAACACGGTGTATTTGATTATCTGCCAAAGCCTTTCGATATTGATGAAACTGTTGCACTGGTTGAGCGAGCATTAAATCACTATCGGGAACAACATCAATCAACCTCCAATCCACAGTTGCCAGTATCCGTTTCAGATATGATCGGAGAAGCTCCCGCTATGCAGGAGTTATACCGGATTATCGGCCGACTCTCCCGCTCCTCTATCAGCGTGTTAATCAATGGCGAATCCGGCACGGGAAAAGAGTTGGTCGCCCATGCTCTTCATCGCCATAGTCCACGCGCTTCAACACCATTTATTGCCCTGAATATGGCTGCAATCCCGAAAGATTTGATTGAATCCGAGCTGTTCGGTCACGAAAAAGGGGCTTTTACAGGTGCAAATCAAGTGCGTCACGGTCGCTTTGAACAAGCCAATGGAGGCTCGCTATTTTTGGATGAAATTGGTGATATGCCGCTGGATATCCAAACTCGCTTGCTGCGGGTTCTGGCGGAAGGGCAATTTTATCGGGTCGGGGGTTATGCACCAGTGAAAGTTGATGTCCGCATCATCGCCGCCACTCACCAGAATCTTGAGCAGCGCGTTGCGGAAGGTAAATTCAGGGAAGATCTCTACCATCGCCTGAATGTGATTCGGATTCAGTTACCGCCTTTGCGAGACAGAGTGGAAGATATCCCGCGTCTGGCTTCTCATTTTCTGCAACAAACCGCCAAAGAGCTGGGTGTCGAAACCAAAATACTGCATCCTGATACAGAACTTGCCTTGATGCGCTTACCGTGGTCAGGGAACGTTCGCCAATTGGAAAATGTCTGCCGTTGGCTGACCGTAATGGCAGCAAGCAAAGAAGTGCTGATACAGGATTTGCCTGCTGATTTGCTTGAGAAGCAATTAGCAGAGCAGAAAGACTATTCCCCTGTTTCTCATTCTGCACTGACAGAGCATTGGTCACAACAATTGGCTATATGGGCTGAAAATGCCTTAAAAGAGGGAAAAACCGATCTCCTTTCTGATGCCCTGCCATTACTGGAACGTACTCTGCTTAATTGCGCGCTGGAGCATACGAATGGACATAAACAGGAGGCCGCCCGCTTGCTGGGCTGGGGGAGGAATACAATAACGCGGAAATTAAAGGAATTGGGGTTGTAACAGGTTATTCAGTGAATCATCATATGATCTATTACTGAATCTATTGCTGAATCTACCACTGAATAAATACTCAGAAAAATCAACAAACTGGCTTAATACTGTTTCATCGTTTGCTACTAAATCATGTTTTCATATACAGCTTAGGGTTCTTTGCTCCCCCAACCCCCAAAGACAATTGGCTATTCCAAATCAGAAGAGATACCGACAAGGTGATAGGAAGTTTCATCGAACGTAGTGAGTACTAGAATGAGTGTCGACGCCTTTGCCCTGAATTTCGAGGAATTATCCGCTCCCCGCCAATCTACCAAAAGCACTTGCACCTAATTGGCTCTCTCATTTCTCTTAAGCGAGCAGTCTTACGTCTTAGTGTCTGATTTCGATGATTAAATTATCTTCAGCCAAGGAGGTCAGAAATTTATCGATAATTTGAGTGTTCGACTCATCCAGATTCGCATCCCATTCATCTAAGAAGATAATGCGATGTTTAATATTAGACAGTAATGCCATTTGATATAGTTGCTTTTGTCCGGTTGAGCCCGGAACGGTATCTTCACCTACCTGTATGTTAGGGCCAAAAAATAGCGCATCAGGGTACTTACTTTTCGTATATTTTAGGAGTGAGGATTTACCCGCTCCGTTACTGCCAGAAATCAAGTACCTGCCATTAACCAATGCTTTTTCTAAATCAAGCTCGATGAAAGTATGTACATCCAGTATCTGATCGTTAATTAGATCTATGACTGAAATTTTCTCATTGTCTATGCTTGCCAAATAGTTATAGCCTTTTAGACTTGCTGAAAATAAATACAGTTTCTGGATTTTATTTTTCAGTAACATAATCTGACTTGTGCTCATGCTTGCTGCATGGATATTTTGAAATAGTTGCAACGTTCTAGGTAAAACAGCTACCAAGGCGCCAATAGCCACTGTGTTATTTAAAATTTGATAATATGAAAATAAGACCAAGAGAGGGATAGAAATGAGTATTGGAGCACAAGAAATAATCTGTTCTAAAGTTTTATAAGACTCCGTCTTTTTAAAGTAAATATCAACTTTTTGTTTTGATGATACTAATGCAGAGGCCAATGATTTCTTATCACCATAAAACATATTATCCCATATTTTACTTATAGCATGTAATGCGGCTATCTTTTCATTTTGCATACTACTTGCAATAATGCCTATTTTACTTTTTGATAAATACAAAAACACCACAGATAAAAACATACAAAATACGATCACACTAGTTAATACAGTGCCAAGGATGGCAAACAGAGCAATAGTGGTAAAAAGGACATTAAAATATATGGCTAGTATTTCTATGAAGGCGAATCCAGCTTCATCAAGCGTGCTCAAGGCCTCACCACTTAGCCATAATTGCGTTGTTCTTTTATTTTCCTCGGTTGAGATTGAATGATTTTTTGAAATTTTAGTTAAAGTATTTGAATAATATCTCTCCCACAAATTGTTAGAAAGTTTAACCCGATAAAACAATGAAGCTGAGCCGAAAAGGTAGGCAATAAAGATAGATAGAAAAAACATGGCCGTATAGTAAAATGCTTCCATGGGGAGAGTCGCGACTTTCTCACCAGCCAACCCGATGAAATAAGTGGACAGCCCGACTAAAACTTGCTGCAAACATATCAATACAAGACATATTAAGAAAAACTTATTTGAAAAAATCTTTTTCATTTTGACTCAACATTTAATCCAAGTGTTTTTAATACATGTATCATCATCTTTGGCTTAACTGTAACAGGTAAATTTTCAATCAGTGTAGTAAGTTTATCCTCAACGTTTTCAATGCCCATTTCAGGGAAGATCATCGCTCTATCTTCCTGGTTATACGATGAGGCCAGACAGGATAAGAACAGGCGGTCATCAAATTTAGTGAAAAGGGGTTTGACTTTATTGATAATAAATTGCGATGATCTTCTCAGGGTGACTGAAGAAACAAGCTTTAATTTTAAGCTTTTTTCATCCTCATTTTTAGATGCGTCAATATAACCTTGAAGCAAGTCAATATTGTCAGGGTGATATAAGAATTCTGACATTTTCATCATAAGCCAAAATTGCTCGGTTGCAGAAGAATCCTTCAACTCCTGTAATAACTGATTTTTGCACTCCTTGGCGTCAATCATCGATAACAGATTGAAATATTTTATTTTTTTATTAAAAGCAATATTTATTGCAGAATGATTAATCCGTATGTATGGAGGAAAGTAATTGAGCTGTGGGGATAGTTCGGTGATCGGATGCGTTCTTACTATCAGGCTGATCGTCGGCTTCTCTAAATGCCAAACAGCATGTTTCTCTGTTCTACCAAATGGAATAATTCGGCAATCCCCTTTTTTACTGATGTAAGCCTCGGTTAACTTTATGTTTCCCATGCTCAGGTTGTGACTGACTTCATTCTCTTCATCAAAAGAATAAATGGTATTCAGGGCGCTACCTTCGAGTTGCAATAAGACGCCAGAGAAGCCGTGATCATGAATAGATGTATCTTTATCCCACCAGTTCAGAAGCTCAATGTAAAACTTACCATTATCAAAAAGCTTCATATGCAACTCTGAAAATTCGGAAGCTATCTGAATTTTTTTCAAAGAATTAAGATTGAGCAGTGAATTGATTTCTTTGAAGGAAAAGAGAGAGATTAAATCTACCTTTTGCATTTCAGACTTGGCTATATCTGCAAACGAGTAGCAGCTATAGTCATCCATGCGCCATCTCGCTTCTATTTTACCCGCAAGATTTTCGATTACTTTTAACATGTTTTATCCTTTAGTTAAGGTTTTCACGTACTGTCATAATAAATTCTTTTGTTCTATTCGTGATGAGGTTGTTTAAGTTTTTCATACCGAGTATTTCTGCTATGGACTGATTAGTGTTTTCTTTAAGGATACTCGTTTTTGGATGTATGGTGACGTTTCCACCGTTTAAGAATTTCTGTCGCGCATTTAAAATTTCATGTGAAACTAATATACTATGTACAACTTTATCCAAAGGTCTCTTTTTTCCCAGCAGTGCGGAAGTGGAATAGTTTTCCGGTTTTATTATTTCTGCATAATGAAATTGTTCATGGCAACGCTCATCTATAAATAACAGATGGTGTGTCAACTCATGAAGCAAAAATTCCGCTACGTCATGCGGTGTTAACGCGCCATGACCGCTAATCCAAATACTGCCAATAGCCGTCGAAGATGAACCACCAAAGGATGATACGTTTGAACTGCTTGTAGACTTCCGGAAAAAAATAGTATGGATCACTAAATCAAAAATCAACTTAACGTCTTTATCGCTGTCTGCTAAATGGGTATAGCCGTTTTTCACTAACGTCGACAACTCTTGGTATTTATCAGCGCTATGTTTTTCACCAATCATTTTAACCTGATTCAGGTCGTCAAGTGCACTCGGCTGATAGGCTAATATTAACGCGTTTATCTTTTCTTCATTAGAGACAATTATTTCATTGAAAAAATTAATGGGATGGTAAGGCTGATGATTTTTCAAAAAATCCAAGTAAAATGGCTTTAGATCTTTTACTTTTTTAATATTCTCAGAGCCAGGGCGACTCCTTGAAAGAAGGTACACATTTTTTATTATTTCATCTTTTCCTAGAATACTGAGCATATCATTTTCCTAAATAATAAATAGCACCCAATAAATGGGTGCAAGGAGTTTAAGCATCAAATGCGAGCATGTTCATTGGGCCGAGAAGAGAGACTTCTTCGCTTTCCATTTTAGAAACTTGGGTTTCAGTCGCGTTAATTTCAGTTTCTTTAACGGAATTGATCAATTCTTGAATATTCATGATTAATCTACCTTTATGTAATGGATTTATAATCCCCAATATATATTTATTGGGTGCTAACATCCTAGTATCCGGCACACACTTAGACAAGGATTTATTAACACAACCGTTACATTGATCTAACTTTTCAATAAAAATTGAGATTATTCTGTGGTTGTTAGCAAATAGAAAAATCCATATAATACCAATGATAAATAAACATTTAACCTTCATTAACTCTCAAGTTTTTCTATTTTGCTTTTTCACTTCCCTCCTTTTTTTAATTAACATATAAGCAACAACCCTGTTTTCCTAAGACCGTCACTGTCACTTCGACCCGATTTAACATTACGGAGGTCATTCGTCGGGAATAAAAAGTGTCAACGTTGGTTATGGTATGCTTGGGAGCCTCGCCTAAAACGTATCATTGCGCATGCTTTTGGTAGACGAAAAAAGAAAACACTAAAAAATTTATTGAAAAGACTGTCTAAATTCAAGGTACCCTTTTGGTGTACTGATAACTACCGTGCCTATAATTTACTGCCTTCAGCCAAACATCTGGTTGGGAAATATTTTACCCAACGTATCGAATGTGAAAACTTAACCTTATAGCAAAACCAAAATAATATGACATAACATCTAAATGCAAATGACAATGTAATATTGCTTATGAGGCATGTAGACTGCGTCAAATTATACTGATTTAGCTATATGCAACCGAATTAAACGTCTGAACCGTAAGACTCTTGATTATTCAAAATCACCTGAGATGCATGACAAAGTCATCGGTATTTTCATTGAGCGAATATTATGTTTGAGTATGATCAACACTTTGAATACATGACCGTTCAATCATACATCCATCGAAAAGTTTCCGGCGATACTTTATCGTGAATCTCAAATGGACAACTAGCTTACTGACACTATTGTCATTTTCAGAAGACAATTGCACGGGATGTCAAAAGTCGCCTGCACTCGATTGATGGAGATATGTTACTAATTATCCAGTGTAGTTCTGCCTTTTGGTGCACATGAGTACCGAGCATAATTGCGTTTGGTGCATATGATTTCTGAAATTATTTTATCAAAAGTCATATGCACACTGAGGTTCGCTTGAGCCATCAGCATAGGATCGAAAGGATCTCACTATCATATTTAGTAAACTCTTCTTCTGTTGGTATGGGCAACTTTCCAACCAGAACACCGATCGGCCTCAATGCTTTTTTAGGCTTGGCTAACATCCCAATTGGCCTTTGTACCATTAATTTATTTTTATTCATTTCTGTTTTTGGTATGCGCTTTCCACGCCAACGCCGATAAGTTTTTACCTGTATAATATCTTCTCCTGCGTCTTTAATAACAAGAGCTTGCCCTTCCCTAATGACTGCTCTCAATCCCTCAGGAAGCTCTGTAATACGGAGCTTAATTTCAGCACTCATATAATCTCCCATATTTAAGAAATCGAATAACTGTGTTAATTTTAACCGATCATCTGATAAATGTTAACCTATACGAATCGCTGAGCATAATTTATTGAAACATCTCGACACTATTGCTTAAGTTTATTAAGGCATTACTTAAACGCTATTTAAGTGGAAAATTATGTCCTTATATCACCCGCGAAAACTGCCGCTGCCGCATCTGATTACGCAGATAACTATCAAAGCACATGCAAACATTACGGATCAGAATACGACCTTTTGGAGATACCAGAATTTGCGACTCGCCTAATTCCACCAGCCCGTCTTCTGCCAAGGGTGCCAACAATTGCAGATCTTCAGCAAAGTAGTCAGCGAAGTTCAATCCATAACGCTGCTCAATATCCGCAAAATTCAGACGAAAATTACAGATAAGATCTCTGATCACATCACGGCGAATGCAATCATCCTGCGTCAGCGCCAAACCACGCCACAAAGCATGTCCCTGTTCTTCCACCGCAGTATAGTAAGTTTTCAGGTCTTTCTGGTTCTGAGCATAACTATCTCCTAACATACTGATGGCGGAAACGCCCATACCCAGTAAATCGCATTCCCCCTGTGTGGTATATCCCTGAAAATTGCGGTGCAAGATGCCTTTTCTTTGGGCTACCGCCAATTCATCATCAGGACGGGCAAAGTGATCCATACCAATAAACTGATAGCCATTACCTGTCAGGGTCGAAATCGTTTCCTGCAAAATATCCAGCTTCTGCGTCGCACTTGGTAAATCCTGTTCCTTAATTTTGCGCTGCACAGCAAATAAATTAGGTAAGTGAGCATAGTTGAATACGCTCAGGCGATCCGGTGATAACGCCAACACTCGCTGTAATGTAAAAGCAAAACTCTCAGGTGTCTGCTTTGGCAGGCCATAAATCAAATCAATGCTGGTGGATGTAAAACCGGTTTCACGGGCGCGATTAACCAGTTCGAAAATAAACTCTTCATCCTGCTCACGATTAACTAAACGTTGCACGTCTTTATTGAAATCCTGCACGCCCATACTCAGGCGGTTAAAGCCTTCATGCCGTAAGTGATCAATGACATCAAGCTGAATTTCACGCGGATCAATTTCAATGGAAAGCTCAGCATCAGGCAGAAAGTGGAAATGGTTTCGCAGCATCGACATCAATCGACTGATCTGTGTTTTGTCCAGATAGGTTGGTGTACCGCCACCCCAGTGCATCTGGCTGACTTTCCGTCGGGAAAATAATTTAGCGCGGGCAGCAATCTCTTTTTCCAACACATTCAGATATTCATCCGCTTTGTGTTTTTGGCGAGTGACCAGCTTATTGCAGCCACAGAAATAACAAAGCTTATGGCAGAACGGGATATGGATATAGAGGGAAAGCGGGCGATCAGGATAACGGTCGGCGGCTTGTGCAAAAGCCGTCGCATCGTACTGCTGGTTAAACTCCAATGCTGTTGGATACGAAGTATAACGAGGCCCTGAATAATTGTATTTTTGGATCAAAGGCAGATCCCAAACAATGTCTTGCTCTGACATGCTTATTCCTTCTGCTGTTTTCGCTCATCAAAACACAACATTTTCATGGAATTGAAATGTCGTGCCATGATGATACTCCGCAACCGACGTTTGCGTCGTGATAGCCGCCGTAGTTTACCCAATAACCACAATAAATAACATATTAATATTGTGGTTATTAATATCATTGTCAATACTGTGGTTATCAGAATGAACCCGCCTTTTACGATCACAATTCTTTGATGAAGGAATTACTTGCCCTTCAACAATTGCATGATATCTTCCTGCGATTCTTCTTTGTCTTCCTCTTCCTCCAGACTGATGCCCAACTCTTCCATCAGGGTATCAATGCGGTCAAGCGTATTGTCGACATAATCGTTGTCTTCCTGAGACAGTTTTTCATCCTGTTCAAGACGTGCCAACAAGTCATCCAATCGCTCATCATTTTCCAGCATTTCCAGCTCTTCCCGTGGTGACAGACGAGGTTTTTGTTCCTCTACCGGCGGTTTAACCGCTGGTTTCACCATCGCTGCTTTTTCACCTACGATCAGAGGAACCGGAACCTTACTGCCGATACGTGGATCTTTCTCCTGCCTACCGACTGAACGATTCTTATTGCTGCTATCACCGTTACTACGGCTACCTGTTGGATTACCGTTACCACGGCGTTTTTTCTGACGTTTACGCTCGCGCCCTTCTGCATCCAGCTCTGCGCGACTTTTTCTTTTTTGCTTACCAGCGGAAGGCTTCACTGGTGATTTTTTCTTTAACGGGTTCATAGCTTGTGACTCACTCGCTTTTATCAAGATATTTTCGGCGGAATCTAACAGAAACTACCTTTAACATCCAATGTCATTCACTTATCGTTTAAAATTCGACTACTATTCTAAGTAAATTTAACTCAAATAATATGATCATTAGCTACCATGCGTTTTTTTGATACCTCTTCTTATCGCATACCATTGTATCTTTGGATCACTGGTTATGCAGCCTTATGGATAATAGCGAGCTATTTTCTCGATCCCACCGTTCCTTATGATGCTGTAGAAGCCTTGAACTGGGGCATCAATGGGGAGTGGGGATCGCCCAAAAATCCATGGCTGGTGGGAGCAATAATGCTGCCCGCTATTTCTATCAACAATATCTCCCTCAGTTTTTATTGGTATTTCACCCACTTTGTTGCTATTGCGATCGGTATGCTCGGAGTGTGGCAACTGGCTTTCCGGCTGACAGGTAAAGTTGTACTCGCATGGCTTGCCATGCTGACACTGAACCTATCCGGCATCATCAATTTCGATATCATTCCTTATAACGACAATTACCTTTTAGTTATGCTCTGGCCGTGGTCATTACTGTTTTTCCTGCGTGCCATTGATGATCATCCCAAATGGTGGTTGGCGTTCGCTCTCGCCACAGGGCTGGCAACGATGGGGAAATATTCTTCGCTTGCCATCGTCGGCTCCGTCTTTTTGCTTTCTCTGTTTGTACCTAAAGTACGCCGCAATTATCGAGAACCACTGTTTTATCTTGCCATTATGATCTGGTTCGCGTTGGTGTTACCGAACGTTTGGTGGCTGGTGCATAACGACTTCGCCGCGTTTAAGTGGGTAGATTCCCAAATTCAGAAAGGGTTCAACCTACATACCACACGTGCTGTACTTTCCGTGTTCTACCCGTTGATTATCGTCAGTGGCATTATTTATCTGCTGGGTGGTCGGATTGGCTGGCCCAAACAGCAATCCAACGCACTGGTCAATATCGTGATCCTGCTGCCTCTGCTGATTATTTACGGCTGGTTCTCCTTCAATCAGGGCGGACGCATGACCGAGTGGATACAACCTTTCATGGCTGTTTCTCCGGCATTGTTGGTGGGATCGATAACGGTATTTCCCAACAAATCCCTGCAAGGCACATTACGGGGATTGACCGTATTTGGTGTTTTGGTATTGATCGGTTACATCAGTGTGATGCTGGCAAATGTCCGTGATGCAGGGCAAAAATTTGTGGGTATAAAAACCTTTACCAGCCAACTTGATCAACGCTGGAACGAACTGTATCCAACACCATTGCGTTATGTTGGCGGAGAATATCTGCATCAATGGCTGACATTTTATAGCCATTATCGTCCAGAAACGATACAACCCTGGGAATTAGAGAATGGTGCACCACCCAATATCTATAACCGTCATATCAAACAGAGCAATATCGTGGAGTATGGTGCCTTGCTCGTGGGAGATCGGGGAAAAAACTGTGCAGAGGAAAATTTCCAACCTATTTTTGCGGAATGGCCATCCTTGACGCTTGGCCATAAAGAAGAGTTCTCCTTCAAAGCCCAGCCAAGTGCTGAGTTGGAAACTGTCTGCATTGGCTTTGTGGCTCCCAAGAAGATTCAACAATAGATTCATCTTCCAACAAAAAAGCCTGACATGCATATACTGTCAGGCTTTCTTTTTTATCACCTTATCACCATTTCAATCGTACTCAGTGAGCATCTACAAATACCATTTTCAATACAAACAATAGCGTCACAACAACAACGCACGAGCCAACTTCACGCCATTTGCCAGTTCCCAATTTCATGACGCAGTAGGCGATAAAACCCAGTGCGATGCCTTCGGTAATGGAGAAACTAAATGGCATCATCACCGCAGTAATAAATGCGGGGACAGATTCAGTCAGATCATTCCATTTCACCCGTGTCAGGCTGGAAGTCATCAAGACGCCCACATAAACCAAAGCACCCGCTGTAGCATAAGCAGGTACCATGCTTGCCAGTGGAGAGATAAACATCACCAACAAAAACAAAATACCGACGACAATCGCCGTCAAGCCCGTGCGCCCACCAACAGAAACGCCTGAAGAACTTTCAATATAGGCGGTAACTGAAGAAGTCCCAATGTAAGAGCCAGCCACCGAACTGATACTATCCACGTACAGGGCTTGTTTCATGCGAGGGAATTTACCGTTGCTGTCAGCAATGCCCGCTTTATCCGTCACGCCAATCAATGTGCCGGAAGAATCAAACAAGTTCACCAGCATAAATGAGAAAATAACGCCGGCCAAAGTGACATCCAGTGCACCTTTTACATCAACGTTACCCACCACGCTCATCACACTAGGCGGCAGATCAAAAATGCCGTGATATTCCACATAGCCCATCATAAAACCGATGCCGGTTGTCACTACGATAGAAATCAACACCGCTGCATGAAAATTGCGTGCCGCTAAAATGGCAATGATGAAAAAGCCCAGTGTTCCCAACAAGACGTTATGCGAAGCAAAGTTGCCGATTGAGATAATCGTATCGGGATTAGGCACAATAATGCCTGCATTTTTCAGCCCCATCATAGCGATGAAAAGGCCAATACCGCTGGTGATGCCCACACGCAGGCTCAATGGAATATTAGCGATCATCCAGTAACGAATACGAAAGAGAGTCAGAATCAACAACCCCACCGCCCCCCAGAAAATTGCGCCCATCGCAACCTGCCATGAAATGCCCATTGCACCGACCACTACAAAGGCAAAAAACGCATTCAGCCCCATCGCAGGTGCAACGGCAACAGGCAAATTCGCCATCAATCCCATCAAAATGCTGCCAGCGGCAGCAATTAAACAAGTCGTAACAAATACCGCTTTAATATCCATGCCTGCAACCGCCAGAATTTGCGGGTTGACAAAGACGATATACACCATTGTCAGAAAGGTCGTCAGCCCGGCAATCATTTCGGTACGAACTGTTGTGCCATGTTCTTCTAATTTAAATACGCGCTGAAGCAAGCTCTGACAATGAGTCGAACCAGAAGTTATTTTGCTCATGTAATATTGTTTCCCAAAAAAAGAAGTTTTCGACTTATCCTACAGGAACACCCTATAAATCATTACCCTGAAATGGCAAAAAAAGAAAACGTTTGCGGACCGAGTAATCAATGAATTAACTAAGATTATGATTCTTGAGAATATTCATTAAGTGGTGCTATATTATTCGTTATGCTTGTGATTATTCCGCTGGCCTGCCAACTTATTCAACCAAGAATATCTAATAAGTTGGCATCAAAAGTAATCTCGTATCAAGAAATACGATTTGATTCACTATTTTTTCTAATCATCTTATGCCATGCCAAAAAACAATGTAGCTCCTTAAGATAATTGCAATAATATCGGGTGTTTAACATAAAGAATGTCAATAAGAAGCTCACTACAATAAAACACAACGAGACGTTGCTATAATCTAATATTCCAGCAACAAATTTCAGTCCCACCAATATGATAAAAAGCACTATAAAGAGACAATGAGCAATAATTAATATTTTAAAACCAAAGTTCACTCCCCGATGCGTTAATAAAATAGAAAAAGAAGAAAACTTGGATTCGCATGATAGGTGCAATTTCTGAAAAAGGTGGTCAGTTGCTATAGTAGGCATCTTTCTCGCCAAAGGAAAATGCGCTATGGCCTATA
>NZ_FOVO01000018.1 GCF_900115195.1 Xenorhabdus japonica
ATGAAAACAAGAAAACTCAAGGAATTCCTTGGGTCAGTGTCAAAGAAAGAATGCCAGAGGATGATGGCGGCTTTAGCCCTCTATGCCTTGTTTATGTTTCTTTTGGTTCCATCTCAGGCGCAGGCTATGACTACTGGGATACCGAAAAGCAACAGTGGGAAGAGCATGAAAACGATGAAGTCACACACTGGTGCTATATGGATGATATTCCTGCTCCAGTAACAAAGGAGAATCTGCCATGAGTAGTAGAGAACAATTTGAAAAATGGTTAACAGAAACTTATCCATGGAGCAAGGAAGAGTTAGAAAAAGCCTTTTTTCATGAAGAATACCAATACTATGTCACTGACAGTGATGAATTAAGCTTTACTTGGGAAGGTTGGAGAGGAAGAAGCAACACTCCAGTTGAACTACCCAGCTTCCTTGACTGCGATGACGATGACGAATTGAGAATTGAATATAACAGGGGTATTTTCTCACTGCGAGACTTATCTAGAATCACAGGGAATAAAAGTCAAGCTAATCACCACGCTTGTAGAGGAAGAAAATGATCAATAACTCATTCCACCTCACCCAAATCATCGCTTCGGTCTGGGGTGACCCTGCTGATATCACCGATGCAGTATGGCAGGCCGGATACCGCAAGCCAGAACGGGAAGAAAAGGAAATCGCTGAACTCATTATCGATATTATGAACGGGGTGCCCGATGGGGTGCCCTACTCCGAAAGGCCAAGAAATTTGGATGACATTCTCAGTACGGAACTGAACAGCCTTATTTTTGATGCAACATGGAGTGATAAGGCAACTCCAGCAGGAGTGGCGAAAGCAATTATGGAGAACGGTTATCAGAAAGGAGGTGAGTGATGACAGAATCACCCTACATCAAAACAAAGGAACTGGCAGGTCGATATGGCGTAAAACCACATACAATAAGATTGTGGTGTGGTAATGGGAAGCAAAAAAGAGAAGGCTTCCCAAAACCCAGATTTAAATCTGACCAGCTTAATTTTCTGCGGCAGGATATTTTTGACTGGGAGGACGGGAAACAATTTTAGTCAGCTTTTCCCACCAGCGCTCATAGGCTTCTCTTTGCTCATCTAGGTAGGTGTGCTTATCGTACACCTGCCACACTCCCGGCAATTTATGGCCTATCATGATTTCAGCTACGTGAGGCGGTGTTAGTTCAGATATCCCAGTGCGCATGGTTCTGCGTAAGTCGTGGATTGACCAATGGACGTAATCAGGTAGATAAGTGGCCATCTTTTTGTTAAGCCTCATAATGATGTACTTATGCAACCCTTCTGCGCAAGAGTTACCATTAAGTAAAGTAATCAGGTATTCGCTTCCACAATTTAACTTCTTAGCTTGCTCAATTAACTCCTTAGCTGCCGGAATAATAGGTCTAATGATGGGTTTTTTAGATTTTCTGCCTGTCTTGTGATTTTTAGGAGGAACAACCCAGATATCTTTTTCATAGTCAAAGTCGCTAACTTTGGCTTTCAGTAGCTCATCAATGCGGCAACCAAATAACAAACATAATTTTATTATTAATGCATTACGTGGATTATATCTAGGGGAGTTAATGAGCTGAAAAAGAATCGCTAATTCTTCTTCATTTAAGGTTCTTTCACCTATCTCAATATCGACATTCGTATTTTTTCCAACTAAATCACTTTTTTCCACATCAGATAGCGGGATGAAATTAGTCATCCCCCTCTGAACTGCCCTGCCCATTTATGCGCAGTCTTGGAGTATGTTAATATGCGAGCACCAATTGCTGGCACTCGCTTGGTCACGCCTTCAATTAAAGAAAGCCAGACATGAAGTGCTACCTCATCATGAGGTAATTCGCCAATCTTTGGAAAAACGTAAAGCTCGAAAGAACGCAAAATCTCATCGGCTTTCACCTTCGAGCCTTGCATTGTTGCTGCCCATCATTCCCTGATCAGTGTTTCTACAGTGACTGCTCTCAAGGCGAATTCTTTACGAACACGCTTGACTATTTTCGGGTTGCGGTGTTGTTCCAATTCCCCGCGATAGAAAGTCACTGAATCACGGGTATCTTTTAAGCTGGTTACTGGATAGGTTCCGATGTCAATTCGATCCCCCTTTCCGTTCCAGCGATACCTAAGTTGAAATATAATTTTTCCTTTAGGTGTCACACGAACAGACAGCCCATCCCTATCTGATTTGGTAACCATTTTTTCTTGAGGTTTACCATTGGTGGAACGGAGCCATGAATCAGTAATAGCCATATCACTTTCCTCAAAAACAATACAGCTTTTAATGTAGTTTATGTACGCACTTATGTACATATTTCTCGTGACACAAGGTGTGTGCTTGTGACTATTACTGACTATCAAAATAAAAAATAAATTAAATTAAATTTAAAATCAATGCATTAATAACAAACGAATATCTATATATGACCATTAGTAACTATAGGTGACTAACGAAGCGTATTTCGGACTGAAATATAGCTTTTAACTCTTGTTTGCTTTTTATAGCAATTTGACCGTTTGTATCAATCGTCATATGTTCAGGATCATGATTATGTTTTGCTTGCCAAAGCATTACCGCCTGTAAGCTATATTCTTTCTGTTCCGGTGTGAGTGGCACACCATCCTGCCACTTCCCGAGTTCAACAGCCTGAACTAGCCGCTGATAAATTTCAGGAGTCATAGCGGAAAGTAAATCATCCAACTTCATTGATATTTCCTTTGTACTTTATCAAAAACCAAGCTGAATCGTTTTTCCTCAGCTTATTAATTCAATATTTTATTTATACCCAATGGATTTCAAGATGCGTCGCGGCGGCAAGGGAACGAATCCCCCGGGAGCATAGATAACTATGTGACCGGGGTGAGTGAGTACAGCCAACAAAGAGGCAACTTGAAAGACGAAGAGTATAGATTCAGAGTATTCAGTCATAACATTAACCAGCTGTTTCTTCGCCTGTTTCTTTATCAACAAAACGCAGTGCTGCTGAATTAATACAGAAACGTTCTCCTGTCGGCTTGGGACCATCGGGAAAAACATGCCCCAAATGTGCCTGACAGTGGCTACAACGCACTTCTATCCGGTGCATATGATGAGAATAATCATCAATATATGTGATAGAACCTTCACTAATTGGTTGGTAAAAACTCGGCCATCCACATCCCGAATCAAATTTCGCATCAGAAACAAATAATGGCTGGCGGCAACACAGACAATGATAAATGCCACTTTTTTTGTTGTGCAGTAGTTTTCCTGAAAATGACGGCTCAGTGCCTGCTTCTTGCGTAACATGGCGTTGCATTTCACTAAGCTGTTCTATGGGAAAGAAAATGTTTTGACTTTTAGTCATAATGACCACCTTTTAAGGTCAAAATTTTCAATAAAAAATCGTCGAAAACAACAAAAAATTAACAACAAAATGTCAAAACGCATTCTAACCCATTCAACATAGCAATTTACCTTACTAATTGTGATAAATCTCACATATCTAACCGATGGTAACTTTAAATATCTCCTTATGCCCCGATAATGATGTGCGTAGAGCTTGTACCAGCTGTATAGCAAGCGTCCAGGTAGTGATTACTATTGATGTTTTTCAATTGTTGACACGATTCCGCTTGACGGCTGACAAGATTTTGGTAACTTTAGAAACAACTTTTAATTCACTAAAAAAATAGCTGGTGGAATACTATGACTATCAAAGTAGGTATTAACGGTTTTGGTCGTATCGGCCGTATTGTTTTCCGTGCTGCTCAAGAGCGTTCAGACATTGAAATCGTTGCGATCAATGATCTGTTAGATGCAGAATACATGGCTTACATGCTGAAATACGATTCAACTCACGGCCGCTTCAACGGTACTGTTGAAGTTAAAGACGGTCAGTTGGTTGTTAACGGCAAAACCATCCGCGTTACATCTGAAAGAGACCCAGCTAACCTGAAATGGAACGAAGTGGGTGTTGATGTTGTTGCAGAAGCAACTGGTATCTTCCTAACTGACGAAACCGCACGTAAACACATTGCTGCTGGCGCGAAAAAAGTTGTTCTGACTGGCCCATCCAAAGACAATACTCCAATGTTCGTTATGGGTGTCAACCACAATGCCTATGCAGATCAGGATATCGTTTCCAATGCATCTTGCACCACTAACTGTCTGGCTCCACTGGCTAAAGTTATCAATGATAAATTCGGCATCGTTGAAGGCTTGATGACTACAGTTCACGCAACAACCGCAACCCAGAAAACTGTTGACGGTCCTTCAGCAAAAGACTGGCGCGGTGGCCGTGGTGCGGCACAGAACATCATCCCATCGTCCACTGGCGCAGCAAAAGCAGTAGGTAAAGTTATCCCAGAACTGAACGGCAAACTGACTGGTATGTCTTTCCGTGTTCCTACTCCTAACGTATCTGTTGTTGACCTGACTGTACGTCTGGCTAAACCAGCAACTTACGCAGAAATCTGTGACGCAATCAAAGAAGCAGCGGAAGGCGAGCTGAAAGGCATTCTGGGCTATACTGAAGATGATGTGGTTTCCACCGATTTCAACGGCGAAAAACTGACTTCTGTATTTGATGCAAAAGCAGGTATTGCGCTAAACGACAACTTTGTAAAACTGGTTTCTTGGTATGACAACGAAACTGGCTATTCCAACAAAGTTCTGGATCTGGTTGCTCACATCTCCAAATAATCGAGTTTTCTATCCATGTTCAGAAGCCACCTGTTTATTGGTGGCTTTTATTTATGTATCTAAATATTGAGCTATCATTTTCCTTTAGTTCAACCACCAATTTAAGTTTACATAAGGTCATGACAGATGCTTGATAAAATTTTTTCATTACCGGTTGTAGAACAAATCTCTCCTTATATCAGCCAACGAAACATTGATAATTTTCCGTTAGTTGTTGTTTCCCATCCCAAAGTCCGGGGGGCAATCAGTATTCAAGGTGCACACTTGATTACATGGCAGCCCAGTAATGAAAAACCTATATTATGGCTAAGCGATAAAGCCATTTTTAGTACAGGCACTGCCATTCGTGGCGGTATTCCCATCTGTTGGCCTTGGTTTGGTTCGTCTGCGACCCCCAGTCATGGGTTTGCACGGATATTGCCTTGGGAACTCAAAGCTCATAATGAGCATGAAAATGGCGTTATTTTGACGTTTACATTACAGGACAATGCATATACCCATAAGTTATGGCCACATGAGTTCACACTGATTGCCCGCTTTAAATTAGGGGAAACCTGCGAAATAGAATTCGAATCCCACGGTGAATATCAAGCCACTTGTGCTCTTCATTCTTATTTCAATGTCAGTGACATCAATCAAATTCAGGTCAGTGGGCTTGGCTCTCATTTTATTGATACCCTTACCGATAGCGAGCAATACACCAAAGAAGATTTAATCTTCCGCGGAAGAACCGATCGCATTTATACAGAGCCGGACGATTTTAGCCTGCTCAGAGATCCTGTCTGGAAACGAACGATTGAAATACACCACTATCACCATAGCGATATTGTATGTTGGAACCCTGGTGCTGCTCTTTCCAGTAGCATGAAAGACATGAGCAAAGATGGTTATAAGAATATGGCTTGTATTGAAACTGCACGTATTAATAACCCATTAAGACCTAAGAATGGCAATCCTGGCAGGCTTTCTGTTGTTATCCGCTGTCGTAAATTTTCAGATAATAGTCAATGAAATAATAGTCAATTAAGTGGAAATCATGAGAAAAATAGCGGCGGGGGAAAATAGCAAAAAATTCAAAAGAGGCGGTATATATAAAACAGGCATTTATTCCAAAATAGAGGATAGAAATGCCTGAAAATGCCTGAATATAGAAAGGATTAACCCACCGTGACAGGAACGCGCTTTGCTAAAGCACACAGAAGCTCATAACCAATAGTTCCTGCCGATTCTGCAACTACATCTACTGGTAGACTCTCTCCCCATAATTCAACAGTACTACCTATAGTGGCCAGAGGGCATTGAGTTAAATCAACCGTCATCATATCCATTGAAATAGCGCCCAATAATTGAGTTCTAATACCATCAACCATGACAGGGGTTCCTGTTGGAGCATGCCTCGGGTATCCATCCGCATAGCCACAGGCGACTGTGCCTACACGAATGGGCATCTGAGTCGTGTAGCGACTGCCATAGCCAATTTTTTCTCTCTTGGGAAGTTCATGCACCGCAATGATTTCACTCTGCAATGTCATGGCTGATTTCAGCCCGATATCGGCAATATCACGCCATTTTCCGCTCGGAGATGCACCATAAAGAATAATGCCCGGCCGTATCCAATCCCTATGTGTTTTCGGATGCCACAAAACAGCGCCAGAATTCGCCAGACAATGAGGAAGTGAGTTCATTTGCAAACGTTCTATAACCGCAAACTGTCCATCAATACCAACTTCATTATCCGAGTTGGCAAAATGGCTCATCAAAGTCACGGAATTTATATTTTTAATCCCTCTCGCCATTGAAACTATCTGTGGATACTCTTCTGAGATAAATCCCAACCGATTCATGCCACTATTAAGTTTCAAATAGATATCAATAGGATTGTCCAATTTTGCTTTTTCTATTTCATCTAACTGCCAATGGCTGTGTACTGCGGTCGTCAGACGGTACTTATTGATAATCTGTAAATCCGCTGGTTTGAAAAAACCTTCCAATAGCAAGATTGGCCCTTGCCATCCCTGCTCCCTTAAATAAATAGCTTCATTCATGTCAAGCAGTGCAAATCCATCTGTCCGCATGAGTGATTGCCATATTCTGTCCAATCCATGCCCATACGCATTCGCTTTGACTACCGACCAGACTTTACTGTTACTCGCTCTTTGGCGAATAATCGACAGATTATGACGGAATGCATTGAGATAGATCGTTGCCAAAATAGGACGTGGCATGACGACCCCTTCTTATAGTTTATGCAGTATGTAAATGAGGCTTCATTGGAAACACTTTTATATTGAATCCATTGATGTATCTGAATACGGAGAGATCATCTGCCGCAATATCAGGCTCTTTACCAGAAATTAAATCAGCCAGTAACTTCCCTGAACCACAGGCCATTGTCCAACCCAATGTTCCATGTCCAGTATTTAAATAGAGATTCGCATACTTGGTTGGCCCCACGATAGGAGTACCATCCGGAGTCATAGGACGCAAGCCTGTCCAGAATGACGCCTCCGCGATATTGCCACCGTTGAGGTATAGATCCTGTACAACCATTTTTAACGTTTCACAACGATTTGGGGGGACATTCAAATTAAATCCGACCACTTCCGCCATGCCACCAACACGAATACGATTGTCAAAACGCGTGATGGCAATCTTGTAAGTTTCATCCAGTACAGTTGAGGTGGGTGCTTTTGATTCATCCATAATCGGCATCGTCAATGAATAACCTTTCATCGGATAAACCGGGATTTTAACCAAATCTTTCAATATCTCAGTGGAATAAGAACCCATTGCCACCACATAGTCATCCGCTGTCATGATGCCATCATCACATTGAATACCCGTGACTTTATTTCCGTCTACCAAAATTTGTTTAACTTGCTTGTTGAATATAAACTTAACGCCAATATCTTCTGCCATCTTAGCCAATTCTTTGGTGAAAACCTGACAATCACCAGTTTCATCATTCGGTAATTGCAGTCCACCCGTTAGTTTATGAGAAGAATGGGCCAGTGCTGGTTCCACTGTAGCTAATTGCTCAGCAGTCAATAGACGATAAGGAACGCCTTCCTGCTCTAAGACTTCAATATCATTGGCGGCATTATCAAATTGCTTGGCAGTCCTAAACAATTGCAGAGTTCCTCCCTGGCGCCCTTCATATTGGATCCCGGTATCTTCCCTTAATTGCTTAATACAATCCCGACTATATTCTGCCAGACGTACCATTCTGCTTTTATTCATTGCGTAATGGCTTGCATCGCAATTACGCAGCATTTGCCACATCCAGCGTAATTGAAACAGAGAACCATCAGGGCGAATAGCTAAAGGCGCATGACGTTGAAACATCCATTTGATTGCTTTTAGTGGGATCCCTGGTGCCCCCCAAGGGGTCGCATACCCTGGTGAAATTTGACCGGCATTACCGGCGCTCGTTTCTTCCGCAGCACTATTCTGGCGATCAATGACGATAACTTCATGGCCTGCCTGTGCAAGATACCATGCGCTGGTTACGCCAATAACTCCGCTGCCTAAAATAAGAACCTTCATTCTCCCCCCTACTGGTAAGCAATATCTTCAAGCATAATATGCTAAGCATAAAAAACCAATATAGAATAATAGACTGCAGCACAATTAATTAACTTTTAAGATTTAAATCACATTTTTATTACAAAACATAACCAATTAATTTACTTGAAAAACGAAGGAATTTGATATAAATTCAATTAAATCAAATAAATAAGATAAAAATTCCACTTATCCATTCACTCTCTATCTATCAAAGTAATTTGATGGCAAAAAAAGAAACATTTCGCTCACAAAATAAAGTTCACACCAAACCAAACAAAGTAAAATTGATGGAATTTAATTTTGTTTTAATATTAATTAAATAGAATAATAATTTAAAAAATTGAAATACACAGTTGGGAAGATTTTCAACGTCGGTTAATACGCCAAAAATCTGAATAGTACACATATGTTAAGCAGTGATTAGAGAAATACCCCAGAAATATAGATAATTTCGCATCATATTATTAGGCGTTATATGACCGAACCATTATATAACTATACAACTGGGGTAAATAAACGCAATCAAGAGCGAGGTAATCAAAAAACGAAGAGTTTAACCAACCAAGACGTAATTCTGTTAATGCATTGAGCCTTCAGCTAATTCATTGAGCATAATGCTCTGCATACCATGCCAGATAATACCACTTTCTTTACCATAATTACGTACACAATCCATGATTTTGTCATAGGATTTATCCCGACACAGTAAACGTAATTGCTGGTAGAAATTCAATGCGAGCTTACGCGCTTCAGGACTGGAGAAATAATAACGACCAACGCGGGTATACAACCCTTTTAGTCCATTAATAATCAAGCCATAAATTGGGTTTCCTGAAGCAAAAGCCAAGCCACGGAAAATATCATAATCTACAGAACTGAAAGACTCTGCGGTATCTTCCACATTTTCTTTTTCCGCCAGAATTTCCAGTGACTTTTCAGGATTAAGCCTGAATGCGGTACGGATAAAGATGGCTGCGATATTGGTCCGCACTGCCAATAAGTTATCAATCAACTGAGGAACGCGATCATGATCAAGACGCGCCAACGTTTCCAGAATATTAAGACCGGATGTTTCCCAGAAATTATTAACCTTAGTTGGCTTTCCATGCTGAATAGTCAACCAACCATCACGGGCAAGTCGCTGCAACACTTCACGCAAAGTCGTACGGGTGACACCAATCAATTCAGATAATTCACGTTCTGCTGGCAGTATGGAACCTGGAGGAAAGCGATTATTCCAAATACTTTCAATAAGATACTCTTCCGCAAAATTAGCAGGGCTTTGAGCCTTAATTACCATAATTTTAATTATTCCAAAGCAGTTTTCTTGGCTAATAATAGCCGTTGATCATACCAGAATGTGTTTGTCCGACATAGCTACCTGCTAAATAAACCGCGAAAGAGTGAAAGGGTTCATAAAAAAATGCAATCATTCGCGGATTAATTATGTGCTAATACCCTTAAATTGCTCTCGTTTTGAGCGTACTATGCCAATAAATTTCTATATGGCTGTTTAGATTTGTTCCACATACCCACAAAGAGGAATATTAATAATAATGGAAATCAGTATCCAACGTGCAGTGGTGAAAAACTTTCTCGGCAATTCGCCGGATTGGTACAAATTAGCTATCATTGTTTTTCTTATCATCAATCCACTGGTTTATTTCTTTGTCAGTCCCTTTATTGCTGGCTGGATGCTCGTTGTTGAATTTATCTTCACATTAGCAATGGCATTAAAATGCTATCCACTGCAACCCGGTGGGTTACTCGCCTTTGAAGCCGTCATCATCGGAATGACTTCGCCAAAACAGATAGGCCATGAAATTTCCAACAATCTGGAAGTCATTTTATTGCTGATTTTCATGGTTGCGGGTATTTACTTCATGAAACAATTACTGCTGTTTGTTTTCACAAAGCTACTGTTAAATATCCGCTCCAAAAAAATGCTGGCGCTGGCCTTCTCTCTGGCCAGTGCTTTCTTGTCCGCTTTTCTTGATGCCCTGACTGTAATTGCAGTTGTCATCAGTGTGTCAGTCGGGTTTTACGCCATTTATCACCAATTCTTTTCTCACAATATCAGCTCTGAGCTGAATGATGATAATGTCATTGACAGTAAAGATAAAAAACAGACGTTGGAGCAATTTCGGGCGTTTCTGCGTAGCCTGATGATGCATGCAGGAGTTGGTACGGCATTGGGCGGCGTAATGACAATGGTCGGTGAACCACAAAACCTGATTATTGCCAAACATGTTGGCTGGGATTTTGTTACCTTCTTCATCCGTATGTCACCCGTCACCATTCCTGTGTTTATTTCTGGTTTACTGATCTGTTTGCTGGTCGAACATTTTAAATTGTTTGGTTATGGTGCTGAATTACCTGAGCGGGTTCGCTCTGTCTTAGAAGATTATGACCAAAAAGCCAGTGAAAAACGCACCCGCCAAGAAAAAGTTCAGCTTGTCGTTCAGGCACTGATCGGCATTTGGTTGATAGTAGCACTGGCTTTTCATTTAGCTGAGGTGGGTTTAATTGGTCTGTCAGTCATTATTTTAGCGACCGCATTCTGTGGTATTACCGAAGAACACTCATTGGGTAAAGCGTTTGAAGAAGCCTTGCCATTCACGGCTTTGTTAACCGTATTTTTCTCTGTAGTTGCCGTGATTGTTGACCAACAACTGTTTACGCCATTTATTCAATTTGTCCTGCAATCGTCACCTACTTCACAACTTTCCTTATTCTATTTGTTCAATGGGTTGCTCTCTACGGTTTCTGATAACGTCTTTGTCGGCACGGTTTACATTAATGAAGCCCTGACGGCTCTGAAAAATAGTCTGATTTCACAACAACAGTATGAATATTTAGCTGTTGCCATCAACACGGGAACTAATTTACCATCTGTGGCAACCCCAAATGGGCAAGCGGCTTTTCTGTTCCTGCTGACTTCCGCCTTGTCTCCACTGATTCGTCTCTCTTATGGGCGTATGGTAATGATGGCACTACCTTATACCATTGTGATGACACTAGTAGGTCTATTATGTGTTGAATTTTGGTTAGTACCTGCCACTGAATATCTCGTCAAACTCGGTTTGATCATTCCACTGTAATCATTAATCGAATTTATTGTTGTTTCTTTATTTTTTTATGGCAGCTAAGACGGCAAAATAACCCAATTATTTATATTGAAAAGATAGAGGGGAAAAAGTAAATGTTTCAATTTTTGAAAGCGAGCTCCCAAGGGCGAGGCTCATGGTTATTAATGGCACTGACTGCTCTGCTCTTAGAAACAACAGCGCTCTACTTTCAGCATGTGATGCAACTACAACCTTGTGTAATGTGTATTTATGAGCGTGTTGCGCTGTTTGGTATTTTGGGGGCTGCGTTGTTAGGGGTAATTGCACCTAAAACTCCTTTACGTTGGCTGGCGATCCTAGTGTGGGTTTACAGCGCATGGCAAGGATTGAGACTGGCATGGGATCACACCATGATGCAGTTACACCCTTCTCCATTTAATATTTGTGAGTTCTTTGTCCAATTTCCCTCTTGGTTACCGTTAAATGATTGGTTACCTTCTGTATTCCAGGCCTATGGTGATTGTTCAATTAGGCAGTGGGAATTTTTAACATTGGATATGCCCCAATGGTTGATTGGCATTTTTGCTGTTTATTTGTTGATAGGCGTGTTAGTGCTGGTAAGTCAGGTTTTTCGAGGCCAGAAATAGATATTCAAAATAAAAATCCCCCTGCCATGCAGGGGGTGTCAAATTTAATCATAAAAAACACTGTGTAACCGGAGTGAGTGAGCGCTACCAACAAAGAGGCAACTTGAAAGACGAAGGGTATATAATTGATTGTATTAATGCCAATTAACAAATGGATCTCACATTCAAAACTTCTACTGATTTCCTGCTGTAATATGTTCTGCCCTTAATGTATAACTCACTGCATATTTAGCCTGCCATGCTTTAGGGTTGATCAAATAATGTTGCCGGAAGCGTTTAGAAAAGTGGCTTGGACTGGAATAACCCACCGCGGCAGCAACCTCAATGACACTCATCCCTTTTTTCAATAAATCTTCCGCCGTAGTCATACGAACATTTTCCAGATATTGATGGAAGGTACGAAAAACAACTGCACGGAATCCTTCTTTTAATTTTCGCTCATTCAAACCCACTGCTCTTGAGAGCGATTTTATTGTCCAAGGGTAATGATAGTCGCTGTTAATTATTTTTATCGCATTATAAACAGCTCGTCGCTGCAAGCAATTAATTGCATTATATTGGCAGTCATAAATTTGAGCAGTCACACAAGCGAGTATTTCTAACGCTTTGGCCTTTAAATAAACCTTTCTGACGCTACCATTTAATTGACATTCCTCTATTTGATTAACTATCTGCATAAATGGTGGATAGATAGGACGAGCCATCATCAAGACATCACTATAACTAGCATTTTTTTCAAAACCAGCCGTTAATTGGGTAAAAGATGGTAACTCCTGGGCTTCAATTTCGTTCAGAGAAAAACGAATATCAAGAATACGCCATGTTCCACAACCAAAGAAATTCATGCCACGCGTCATCTTAGGCGAATAGAAAAAAATCATTGTTCCCGGATTAATATCTAAATCATCGCCATTCTCAATCGCCATTTTTCCTTTTCCACTTAAAATAAAAGCAATTGATACCGTAGGCGGCCCTTCACAATATTCTGTAAAATCTTTATTCAGTTCAAGACGAATCCGGTTTATGTGAATTCCATCAGATAACTCCTCCGTTAATAACGAAGGGTTTATATTACTTTTCTCCATCTGTGAAGGTATATAAGTGCAACGGCCAGCAGTGAAAACTTCCAATTTCTCGCTATAAATCGTCTTCATGAGATCCCCTGTAAAATTAGCATCAGATTCCATTTCAAAAGCTATTTACTCAATAAAAACAGCATATTGTGTGTGCTTAGGGCATTATACTTTTATTTTATATATATACATAATGTAAATATCACGCAATTTATCATTAATGATAATCATTATCAATAGTACGTATTGCGCTACTTTTGTCCCTATCCCGTTAGCTCTACTTTTCTACTCCCGCTAGTCTCCCTGAGATGTTTTTTGTTTTACCACACTTGGTTTTTGTAAAACATGATTTGGAAAGGCATAGAAGGTATCTAATATGAAAAAAAAATATGTTAAGGCGTCTGTTTTATGTTGCCTGATATCACCTGTAGCTTGGGCGGAAAATGAGCCTGAATCTAAAGAAGATATTTTGATCGTAACGGCGAATAAACGAGAAGAAGCATTAAATAAAGTTGACGGCAGCATTTTAGTTAAAACTGGCGAAGAACTTGAGCAAGCGGGTATCACCCAATTACAGGATCTTGAACGTGCTTTCCCCGGCTTACAAATCCGCTCTCGCGGTAACCGAACCTATTCGGCAACCACAATTCGGGGTATCAGCTCACCCGATTACTATTCACCCTCCATTCGAATTTATGTTGATGGCGTTCCTCAGGATCACCAATTTCTAACACAAGAATTAATCAATGTAGAACGTGTCGAATTATTGCGTGGCCCTCAAGGCACTTTGTATGGCGGAAACGCCCAAGCGGGTATTATCAATATTATCACTCGCTCTCCAAAAGAAGGCCCTTGGCTTAACCTTTCTGGTAATTATTCTAAGTTGAAACAAAGCGGTTCTTTCAGCGGTTCAACATCTCTTATTGAAGGCATTCTTTATGGCAGTACGAGCCTACGCTGGGTAAAAGAACCCGGGCAAATTGATGCACCAAATCGGGGTGCTAAAAATATTGATTCCAGCAAAACCTGGTTAGGTAAAGGACAACTGACATTTGCGCCGGATGATTCCCCTTTCAGTGCTGAACTTAGCTTTGCTCATGAAGATCTCAACTCACATGAAGAACTTTATTTAACTGACGAGCAATTCCGTCGGAAAGAATACGATGGCTCTACCCCTGATTTAAAACGGCGAGTTAACAGTTATGCGCTGAAAGCTGAATATGATTTTGGTGAGAGTGCATTGACCAGTGTCACTTCTTATCAGGATCGCGATATCTTCCGTAATTTCGTCGGGGGTAAATGGAAAGAGAAACACCACGCCACAACCCAGGAACTACGTTTAAATTCCAACTACTCAAATGGGATAACCAGTGTTCTCGGCGGTTGGTTCTCAGATGAAAATAGTAAACATCTGGTTGGTGCTTATCCTGGTTACTATAGTGATTCCCTTAACACAATTAAATCAAAGTCACTAGCACTGTTTGGTGAAGTTAAATTACCGGTTGTTTCTCAATGGGATCTGACCCTTGGCGGACGTTTGTCACATAAGAAATCGCAGATAGCCTATACAGGCCGTTCTGGCCTGGCGGCGGTCGACGCATTTGATAATCAAGTTTCCAACAACGAGTTTACCCCTAAAGCGGCTTTGGGCTGGCAATTCACGCCTGATACCCGTTTCTATGTTTCTGCCACTAAAGGTTATAAACCCGGCGGGTTCAACAATATTGTTTCCTCTGCCAATGATAAAAAACCTTACGATACCGAAACTTCAGACAATTATGAATTCGGCTGGAATACCGCATTCTTTGATGATGCCGTGACGTTAAACAGCGCGGTTTATTATATCCTTTCAAAAGACAAGCAGATCTATGTTGGGCCTATTGGCATGCAATCCATTCGCAATACCGGAAAAGCAGAAAGTAAAGGGATTGAACTGAGTAGCCAGATCAAACCAATGCAAGGACTCAGAGTTTCACTGGGCGGCAATATAGGTAAATCAAACTTCACTCATGCAACCGATACAGCAACTGGTGCCAGTTACAACGGCAAACGGCTGCCATATGCGCCAGGTATTATGCTTAATGCCAGTGTCGACTATCTTATTGATCAAACATTATTACCAGGCAACCTCTATGTAAATGCTGGTGCCCGCCACTATTCAAAAAGCTACTTTAATGAAGCGAATACTCTTGAACAAGGCGCATATACTCTCTATGACGCTTCATTAAGTTTAGAAATGGCTCACGGTGTTAATGTCAAACTTTATGGCGAAAATCTGGGCAACAAAAAGCACCGAGTCTCTAGTTTCCAGCAAGGCCCCAGTACGCTCAGTATGATAAGTAAGGGCTTAAATGTTGGGCTGGACGTGAGCGTTGCACTATGACGCAAACACACAATATTGCAAATTCCCGTCACGTTTCGTTACTGCTTCTGACTTTGGCTGGTGTTTACACCATCCAAAGTACCATTGGCATGTTAACGTTACAAAGTATGCCCGCATTTTTGCGCAGCCACGGTGTAACGCCGGATAAGATAGGGTTACTTTATCTGTTGATGTTACCTTGGGCATGCAAATTCCTTTGGGCACCGATTGTAGAGCGCTATCGCAAATCAGGTTCGGGGGATACTCACCCCCGCCGCCTCATGCTCTGGGGTAATCTGCTGATTATCCTGCTTTTCTGTGCAATGTCATTGGCAACCCCCGCTGAACATATGCCACTGATTATTGCGGCTCTGTTTCTGATAACACTTTGTCTGACCGTCGTAGATACCACTACAGATGGTCATGCTATTGACCGATTATCACCACAACACCGCCCCTGGAGCAATGTCATGCAAGTCGGGGGCGGTTATCTGGGAGCCATTATCGGCAGCGGCCTGTTTTTATATCTGACGTCACTGTATGGCTGGCACATTGGTGCAGGTGCATTAACCATTGTAATTCTCTTGATGTCACTGCCTATTTTGTTCATCCGAAAAACTCAGGGAAAGCAACAACCGGATGTTTCAAAGGTTGTTATAACGCCCTCCCTGAAGAGTGCATTACGCCGGACTCCGGTTAAACAGGCATTGGTTTTAATACTGTTGTGCATGATTGGTACACGCCTGTCACTCGGTATGCTCTCTCCATTTTTAATCGATCGCGGAGTGGATTTAACCCAACTTGGCATCATTGCGGCCAGCGGTGGTGCATTAGCCGGATTATCCGGTGTCCTGTTTGGCGGAATCATTGTGCGTAAATTAGGGGCGATTCAAACATTATTGGGCCTTATGCTGCTTGAATGCATAGTATTAGTAGGAATTTTCTGGCTTGCCCAACAATCGGAATCCTCTGTATCCCTACTTTCAGTTGTATACGTCCTCATCACGTTAATCACCGCGGCCAAATTTGTTGCCTTATATACCCAAATGATGTCTCTGGCGGCAGGTACACAATCTGGTGTGGATTTTGCGTTGATGCAATCCGCAGATATGAGTATTGCGATCATCTGTTCAATACTGGGTGGACTGATTGTAACTAAAGCAAGCTACGCTTCCCTTTTTGCTCTTGCATCACTCTTCACCCTCGCAGGCCTATTTTGGGCATTACGCAAACACCACGATTTCCAAAAGGAAAACACCTATGCTCAGTCATGATTCTTCTGTGCAGAACTCGCCAGAGCAACGCGCTGCTGATGCCGGAGTTATTAAGGCATTGTGGAATATGATGTGCCCATACCGCACTCTCAGTTATGTTGCTATTGCGCTTGCTATTGTTTCTGCGGGTCTGCAAATACTACCGGCAGCAATTGCCGGGTTGATTACCCAATCTATCTATGACGGGCAATATGATACGTTACTGAGTTACGGCATCATATTATTAAGCGCCACCTTTGCTGCAATGCTGACTTTCAGTGGCTCGACATTTGTTTCTCATTTGATCGCCGCCGACGTACAGGCTGATGTCCGTCGTAACATCAGCAGCAAGTTGAAGTCTGTTCCCCTTGGTTTCTTTATGCAGACCGACAGCAGTGAAATCAAGAAAATAATGCTGGATGACGTCGAACAGCTTGAAGATGGTATTGCCCATATCATCCCAGAGATGTCCGCAACTTTATTCGGCCCATTGATTGCATTAAGTGTTATGTTGGCCATTGATTGGCGGTTAGCATTAGCAGCATTCGCCCCGACTTTGGGCGCTTGTTTATTATTCATCTATATTCAGATGAAAGTTCAAACCACAACTCAGCGCTTTTACGCAGCCCAAAATCGTATCGCTTCGACCATGGGCGAAGTTATCAATGCAATCCCTGTGGTAAAAACCTATTCAGGTGGCAATATTGCGCTACAGCGAGCGGAAGAAGCATTTACCGCCCTGACACGTATTATCGATGTTTGGGTTGAGAAAGTGCAGGTCAAATCCAGCCGTTTTTTTGTATTATCCAGCGCTAACCTGTTGTTTGTGCTCCCTTTGGCAGTCTGGCTATTTAGCCGACAAGAAATCTCTGTATTTGAATTCACCTTCTTTATTCTGGCTGCTATGGCATTCGGCAATATTGCCTCATCCATGTTCGCTGTGATGACACGTTTGCAACAGCAAGAGGCATTAATCACACGTTATCACTGGTTAATGAATCAACCTGAATTAACACCATGTACTCAGAGTCAAACATCTGTCGATCAGACCCCTGTCGATCAAATGCCTATTGATCATAACGTGACTTTACATAATGTCAGTTTCTCCTATCAAGATGGGCAGGATAATGCATTAAATAACATCTCGTTTTCCGTACCTGCCGGAAGTTCACTGGCTTTGGTCGGAGCCAGTGGTTCTGGTAAATCCACGGTAGCCAGTTTGATTGCTCGTCTTTGGGACCCGCAGCAAGGAAAAATTACTATTGGAGGGATTGATATCCGCAATATGGATGAACCCACTCTGCGTAATAACATCTCTTTCGTTTTCCAGCGAATCTTTTTGTTCAACGATACGATAGCCAACAACATCCGACTGGCCCGCCCTGATGCTTCCCAAGCTGAAGTTGAAGCTGCGGCTACCGCAGCACAAGCACACCAATTTATCCAGCAGTTACCACAAGGCTACAACACCGTGCTTAACAATGGGATCAGCTTATCGGTAGGAGAAAAACAGCGTATCGCTGTTGCCGCAGCTATCCTGAAAAACGCGCCAATTCTTGTTCTGGACGAAGCTACAGCTTATGCCGATCCAGAGTGCGAAAAAGAGATGCAACAAGCACTCAATGCGCTATGCCACACTAAGACAGGCCGCAATAAGACAGTGATTGTTATTGCCCACCGCCTGCCAACTATCCGTCATCTTGATCAAATCGTAGTCTTGGATAAAGGACAAATCATTGAGCAAGGTACTCATGATGAACTGGTCACACAGCAAGGCTCGTATGCCAAGCAGTGGGCAGCTTGGCGGGGAGAAAATACCGGAACAGGAGTAAATTATCATGGGGTTATTTAATCGTCTCCAGAAACATCTATCCCCAAAACTGCAACGAGTCTGGTTCAGTGGGTTGTTGTATAAGCAACTTGATACCATTGCGATTATTGCTCAACTTGCTATCGCAGCTTGGGCTATCACTCACTTGGAGGAAACTCATCTGAAGGGAAGCGGCAATGATATGTTGTCACTTATTACTCTGGCGTTATTGATTATTTTACTGTTGCTGCGGTTCGTTTTTATGTCTCGCGCATTACGTCAACTTACCATTGCCGCTTATGGATTGGGCATAGAAATTCGTCGTTCTTTACTACAACGGCTCGTGAGTATGTCCGTCGCGACAATCCGGGGATTAAGTGCCGGAAAAATAGCACTAACGTTATCCGAAGATGTGCAATGGCAGGAAAACCAATCAGCCTATACCACTCCACAAATCACCTGTCAGATTACGATGCTGGCGCTCATTTATCTGGCCTTATTCTGGTTTGATTGGGTTGTTGCTGGTAGCGCACTATTGGTATTGATGGTTGGATTAATCATACTGGGCGCTATCCGTCAAAAACTCAATGAAATATTGCGTCGACGGGCAGCTATGATGGCTGACGTATCTGAATCGATTGTAGAGTATGCACAGGGAATGGCCTTTATCCGCGCAGCAGCAGCGACCACGACGATAGAACAACGTTTTGACCAAGAAATTGAACAGTTACGTACCGCATTCCGCAGCGGAATATTCAAAAGCATACCGCTATTGAGCCTGTTCTACATCGTCATTGATACCAGCGTGGTTGTTGGCATTCTGGCCGGCGCATTACGCATTCATTCTACGGAAGCACTCACGCTTTCCGAAATGCTTATTACAATTCTGCTGCTGTTTGCCACGATTACGCCTTTGCGCGGGATCATTCCCCTGCTCAATATTACCGCATTGACACAAGTAGGCGAAACGCATATTGTGGAAATAGAAGCGGTTGAGACGCAAGTTTCCGGATCATTAACAGCGCCAGCCAAATACGATGTTGAAGTTAACAATATTTCATTTACCTACCCGGGAACCAGCCAGCCCGCAATCAAAAACGTTTCATTTTATGCGCCACAAGGCAGCATGACCGCCATTGTGGGACCAAGCGGCAGCGGTAAATCCACTCTGGCCTATTTATTGCTCTCTTTCTATCAACTGGATAAAGGTGAAATCCGTTTGGGTGGTGCTCCCATCCATCATTACCAGACTCAAGCCCTGTATGACACCGTCACAATGGTGTTTCAGGAAACGGCACTATTTCAAGATACTGTTGCTAATAATCTCCGTTTGGGCGATCCGAATGCGACTCAGTTGGAGTTGGAACAAGCTGCTCGTCTTGCCAATATTCACGATACAATTATGGCCTTGCCACAAGGATACGACACCCTTTTAGGTGTGGATGGTGGTACGTTGTCCGGCGGTGAACGCCAGCGCCTTGCCATCGCCCGCGCTATTTTAAAACAATCACCCATTTTATTTCTGGACGAAGCAACAGCTTCACTGGACCCTGAAAATGAACGGCTGATACAAGAAGCGTTTGATTCTCTTACTCAGAATAAAACGGTCTTTGTTATCGCTCATCGATTAAGCACGATAACCCGCGCTGATCAAATATTGGTAATGGATCATGGAACCCTTTGTGATAGTGGCACCCATAACGAATTACTGAAACGTTGTCCACTTTATCAATCTCTCTGGAAAAATCACCTTGGTTCAGAAGAGCATTGGCACTTACACCCGCAACATTCATCCGAATAAGGTGTAACCCACCCATTCTTTGACTTATTTACGTAACTGCCATTTTTATAGGATTTCTTCATGTATACGGACCTTCTCTCCCCTGATTTGCTTCGTCAGCTCATCTCTGGCCTGCTTAATCAAAAAAATATTTTGGTGGGCGATAACGACGATTTAATCCGCAGTGGGCTGGATTCAATGCAAATAATGGCATTGCAAAACCAGTTTAGGCGCCAAGGATATCGCGTTACCTTGCGTGAGCTTTACCAAAAGCCAACATTGCATGCCTGGAGCCAGCTTCTACAACGCCATGCACCGGTTGTTTCTCCGGTATCCCAAAATATAGCGATGCAACTGCCACTAATTAGTGATGCACGCCCATTCCCATTGACGGCTGTACAACATGCTTATTTTGTCGGGCGCTCACCGGAACAAACGTTGGGAGGAGTTGGTTGTCATCTGTATCAAGAATTTGATGGTATCGGGCTAGAACCAGAACAATTAGAGGCTGCGATTCGTATGCTGATTCAGCGGCATCCGATGTTGCGCGTGCGTTTTTTGCCAGATGGACGCCAGCAAGGCATAGCCCACGCTTACTGGAAAAAATTAACTGTTCATGACCTGCGCAACCTGACAGCAAATGAACAGCAACAAGCACTGAGTAATATACGTGAACAATTCAGTCATCGAGTATTACAGGTTGAAGAAGGAGAAACTTTCGATATTCAACTTAGCCTGTTTGGTGATAATCAACATCGGCTGCATACAAATATCGACCTGTTGATCATGGATGCAGCCAGTTTCAGTCTGTTCTTTACCGAACTGGCTGCATTAATTGCCAAACGCAGCCTGCCCGCTATTTCTTCTGACTATGATTTTTGCAGTTATCTAACGCAATATCAGAGCCAATTCGGGCAATCCCGACAGGAAGCAGAATTATTTTGGCGTAGCCGATTAGACACTTTGCCACTTGCCCCCCAGCTTCCTCTGGCACGGGACCCTTCCCTGATAAAAAACGTCCGAATTCAGCGCAGATGTTTCCAGTTGGCACCTGAATATTGGGAACGTTTTAAACAATCAGCGCAGCAAAACGGAGTTACGCCAACCATGGCATTGGCGACTGCATTTGCTGCTTTACTATGTCGCTGGAGCAATTCAACACGCTTGTTGTTTAACCTAACCTTATTTGACAAAGCTTCGCTGCATCCTGCGGTTGACAACATTTTGGCGGATTTTACCAACATTCTGCTGTTGGACATTGCCGATGATAATTTACCGTTCTGCCAACTGGCTCAGGATGCACAGGCAACATTCGCCGAAGTTTACGAACATCGTCACTGGTCTGGCGTAGAAGTTCTGCGTGAACTCAAGAAACGAGGTAACCACCCACACGGTGCGCCAATTGTATTTACCAGCAATTTAGGCCGGCCTCTATATGGTGAGAATACCTGTGATGTTCTGGGAAAACCAAGCTGGGGAATATCACAAACACCTCAGGTATGGTTGGATTTCGTTGCTTTTGAACATGAGAACGCGCTCAACATTCAGTGGGACAGCAATGATGAGCTCTTTCCTGATGGCTTAATGGATACCTTATTCACTGCCTACCAAGGGCTTGTTGAGAATCTGACAGAAAATGCTGCGCAATGGAGCGAAAAACTCCCCGATCTGATGCCTGAATCGCAATACCATCTGCGACACCAAATTAATAACACCATTGAACCGCTACCCGACGCCTTATTGCATGAGGGTGTGTTTGCACAGGCAGAACGTACTCCCAATGCTGTTGCGTTGGTAACTCAGAATCAAAAAATGAGTTATGGCGAACTCAGTCAGGCAGCTCGCCGATTAGCAACCGTACTGCAAAAAATGCCAGTTATGCCGGGAGATCGGGTTGCCATTAGCATGGAAAAAGGCATCGGACAAATTGTCGCTGTATTAGCCATACTTTATGCTGGCGGTGTTTACGTTCCCATCCCGGTAGATCAACCATTAAACCGACGTCGTGCTATCTGTGAAAGTGCCGGGATCAATGTTGTTATCATTGACCCTGAACAGCAGAATACAGCTTGGTCACAGGATGTACACTGCATTTCCTGGCATCAGAATGAGCAATTACTGCCTTTAGCCAACATGACTAAATGCGCGGTGACCGATCCTGCTTATATCATCTATACCTCTGGTTCAACCGGGATGCCAAAAGGTGTGGTGATTAGCCATCAAAGCGCTCTCAATACCTGTCTGGACATCAATCGCCGTCATCAGGTTCAAAGCAGTGACCGATTGCTGGCACTCTCTGCCCTGCATTTCGACCTCTCCGTTTATGACATTTTTGGCATCCTCAGTGCCGGAGGAGTACTGGTATTAATTAACGAAGCACAACGCCGCGATCCATCAACCTGGGAAATGCTGATCAGGCAACATAACATTACGTTGTGGAACAGCGTGCCCGCACTGTTTGATATGTTGCTGACCTATTGTGAAGGGATGGAAGTAGATGCGCCGAAAATTCTCCGTACCGTGATGCTGTCCGGGGACTGGATCGGTTTGTCACTGCCTGAGCGTTACCGTGCGTTCAATCCTGATGGTGTATTAAGTGCTATGGGAGGCGCGACGGAAGCCGCTATCTGGTCGAATGAATATATCGTCAAACAAGTTGACACACAGTGGCGCTCTATTCCTTATGGTTATCCTTTGGCTAACCAGCGTTACCGTGTAGTCGGTGAAGATGGCCGGGATTGTCCTGACTGGGTTGTCGGTGAGCTTTGGATTGGTGGTGCTGGTGTGGCATTGGGTTATTTTAATGATGAAGAACGGACAGCCGCCCAATTCGTCGTCGATCAGGGAGAGCACTGGTATCGTACCGGTGATCTGGGCTGTTATCACCCTGAAGGCTGGCTTGAATTTATGGGACGCCGCGATAGCCAAGTCAAAATTGGGGGTTACCGAATAGAGTTGGGAGAAATTGATGCTGCCCTCAATCAAGTAACGGGTATCAATAAAGGGGTTGCCTTAACCCGTGGCGAAAAAGAGAAATCGCTGGTGGCGTTCCTTGAATTAGCAGGCGATGCTTTATGCCAACGGGTAAATCGTGCTCCGCAGTTACCGACAAACTATCGTGATCTGTTTCCTGCAATGCAGGCAATAACCAATAAGGCTGGTACATCTGATGATCTTAGTGAACCTCAAGTTGCAATATTCCTGCTGGAACATCTGTCTCGTTATGGTATTACGTTTACTTCACCTCAATCGTTAACCGATTGTCTGGAACGCTATCAGCCTCAACCGGAATACCATGACTGGTTTGCCCGTATGCTGACATATCTTTGCCAATGCGACTTACTGGAATGCAATCTACTGGAACTCAGTCTATTGGTTGAATCTGCGCATCACGTATATCAAGCTGCGTCGCCATCCGCTACATTTAATCATTCATTCGCTGCATTCAATAATAATGAAGCAGGATCTATCCCTGAGCGCTGGCATTCTACGCTGCGTAATATTCTTACCGGACAACAGACTGCCATTACATTACTTGATGACCCACAATTTGCACCGGAACAACAGCTCTTTGCACTGCCGGAAACCCAGCAATGGCTGACAGGATTAAAACAGGCCATCATTGCCCTTTCCCAACGGTTACAACGCCCTGTTACCGTGATGGAGTTCGACACACGTAGTGGTCTCTGTGCCCAATGGCTGGCAGAACATATTACAGATCAACATCTGTCCTACATCGGCTTTGAACGTTCTCAGGCACTGATTAACCAGATGCAAACACGGTTAAGCAGCTACACTCATACGTCAGCAAAACGCTGGCCTGAACAAATTCCTGAATCACTACAATCTGAATTACTGCAACATCAGGCAGACATCATCCTGCTGAACAATGTATTACACCGGGAAGAAGATCCAGCAAGCTGCATGAAGTCATTGCTAGCTCTGGCACAAGCCGGTGCGTTGGTATTGGCAATGGAGTTACAAAAAGCCTCTTCTCTCTCTTTGATTACAACTGAATTGCTCTCCCCTTGCGGCATTCAATTACGTTCTGCGTCACAGTGGTTATCTCTTCTATCCCCACTACCATTACAGATGGAAAAACCAATTACTATCGGCAATCTTAGTGTGTTGTTGATGCAAGCAAGTGACAGTGTCATCCTTCCTGATCGGGAAAAAATTAAGTCTGTACTGGCGCAACATTTGCCGGGATATATGATCCCACAGCGCTTGCATGTTGTTCCGCGTCTGCCCCTGACCCCCAACGGTAAAATTGATCGTAAGGCACTGGCGCAAAGCTTATTGTCCGCGACAAGTACGTTGTCTGCTACAAAAACAGAAGCGGCACGCCAGAATGAAATCACTTCGTTGAATACGCTGGAACAAACCGTTGCTGCCATTTGGCAAAGCCTGCTCAATACAGAGCAGTTAGACCATAACAGCGACTTTTTCCAACTCGGCGGTGATAGTCTTTTAGCTACACGTCTGATTGGTGAACTGGCACAACAAGGCTTTAAAGGTGAACTCAATCATCTTTTCCGTAATCCGCAATTAGTTGCGTTTACCGCTACACTTTCTCCTTTACTTGTTCCTCCATCTGAAACTTCATCAGAAGCATATTCAATATCAGAAGAACAAGATCAATATCAGCCTTTCCCATTAACCGAAGTTCAACAAGCTTATCTGGTTGGACGCCATCCCGGTTTTGCCCTGAGTGGAGTTGGTGCGCATTTCTTTATCGAATACCGGATAGAACAATTAGATGTTCAACGTCTGAACCGGATATTAAATCGTCTGATCCAGCGCCATCCGGTGCTTAGAACTGTTGTTATTAATGGACAGCAGCAGATATTGAAAGATGTCCCCATGCTTTCAGTTAAACAACACCAATTTACTGATATTACTGAAGCAGACATATTGCGCGAACGTCTGTCACATCAGGTATTAGATGCCAGTCACTGGCCGGTGTTCGATTTCCAACTGGCACAAGATAACAATCTTGTTTCCCGACTATTTGTCAGTCTGGATAATTTGCTGTTAGACGGGTTGAGCATGCAGATATTGCTGGCTGAATTAGAGCAGCTATACCTTGACGAGCAACACGAATTGCCGCCACTGAATGTTACATTCCGGGATTGTGTGTTGCGCCAGCAACAAATGCCGGCACATCAGAATTCATTGCAATATTGGCAAGAGCAAGTAAAAACATTACCACTGGCTCCGCAATTACCATTGCGTGTTGCACCGGAAAGTGTTCAATCCCCGCATTTTGTACGTTACAGCGATCGGCTATCTGCACATGAATGGAATCAGTTAAAGCAACATGCTGCACCTCATCAGATAACGCCTTCTGCGCTTCTTATTGCAGCTTATGCGGCTGTTTTGTCCGCTTTCAGCACCAAGTCAGAGTTAACCCTTAATCTCACTCTTTTCGATCGCCCACACTGGCATGAGGACATTAAACATATTCTGGGAGATTTCACTTCACTGTCACTACTGGCCTGGCACCCGGAGAAAAATTGGTTACCAAGTGCACGGCGGTTGCAACAACAGTTATGGCAAGATCTGGATCACCGCCATATCTCAGCGATCAGGGTGATGCGTGAACTGGCACAAAGCCGTGGCTCCGATGCTGCCGTTATGCCGGTCGTTTTCACCAGTGCCCTGGGAACCCATGAAGTGCAATTCCTTTCACATTCATCATGGATGCAACCTGTCTGGGGTATCTCGCAAACGCCACAAATCTGGCTGGATCATCAGGTTTACGAGTCTGACAACGAACTTTGCCTGAACTGGGACGCGGTGGAAGAATTATTTGAGCCACATCAGCTACAAAGCATGTTCAACAGCTATATGGCTCTATTACGCACTCTCGCTACACAACCAGAAAGCTGGCATTCAGCACTGGAACAACTGATGCCACGCCAGCAATGTCTGATAGCTGTCAATAACATAGTCGAAGATATAGTTGAAGATAACGCTTCTGCGGTTATTGCGTCATCACCGCATTCGGATGAATTCGATCCACAAGTACGCCATGAAATATGCAGTGAAATTCAACACCTGTTTTTATCTGTAATAAATCAACCTATCAATGCACAACAGAACTTTTTTGAGGCAGGAGCCAACTCACTACAACTCATTCAATTGCACGGCAAATTACAACATGCGGGTTTCCAGCATCTTGCCGTTACTGATTTATTCGCTTATCCAACACCAGAGGCGCTCAGCTTGCGCTGCCGAAAAGATACCCAAGACGAAAATCGCCAGTCGATTACTCTTCGTCAGCGTCAACAACAAAAGCGTCAGCAACAACGGGAAAAACGTCATAAAGGAGCTGCATAATGACTGACTTAACGCCTCACTACGATAATTGTGATCCCATCGCAGTGATTGGCCTTGCCTGCCGTTTTCCGCAGGCACCAGATAGCGATACTTTCTGGCACAACCTGCAATATGGGGTTGAATGTACGACTACACTCTCCCGTCAAACATTATTGGATGCAGGTATTCCTCCTGAAGTCATTGATAATGAAAATTTTGTCAATCGGGCAGCGATACTGGAGAACGCGGAACAATTTGACGCCACGCTGTTTGGCTATTCACGTCAGGAAGCAGAAATGCTCGATCCTCAGCAGCGTCTGTTTCTGCAAACAGCCTGGCATGCACTTGAACATGCCGGTTATTCACCACGGAATGTACATCTGAAAACAGGGGTTTTCGCCAGTAGCCGAGTCAGCACCTGGCCTTCATGGTCACAATTCACTATGACCGATGTTGGCAAAGTTAAAGGGCTACAGGCACTAATGAGCAATGATAAAGATTATCTTGCGACTCGTACCGCCTATAAATTGAATCTGAAAGGCCCGGCCCTGACAGTACAAACAGCCTGTTCAAGTTCACTGGTTGCCGTACATATGGCTTGTGAAAACCTGCGTTCCGGTGAATGCGACATGGCACTGGCCGGTGGTGTGGCGGTTTCTTTCCCACAAGAAAGCGGCTATTTGTATCAACCGGGAATGATCTTCTCACCTGATGGACATTGCCGCCCCTTTGATAGCCAGGCCAATGGCACCTACGGCGGCAATGGCGTTGGGGTTGTTACGCTAAAACGTCTGAGTGATGCATTACGCGATGGCGATCCGATCATGGCGGTATTGCGTGGCAGTGCAATTAATAATGATGGCAACGAAAAAGTAGGTTTTACTGCCCCTTCGGTTAATGGTCAGCGCAACGTTATTGCCGAAGCATTACAACTGGCAGATGTCAGCATTAATGATGTCGGCATGATTGAAGCACACGGCACAGGTACACCTCTTGGCGATCCGATAGAAGTTGACGCATTACGCAGCATATTTTCCGACCGTAGTTCAGCAGTACCGCCTTGTTATCTTGGTTCAGTGAAAAGCAACATTGGTCATCTCGATACCGCCTCTGGTATTGCCAGCCTGATTAAAACAGTTCTGTCTGTCTGGCATGGTTACATTCCGCCAACGATCAATGTACAACAACCCAACCCAGCATTGCGGCTGGAACAAAGTCCATTCAGGCTGGCAACCCAAGGGCAGCACTGGACGCAAGAATTGCGTACCGCCGGCGTTTCCTCATTCGGAATTGGCGGCACCAACTGCCATATCGTCGTGCAATCATTGCCCGAAGAATTACATCATCGCCGTGTCAATCATTCGCAGGATCAGACACAAACAACAACTTTGTTGCTCTCCGCAGCTTCCGAATCTTCATTGCGTCAATTAGCACAACGTTACGCGACGGCACTCAATAATACACCAGAAAATCAGGCAGATCTGGTTTGGACTGCATTGCAGGGGCGCGATCTTTCACTGCCCTGGCGCTTAGCGTTGGCATTAACACCACAAGATGCTGAAAAAATTAATGAGAAAAGTGCTGAAAAAAGTGCTGCAAGCTTATTTGCCTTTGCGAACCATCGTCCAACCCCCGACATTTTTAGTGGGCAAGTCAAAAACGAAAATAAGCAACTGTGGCAATTCAGCGGACAAGGTTGTCAATGGTCCGGCATGGGAAAAGCCATGTATGCCAACTCTCCTGTTTTTTCCGCCATGTTGGATCGTTGCTGTGCTGCCTGTGCATCCGAGTTGGCACTGCCATTAAAAGCAGTGATGTTCGGGGAGCATGATGCTGCATTAGCTACCACCGAATACGCACAACCGGCAATTGTGGCGCATCAAATTGCGCTGGCGGCACATTGGCGAGCGCTTGGATTAAAGCCTGATTACGTATTAGGGCACTCTGTTGGAGAATTCGCCGCTGCCGTTGTTGCCGGGATTTTCACGCCTGAACAAGTCATGCCGCTGGTCGCAGTGCGGGGCAAACTGATGCAAAAATGCGCCCAAGGCGGGGCGATGCTGGCAGTTTTTGCCAACGAAGAAGATATTCTTCCCTTTACTCGTTCACTGGCATTGGATCTGGCGGTTTGCAATGGCCCACAACACTGGGTTTGGGCGGGTACAGAGACGGAAATTGATATTCTGGCACAACGTCTGGAACAGCGGCAGATTCGTTGCCAACGCCTTAATATTGCCTGTGCCGCACATTCAGCCATGCTTGATTCAGTTCTGGATGCATTTTCTCTGCGTTGTAACAGCTTACAGCCTACATCGGGAGAAATTCCGCTGATTTCTACCCTGACAGCCAATATTGCAACGTCTGAACAATTGGGTTCACCAGACTACTGGCGTAACCATATGCGCCAGACGGTGCGTTATTATCAATCCATTGAGTTTGTCCGCCAGCAAGGTGTAGCATTATTCGTAGAATTTGGTGCTGATGCACAGCTAACGGGTATCGGCCGGCGAGTCAGTCTGCCACGAGAATCGTGGGTTACTGGTACCCATCGTCAAAGCTCTCCAGAGACAGCTCAACAAACAGCGCTAATGCAACTTTATTGTGCCGGTGTACAGCTTGATTGGCAGCGTCTTTTCACGCTTACAGGAGTAAAATGCCACGCTCCACTCTATCCATTTGATAAGCAGAACTACAGCTTCGTTGCTGCCAAATCCGTGCAACACACAGCCAATGCCAATACTGGGCTGGATATCAATTCCCTGATCGATCCTGCTATTGAGCAAAATTCCGATGCGGCAATACTACGAGCACTGTATACCGATGCGTTGATATATCAATGTCATGGGCGTGAAGCTGAACAAGGTTTCAGCGCTATCGACACTATTCGGGCCGGTCGGCTGCAACCTTGCTGGCGCCCACTGCTGGAACAATTACTGACTTATTGTGTTCAACAAGGCTATTACCAACAAGTTTCCGTGCCAACAATTTCCACATCAACAACTTCCATACAAACAATAAATCAAATATATCGTCCTCACCGTGTCCTGCCGTATGCCAGACGCCGGTTATTGGAGGCGAGTTTACTTACTGATTTCCCAGCACTGATCTATGCTGGTGAACGCTTATTCGCACTGTTGAGTGATCGTGCTGATTTGCCCCACCAATGCTTATCCATAAAAAAACAAGTCACAACAAAATCATGGCTGCCTACGCCTCAACCATGCCCTGATACTCACTATGCCCTGCATTGGCGCACAATAAATATTGCGGATAATGTGGATAAACAAAAATCTTCAGCAACATATACTTTTTGCTCATCAACTACTCTTCGTTCGTCAACGGCGAGTGACACGATTGCCAATCATTGGCGTCAGGCAGGTATTAATTTGCAGCCTGAAAGCGCAAATACGTTATTACTGCTCCAAGGCAATGATGTTGCTGAATTATGTGATCAAGTTATCAGCGAGTTAAAACGCGATGAAACAGCGTCTTTAACAGTCATTACCTGCTGTGCTCAACCGGAAACCACCTTATCAAAAGAGGATATCAATCCGGCTCAATACGCTGTCTGGGCATTGCTGCGTGTCGCGGTTGAAGAGTATCCCCATCGTCGTATTCAGGCGATTGATATGACTGATATCAACGATGCTGACGCTTTATCATTAGCGCTTGGTTATTTGAATGAACGCAGGCATGAAAACCAACGCTGGCTGAGGGTGCGCGGAAATCAAGTTTCTGTGCCTGTTTTACAACGTCAACCATTACCATTATCGCAACAACCAATGTCAATTCCTCATCAGGGTTGGCACATCGTTACCGGCGGTATGGGCGGTATTGGCCAGATTTCTATCCGTTGGTTGTTGGCACACGGCGCGCGTAAGATTGCCGTCTTTGCCCGCCGCCAAAATACGGACTGGGATGCTTTTGTGCAAGAGTTGTCGCTGAATACCGAATGCGAAATACGCTGGATTAACATTGATGTCACTGATATATCAGCCTTGTTAAACGCAGTGCAAACACTGGCACAAGAGGATTATATCGCGGGTGCGATTCATGCTGCCGGAATCACTGATCATACCCGGCTGGCAGAACTTGAGCATTCACGCCTGTCACAAATGCTAGCCGTCAAAGCACGAAGTGCATCGGCGTTGCAAGCCGCGCTTCAACAACATAATGCACACTATCTGCTGCTTCACGCCTCTGCTGCATCAATGCTAGGCGCTCAGGGGCAAGGAGCCTATGCAATCGCCAACGCTTGTTTGGAATCTTTGGCGCTGACAGCATCCGAGCCGTTGACGGTACAAACATTAATAGTAAAAACATTAATAGTAAAAACGTTGATTTGGGGCGTTTGGGGTGGCATTGGTATGGCCAGCGATAAGCGATTAGTGGAAAAACTCGCTCAGGATGGCATGTTACCGTTCAGCACAAATGAAGGTATCTGGCATCTCAATCAATCTCTGCACACTTCATCTCCTTGCTATCTGGCAATGCGGTTGGATGAACGTCATCCTGATATTTTGCGGCGTTTACAGGCTGACATTACCCATGTAGCCGAAAAACCTGCGTCTTCACTCTCTGCCGAAGTTTCTGTAGATAACACGCTCTATCAGGACAGTAAACAGCGCATTATCTGGCTGCGTCAGCGTATCGCGACACTATTGCGCTTAGAACAACCTGAACGTTTGGAGCCACAACAGGATCTATTGCAATTTGGTTTGGACTCCCTGCTGTTCCTTGAGCTGAATACGGTGATCCACCAGCAATTTGGTTTCAGATTAACCGCTGAATCGGCGTACCAGAATATGACACTGGAAGGACTGAATACGCTCATTAGTGACGCATTGCCTGAACAACCCGTTGCCTCTTCTCAATCTGAGATCATAATTGACAGCACCCGACATCATGAGCCATTTCCTCTGACGCCAATTCAACACGCTTACTGGATTGGCCGGACTCAGGCCATTGATTTTGGTGGTGTGGCTTGTCACGTCCTGTTTGAATGGGATTTGATGTTGAATAGCTTTGATATCCGGCGTTTTGAGAAGGCATGGAATGCTTTAATTCAGCGTCATGGCATGTTACGCATGATAATGGATGAAGATGGGCAACAAAGAATTCTGCCTGAAACACCTTGGTATGCTTTATCGCAAGATGATTTACGTACACTTAGCGACACAGCTTGCGAACAGGCTTTAGCTCAGCGCCGTCATACCCTTTCTTATCAAGTGCCACCCGCAGAACAATGGCCACTATTTGAAGTCTCTGTTTCGTTGCTCCCGAATGAACGTTGCCGCTTACATATGAATCTGGATTTGTTGCAGTTTGACGTACAGAGTTTCCGGATCATGATGGACGATCTCCAACGGGCTTATCACCAGCAGCAACCATTGGCTCCACAAACATTTACTTTCCGCGACTACGTGATGGCAGAACAGGCGCAACGTGAAAGTAAAGAGTGGCGGGCATCATGGGCATACTGGCAGGAACAGTTGCTTTCACTGCCTCCTGCACCAAGATTGCCGTTGAACCCACAACTACTTGAGCGTAGTCAGCCGCAATTCACGACTTATGAAGGTCAGCTGGCGCAATCTGACTGGCAACTACTAAAACAAAGCTGGAAAAAATGGGGAGTCACGCCTTCTGCGGGACTGTTGACACTGTTTGCCCATACACTTGAATGGTACAGCCGTCATCCGCTGTTTACCCTCAACCTGACATTCTTTAATCGGCAGCCTTTCCATCCAGAGGTTCAAGAGCTGATTGGTGATTTTACTTCCGTCATGTTGATGGATTTTGATTTACGCAAGACCACCTCCCTGCGTGCCAGTATGGAAAAAACCCAGTCCTTGCTCTGGCAGCGGTTGAGCCATAGTCATGTCAATGGTGTTGAAGTGTTGCGGGAACTTGGTCGCCAGCAAAACGGTGAAACCCAAAACCGGCAACCACTAACACCGGTTGTCTTCACCAGTATGTTAGGGATGGCACAAGAAGGTGTCGCAATCAAACAATCCATCACTCAATTACTGGGCGATCCGGTCTTTGTTCTGAGCCAAACCCCGCAAGTCTGGCTGGATCATCAGGTTATGGAAGTGGATGGTGACCTGCTGTTTAACTGGTATTGCATGGATGATGTATTGGAGCCGGGTGTCATTGAAGCAATGTTTGCTGCTTACAACGCGCTGTTAGTACAAATAGCGCAAATTTGCCGCCAACCTGAACGCATCGAAAATTATGATCTTCATACGCCGCCTGCCAGTCATACTCGTTATGACTTCTGGCCGCAACATCCTGAATTACGTCAGGCCGAACAACATTTGCGTTCTGAACCTGAAATACGGCTGGCAGAAATTCAGCCACGTCAGGACGATACCCAAAGTTACAACTTATGGCTGGTGGCAGAAGATAATTTGTCATTGTCGTTGCCAGAACCGCGGGTAATAAACACCGAATTATTACCGTTACCAACGTTAACGGAACAGCAAGCATTTGATCGCTCTTGGCAATATATTGAGCAACAAGCATTATTGGGTCTGAGTCAGACCTTACTGCGCCATAATTTGTTCACTTCGTCAAAAGAATATCACCCTCGTGAAGAGATCGAACAACGCTTACAACTGGCACCACAATATCAACGCCTGCTTACTCAATGGCTTACGTTATTAAGCAAGCAAGGATTTATTGAAAAAACCGGTGACGGATACCGTTGTCTGCAACCGCTCAGCCAGATCCCTGCCCCTGTGGCAAAACTGGATGATGCAATATGGTGCCAAACTATCAGTCGTTATGTAGCAACATGTATCAACCAACATGACATCCTGCTTGCCGGACATGGCAATGCATTGGAACTGCTGTTTGCCGATAAACAAACCACCGCCAGCCTCTACAGTGAGAACCCGGCGTTACGTTGTCTGAACCAAACTGCCGCTGAAATTGTCCGGCAATTGAGCCAGACATCTGAACATTTCACCGTACTGGAAGTAGGTGCAGGAACGGGGGCTACATCAGAAAAAGTGCTTAAACACAATGCACAATCCATTGACAGTTACCACTTTACTGATGTTTCGCCTCTATTTTTGGATGATGCTCGTCAGTTACTCAATCACTATAGCGAAACTGTAAAATTTGCCCTGTTCGACATTAACCAGCGTATTGATTTTGGTCAGCATCCTGAATCTGGCTATGACCTGATTATGGCGGTTAACGTCTTGCACGATGCCATCCATCTGAAAAATACTCTGAAACGTCTGTCCCGCTTATTGAAACCCGGCGGATGGTTATTGATTATTGAATCAACTAAGCGCGAAAGTGCTATGCAGCTCGCCAGTGTCGGATTTATTGAAGGCATTAACGCTTGGGTCGATGATCGTGGTGGTGCTCATGATGGTGACTACGGTAATAGCGCGTTGCTGGAACTGGCAGGCTGGCGTAACTGTCTGGAAAAATCCGGTTATCGGGTTTCACTGGAATGGCCGGGAAAAGATGGGCCAGAACTGCATCAACAATTGATTCTGGCGCAGGTCGAACAGCAAGCACGGCTGAATGTCAGTAAAATAGCAGCACAATTTTCCACCTTGCCTTACTCATTGCATATTCAACAGCAAGAGCAGTTACCGCCGAGTTTCCGGTTGAACATGGTGGCCGTAAAAGAGAACATGGTACAACCGTTAACTACGGAAACTGTGCAATCGGAAACGGCAGACGAGCAGCTCCATGATATTGAACAGCAAGTGATGGCGCTCTGGAATTCACTGCTTTCTCAGTCAATACAGCGTCACAGCGACTTTTTCCAAAGTGGCGGTGACAGCCTAATTGCAACCCGCATGATAGTGCAATTACGCCGCCAAGGTTACGGACAAGCTAATCTACAACAACTGTTTGAACATCCTAAGTTAAGTGAATTTTGCCGTACCCTGCGGGTCGTTGAGACAAATTCAGTGGCATTGGCAACACCACATCAAACTGAACCAGCATCAGAGCAGATATTGCCACTTACTCCCCTGCAATATGCTTATTGGCTGGGGGAAAGCCAACTATTCCAATTTGGTAATGGTATCGCCCACTTCTACGCTGAACTGGCTATCGACGGGCTGGATCTGTCTCGTTTCACAACTGCATGGAATCGAGTGATAAACCATCATGCGCAATTACGCGGTTATGTAAAGGATGGGCAATATCATATTCTGCCGGAAGTTCTCTACTATACGCCGACAATCATTGATTGCCGTAACATTATACCCAATGAGCGCGAGACACAACTGAATAACGCCCGCGATACTCTGCGTATTCAAGGGATTCCCAGCAACAACTGGCCGCTGTTTGATTTAACGCTGTACCATACCGATGACCGGACGCATCTATTGCACCTGACCATTGACCTGCTGGTGGCGGATGGTAAAAGCCTGACGTTGATCTTGGGTGATTTACACCATTGGTATCAGCAACCTGACTGGCAACCAGAACCACCGACAGTGGCTATTGGTGACTATATTCAGGTACTGGAGAATGAAAAAAACGAAGAAACCTGGCAACAAAGCCGACAATACTGGCTGGATCGTTTGCCTTCGCTGCCTGATGCACCGGTGTTACCACTGAAAGATCACCAGTCACAGCAACTTGATCAGCAGTGCCTGACAGGGTATATCAGCCCACAACAATGGCAGCGCTTGCAACAACGCGCAGCAGAACATCGTGTATCACCATCACAAGTGATGCTTACGCTATTTGCCCATATTTTATCGGTATGGAGCAACAGCGAACATTTCACTATCAATGTTCTGCATGGCAATCGCCTATTAATGCCACAACATTGCGATATGTTAGTCGGTAATCTGTCTACCACATCATTGCTGGAAGTGGATTTACGCAATATCTCAGGATTCAGCGATGCTGTAAGCCGGATACAAAAACAATGGTTCGCCGATCTTCAACATGCACTGTTTGACGGTCAATTAGTGCTCAGAGAGAAAAATCAACATCGCCACAATCTGAATGCCGGAATGCCGATCGTATTCAACGATACAACCGGTACTGCGGGCAAAGGCCCATCAGGGTTAGGAACACTGAATCTCTTTGGCGCACAAACCCCCCATGTTTATCTCGATTGTATGCTCATTTCCGGCTCAGATGGCGGTGTTACCCTACAATGGGCGATCTTGCCGCAACTGTTCCAGCCTCAAGTGGCAGAAAACATGTTTGCCCATTATCAAGCCAGCGTTGTTGCATTGCTCGAACCGGATTATCAATGGAGCACCCCGCTTCCTGAATGGCTATCGGCAAATGATCGCGCTTTGTGCCAGAACAGTAATGCGACCAAGAGTGATTTTCCACCACACACCCTTTGCTCGCTGATTGAACAGGCAGTGAACCAGTATCCACAACACATTGCTGTTGTCGATGCCTCTCGCCAGATCGACTATCACACTTTATGGTCACAAAGCCTGACACTGGCGGTTCATCTGCAAGCACAAGAAAATCAGACTTCGTCTTTGATTGGCACTTCGCCTCTGATTGGTATAGTGATGGAAAAAGGCTGGGAGCAGATTGTCGCGGTTATTGCAATTTTATTGGCAAGACGGGCTTATCTGCCTATTGATGCCAGCTATCCGCAGCAGCGAATCCATCAGCTATTGGCATCAGGAGAAGTAGATACTGTACTGACACAACCCAAGTTCGCTCAACAGATGGGCTGGCCTGACAATATACAAGTCATCTCTCTGGATGAAACATTACTTAACAACTTGCCAGTCACCAGCGAGCCGCGTTTATCTGTACGTCCTGAAGATCTGGCTTATGTCATTTTCACCTCAGGCTCTACCGGAAAACCGAAAGGCGTGATGATAGATCATCAGGGCGCGGTCAATACCATTCTTGATATTAACCAACGGATCGCACTCAATGAGCACGATAGCGTGCTGGCAATCTCAGAGTTAACCTTCGATCTCTCAGTTTATGACCTATTCGGCACGCTGAGCTGTGGGGCAAAACTGGTTATGCCTTCTCCCGGTGACAGTAAGCAACCCGATAAATTACTGGCATGGATACAACAGGAATCGGTCACTGTTTGGAACTCTGTTCCGGCATTTGTGCAACTGCTTGAGGAATATGCTCGTAGCTATTCGCATTCCCTACATCCACATCCCCTAAACAGTCTGCGTTGGGTATTGATGAGTGGTGATTGGATACCAACCAATTTACCGGCGAAATTATATGCTCTTCATCCCGCACTCAACTTGCTGAGTTTGGGCGGGGCAACCGAAGCATCAATCTGGTCCATTGCTTATCCTATTACACACGTTGATCCAAATTGGCGCAGCATTCCATATGGTAAGCCTCTGGCTAATCAGACTTTCTATGTGCTTAATACGACTATTGCAAATTCAAGTCTTGCAAATTCAACGTTTTCACCTTGTCCGGTCTGGGTAACCGGTGAACTGTATATTGGCGGGCAAGGGTTGGCACTGGGTTATTGGGCTGATTCTGAAAAAACAGAACAGGCATTTATCACTCATCCGCAAACAGGTGAGCGACTTTACCGCACAGGTGATTTAGGACGCTGGCTACCAGATGGAAATATCGAATTTCTGGGGCGCAATGATCACCAGATAAAAATTCGTGGTTACCGGATTGAGTTAGGCGAAATTGAGCATCGTCTATGCGAGCACCCTGCTATACAACAAGCGCTAGTGTTTGCACATACGACGTCAATCGGCGCATTACAACTGGTCGCGGGCTTACGTTTAACTGACAACGCGTCAATATCTACAGACCTTTTACCTACAGAACTTCTACCAGTATTGCCTCACTGGTTGCAGCAAACCTTACCGGTTTGGATGTGTCCACAGCGATTTATCATTCTCGACACGATACCTGTATCCGACAACGGTAAAATTGACAGACACACATTGGTTACTCTGGTTGAAGAAGCGCAAGAAGTGAATTCAGCGCCAACTACCACGACTCTCAACACGACAGGAAAAACGGTATTAAACCTTTGGCAATCAGTATTAGAACAACAAGATATCAACGTACACGAGAGTTTCTTTACTCTTGGTGGAGATTCTCTTGCAGCAGTACAGTTAATGGTGAAAATCAATCAGACGTTCAACCGTCAGTACCCGCTCAGTTTGCTGCAAACTTACGATACCGTACATTCATTGGCTGAGTTTATTGAGCATCAACCGGAAAACACCTGCCAAGGAGTGATACTGAATAAGGGAAATATTGAACAACCTGCATTGTTCATCGTCCATCCTATTGGCGGACATCTGTTGGGATATCGTCATTTGGCGGCTGATTTCGGCGCTCAACGCCTGATTGGTCTGGCATTTACACCAGCGAGCCTGAATACCGATGAACCTTCCGTTGCTGCGCTGGCGGTTGACTATATCAACCAAATCCGCACCTTCCAGCCTAAAGGCCCTTATGCACTGGCAGGCTGGTCTTTCGGTGGATTAGTCGCCTATGAAATGGCGCATCAATTACGCGCTGCGGGTGAAAGCGTTTCTCACTGTATCCTGATTGATAGCTTCGCACCGAACGTACGCACCGATCTGACTCTGGATGATACATTCTGCCATCGTCATTTCCTGCTCGATTTACAGGGACAATTCCCTGATCTGGCGCTGGATAACCATGCGATCACGACCAATACAGCGACATTCCTGCAAGCACTGCATGAAGCCCTGCCACAATCTGCACAGATTGATAGCTCGCTGACCGAACTTTATGCCGTATGGCACCATAATCTACGTGCATTGCTTGGTTACTGTCCGCCGCGGACTGCACAACCTTTCTGCCTTATCCGGGCAACACAGGCATTACCTGATTTTATGGATTATCTCGATCCAGCAGCAACCACCTCAACTGATCTCGGCTGGCAGGCTTTCGGGCCAGTCAACGTGACACAACTTGGTGGTGATCACTACAGCTTATTCCAACCCAAACATGTCAGCTCTCTGGTTACGTGCCTGAAAAAGATTCTGATTTCAGTCCCAACTATTGAGCCTGTTAAGGAGAACATATGATAAAGCCACGGCGGGTTCTGATTGTCGGTGCCAAATTTGGCGAACTGTACCTTAATGCGTTCCTGCAACTACGGCCAGATCTGGAACTGGTTGGTATTTTGGCACAGGGAAGTACTCGTTCGCAGCAACTAGCCCGTGATTTCAATGTGCCACTATTTTGCTCGTTGGATGAATTGCCGAACGACATTGATATTGCTTGCGTGGTAATACGCGCAGAAGTTATTGGTGGCAAAGGTGATCAATTAACCCAAGCATTATTGGTGCGGGGTATTTCTGTTATTCAGGAACACCCCCTTGATGCAGAAGCCATCAAAAGACACCAGTCAACCGCTGATAAACATGGTGTTATGTTTTGGGTAAATAGCTTTTACAGCCAATGCCATGCCGGCAGAAGCTGGTTACATGCGGCAAATCAAATCAATCAGTTATCACAGCAACGTCCAATAAGCGGCTCTCTGACAACCAGCCGTCAGTTACTGTTTTCCGCACTTGATCTGTTGCTACAGGCATGTCATTGCCCGGAACAAATAGAGATAGTTTATGTGGGTCAGCTGAATAGCACATTTCATTGCTTTGAACTCAGCTTTGCTGGCACAACGATAACGTTAAACATTCAATCCTATCTGGATCCCAGAGACCCGGATATGCACAACCTCGTCATGCATAAGACGACGCTGATTTGGCTCGCGGGTTACCTGACGCAAGAAGCCAGTTATGGGCCGGTTATCTGGACACCGGTTCTTCATGTGCCAAATCATCTGAACAATGAGCAAAGCCTTTATCTGAACGCCAGCCAGCCGGAAGGCGCTTACCTGCACCAAACAACATCACACATTCTTTGTCCGGCCACCAAAGACTGGATGACGGCATTTGAATGTGATGGTGCGGAAGGCGTGGCATTTCTACTCAATACCTTAACTTCTGTATTGAATGGTGCACTCTGCCCACCTGCTTTTAGCTACGATTACCAACTACGGCTGGCAAGCTTGTGGCAACAAATTTTACACATGATGGGAGAGCCTGTTACTCAGGAATTACAGCCCCCGGTCTGGATTGATCCAGCTCAATTGATGCTGACTGTTGATGCTAATTGTTGATGCTAATTAAGGAAGAATACTGATGAAATGGGCACTCCCTGTACATCCGATGATTCGCCCGTGTCTGACACCCAGTAGCGAACCAAAATATACCCTGTTAATCTGCCCCTTTGCCGGGGGCAGCAGCAGCGCATTCCGCCAATGGTCTACTCTGAAAAATCCAGGCATAGCCGTTTCACTGGTGATTTATCCCGGACGTGACAACCGCATGAATGAACGTGCAGTCACCGAAATTGCGCCATTAGCGCAATCACTTGCTGATTTGCTTATATCACTCACACCCGCACAGAGAGAGAACCTGATACTGGTTGGCCACAGTATGGGGGCTCAGGTCGCTTTTGAAACGTGCCAGCGTCTTGAACAGCATGACTGCTCTCCTAAGGCACTGGTACTTTCGGGGTGTCATGCACCCCATCTTCAATCCTGCCGTCAATTGAGTGGGTTACCTGATCATGAATTCATTGAACAACTGATTGATATCGGCGGTTGCAGCCCGATTTTACGGGAAGATCCTGATTTGTTGTCGCTGTTCTTACCCATGCTCCGTGCCGATTTTTGGGCTACGGAGCATTATCACCATGTTATTCAATCTGATTTAGTCAAACTGCAAACACCAACCCTGTTGCTTTATGGCAACGAAGACAAAGAGGCTTCCGCTCAGGAAGTTCAGCAGTGGCATCACTGGCTTGCCGGTGACAAACAAAACCTTTCGTATTGTTGCCAAGAGATTGCCGGCAACCATTTTTATATCACGCAAAAACCGCAGAGTTTTATTCGTCATGTTACCCAATTTATGCAATATGTTTATCCACAAGGAGTTCGCATAATGGCACCTTATTCAATCCCAGAAAAAAATCTTACTATGACGCCAGACTATCTTTGGAATGGCGAAACCATAGACCAACAGCTTGCCGGATGGTCGAGTCTCTGGGGTGATAAAACCGCGCTGATTTACCAAGAACAATTCGATCAAGAACAACGGCTGACTTACCGTGAACTCCATCAAGCTGCGGAAAGGCTGGCAAGTGGATTATTCCAGCACGGAATACGTCGTGGCGACAACGTCATGGTGCAACTGCCTAACCGCATCTCCTTTGTTGTCACCTGTTTTGCTCTGTTTAGATTGGGTGCTCACCCCGTGTTATTAATGCCGACACAACGGGCACATGATGTTCATGCACTTTGTCAGATTGCTCACCCAGTGGCGTACATTATTCCGGATTGCATCCACGGTTTTGATTATCGGGAAATGGCGCGGGAAGTTGCGGCATCTTGCCCTGATATGCAGCATGTCATTGTTGATGGGGAAGCAGAGGAATTTACCGCATTGTCCTCCATTGATGGTGAACCACTCAATGTTTCCGGTCCATGTTACGGCGATATTGCCGTACTTCTGCTGTCAGGCGGAACGACAGGGACACCGAAATTAATTCCGCGTACTCACGATGCCTATGCCTATGATTTTGTGCTCTCTGCCCGTCTGTGTTCAATAAATACCGAAAGCGTTTATTTAGCCGTATTGCCTGTTGCGCATAACTTCACCTTAGGCAGCCCCGGCATTCTGGGTACACTTTCTCAGGGCGGATGTGTACTCCTGAGTGACAGCGCCAGTTGTGATGAAGCCATGCCATTAATCGAACAGCACAAAGTAACACATATTGCGCTAGTACCGGCGCTTGCCCGACTCTGGGAGCAGGCTCGTGACTGGGAACAGAGCGACCTCTCATCCTTGCGTTGCTTACAAGTCGGTGGTGGCCGGCTCACACCGGAACTGGCAGAACAGGTTATGGCACGCCTTGGGCCTTTGCAGCAGGTATTTGGTACAGCGGAAGGCTTGCTTTGCTATACCCGACTGAACGATCCCTATGAAGTCATTATTAATACCCAAGGTCGTCCATTATCAGAAGAAGATGAGATCAAAATTGTTGATGCCAATCTGCAACCTGTTGCGCCCGGTGAAGTAGGCGAACTGATTACACGAGGCCCCTACACTATTACGGGGTATTACCGTGCAGAGCAACATAATACTGTCGCTTTCACTACTGATGGATTCTACCGCACCGGCGATCTGGTTCGCATAAGACCAGATGGTAATCTGATCGTTGAGGGACGAATCAAAGAGCAAATCAACCGCAGTGGCGAGAAAATCTCGACGCAAGAAGTTGAAACATTGCTGCTGCAACATCCAGATATTGATGATGCCGTTGTCATCGCGGTTCCTGATGAACTATTGGGTGAACGAATTTGCGCTTGCATACCAAAGAATGGCAATCAACCAGAACCTACTCAGATGCAGGCATTTTTGCATCAGAAAGGCGTTCAGCGCCATAAAATCCCTGATCAATGGTTGTTTGTGGCGTATTGGCCATTAACCACCGTAGGAAAAATCGACAAACGCCAATTAGTACAGATGGCACAAGCAGAACATGGAAGTCCAATGCAGCAATATCATGAACACACTATCGCTATTACCAGTACTCCATTAGATCTGGTCACCCACTTGCTTGGAGATAATAATGCACAACCTTGTACACTCTATGAAATCAAAGAGGAATGGTCATTGGGAATAGGCTGCGCAGCCACCATCAGTGTAGATGCATCAGGGCAACTAATTGATTCAAAAGGCAATCATCACCCATATGATATCAGTACATTAAGCCAAAAACTGGAGCTGGCGCTCAACGCCCTTCCTATCAAAGACTGGCGTGCTTATGGCAGAACATTATTTGAATTTTCCCATATGACATACGGGATACCCTTAGATCCATCATTAAAACAGCAAAATGAAGCATTAATAAAAATCACTGTTCCACAGCATGAATTACGCATTACTCAAGGACAGGTTCTGATACGGACGCTTGAAGAAAACCAGATCACCATATTGAGTGAGAAAGTCAGGCTGGCTGATCAAGCAGGCACACCAGTTTTCCCATATACAAAAGCGCTGGAAATTATCAACACGGCAGACGCGGCGAAACATTATCAGGATAATGTAGCGAATGCGGTTAAGGACATTGCCGCAGGTCACTACCAAAAAGTGATCCTGTCACGCAAAGTTGAGCTTGGTTCAAATGTTGATATAACACACAGTTACTGGCTGGGCCGTCAGGCTAACACACCTGCCCGCTCTTTCTTCCTACGGGATGAAGAATTTTCTGCTTACGGTTTCAGCCCAGAAACCGTGGTTGAGGCCGATGATTCTGGTTGGGTCAATAGCCAACCACTGGCAGGCACCAGGGCATTGACACATAATAAGGAGCAGGATCAACGGCTGAAAGCTGATTTACTTTCGGATCCGAAAGAAATCGCTGAACACGCAGTATCTGCCAAACTCGCATTAGAAGAACTGGCTCCGATTTGTCAAGCAGAAACACTTTGTGTAACGGAATTTATGGCTGTTCGTGAACGTGGCTCGGTACAGCATTTGGCATCACGCGTAAAAGGATTGCTGCAAACAGATAAAAATCGCTGGGATGCTTTCATTGCCCTATTCCCGGCAGTCACCGCGTCAGGGATACCGAAAAAACCTTCTTTGGAAGCCATTTCTCGTTATGAAGGTGAACCACGCAGGCTTTACAGTGGCTGTGTCATGCTGCTGGACAGCACAGGCAAACTGGATGCTGCGCTGGTATTACGTTCTTTCTATCAACATAAAGGACGCAGTTGGCTCCAGGCTGGTGCGGGGCTGATCAGAGATTCAAAACCAGAACGAGAATGGCAGGAAACCTGCGAAAAACTTGAATGCATTATGAAATATGTTCGCTCTTAATCGTGGTAAAAAGATTAAGAGTTTATTGGGATAGGTAGTCATCATATTTCGGGGGAAACCAGAGAGGTATCTGGTTTTCCCAAAATGGTTAGTTTTTTATGATTGGTAAAACCAGAGCGACCATGCAGTTACGCTGAATAATACCTTATAACGAACTCACAGAACCGTCGCTCACGTTGAAATAGATAAATAAAGTGGATGATGACCAGATTAAAACTAATTAATATTATTTCTATTATAATTTTATTTTTCCTAAATATTGCATCGCCTGTACACGATCTCCCATTGTTGCAGATTTTAAATATTCTAATCTTTCAAAGAACTGGATTGCATGATCCCGCATCGCAATTAAAAATTCATTTTTCTCGGTAGAGGTTTTGACCTCAGAGTGACAATTGACACTTATGCACACTCTTCTATGCCCTTTCAATGGAATGAATTTTACTTCTATTGGCTGATCAGGAAAATAGCATGAAAATTCCTTATTTTCATAGACCAATAGTAATCCTTCAGCAAAAAACCCCCAAAGCCAATTTATGTCATCCCACATTGCTTTAGTAATAAGAGGCTTACCATTGATGGTTAATTCCAACGCACCTTCAATATAATCACTGTTTTTGACATACCCTTCATATTGAAAAATGTCAATGAATTCATCTCCAATTTTAATATATGAATTTATACTTATGTTTGTATATATCATTTTTACCTCATTCTAACTTCGGATAAAACTGGTCTATTTTTCCTCGTTTAAATCCAACAATATATAGGTGGCCTTTGTATTTCCCTTGAATCTGAAATCTACCATGTCCTTTCCTTATTAAAATCTTTCTGTGTTTCTTCATTTTGTTTCCTGTTTTACAATAAAAAATTGACCATATCACTTAAATAGAGATATATAGTCCTCCCAAAAAACGGGAACATGAATGTTTGTTTATAGCTGATGCACAGTATCACTGATAATAGAAAAGACCGCCTCGTATGAGGCAGTCTTTTTCAGATTAACAATAAACGGAAATAGTCTATTTACAAATAATTCTCCCCGCAATATTATCTCTACTGTTATCAGATTTGCTGCCATTTGATAGGTCTACGGACATGTGATCATTTACATTCGCATGGCCTACCGGATAAGGAGTAGCAGATTTATATCGAAGATTATTTACAATAGGCCAACCCAAACTAATATCTATCTTTTTCCCTTGCTGAGCGTTATATAGACTTACTAACTCATCTGCTGTAGGCAATGAACAATAGGAATTAGCTGTAGGCCATTTTGCTATCGTCCAACTTTCTCCAACTATTTCCTCTGTTCCATCTGCTTTCCATTCAACAGATAATTTGGGCTTTTTAAATATGATTCCACCTACAGGTGTTTCGTTAACCATATGCCCCCAATAATTAGCTAGGTGTGTATCAGGACTGGTAATCACGGTAAAAATAACATCCTGTATCTTTTCCTTAGCATTGAACTTATCATTCGCGGTAATAACTATGGGGGTTTTTAACCCGATACTGCTCTGATCAGTGACTTCAATAACCAGTTTACCATCCTGATCAGTACGACCGATGTAAGATTTATCCTTGGTGTAAGTTTCTCCGTTAATCTTCAGTTGCGTGGTGGCATCAATTTTATCCTTTTTTGCACGTCCCATTGCCTTATCCAGTTTCACTTCAATGGGCACTCCGCCAACGTATCGGCCTCCTGTTTTTATGGTATTGATAGTAAGTATAATGGCCTTATCTTTCTCAACTTTCACTGCCATTGAACCATCAGCATCTTTCTCTGGCGTATCTGACGTGATGATGAAGTCATCCGCAATCCCTTTCACAGTACCGTCCGGATTGCCCCCGGTTACATTACCTTTTTGGGTTTCCTGTTTGGTATCCGTTGCCACTGATTCACCCAGCATCATTTTATTATTACCCGACTTAAGCGGACTGCGGGGCACCATGGCGAGCTGGATAATCCGGCCGCTGTCTTCGAGTTTCAGGTTATACGGTGGTACGGTTCCACTTGTCTTGATGTGATGGTCAGGATCATCAACCAAATCGGAGATCCTTTTCTCTGGTGAGGTCGGTGCAGTGGGGTCATCGGAGTCCGGATATTTAATGCCCCAGAGATACACGGAATTATCCACATCATCCTTATCATTCTGCTTAAAGATGTACGAGCCTGTCAGTGCTTGCCCCATTTCCAGCGTCCCGTTAATTGTTAATCCCTCAATGATAGGCCCCCTGTTCGGATCAATAATTGCCCCATCAGCAGTTCCTCCGATAAGGGTATGATCCTGACCCGTATTGATCACCGCATCAGTTCCGGTTTCCCCAAGGCCATTTTTCGGTGTGATGGTGATTTCCAGTAGTCTGCCGGTATCATTTATACCCAGTGTATAAGAAGGAATGGCACCACTTGGGATTTTTCTTCCATCAACTGTTCCCTTAGCTTCAGGGTCTGATACCTCCTCCCGTGGCCCGCCGTTTTTATCCTCCGGCCTTAAACGCTTCCAGACATAGATGGAATTATCCGTGGCATTTCCGTTGTGGGCATTAAACTCATACTTAGCGGTTAAGGTTTCATTCAGGTACAGTTTGCCTTCCAGCAACAGGTTATCAATGGATGGTTTTGCCGCCGGATCAAGGATAGTGCCCGGTTTTGCGCCTTTGGCGGTAGTTTTGTTGATATCGGTATCTGTCATACCGATATCCACCGTTTTGGGATCACCCGCTTCGTTGTTACCGTTAACCGGCTTCACGGTAATCGCAAGGGTTTTCCCTGCATCGGCCTGTTCCAGTTGTTTGCTTAGGGTGCCGGTTTTGTTCTGGGCATTTTTGCCATCGTCCGGTACGGGTTGATAAGTTGCTGCCGGAGTGCCTTTTTCATGCCAGGCAAACTGGGAGAGATCCGTGGCATCTCCGCCGTTACCATTAAAGGTATACTCAGCCGTCAAGGGTTTATTGATTTCCAGCTCCCCGCTCAGGACAATTTTATCAATAGCCGGTTTGGCACCCGGATCAGCCACACCTCCCTTGCCATTGCCGCCAGTAATGCCTTTATTGGCGTTCGGATCGTTTACATCGGTGGTCAACGGGGCTTTGGCTCGCAGATTGGCCTCGTTCGCTGCCAGTACCGACACCTCCAGTACCTTACCAATATCACTGCGCTCAATGGTGTACTTCACCTTGTCCTTATCCTCCGCCCCGGCAGCCACCCGGCCTTCACCGTTTTTCTGTGCCAGTTCTATTGGCTCTTTTGTTCCTGCGGCATCTGCCAGTGCAATGACCCGTTTTGCCGTGGTGCCTTTCTCGCCCCAGACATAGAACGAACGGTCAGTGGCATTGCCCTCTTTGGCATCAAACTGATAGACGGCATGCAGGATACCATTGACATGCAACACCCCTTCTAGTTGCAGGTTGCTGATGCCGGGCGCCTTGTTTTCATCAAACTCAATCACCATCTCCTGCTGCCTGTCCGTGCCATCAATAGTAGTGGTCAGTGTCCAGTTGCCGGTTTTCTGCCCAGCGGTGACAACTACTTCGTATACCCCGTCTGACACCTCTTTCACTTCACCGATTTGTGGATCTTTGCCTTCACCCTGCAATGTCCCTGATGCATTGACCTTGATGCTGTCTTTTGCTCCGGTGACCGGTTTGCCCTGTTTATCTTTCAGTGTAATCCGCAGGGTTTTGGTGGAAATGCCATCAGCTGCCAGCGCATTACTGCCATCTGCCGGCTCAACGCCGGGGCTGCTGGGATCGAGTATATCCGCCAGTGATTGCCCAAAAATAATGGTGGCAGGACGTTTCATCTGCTTGCCGAACACTTCCGGCGTCAACGTCCATTTGCCTTTTTTCGCCCCAGCGGTGACCGGAACTTCATAGCGTCCACTGCCCGGCGGCACTTCTTTCGCTTTGCCGTAGGAGGGCATTGTCTCACCCTTGCCGTACAGCTCGTGGTTATCCGGGATCAGGCTGATGCTGTTTTCTGCCCCGGTGATGAGGTGCCCATTAATATCTTTCAGGTTCAATTTAATAACCGTGGTATCCCCTTCATTGGGTAGTTCGCCTTTTTCCGGAATAAACTCAGATTTGTCCAGATCAACCAGGTCGGCTTTTGACACGCCAAAGGTAATTTCTGTCGGGGTTTCCAGTGGCTTGCCCTCTATTTTGGTGGTGATTTTCCATTCACCAGTTTTATCACCAGCCTTGACTTTCACCTTGTAAATCCCGCTGTTTTCCGGCTCTTCCCAGACTTTATCAATGACGGGTTTATTTTTGCCGTCACCGGTCAGTTGATCGCCGTTGTCTTCAAAGGTAATGCTGTCTTTGGCGTTCGGGATCGGATTGCCGGCTTTATCTTTCAGGTGCAGGGTCATGATGGTGCTGTCCTCGTTATCAGCGGCGAGGACGTTCGTGGCGGGTGTAAACTGTGAGCCCCGGGTATCGACAATCTCCGTCAGCGACTGACCAAAGGTGACAGTGGCCGGTTTCAGCGCCTTGCCGTCTACTGTCGGGATGATTTTCCAGATGCCTTTTTTCTTGCCAGCGGTCACTTTGGCTTTATAAATCCCGCTGCCCGTCGGGTCTTCTCTGACTGCCCCCAGTGACGGGTTGGGGTTCTGACCGTACAGTTCGCTTTTGTCATCAACCAGTTTGATTTTATCGGCTGCGCCAGTAATAGGGTTGCCGTCCTTGTCTTTCAGGTTCAGAATGATTTCGGTACTGTCACCCTCCTTGTTCAGGGCACCATTTTCCGGCTTAAATTCGGTCTTATCTGTGTCGATCATGTTTGCCAGCGAATCACCAAAATCGATGACCGTTGGTGTCAGTTCATGACCATCCACTGTGGGCGTGATTTTCCATTTACCGTGCTTAGTGCCCGCAGTGGCGGTGACCTCATAAATGCCACTGCCTGCCGGCACTTCTTTGACCTCCGTCCCCAGCGCCGGATCTTTACCGTCACCGGTCAGTTTTGTTTTATCATCGGTCAGTTTGATACTGCCTGCCGCACCGGTGACCGGCCTGCCGTCCTTGTCGGTCAGTTTCAGGCGGATAACCGTCTGGGTTTTACCGTCTGCCACCATCGATTTGTCGGTGGGTTCAAAGCCGGAGCCGGCAGAGTTAACGGCGGAAGCGATGACCTGTATTTGGGTTGCCACCCGCTCAGAGGCATTGCCCTGATTATCATAGGCGACACCGGACAGGGTGTAAGTGTTGTTGCCTTTTTCGTGGAACGGCGGCAGGGTCAGCAGATAATGCGTGCCGCCACGCACAGATTCAGCGGCTAAGTTAGCTGACTGCGCCGGTGCACTGACGTTTTCCAGCTTACCGCCACCCGCCAGTAAATTCGCCGTATCCCAGACAATCTCTTTCAGGCCATGTTTGGCGCTGACACTGACATTCAGCGGGATCACCGCGCCGCCGCGTCCGCTAATCCGGTTTTCCATCATCAGGCGGATCAGGTTTTTCTTGCGGTACTCCAGTACGATTTGGTTATTGCGGTCAACCAACTCATAACGGCTGCCTTGCAGGCTGCGTTTAAAGGCCATCGCATCGGGGTCAACCTGTTTTGACCACGGCGTGCCGATTTCATAATTCAGGCCGAAATTAAACCGGGTTTCCCCGCCGCCGGCAGCACTCTGCCGGCGGTCAAGCCCCAGTGTTACCAGAGGGACAGGGGTATAGCTAACGCCGAGGGTAAAGGCGGCCGGATTTTTCTGCCGGCGTTCTTCGCTCAGCAACCCGACCTCATCCCCGAAATACTGCTCATAAATTAACTTACCGCCCAATTGCGGGTAAGACGGAACATAGCTCTCCGCCCGTAAGTCAAAACCGTTGGCCGGGCGCTCTTCGTAGTCGTTCAGTTTCTTGCCGTCTTTCCAGCCGCTGGCGCGGAAATAGCCATTGGCACCGAAGCGCATAAAGTCACGGGCGTATTCAGCGCCGACGCCGACGCGGGTGTGGTCACGGGTAATATCGTGGTCAAGAAAGGCGTTGTAGCCGAACATACCGGTATCGAGGAAATGACGCTGCCCCAGCCCAAAGTTGGCGGTGGTGCGGCTGTCAATATGACGCAGGCCAAACTGGGTAAAGGCCAGCTGTTTTTCGGTGTCATACAGCGGCAGCAACATATCAAACTGGCTGCCGTCCAGCCGTCCACGGTCATCCACATTGGCCTGTAATTTCACCGTCCCGTAACGTTGCAGCCAGTTTTGCAGCGTTTGGTTCGCTTCACTGACCGCCAGGCCGCGCAACTGGTTTTTGGTACTCTCGACAAGATTGCCGCTTTTCAGCATCCCCGCCGCTCGGGAAGCGGCACCGGCCAGCCAGCGTTCCGTCTCGTTTGCCGGTGTTTCAGGCACAGCGGCCTGCCGCAAACTTTCTGCCAGCAACTCATGGGATAAGGATTGGGACGTCTTAATTTCATCCCCTGCCGCCAGTGCGGGTGTCAAAGTGCCGGCCACAGGAAAGGCAACCTGCGCAAAAATATTCACCCATGCCACCCGCTTAAGACGGTGGCGTTGCTTATCTGTCCACGGTTTGTTTTGCTTCTTTTGCATGTTTATCAACCTTTAGAATCAACATTATCCCCAGCAAGCGTTATCAAACGCTGATGCCATTGACTCATCCCAGAGCAGTGTTGCTATCCACATGTTGTTATTGACAATTTGTTATTTACAACGTGAGTTGACATTTAGTACCAAACTGTCAACTGAGGATTTTTTGCCCGAAAATGACGATTTAAAAGTCAAATAAACCTGCTTAAACAAACATTTAAGATAATTAATCTTTCGTATTTGGATGGTATATAAAATTGAGAAAATGCATAGGAAGAGAGGAAAAAATATTATGGACTACAATAGAGAAATGGACTCAAAAAAGATAATTTATTAATTATTTAATATCAGTTGGTTACGCAGCTTTTTGCTGATAATAAAAAAATGAACTAACTTTAAAATAGGTTCAATTAATGTCGTTGACAGTTTGGTACTAAATGTCAACTGTTTTCGTTTTCCTTTTCCATTCCATATCGTCTCAAACCGACCTGCATTACTCGCCGTATAGCGTACTGTGTGGCGAATATTACGATGCCCTAAATAGTCCTGAATCAAGCGTGTATCCACGCCATTATCAGCTAGTGCATAACCACAGGCATGCCTTAACATGTGCGGATTCGCGCAAATCGACAATTTGGCCTTTAAACTGGTCTGTCGGATGATTTTATAGGCCTGCTGACGTGACATACGCTGACCATTCCGGGACAAAAATAACCAGTCAGGTTGCTCATTGCTGATTTGCTGCCCATCCAATAATTCCGATTTCTTCGGTAAATACTTCGAACGTTCAGCCAGCCACTGACGTATTAATTGAACTTCACGCGATACCATCGGATGAATGGTAGAAAAGCCATTTTTCAATCGTTGAACCCGTAAACTTTTTCCTTCCAAATCAACATCAGAAATTTGCAAACTCAATAATTCGGATACTCTGAAACCGTGAATAAATCCCATAAACATCATACAGATATTACGGGCAGCATGAGCATGCTTATTTAATTCATTAAGTAATAATTCAATCTCAGTCTGAGTCAGATACTTGCGTTTTAACATGGTCTTTATCTCCAGATAATAATTAGAAAAGAAGTCATTAAGGATATCTGAATAATTCTTGCTCATTGTTTGAAAACTGCAATGTTAACGACAGAATAGAAAAGTTTAATTAAAATTCTTCTTATGATTAATAAATAACATTAAAAATTTTGAACAATTCATTAATAAATGAACTCAAAGGAATGATTTATTTCAATATAAAAAGAACATGAAGTTATTTAGTTCAATAAAAAATAATATAGACTTCAATCCAAATGACACTCACTATGTTTCACTAGTTTCTAATTTAAATTTAAAGCATTACCGGGCTTTTGCCCGGTTTTTTCGTTCGTATAAGATTTTTTATTGATTATTTTAGTTTTCAGCGATGGCTTGACGGATGATCATTTTTGCTGCCCAAGTAGTTAAATTTATAATTTCCTCGTTTTCTAAGTTAAAAGTATCTTTCAGTACAACCATAGCCTCTGTACCGTATAACACTGAAAGTAACATAACAATTTTATGTATAGTGTCATCACTAAGCTGGTTTTTAAGAGGTTCTAGAGCAAGTGAAAGTGACTCTTTGCGGTTGCTCTTTTTTATAAATGATAGCTGATTGCAATTTTCTTCTGTAGATACGGTTTCTTGCCAACGAAGCTGTGCTATACGTAAAGCATCCCTCATCAATGCTTCATGCTCTTCTATTTGCCCATATCCCCATTTGAACAGTTTTTCAACATTCTCTTCCGCGTCAGAGCCTGTTTTGGGTGCAACAAAAGAACCAATAACTTGTTTTACAACATATTCCACAAATTCATTATGGGTTTGAAAGTAACTACGCAATGTAATCTTTGCATACTCTGCCTCATTGCTAATCTCTTTAGGGGATGGAAACATTTTTTTACTATATAGCTTCAAAGCGGCGTTAGTCATCCTCTCAAGAGTACGGCGTCGAATTGGTGATAGATTTTTTTCATCAAATAACATCATTCAAATACCTTAAAAGGGTTGGTTGAACATCGATTAAAGCCAAAAATATCATTAACAATAAAAAATATCCTTAAGGATAAAAAATATCTTGCATGGTACTAAATATTAGCATAGCTTTACATTCAACTTTTCAAAATTTTTTCATGTCCACGGAGTTAGTGATATGAGTCGGTTTGTAGGGATCATTGGAACAGCAGACACAAAACTGGAAGAACTTCTTTGGTTGAAATCTTGTTTATGTCGTACTGGTGTAGATTCAATGATTATAGATGTATCTACCTCAACGCCAGTAGATGATAAACAAAATGAAAAGGTTGATATATCTCCATTCCAGATCGCTGGATACCACACAGAAGGGGTTGACACAATTTTTTGTGGTGAACGAGGTAAAGCGATTTCAGCAATGTCTATTGCTTTGACGAATTTTTTACACAATTCAATCGACGATATCGCAGGTGTAATTGGTATAGGTGGTTCAGGTGGAACAGCATTAATTACACCTGCGATGCAGAACTTACCTGTTGGATTACCTAAAATAATGGTATCAACGATGGCATCAGGGAATGTTGCTGGTTATATCGGTTCCAGTGATATTGCTATGCTCTATACAGTCACTGACCTTTGTGGATTAAACAGTATTTCTCGCTCAATATTATCTAATGCTGCAAATATGATGGCTGGTTCTGTTAATTATATGATGCCATTAGTCAAAGCAAGCAGACCGAGTTTAGGGTTCACCATGTTTGGTGTTACTACACCATGTATTAATCAGCTTACCGCAGAGTTAGATACCAAATATGACTGTCTGGCTTTTCATGCTACTGGTAACGGTGGAGCAAGTATGGAGAAATTAGCTAGTGATGGTCAGTTACTTGGTGTCTTAGATATTACATTAACAGAAATTGCGGATCTGCTATTTGATGGCGTTCTGGGCTGTCCTGATACTCGCTTAGATGTCATTGCAGAAAAAAGTATTCCATGGGTAGGTAGTGCTGGTGCACTGGATATGATTAATTTTGGTTCAAAAGAAACAATACCAGAACGTTACAGAAATCGGACATTTATTGAGCATAATGCGCAGGTAACGTTGATGCGAACTACACCTGAAGAAAACTATCAGCTTGGCGTCTGGATAGGAAATAAGCTCAACAAATGTAATGGGCCAGTTCGTTTCATTATTCCAGAAGGTGGATTTTCTGCTCTGGATTGCCCTGAGAAGCCTTTCTATTTACCAGCTGCAACGCGGGCGTTCAGTGATGGATTAGAAAAAACGGTGAATCAAACTGAACAAAGGAAAATTATAAAAACACCTTCCCATATTAATTCACCGCAGTTTTGTTCTCTTGTTAAACAACACCTTGAAGAAGTAATACAACACCAGGGAATTTTTAATGAAACAGTATGATCAAATTATTAAAACAATTAAGCAAAAAATTGAACGTAATGAACTTATTATCGGAGCAGGAGCAGGTACAGGCCTTTCTGCCCGTAGTGAGGAGATAGGCGGTGTAGATCTTATCATTGTTTATAATTCAGGGCGTTACAGAATGGCGGGTAGAGGCTCATTAGCCGGATTAATGCCATACGGTAATGCTAATCAAATTGTTAGAGAAATGGGAAATGAAATATTACCTGTAGTTAAAAAAACTCCTGTATTAGCTGGGGTTTGTGGAACTGACCCATTTTGTAATATTTCTCTTTTTCTTGATGAGCTTAAAGCTCAGGGTTTTTCAGGTATTCAAAATTTTCCAACAGTGGGACTTATTGATGGAAAATTTAGACAGCACTTGGAAGAAACAGATATGGGCTATGGACTGGAAGTCGAGCTTATTCGTCTAGCACATGAAAAAGGGATGTTAACTACTCCTTATATTTTTGGTCCAGACGATGCAGTGGCAATGACAAAAGCAGGAGCTGATATTATCGTTGTGCATTTGGGACTGACAATTGGTGGTGATATTGGCGCTTGTACTTCATGTGATTTGGAAACCAGTATATCCCTGATCAACACCTGCTCTTCGGCGGCTAAAGCTATCCGAGATGACATAGTAATTCTGTGTCATGGTGGGCCTATTTCGGAGCCTAAAGATGTTGCCTATGTTTTGGACTCTTGCCCTGACTGTCACGGATTTTATGGAGCTAGCTCTATAGAGAGACTGCCAACAGAAACGGCTATTAAAGATAGGGTGCAAAATCTTAAAAAAATAAACAGGAATAATAGGGTTTATGATTCAAAATAATCAAGGATATTGATATTTTTAGTTGAGTAGTAAGAAATGATGTTCTAGGGGGAATATCATTATTTAATAGATACTATGTGGTGTGGTATGAAAAATTAAGATAATAGACCGGACGTTAAGTTCGATCTATTATTTTTTATATCTATCATATTAATAAATAGGTGGTTTTTAATTTAAATTCATTATATGAAATTTAAACCTAATTAGAATTAGACAGTAGATTTTTATTATCTAAATACGATTAATTATTTGTAATCGTGGGGGGTTTATCATCAACGTGATGGGAATATATCTTTTCTAAATGAATGGGATATGAAAAATAGCCTCAAAAATGTTTTGAGTAGAAAGGTCATTTAGCTACCAAATAAGTAGAAAGGACAATATGAAAATTAAAACATCAGAACTTACTGGTCGTGCGTTGGATTGGGCTGTGGCTGTTGCAATTGGCGCTACAGAAAAAACTCTACCAAGTGGAAGGAAATGGATGAAATTATCTGATAGTGACTATTATGTTTCCAATCGCGGCTTGTATAATTTTGATCCATCTACAGATTGGGCGCAATGTGGGCACTTGATTGAAAAATATGACATATATCCATCTAGATTATACGAGTGTTCGGAAAATAATCTCAAAAAATATCAGGCAGGAACAGGCTTAGCATGTATGCGTGGTGAAACCCCAAAAATCGCAGTTTGCCGTGCTGTAGTTGCCACTCAATTAGGTCGCGAGGTTGATATTCCTGATGAGCTGATAGAAAGAGATATAGCGAACTATGCAATAAGCAAGATTGTGGCATAAGCTCAGGAAGAGATGGGGGTAGGCCCACCGGAGCCTGCTGTCGGAAGCCGGCTTCAAACCGCCTCAGTCTGGGCACTGGTTGCCCACCAACGGGAATTGAAGTGATGTGATGGAGTCAACAAGGGGCGCATTACTTACTTCAGACACGCATAGCGGTACTTAATGATGATTTGAAAACTCAATTTGAGCATGGGTATCCGGGCATAAAATTAGGTGACGAAACGGAGCATTATTGGACAGAAACGGTTGCTGCATAAATGCCCCAAAATTTTTTTGCTCTCTGCATGTATGTTAAAAATTTTTCTCCATCCATGCATTCAATTGAAGGTTAAAGATTCTATCCGCTGATTTAATCATTTCTGGTCGATGAGCAACGAAAATACGAGTTATTGGTAGTTGGCTAATAGCACGCGTTATTTTTTGTTCGTTATCAATATCCAGATCACTTGTTGCCTCATCAAGCAGCAAAACTCTGGGTTGGCGATATAACGCCCTTGCGATAGAAATGCGTTGACGTTGTCCTCCTGAAAGAGTGCTACCAATATCTCCAATCATTGAATCATATCCCTGCGGAAATGAGCCAATTTCATCGTCAATTGCAGCATAATTGGCACATTCAGCCATACGTTCCATATCTGGTGACTCTGAGAACCCAGTGATATTTTTCTGTAGGGTTCCGGCTAATAACTTGTCATCTTGCATGACAAAAGCGACATGTTCCCTGATAGCTCGTTTTCCTATACTGGATATACTTATCCCGTTAATTAAAATATCACCCTCAGTGGGTTCATACAGTCCAGCCAGTACATGAAGCAGTGTTGACTTACCACATCCAGATGGTCCAATAATGGCTACGCTTTCCCCTGGCATAACCTCAATATTTATGTCTTCAAAGATGTTGGGTTCGCTTGGTGAATGACGGAACGATAGGTTTCGGAGCACTATATGTCCATTTAACTGAACGGGCGATCTTTCTCCTTCATCCCGTTCTACGGGCGAAACAGCAATATCAGTCAGGCGTTGACTGTGCATAGATACCAGACAAAAGTCAGAAACGGCGTTTACTAGCCTCACTGTACGAGTGATCACCATGTCAGTATAAAGCATCACCGCCAACAATATGCCAGTAGTTATCCCCTTATCAAACCCTAAAGCGCCCACGCTAAGCACGTAGATACCCGAAAAACCAACAAGAAGCATGGCTGCCGTATTGGTTAAAAGATCAAGTTTGAATAGTTGGTTTCCTGCGTGTGTGCTGTTGACAACGTGATTTACCCACTCCCGCCGACGAATCGGTGCCAGATTCAGCATTTTGATGGCACTAATAGCTCGAATAGTCTCAAGAAAATGGGACGACTGAACCGCTTCAAATGCAATATGTTCAATTTTACGGGTTCTGTACATAGAAAATAGACCCGCTTTCAGGGCGACATATCCCATGGCTGCAGCTAGCGGACCCATTGCCAAGAGAGGTGAATTAGTAAAAATGATGACCATTGAGATGATGATGACAATGGCATCAAGTATAGACGCTACCATATCAGCCGTAAAAGCTTCTTGGATGGCAGTCAGAGACTGAAAACGTGACGTTATATCACCGGTGTGACGCTTTTCAAAAAATGGTAGAGTGAGTCGGCTAAGCCGATTAAAGAACATTTCAGCCCATTTCACTCCAAGCGTATAACGAAGGTTCATCAATATCCAAGCTCGAATCACAGAAAACGTAGACTTAATCAGTAACGCAGAAATGACTACGATCCCGATAAAAAATATTCCTTCACGATCCGAGGACTGAACGAGTGTGTCAATGGTAAATTGTGACGCTGCGGGCACGGCAATAGAAAGTAATTCCACCAAAATAGAGAGCACTAGAACGCCGGAAAGAATACGCCTCAACCCCCTGACTCCGCGGAAAAGGTCAGATACAGACACATTCATTTCCATCGGTTTTTTGTCGAATGTCTCCGCAGGCCAGGCTTCCACTATGAAGCCAGTAAATTTGTCTGACAATTCACGCAATGTGATACTGCGACGACCAATGCCAGGATCATGGATAACGGCATTACGATGTGTCACTTTGACTAAAACTACAAAGTGATTGAATGACCAGTGAAGAATGACCGGGCGGCTGAGCGAGCGTAGATCGTCAAGCTCTATTCTTGAAGCACGGGCCATCATTCCCACCCGTTCAAATGCCGTTATAAGTTCCCGTACTGTCATCCCGTGACTAGTTGCTTCATGGATAGTACGTGCTGATGCGAGATCTACACGTTTACCGAAGTAGCCGGTTATCATCGCCAAACATGCTAACCCGCACTCATTTGTTTCTGACTGTAGAATCAGCGGGGGTTTTTGCCAGGAAAAAAACATTTGTCAACTCTCATTTATAATGCGGTTAATACTCTGTTTTACAGGTGAAAAAAGCCACTCCCAGATGCGCCGATGTGCGGTCAATATATCAGCCTCAACTTCTACCCCCGCGGGAAGAACTCGTGTACCAGCCTCTGGCACTATCAGTACACGAAATCGTTGATTATTTCCCGTAAGCCCCTCAGGACTCGTACTTACGGTCGCAATGGTGCCGGATACTTTGCCAAACCTTTCCCATGGCAGTGATGCAACCCGCATCACTACATGCTGGCCAGTTTTTACTTCTTGCAACGCAGACGGAGGAAGCCACATTTCAATGAGTGGACGAGCGTTTTCTGGCACGACAACTGCTGCGATCTTGCCCGCTGTAATTCTCTGGCCTTCCAATATATTCATTGATGCTATAACACCATCAAGTGGCGCTACAATACCAGACTCCATCATCGCAGATGCATTAATCACCTGTTGTTGCAGAGTGACTTTCTGTTGTTGTATCCCAGTAATAGATTGTTTTTCTTGTGCTTCTGACCGAGCAAGCGCGTTCACTAATTGAAGCCGCTCCCCTTGTGCACGCGCTATACTGATTCGATGCATGTTCAGTTGAGCAATGGAATTATAATATTCTTTTTCGCGTTCGATTTTTTCTTGCAGGGTAGTGACGCCTTTTTGGAGCAACTGCTGATAAAAAGCCATACGTTTTTTCAGGCTGACAGAACGTTCTTGTTCGGCAGCGACTGCGACCCGGATAGCTGCAATTTCAAGGTCTTTGGTACTGATTTCTTCGCGTAAGAGCTGACGTTCCCCGTCTCCTTCTTTGCGACGCTCTGCCTCTCGCTTTTGTAATTCGGTTATTTGGTGCTGAGCGGTGTCCTGCAATGCCTGATTCACTCCGCCTCCGGCGTAGGTTACATCACGCGAAAACGTCGCAATTATGTCTCCTTTTTTTACTTTTTCTCCTTGGTGTACCTTGATATGGCCAATTACTCCATCTTGACTAAACACAACCTCTGCAGCGGCAGGCGTATAGATTATTCGACCGTTTACAGATACTCTCTTGGCATAGGTAGTAAATAAAAGGAGAGTTATCACCAACAAAACTCCCATGGCGCCCCACAGGGCAACCGGCAGCACTGATGGTGCTGAAACGGTAAAATCACCCAGCCACGCATTTTTTTTATATTGTAGAGCCTCAGGGCGAAAAATAGAGTTCTCTTTGTTCATCATATTAACGATTGATATAGAACATGCTTTTACGCATATCGATGATGACTTGGTGGTATCGCATAAAATGCATGCCTAGCAGGCCATCAAAATCTAGTTCCTTAGGAATTAACCCATTGGATACAATGACTAAATCATCACGAAACTTGCCTTTTTCGTCTATCAAATTTATTTTTGTTACTCTGCATTCTGAATTGGATGACTCAGGAGCAACAGCACGACAGCCTAAAAAAAGAGTGCCGACTGGCAAGCGATTAGAGAACAAGATGGAGTGGCTAGCGGCAGTATCAACAATCAAATGTAAAGGTGTGTTACCAATGTATGCAGTAATACGTAATCCTGACTTTGTTTTTTCTAGTGGATAGGATAACCAGTTATTAATGTCTGCAGGAAGATGTTCCAGCATCTGTAGTCGATCGTTTTTAAAGTCCATCATAACTAGCCTATCGTGAAACATTCCACGTCCCAATACTTCGTTAATAGGTTGTTCGCCTCCTATGGTTAAACCCCATGGTTTAAAACCAACAACTTCAACATTATCAAAAGGGATATTGGAAATGAGTAATCGATTAATCTTCCATGCAGAAACTTTGTTTTCACCACCGGAAACATCAATCAGCTTACGAGGTGATTCCTGGGTAATTTTTAGACTTGGATTGGCAACTAATTTTTCTATATTATGTTTATAAAGATGCATACCTTCCCCACTACCAGTATCTAACATTAACGTGTGGTATCTGTTGTCAATCTTAATATCTATTAACGGCAGTCCACGTGCGTCATATCGAAGCCGCCAAAAGTCAGTAGGAAGATCCGCCATACTACTTCCGGAGAACAGGAATATTAGCAATGAAAACCACTTTATCATGATTTAATCCCCAAATTTTTCATTATGATATCCTCCGATATTCCAGATTCAATCAGATGCGAAGCAGCACGACTCATGATTTTTCTTATTGAAGGGCAAAACACAGATTCACGTTTGAAATCATCTGCTTTTGAATATCGTTGAATATGGCGACCACCGCCACACACTTTTTTCCAGATGCAATCAGTACAGGCGGTTGGTAGTTGATTATTCACGGTCATATACTTTTGCATCTGCCATGAAGCAATGGTTTCTGAGAGCGTCAAATTTAGAATATTACCAATCGATGTAAATATAGGAGCATTAGTCGATCTGAGCGTATCGTCAACATAAATATCACCTTCGGAACTAACCGTGAGAGCGATAGTGTCATTCCCTGATTTATTTAACCCCATTACTGGGCTAAATTCTGAGCTTAACATTGATTGCATATGTGTAAGAAAATAACGTACATATACATCCTGATCTGCATCAGAAAAGAACGCATCAATTACTGAACAATAAAAATCTGATAAGCCATCAGGGTTTGCGCATGTATCATGACTTTCATCAGGAATAAGGAAGTCAAATTTTTTGCATTTCAAAACATCTACAAAATGGCGATATATTTCCGCTCCTTTTACTGACGGATTGGCTACACATAAAATACCGGGTTGATCTATCAGTCGCCCCGCATTCCAAGCTTCCTGTAACATCACCAATCCACGCACTGTACCTTCGTAGGTACTACGGCCTTTTCTGTCTAGGCGGTATTTGTCGTTTATGTGTTTAGGTCCATCAATAGATATACCAACACTGACATTATATTTGGAAAAAATATCAATCCATTCATTATCAATAAGAATGGCATTTGTTTGGCATGCTAGGTTTAATTTTGTTTTATTATAACCCCCTGAAATAAACTCGTTGCAAGCATTTTCAAATTTTTCCTTGCCCATCATTAATGGTTCTCCGCCATGAAAATCAACCTGGATTGTTTCAATGTCGTATTCCTGAGATGCCTGCTCAAAGAACGCCCTCAGATCTTTAATGGTGCTATGAGAAATAATAGGTTTTGAATTTATTGATATTTCATTTCCTAAATTGAAAACATAGCAATACGTACAATTAATATTGCATCGTTCACTTACTTTTAGAATTATTTCAAGATGCTTTATTTTTTTCTTTTTAATCATGGTGAGCACCACAGTTAGTATTGTGCAGGGTGATTACCCTGCACAATATCAGGTTATATGGCTCTATTCCAACGCGCAAAGACGTTGATCCAGCCACCAGAAACGCTATCCATCAGGTTTTCAACAAGCTCTTTACGTTCTTGTTTTTTCTCTGAAGAATTTATTACCTGCGCATTATTTAAAGCTATTTCACGTTGTAATTCGCTCATATTTATGTCCTTTTGATTATTAGTTGATACAGAACTTTGTAGCAGCAAGATAAATATACATCATCAACTTTTTTTTAAAATATTTAATTTTTATTTATAAGTTAATAAAGCAAAATAAAGCCACCCTCTCTTTGTTTAATTATTTAAATCTCATGGAAATTATGGTGATAATAATTAACTCCATTGACCTAAAATAAAACAAATAAAATAAATCATTTAAATGCAATTAATTATAAATCCATTTTTTATTCATATAAGTATATAAGTAAGTTCAACTCAGTGAAAACATAAAATTATAGATATTTTATTTAGTTACGATAGAGAAAGAACAACTAAATGTACTTCATATACGGATATGAGTTTATTCCATTTGCAAAATAAAAGGAGAGCATAAATCTGTGGGCACTTATGCAGCAATAGCTGGTTATGATTCCAATTTACTGATAATGTTGAATATTCAAATAATACCCAATGACTCTGTCATGCATTTCTACGGATTTTGAAAAAGACAGGGTTACGGCGTACAACCCCTAATAGGTAAGATTTTAAAACACTGTATACAGACTATTGAAGAACTATAGAATATAATTACTAAACTCATATAAAACAAGCTCCAATATAGAAAGTTAATTTGATCGAGTTTATTAATAAATTATTTATTATTAAAATAAAACACCATGAATTAGCAGGAAACTAATAATTATAAAACTTGGATTCACATATTTAAGTGCAACACTGTAAATGTCATGATATCAATTTATTGAATCATGTGTAGTATGTCTATTTGGAGAACATTCAGATGGCAAAGATTGATGTGACCTGAAAAGCCCCCTTGAAACTCAACAACCACCTACTAAAGTAGGTGGGTTAGTAATTAACGGACTAAAAGTCCGGATACGCATCGGCTGAACGATGCGTCAATTATCTATCCTGAAGTTATCATCTGGGTTTGGTTCAAAATGATGCTCCAGATAAGCCTTAATCATCTCTTCTGTTAACTGACCCACTGTGGCACAAAAATCGCCTCTGCCCCAAAAATGCTGCCCCCAGTAGCGCTTCTTCAGATGAGCAAATTCTTCAAACAACTTGCTCGCTGTCCTTCCCTTCAGTCACCTCATGATCTCTGAAGGCGCTAATGTCGGGGGAGCAACTCACCAGTATGTGAACATGATCTTGGCTCACTACACCACTTACTATCCTAATCTCAAACGCTTCACATGTTTGACGGACTAATTCACGCACCCGCATACCGACTTCACCTGTCAGCACTTTGTACCTGTATTTTGTTACTCACACAAAATGATATTCAATCTGGAATACCGTGTGGCTGCTATATCTGTAATCCATATTGCACCTCTAGTGCAACACAGTATCGCAGCTAAAGCTGACCGACTAAAGTCGGTGGTTTTAACCTTTCATATGGAAAAATAAAAAAGGGGGAAATTATATTGGTATACATACCATTCCCTTGTTTTGCGGCTGTCAAAACTGATGGAAAAGGCGGGAGAAACAGTAGGCCAGATTTTATTCTGGTTCTATTGGCGGCGACGACACCAGTATCCTGCACAACAATGTCATTACCCTCGCAGGAATAATCCTCTGATTACAGAGCAATTACGGCTGTAGTACTAACAATCCCTTTCCTCTTCCTAATCGTACACACTGATGACTGGAATATTAATCGGCTATGCCCGTTGTTCTACCGACAAGCAGGATTTGACCGCCCAATAGGAAGGTCACTTTTTATTCACAGGAACAGCCTTGTAAACTCGATTCAACATCGCTGTTCAGGATTGACTAGAGCGTGATTGATGATTTTCAGCACGTATGATTAGTTGTTGATGACTTTTTAGTTGCTATTCAAAATAAATTACAATATCAATAACGTTGTTCATAACAACGTTAGGTAATAGATGATGAAATCACCCCTACTCGCTCTGCTTGCATTTTCTTTAATTTCGTGTTCTTCAAATGATCAGCCAGGCTATCCCATCGTGATGAGTGATAATGCTATAGAAAAAATCAATAATATTATTGAACGTGATATAAAGCCCAACACAACTCTTAATCAGGGGGAATTGATTGATCATGTATCTGCTTCATTTTTAGGGACTCCCTATCTTGCCGACACATTAATAGGAAGCCCTGACCAGCAAGAAGCTCTCGTTATTAATGTCGATGCTGTTGATTGTTTTACATACCTTGATTATGTCGTTGCTCTGACAAAATCATCAGATATATCTTCTTTTCTTAATTCACTAATCAATACACGATATAAAAATTCGAATGTCAGCTATTATAATCGCAAGCATTTTTTCACAGATTGGTATGCGGTATCCCCGCAAAATGCGATTGATGTCACTTCAACGCTCAGTCCAGATGCCATCACAATAGAAAAACTGTTAAATCAAAAATCAGATGGTGGTGAATATATCAAAGGATTAGGGGTCACTCCCCGAATGATAACTTATATTCCGGGGAAAGCGATAAACCAAAAAGTTATTGATAATATGCAAGATGGCGATTTGGCGGGTGTTTATTCTCCGATAAGTGGATTAGACGTTTCCCATACAGGTATTGTTATTAAAAAAGACAATCAAGTTTTGTATCGTAATGCGTCATCTTTGTCTAAAAATAACAAAGTTGTCGATATATCTTTTATTGAATATATGCATTCAAAACCAGGCGTTATTGTTTTACGTGCTACGAAATAGTATGGCAAGGGCTTTTGTGAAGCCCTTGACTGTTGTTCTGTTATTTTTGCAGGTTGGTTCTAAATTTCCCAGAGGAGGTCTAGAACAAACGGGTCTAAATTGACCCGTTGAGCAGTGGGGGTTTCTGTCGCATTAACAAAGAAAGTACAAGTGAAGATCTGCGGAATTTGAACATCGGCATTCATGAAATGGATAACGAAATAGCGGTACTTTCCCGTCAGAAATCATTCAGAATCTTTTTTGAACGCAGTTGTTTTTCATGTATCCTGTTGGGATGAGAAAAGCCTACGTTAGTGACATTAGTCGAGAAGTATTTAAGGAAATCGCCCCCTTGCTGCTCAGCGGTAGAAAATGCACACAGCCTCGGAAAGTCGATGTCTATGAGATGTTTTGTGTATTGCTGTACTTGCTTAAGAGCGGCTGCCAATGGGACATGCTACCCAGTGATTTCCCCTGTAAAAGTACGGTGTATTACTACTTCAAACTTTGGAAAGAAAAGCCCTCGGAAACCGAACCAAGCCTGCTGGAGCAGGCTTTAAAAAAATGTGGTTGGCAAGGCCCGTACCAACCGTGGTCGGAACGTCACCACGACCTGCATGATCGTTGATGCGCAAAGCGTGAAGAACACGGATACAGCCCGTGAAAAAGGCTATGATGCCGGTAAAAAGGTTTCCGGTAGCAAACGCCACATTGCCGTGGACAGTCAGGGGGGTGCCCATGCGATTACGGTGACGACGGCCAATGTGACGGACAAACAAGGAGCATTGACGGCCTTTACCCTGCATAAGAAGTCGCTTACCCGCGTGACGAACGTATTGGCGGATGGCGGTTATACAGGAGCTACATTCGCAACCTGTGTGAATGATGTACTGGGAGCGACTGTTGAGATAGCCAAACGTAGCGAACCCCATACTTTCAAGGTCATACCCAAACGGTGGCTGGTCGAGCGCTCGTTTGCTTGGCTCGAAAAGTGTCCGAATTTATTAAAGCACAACACTAAAGAATGCGATGCATTCATTGAACATATATCGGGGATCAGTATAGATAGTAGATCTGGCAAATATACTGAACATCCGGCCTGACGACCTTCAAATGGAATTTGGGAATAACTGGCTTAGCCCGGAAATACCCAATAAAGAGAATGAAATAAATTCGGTTTTCGAGTTTCTCCATTGCGCGGATGTGTTCAAGAAGTGTGTCATTCAGGGCAAAATATTCTTCACGTTCTGTCTGATTGAATTCCGGGCAGTGATACAGCTCATCAATTTCATCGGTTTTAAGAATTTGTATCCGGCTTGGGAGCGTCGGCTGCATGTTTTTCCTTGATAGATCTTTTTACCAAAAAAAGTTGTCAAAAACGTTCACGGCGAGTACTGATAGGATGTAGTTCAAGTTGACATAAGGCAAAACCGCCCCACCTATCATATAAGGTGGCTTGGACAGCAAATTTACCCAGAATATCCGGCATGCCATCAGTTTTAGTCAAAATCAGGGAGGGGCAGCAAAACAGAATGTGAGCTGAAGCAATGTATTGCCTAAAACAGGTTGGTAGCCTAAAAATTACAGACCTAACTCGAATAGAGGACTGACTATCATGAGCGATATAATCCACAAAGACGATGTAGACGAAACGTCGATTTCAGTTACTGGTGTCATAGAGAAGGACTTGGCAGAGTATTCAGTTTCAACACACCTATCTAATCTAGTGGTAGATGATTGTAGAGACAGAAAGTGCCTAAAGAAAATAAAAGATGCGATCGCCATTACATACAACTATAACAAGAAGCCGGAAGATGACAATGTCATGCTGTTTGTTGCCGAGCACAGACCAAAGAGTCATACGATTGCGAGAGGAAAAAAATTCTCCTCCCCATGCGTAGCTTCCGTAAAAATGGATGTAGGCATCAACTCAAGTGTAGATGTGAGTTTTTTTGAATTGGAGGCCAACTCAAGTAAGAAAGAGAGATCCGTTATATTTTCCATCCTAAAGGATAAAAAAAATAACCTCATTGCCAGATACCTTCTGGACGATGGAAAAGAAAATGAGAAAGAACTCGTCAAGCTTACGGAGCACAACAAGTTTGGACCTTATGATATATTTGAAGTAGAGGTTATTCTTCACATATATAAAGCATCTCCACACGTTGTGGTTAAGTTTTACAGCCAAGCGAATAGTGGCTGGGTTAGGGCAAACGGGTCTAATTTATACAGATGAAAATCCCACTGTCAGGATTTTCATCATATAGCCATTATCCCAGCCAGCCTTCTGGCGCTTAGTC
>NZ_FOVO01000001.1 GCF_900115195.1 Xenorhabdus japonica
TCCCACCTGACCCCATGCCGAACTCAGCAGTGAAACACCGTAGCGCCGATGGTAGTGTGGGGCCTCCCCATGTGAGAGTAGGACACTGCCAGACAGTCAATTAAACACCGGCTGCCGGCACAAAAGGCAGCCGGGCTAAAGAAATTCGGTGGTGCGGTAGTTCAGTTGGTTAGAATACCGGCCTGTCACGCCGGGGGTCGCGGGTTCGAGTCCCGTCCGCACCGCCACCGTATTTAGGGGCGTAGTTCAATTGGTAGAGCACCGGTCTCCAAAACCGGGTGTTGGGAGTTCGAGTCTCTCCGCCCCTGCCAGTTAACAACTAAGTAATAATTGATATAGCTTTCAGATTAATAGCCCAGCTAATTTTAGCTGGGTTTTTTCTTGTTTATCATTTTTTACGTGGCTCTAACATGTAGTTTTAATTTCGGAGCGCTTTTAATTCTATTCTATTTGTAGCGCTACTCCTTCGCGCGCTGTATCACAATCTCTTACCTTATTTACTATAAAAGGCTAACTTTTAGGCAATTATAGGCGCTTTTTCGACAGGTATTTTTAATAAGTGCTGGATTAGGGATTGTTGGTCACTGTTTTGCAGCCATACAGCATACAATGGACGTTCTATTAACTTACTATTAGGAGAGGCAACGAGTTCAGGATATTTCTCTTGCCAGTGTACAGGAAGGAAGGTTGTAGCGTTAACACTATCCAATAATTCTTTGGCAATATGTGCTGATGTGGTTGTAATGATAGGTGGATGGTCGCTCTTTAAGATTTGTTGTTCTTGCTGATGAAAATCAGCTCCCCATTCCAATTTAATATAATTTTCTACTCCTTTATCAAGATTATGCTGGGTTGTTAACAAAACAAGCTGGATATTACCTATCAACTGGCTTTGAAATTCATCCATTTTGGGCAATTCAGTGGTAATTAACAGATCTAATTCACGAGAATGCAATTGCTTGACTAACGACTGGCGTGTCGAAACTAGAGACTCGATTCTTGTTTTTTGATGGAGTTGATAAAATGTATTTAGCCAGGATGTGAGATAACTTTCCCACAGAGATGCTGTAGCACCAATAGAAAGTTTTATGTGCTGGGCGACGTAATTGATTTCTTTCTTCGCCAATTGCCAAGTACTCATTAGTGATTCTGCATAGGGTACCAAGCGTTCTCCGGCTGTAGTTAGGCGGATATTATTGCGATGTCGTGTGAATAAATTGGTTCCAAGCTGATTTTCTAGTTGGCGGATCCGAAAGCTAACGGCGGATTGTGTTAAATAAAGCGATTCAGCTGCCCGACCAAAGTGACGAGTCTTACTGACTTCCAAGAAGGTTTTCAGTAATTCAGTGTCCACATGCATCTCCAATAGTTTTTGTCGTTAAGATTTAAATATTTTGTTTTACAGAATGTCAAGCCTACCTAATACTCCGCGCCATAAATTAGTATGACATTAGAGTTAGGAGTGTGTCAGATGGCTGAAAGCTTCATCACGACTAATCGTTTTTTTGATAATAAAAATTATCCACGTGGATTTTCCCGTCATGGTGATTTCACCATCAAAGAGGCTCAATTGCTAGAACGTTATGGTCATGCGTTCAATGAATTGGACCTTGGTAAACGTGAGCCTCAAACAGAAGAAGAAAAACTGTTTGTTTCAGTTTGCCGTGGTGAGCGTGCACCTGCAACGCTAGAGGAAAAGGTATGGGCTAAGTATTTGGTAAAAATTAGCCGTCCAAAACGTTTTCATACTCTTTCAGGTGGAAAACCGCAGATTGATTCTGCAGAGGACTATACCGACTCTGATGATTAATACCATCATTGATATTAATGATCTATGCAGAGGGGCAAAAATTGCCCCTTTTCTTAATCTATAGCCTATTCAGCTTGTTTCTGTAATTGAATAAGTAGCCTATCCATACTTCGGTAGCTGAGTGCTTCCATAATATCTGGTTTTTCTATTTTTTTTTGTTCTTTTAAGTCTGCGATTGTGCGGGAAACTCTGAGTATTCTGTGCCAGGCACGTATAGATAGCCCTAATTTCAATAATGTATTTTCCAGAAAAACGGCATTTTCCATACTAATTTTGCAAATATTTTCGGTTTGTTTGCTACTGAGATGGGCATTGATATGTCCACACCGCTCTATTTGTATTTTTCTTGCTCTTACTACTCGTTTTTTGACTTCCGGACTACGTTCTCCATGTTTTGTTGATGATTGACTTAACATGCCAGGAGGAAGCAGGGGAACTTCAATCGAGAGATCAAAGCGATCTAAAAAAGGGCCTGAAAGTTTGGAAAGGTAGCGCAATACTTGTTGTGGACTACTTCGGTTATGCATCCCTTGATGATAGCCGGTTGGGCTAGGGTTCATGGCTGCAATCAGTTGAACTTGAGCAGGAAAACAGACCTTTGCTCTAGCGCGGGATATTATTATTTCTCCAGATTCTAATGGTTCACGTAGGGCATCAAGAACACTGCGGTTAAATTCGGGTAATTCGTCTAGAAATAAAACGCCGTTGTGGGCAAGAGAGATTTCTCCTGGCTTAGGTATTGAACCTCCGCCAACAAGAGCTGCCATTGAGGAACTATGGTGAGGAGCTCTAAATGGGCGTGTGTGCCATTTTTGATAATTGACCAACCCTCCGGCTAAGCTATTAATTGCAGCGACATCCAGAGCCTCCTGATGAGTCAATGGGGGCAATAAGCTGCATAATCGGCTAGCAAGCATGGTTTTGCCTGTGCCTGGGGGACCGAGTAGCAGAAGATTATGGCCGCCAGCGGCTGTGATCTCCAACGCTCGCTTGGCTTGCTCCTGCCCAATAATATCCTGTATATCCAAAACAGATGACTCGGCTTGTGGTTCAACAGGAGAAGGGGAGGATAAAGCCGTTTTTTCTCCTTGTAAGAAATGACAGACTTGAAGTAAATGGTTTGCTATCAACGTTTCGTTCTGAGACAAAATAGCCAATTCAACCTGGTTTTCTGAGGAGAGGATTAGTTGCCTTCCTGCTTTTTTTGCACTCAATGCGGCGGGAATGGCTCCCATGACTCGCCGTATTTCACCAGAGAGTGCTAACTCACCTAAAAACTCATAATCATGTAGCTTATTTGTCGTGATTTGCTCAGATGCAGCTAAAATCGCGATAGCGATGGGTAAGTCATATCTCCCCCCTTCTTTGGGGAGATCCGCAGGTGCTAAATTGACGGTAATTCTTTTGGGAGGATAGGTAAAACCACTATTGATTAGAGCACTTCGGACACGATCTCTGGCTTCCTTAACGGTAGTTTCAGGTAAACCAACAAGAGTGAGGCCAGGTAAGCCATTACTGATATGTGCCTCTATCGTGACGATAGGGGAATCAATACCAATTGTTGCCCGTGTATGAATGACGGCAAGTGTCATGATGCTCTCCTTAGCAAGAAAGCTGCTATCATGAATCGATAAAAAATAATAAAAAGTCGCCTTGCGTTATTTTGTGAAAAGGTTCGTAAATATATTTATCTTTCATAGCCATACTGAAAATTATTCAGTCGTTTGAATTTTAATAATAACATAATGTTATATATGAATAATCTAACAGGCGGAAGCTCTTATGATAAAGAAATCGAGTGGTAATGAGTGATGTCTTTTGAAAATTATAACCAAATAAAATATATAAAATTAATTTAATAAATCTTAAATCTGTATTTTGTCAATGATAGTAACCACGAATCAACAAAGTTGGTTTGGGTCGTATTTTTTCCAAATCATATAGATATAGATGATTAGCTCATATTTTTATTGTTTTATTTATTAATTCTTTTATTAAACAAACAGATGGTGATTTTTTCTAAGCTAAAAATGAGTAAATTCTAGTGAATTTATCTGTTTATTAAGTTATCTAAATGAAAAATATAAATATAAATATAAATATAAATATAAATAATTTTGTTATGAAAAAATAAAAATAATCGTTGTAAACAGTCATATAAAATGATAACTCTTAAATATACGTCAAGCATACGAGTTGAAAACGAATAGAATTATGAACGCATTTGTCCTAGTGATTAGCCTAATTATTGTGAGCGTGGTGGTGATTATCCCACCGTGCGGGGCTGCACTAGGACGAAGAATGGCTTAGACAGAAGAATAGCCAGATTCCTAAAAAAACCCCCGCACCGAAAGGCGCGGGGGTTTTTTTAGGCTCGGCACGTAGAAACGGGCATAACAAAACATTACAACAGCCAACGATAAGATAAATATAACAGGGGTGACGGCAATGAACGGGGCACAATCGGTTGTAGAGGCATTACGAACACAAGGCGTTGAAAAAGTTTTTGGTTATCCTGGTGGAGCCATCATGCCAGTTTATGATGCGCTGTATGACGGGGGTGTTGAACATATCCTGTGCCGCCATGAACAAGGTGCCGTTATGGCTGCAATCGGCTACGCTAGGGCAAGTGGTAAGCCAGGCGTTTGCATTGCGACATCAGGGCCTGGAGCGACAAACTTAATCACGGGATTGGCTGATGCATTATTGGATTCTGTTCCTGTCGTAGCCATTACCGGTCAGGTGAATTCTGAATTTATGGGGACAGATGCCTTTCAGGAAATTGATATGCTGGGAATGTCTCTTTCTTGTACAAAACACAGCTTTCTTGTTGATTCACTGGAAAAACTACCTCAAATCATCGCCGATGCCTTTACTATTGCCATGAGTGGTCGTCCTGGCCCTGTCCTGGTTGATTTACCAAAAGATATTCAGTTAGCCCAAGGTCATTTTGCACCCTATTTTATACCTACACCCTCTAAATTTTCTCTCCCAAAACAAGAGCTGGAGTTGGCTTGTCAATTGTTGACTTCATCCCGGAAACCTATTCTGTACGTGGGGGGAGGAGTTGGCATGTCTGGCGCTGTTCCTGAATTACGTAATTTTGTATCAGAAACAGGTATCCCCGTTGTTTCCACATTGAAAGGTTTGGGAGCGGCTGATTTTGAACATGAATGTTATTTAGGAATGTTAGGGATGCATGGCGCTAAAGCAGCTAATCTTGCCGTTCAATCCTGTGATTTGTTAATTGCTGCTGGTGCGCGTTTTGATGACCGTGTTACCGGAAAGCTGAATACCTTTGCACCTAATGCCAAAGTTATTCATTTGGATATTGACCCCGTTGAATTCAATAAATTACGCCAAACTCACGTTTCATTATTGGGTGATTTAAAAACTCTGTTGCCTTATTTACAGCAATCCTTATCGATCCAAGCCTGGCAGCAAGAAATCAAACAATTAAAAAGTGAACATGCATGTCGTTATGATTATCAAGGTGAAAGTATTTATGCTCCGCTGCTGTTGAAGCAGATTTCTGACCGTACCTCGCCCAGTACCGTTATCACAACCGATGTCGGGCAGCATCAAATGTGGGCTGCCCAGCACATGACTTTTAGTCAGCCAGAGAATTTCATAACATCAAGTGGATTAGGCACAATGGGATTCGGCATTCCAGCGGCGATTGGTGCTCAGATGGCGCGCCCGGAAGATATGGTTATCTGCATATCTGGCGATGGATCTTTCATGATGAATGTTCAGGAGCTGGGCACCATTAAACGTAAGCAATTGCCAGTCAAACTGATCTTATTGGATAACCAGAGATTGGGCATGGTTCGTCAATGGCAAGAGCTGTTTTTTGACAAGCGTTATAGCGAAACGATTTTAACTGATAATCCTGATTTCCTTACGTTGGCGCAGGCCTTTGGTATTCCAGGGCAAAAAATTACTGATAAAGCACAAGTGAATGAAGCCTTGGATGCTTTGTTCAACAGCGAGGGCGCGTATTTATTACACGTGTCCATTGATGAATTAGAGAATGTCTGGCCACTGGTTCCACCGGGTGCAAGTAACGAAACTATGTTGGAGAAATCATCATGATACAGCATCAACTTGCTATTAAGGCGCGGTCTTGTCCTGAGATTTTGGAACGGATTCTGAGGGTTACCCGCCATCGCGGGTTTCAGATATGTGCATTGAATATGGATCATACAACAGATAGTGATAATGTAAATATTGAACTCACCGTGACTAGTCAGCGTCCAGTTAATTTACTTTTTTCCCAATTGATGAAATTGGTGGATGTTGCTGGTGTCGAGATCAAACATAAAGAATCACAATTGATAAGCGCATAGTGCGCCATTGAAGGAAAACTGAGAATGACAAAGCAAGCTGATTATATTTGGTTCAATGGGGAAATGGTGCCTTGGGCAGATGCCAACGTTCACGTTATGTCCCATGCCCTACATTATGGGACTTCAGTATTTGAAGGAATTCGTTGCTATGACTCCCATAAAGGGCCGGTTGTTTTTCGTCATCGTGAACACATGCAGCGCTTGCATGACTCAGCCAAAATTTACCGTTTTCCAGTGAGCCAAAGTGTTGATGAATTGATGGAGGCTTGCCGTGAAACACTCCGTAAAAATAAATTAGTCAGTGCTTACATTCGTCCATTGGTATTTGTGGGTAATGTTGGAATGGGCGTAAACCCACCTTCTGGTTATAAAACAGACGTTATTATTGCAGCTTTCCCGTGGGGGGCTTATCTCGGTGAGGAAGCCTTGGATCAGGGCATTGATGCTATGGTTTCTTCATGGAATCGCGTGGCCGCAAATACGATCCCTACAGGCGCAAAAGCGGGTGGAAATTACCTCTCTTCTTTGCTGGTGGGAAGCGAAGCGCGACGTCATGGTTATCAGGAAGGTATTGCACTGGATATTCATGGCTATATTTCAGAAGGTGCAGGTGAAAACTTATTTGAAGTGAAGGATGGAATTCTATTCACTCCTCCATTTACTTCATCTGCTCTGCCGGGAATCACTCGTGATGCCATTATCAAGCTGGCACAAGATCTTGGTCTGGAAGTTCGTGAACAAGTACTTTCTCGTGAATCGCTTTATTTAGCGGATGAAGTCTTCATGACAGGAACTGCTGCGGAGATCACTCCGGTTCGTAGCGTAGATGGTATTCAGGTTGGTATCGGCAAATGCGGCCCAATGACCAAAAAAATCCAAAGTGCGTTCTTTGGCTTATTTGATGGTACGACAGAAGATAAATGGGGTTGGTTGGATCCTGTTAATCCCGAATAAAAAATATAAAACCAACAGGCGATCGTTCCTCGCCTGTTTTGATTTTTGAAGCTAATTATTATTAAAGCTAATTGATAAGACAGACTTGGGAGTAAAAACAATGCCTAAATATCGTTCTGCCACGACGACGCATGGTCGCAATATGGCGGGAGCCCGTGCTTTATGGCGAGCCACGGGTATGACTGATGCAGATTTTGGAAAGCCGATTATTGCGGTTGTTAACTCATTCACACAGTTCGTGCCAGGACATGTACATCTGCGTGATCTCGGCAAGCTGGTGGCAGAACAGATTGAGGCATCAGGGGGTGTTGCGAAAGAGTTCAATACTATCGCTGTTGATGATGGTATCGCAATGGGGCATGGTGGAATGCTCTATTCATTGCCTTCGCGTGAGCTAATAGCTGACTCGGTGGAATATATGGTCAATGCTCACTGTGCTGATGCGATGGTGTGCATTTCCAACTGTGACAAAATCACTCCGGGAATGTTGATGGCATCGCTACGCTTGAATATTCCGGTTATTTTTGTTTCTGGTGGCCCAATGGAGGCGGGCAAAACCCGATTATCCGAGCAAATTATCAAACTGGATTTGGTCGATGCCATGATTCAGGGGGCCAATCCAAATGTCAGTGATGAACAGAGCGAGCAAATCGAACGTTCGGCGTGCCCGACGTGTGGTTCTTGCTCTGGTATGTTTACGGCGAATTCGATGAATTGTCTGACGGAAGCTCTTGGGCTTTCTCAGCCGGGTAATGGTTCCCTGCTCGCTACACATGTGGATCGTAAGACCCTGTTTATTAACGCTGGTAAGCGCATTGTTGAGCTGACTAAACGCTATTATGAACAAAATGATGATAGTGCTCTCCCGCGTAATATTGCGACCAAAGCGGCCTTCGAAAATGCCATGACATTGGATATTGCGATGGGCGGTTCGACTAACACTGTTCTGCATCTGCTGGCTGCTGCTCAAGAAGGTGAAATTGACTTCACTATGGCGGATATTGATCGTTTGTCTCGTCAAGTGCCTCATTTGTGTAAAGTTGCCCCGAGCACCCAGAAATATCATATGGAAGATGTACACCGTGCTGGTGGTGTGGTGGGGATTCTTGGTGAGCTTGATCGCGCAGGGCTTTTGCATCGCGATGTGAAAAACGTTTTGGGTTTGGATTTGCCACAAACGTTGGCCCAGTACGACATCATGCTGACAGAGGACGAAAGTGTTAAGAGCATGTATTCAGCAGGGCCAGCAGGAATTCGCACCACACAAGCTTTCTCACAGAATTGTCGTTGGCCATCATTGGATACTGATCGCGAAGCAGGATGTATTCGTGAGCGCGCCCATGCTTACAGCCAGGATGGTGGGCTGGCAGTTTTATTTGGCAACATTGCAATAGATGGCTGCATCGTGAAAACAGCAGGCGTTGATGCAGAAATTCTGATTTTCCGGGGCTCAGCTAAAGTTTACGAGAGTCAGGAAGATGCAGTGGAAGCCATTCTTGGTGGAAAAGTCGTGGCTGGTGATGTGGTTGTCATTCGCTATGAGGGGCCGAAAGGTGGCCCAGGTATGCAGGAAATGCTCTATCCCACTACGTATTTAAAATCTATGGGGTTGGGGAAAAGTTGCGCATTGATTACGGATGGACGTTTTTCAGGAGGAACATCGGGGTTATCCATTGGTCACGTATCTCCAGAAGCGGCAAATGAAGGCTTGATTGGGCTGATTCATGACGGCGATATCATTGAGATTGATATTCCAAACCGTAAAATTCAGTTGAATGTTACTGAAACCGAACTTGCAGAACGTACGCAGTCTGAATTATCTCGCGGAGATAAGGCGTGGACACCTAAGTCCCGTGAACGTCAGGTTTCTTTTGCATTACGAGCTTATGCTTCCTTGGCTACCAGCGCTGACAAAGGCGCAGTGCGTGATAAAACCAAACTGGGGAGCTGATTGTGGCAGTTTATCCTCTTAATACTGAACCCAAAGGGGCGGAATATCTCAAGGCCGCATTGAGTGCGCCGGTTTATGATGTTGCTCAAGTCACTCCTTTACAGGAAATGAAAAAAATCTCGGCTCGTTTAGGCAATACTATTTTGGTTAAACGAGAAGATCGTCAGTTGGTGCATAGTTTCAAATTGCGTGGTGCATACGCGATGATTGCTGGTTTGACGGAAGAACAAAAAAACAAAGGCGTGATTACGGCTTCCGCAGGCAACCATGCACAAGGTGTTGCATTATCGGCCAGTAAGGTTGGCATAAAAGCGACGATTGTGATGCCGATAGCAACAGCAGATATTAAAGTCGATGCAGTTCGCAATTTTGGTGGAGAGGTTTTGCTGCATGGTGCTAATTTCGATGAAGCGAAAGAAAAAGCAATCGAAATGGCAAAAAAGCACAGTTACACTTTTGTGCCACCATTTGACCATCCTGTCGTCATTGCAGGTCAGGCTACATTGGCGATGGAGCTGCTACAGCAGGATGTTCATCTTGATCGTATTTTTGTTCCCGTTGGCGGCGGCGGCTTGATTGCGGGAGTTGCCGTTCTCATCAAACAGCTTGTACCCGAAATGAAAGTCATTGGCGTGGAAGCCGAAGATTCTGCTTGTTTGAAAGCAGCACTGGAGGCCGGATATCCGGTTGATTTGCCAATAGTTGGATTATTTGCGGAAGGCGTGGCAGTCAAACGCATTGGCGATGAAACGTTTCGTTTGTGCCAGCAATATGTCGATGATGTCATTACAGTGGACAGTGATGCTATCTGCGCCGCCATGAAAGATATCTTTGAAGATGTCAGAGCGATTGCAGAACCCTCTGGTGCGCTGGCACTGGCAGGACTGAAGAAATATGTCCAGCAACATCAGATTCAGGGAGAGCGATTGGCGCATATTCTTTCTGGTGCCAATGTGAATTTTCATGGGTTACGTTACGTTTCAGAACGCTGTGAGCTTGGGGAGCAACGCGAAGCCTTGCTGGCGGTGACTATTCCTGAACAAAAGGGGAGTTTCTTGCAATTTTGCCAGATACTGGGTACTCGCGTCGTGACTGAATTCAGTTATCGTTATTCGGATGCAACAGATCCAAACCAAGCCTGTATTTTTGTTGGTATCAGATTGAGCAGGGGAAATGCTGAGCGTCGTGAAATCATTGAAGAGTTAAAATCATCGGGACATCAAGTTGCTGATTTTACTGATGATGAAATAGCAAAACTACATGTGCGTTACATGATCGGAGGCAGGCCATCCAAGCCATTGCAAGAGCGGTTATTTAGTTTTGCCTTTCCTGAATCTCCGGGGGCTTTACTGAAATTTTTGCAGACACTGGGAACACATTGGAATATCACTCTGTTTCATTACCGTAGCCACGGCACGGATTATGGGCGTGTATTGGCTGCTTTTGAACTTTCAGGGCCAGAAGTGCGTTTTGATCGCCATTTGGATGCGCTGGGCTATGAATATCATGATGAAACCGATAATCCCTCATTTAAATTATTTTTGATTTAAGCAATAAATAGCAAAGTAATAAAAAGCAAAATATCCTCTTATTATATAGAGGTGTTTTGCTGATTTTATTCTTTGTTTTTATTCTATTATTTTTCTGTAATAAGTAACGATTTTGACCTTCTCTCTGTCACTACTTTTCCTATTATATCCATAGGATATATAACGATTTCCAAACTACAAAAGCTCCCAGAATGCTTTAACTAATGGTTCATTCAAGCGCTTACTCAACGCACAAACACCCAATTCAAATGGCTCGACCAATGAAATATTTTCCAGTAGTGAGATGCGGTTGCGCACAGGTTCAGGGCTATTTTCGACAACAACCGCAGGGATTAGCGCAATCCCGCAGCCTAGTGCCACCATGGAAACAATCGCTTCATGACCGGAAACTGTCGCGTAAATTACGGGGTGCAGGATCTTATTCCGCCGGAACCAAAGCTCAATGAGTTTGCGGGAGGGGCCGTGCTCGGGCAGAATAAATGGGATGCTATTCCAGTCGGGGGATTTCTGTGTAGCGAGGGTTCTTACGGCGCAAGGCAGTGAAGGAGCAATCAGTACCAGCGGGACTTCACCTATTTTGGTAAAACGGACATTATCAGGTAGTTTTTCCGGCTTGCCTGCAATACCCAAATCTGCTGCATCAGATTGAACTTTATCAACGGCATCAGCGGCATCTCCTGTTGTCAGCTTGATTTCTACCAAAGGATGTTCTGCTCGAAATTTATCTAAGACTTGTGGCAGATGGCTATATGCAGCTGTGACCGAACAGAATAGACGTAACTCTCCCGTCAGTGATGGACTTTGATGATTTAATGAATGCTGTAGCTGCTTATATTGCAGGAGAGTTTGTTGAGCAAATTGTTTGAGTTGTTCACCAGCGGAGGTTAATTTTACTGTTCGGTTATCTCGCAGAAAAAGCGGATGCCCCAATAATTCCTCAAGGCGTTGGATTTGGCGTGAAAGGGTGGATGGACTCACGTGCATGGCTTTGGCTGAGCGCCCAAAGTGACAACTTTCCGCAAGGTGTAAAAATAGTTTTAAATCACGTAGATCCATCGTTTGAGGCCTTTTGCCTAGAGGTTTTTTGTCGTGAGAAAGTTTGTTGCATTATCTGCAATGTAATCTTGTTAATATATCAATTTAAGTAATGGCTTTCATGTCATATATTGTCTGTATGCAAACAACTTCACATCTAATTATATCGGAGTCACCATGGCTAATTATTTTGATACGTTGAATTTGCGCCAGCAATTGGCGCAGTTAGGCAAATGCCGTTTTATGGCGCGGGAAGAATTTGCTGACGAAGTAGGGTATTTAAAAGGCAAAAAAGTGGTGATCGTTGGCTGTGGTGCGCAAGGGCTAAACCAAGGTCTCAATATGCGTGACTCCGGTTTAGATATTGCCTATGCGCTACGTACAGAAGCGATTGATGAAAAACGATCATCATGGCGTAAGGCAACCGAAAATGGTTTCAAAGTTGGCACTTATGAAGAGTTAATTCCACAAGCCGATTTGGTTATCAACCTGACGCCAGATAAGCAGCACTCTGCGGTGGTTCAGGCGGTTCAACCCCTGATGAAAGAAGGCGCCGCGCTGGGTTATTCCCACGGTTTCAACATTGTCGAAGTGGGTGAGCAGGTACGCAAAGATATTACTGTTGTGATGGTTGCCCCTAAGTGCCCGGGTACGGAAGTTCGCGAAGAGTATAAGCGCGGATTCGGTGTACCTACCTTGATTGCTGTACATCCAGAAAATGATGTAAAAGGTGAAGGGATGGCGATCGCGAAAGCGTGGGCCGCTGCAACAGGGGGACATCGGGCAGGCGTGCTGGAATCTTCTTTCGTGGCAGAAGTTAAATCTGACCTGATGGGAGAACAAACCATTTTATGTGGCATGTTACAGGCTGGTTCTCTGTTGTGTTATGACCAATTGGTTGCCGATGGCACAGAACCGGGATATGCCGGAAAATTAATCCAGTTTGGTTGGGAAACAATCACCGAAGCCTTGAAGCAGGGCGGTATTACGCTGATGATGGATCGTCTTTCTAATCCGGCGAAGCTACGTGCTTATGCTCTTTCTGAGCAATTGAAAGTGATTTTGGCTCCGTTGTTCCAGAAACATATGGATGACATTATTTCTGGTGAATTCTCTTCCATTATGATGGCTGACTGGGCTAATGACGATAAAAACCTGCTGACTTGGCGTGAAGAGACGGGCAAAACACCGTTTGAGAATTACCCAGACTGTAATGGTAACATCAACAACGGTAACATCAGCGAGCAGGAATACTTTGACCAAGGCGTGTTGATGATTGCAATGGTCAAGGCTGGGGTTGAGTTGGCATTCGAAACGATGGTGGATACCGGTATTATTGAAGAATCTGCTTATTACGAATCTCTACATGAATTGCCGCTGATTGCGAATACCATAGCTCGCAAGCGTCTGTATGAGATGAACGTGGTCATTTCTGATACGGCAGAATATGGTAACTATCTGTTCTCTTACGTTGCAGTTCCACTGTTGAAAGAGAAATTCATGGCGACTCTGCAAGCAGGAGATTTAGGAAAAGCAGTTGCAGATCGTAGCATTGATAATGCGCAGTTGCGTGATGTGAATGAAGCGATCCGTAACCATCCGATTGAAGTTATCGGCCGTACTTTGCGTGGTTATATGACGGACATGAAACGCATTGCAGTTGGTGGCTAATACAATGTTATCCTGCCCGAAGTCACTTTATCGGGCAGGCAGCTCTTTCATTCTTACAAATCGAATTTCAGTTTTAGTTCATTGATAGCTTGTCGCTGAAATGCTTCAAATCGTTCTTTCGGTTGCTGTGCTTGGATCATGTTCAGTGCCGGATCGTTGACTTTAGTGCGTATACCGCTTAATTCCTCCATGACAGCTAACCCACAGAAAGGTACATAGGCTTCGGAATACCCCCCCTTCGTGAACGATAACTAATTTGCCATGGCACAGTTCATCGGCTGCTTGCTGTACCTTGCGGGTCATTTCACGGAAGCTGTCACTATGCAATTGCATTCGTGCCAGAGGATCAAACGCATTGGTATCATAGCCGCAAGCAATGATGATCAACTCTGGTTGGTAACGTTGCAATGCCGGGAGCACAACCTGATCCATAGCATAAAGATAACTATTGTGCCCAGCTCCTGCCATCAATGGGATATTGATATTGAAACCTTCTCCTTTGCCAGCTCCGATGTCTTCCTCGCCACTATAGCCTTCGGGATAGCAGCCATCTTGATGTAGTGAAATAGTCAGAACATCATCACGCTTCCAGAAGATATGTTGGGTTCCATTGCCGTGGTGAACATCCCAGTCAATGACTGCGACTCGACCAACCCCAAGCTGCTCTTTTGCGTGCTCAATGGCGAGGGCAATATTGGCAAGGAAACAGAATCCCATTGCTTGATCTGGCAGGCAGTGGTGTCCGGGGGGACGGGAAAGGCTGTAGGCATTATCCAACTCGCCTTGTAACACCGCTTTTACTGCGGCATAAGTGAGTCCGGCGGATAGTTTGGCTATTTCATAGCTACCTTGTCCTATTGGCGCTTCTGAGTCTAATATTCCTCCGCCATTATCACTCACGGACTTAAAGCGCTGTATATACTCTTCGGTATGAACTAGCCTCAGTGTTGCATCATCAAGAGGTTCAGCACCACGCAGTTGCAATGAATGACTTAAACCCGAAACATCCATTAAGCTTTTCATTCTGCGTTTTGTTTCCGGTGATTCTGCATGTCCTGCACCGTTGGGAGGTTGTACCCATCCGCCAACAGGAAATGTCAGAACATGTGATAATCCAGAAATATGCCAGAAACAGAGTTCATCAAAGAAAAAGCCTGTTTTACGTAACATATTACATCCTCTTCGATTCCCTTTATCTTTCAAACTACAATTTGAAATCTATTGGGCATATTGATTGTATGTCAGTAAGAGTAATTGATTGTTATAACATCAATGTAGTTAAATAGATCCTATGTATTTCAATTACAATAGAATCAATATTGATATATTTGGCCTGAGTAATTTAAATTTTTAATAAAAAAATTATTTTGTAATTTATTACATAAATTAATAATAAAACGAATGAGTTTCAATAAAATTTTATGAATAACAAATGGATATGTTATTCGGCGATAATATAAAATAGCGTAAGATAGGTATTCATATATTTATGGATTAAGAATGTTGGTAATAACTCCATTTTTTCTGCTATTTTCTTTATCCGCTGAAAAATAAAATGTCCTATAGTTTTCACATCATTTTTTAAAAGCGATGATTGATGTTTTTTTTATTTCTTTTGTGATCATTCACTAACGTAAAGAAAATCACCTGTAACCTTGCTTTCTGTTACAATTTCGTTCCCCGATCTTTTATCCTGATATAGTTTTTGAAACAGTATGCGATTAAATCCAAGCCAACAACAAGCGGTTGAATTTGTAACAGGACCTTGTCTGGTTCTGGCGGGTGCTGGCTCTGGCAAGACCCGAGTGATCACCAATAAAATTGCCTACCTGATCCGCGCTTGCGGTTATCAGGCTCGCCATATTGCAGCAGTCACTTTTACTAATAAAGCGGCACGTGAGATGAAAGAACGTGTTGCCCAAACCTTGGGCCGTAAGGAAACACGAGGGTTAATGATCTCGACTTTCCATACTTTGGGTTTGGAGATCGTTAAGCGTGAATATAAATCGCTGGGAATGAAAAGCAATTTTTCACTGTTTGATGACCAAGATCAGATGGTTTTGTTGAAAGATCTTACAGCCGATTTGTTGGAAGAAGATAAGGATCTACTGCAAAAACTGATTTCGAGCATTTCTAACTGGAAGAATGATTTAATGTCACCAGAGCAGGTGATGAGGATGGCCCGTTCAGCGCAGGAACACCAGTTCGCAGAATGTTACCATCGTTATGACTTGCATTTGAATAGTTGTAATGTTCTCGATTTTGATGATCTGATTACCAAACCAACTTTGCTGTTAATGCGCGATGAAGAAGTCAGGGAGCGCTGGCAGAATAAAATTCGTTATTTGCTGGTGGATGAATATCAGGATACGAACACTAGCCAGTATCAGCTTGTGAAACTGTTGGTTGGTCGTCGGGTACGTTTTACGGTAGTTGGTGATGACGATCAATCCATTTATTCATGGCGTGGTGCTCGCCCACAGAACTTGATCCTATTGAAAGAAGATTTCCCGCAGTTGAATGTGATTAAGCTGGAGCAGAATTACCGTTCATCAGGACGGATATTGAAAGCGGCGAATATTCTGATAGCTAACAATCCCCATGTTTTTGAGAAAAAACTCTTTTCAGAGTTGGCTTATGGTGATTCGCTCAGAGTGATCGAAGCAAATAATGAAGATCATGAAACGGAACGGGTGGTGGGGGAGTTGATCGCTCACCACTTTATCAATAAAACGGAATATAAAAATTACGCCATTTTATATCGTGGTAATCACCAATCTCGTATCTTCGAAAAAATGTTGATGCAGAACCGTATTCCTTACCGGATTTCGGGAGGAACATCATTCTTTTCTCGGCCTGAAATTAAAGATTTGCTCTCTTACTTGCGTGTTTTGACCAATCCAGAGGATGACAGTGCGTTTTTGCGTATCGTCAATACACCACGGCGGGAAATCGGTGCTGTAACGATCCAAAAATTGGGGGAGTGGGCAAATCAGCGTAACAAGAGTTTATATCAAGCCAGTTTTGATCTTGGGCTAGAGCAGTATTTAAGCGGACGTGGCCTGGCTGCCTTGCAGCGCTTTACCCACTGGATGGACGAAATATCCCGTCAGGCAGAACGAGAGCCATTGTTGGCAGTAAGAGACTTATTGCGTAGCATGGATTACGAAAGCTGGTTATATGAAACTTCTCCCAGCCCAAAAGCGGCTGAGATGAGAATGAAGAACGTCAATCAACTCTTCACTTGGATGAGTGAAATGCTTGAGGGAGATGACCTGAATGAACCAATGACCCTTTCCCAAGTAGTGGCGCGTTTTACATTGCGGGACATGCTGGAGAGAGGTGAGGAAGATGAAGAGTTAGATCAGGTTCAGTTGATGACACTACACGCTTCCAAGGGGCTGGAGTTTCCCTATGTTTTCTTGGTTGGCATGGAAGAAGGATTGTTGCCACATCAGAGCAGCATTGATGAAGACAACATTGAGGAAGAGCGTCGTTTGGCTTATGTGGGTATCACCCGTGCGCAGAGAGAACTTTTTTTCACTTTTAGCAAAGAACGTCGCCAGTTTGGTGAACTTATTCGTCCGGAACCGAGCCGATTCTTGCTTGAATTGCCACAGGATGATTTGCACTGGCCGCAGGGAAAGCAAGTGATTAGTGCGGAAGAAAGGATGATACAGGGGCAATCGCGTCTTGCTGACATTAAATCACGTTTGGGACTCGGGCAGAAAAACGGTAATAAATAAGTTGTACGATTAGCAATGTGATAACCCTGCATTTGTAGATAAATGCAGGGAATAAAGTAAACTTCAGCCCAGACGAGCGTTATTTTGTTCCTCAAAGAACAACAACCATTGGACATAACTCTGCCACTTCATTTCTTGCTGTAATGCTTCAGTTCTGAGTGGGTGTTTCATCTGCCATTGATGGGGCAAGGTGATAATGAGAGTCTCATTTTCTACCTGTAACCGCAAAGCTGGCAACGTGTCATCCCTTCGGCGGTTGGCGAAAATAATTGCCAGACGTAATAAGCGGCATAACCGCTGCGCCTGTAGCGGTCGCACGGCATTTTGCTGGCTGAGCGATGCTAAATCCACTGGGCCGCTTTGATTTTTCAATAATGTAGTCAGCAGCCGTTTTTGGGCCGGAGTATAACCAGGCAGATCCAAGTGACTGATTAAATAAGCAGAATGTGCAGGTCCCTGACGAAAATCAATAAACAGGCCTATTTCATGAAGCAAGCATGCACTGTTCAACAACTCACGACAGCGCTCGTCCAATTTCCATGGCTTGGCAATTTGTTGGCAAAAATTTTCAGCCAACTGTTTGACACGCTGTGCTTGCTCAATATCCAGTTGAAAACGTTGCTGAATATTGCGCAGGGTTCTTGCTCGAATATCCTGTTCAATCGGCAAATCCAACATCCCATAAACCAGACCTTCACGCAGCGCGCCACCTGCCAATATCATGCTTTCGATATTCAATGCTTGAAAAATGGCAATTAAGATTGCTAATCCACTTGGAAAAACCAATGCCCGCTCCAGTGTCAGCCCATCAATTTCCAACTCTTCCAACTTGCCGCACTCAATCGCCTGATGTTTGAGTTGCTGGAGCTTGGGAAGGGTGATCAGTTCATCCATACCTTGAGCAATCATAATTTCCTGCAAGGCCTGTACTGTACCGGAAGCACCCACACAAATTTTCCAGCCTTGCTCAAGCAGCTTAGTCGTAACGGAGCTGAGAATATCATGTGCGGCAGCTTCTGCGTTGGCAAAGTTTTCTTCTGTCAGGCTGCGATCATTGAAATAACGCTCCAGCCAGGTGACACAGCCCATTTCAAGGCTAAGGAGCTGATTAGCTTTGGCTCCGACACCGGTTACCAATTCGGTGCTGGCACCGCCAATATCTACGACAAGTCGATTTTCAGGCCCACCGGTAGTGTGAGCAACACCTTGATAAATTAACTGAGCTTCTTCTTCACCACGGATCACATTGATTGGGGTGCCCAATATCTCTGAGGCTTTCCTGACAAATTCATCCGAATTTTCTGCGAGTCTCAAGGTTGCTGTAGCAACAACGCGGATCTGCGTGGCAGGGATATCCTGCAAGTATTCGGAAAAGAGGCGCAAACATTGCCATCCCCGTTCCATTGCCTGTTGTGATAAATGGTTATTTTTATCCAATCCGGCAGCCAGTCTGACTTTGCGTTTGATGCGGGTGACGACTTGAATGCTGCCGGATACTTCACGGACAACCAGCATATGAAAACTGTTTGAGCCTAAATCGATAGCCGCATAAAGCGAAGAAGCACTCAGCATAGTATTTATTCCGGCTTGTGTTATTTCAGCATCGTATTATTTCATCTATTGCATCATCTTAGCTTGGGCGCTTACGGTTGCGCGTTGCATTACCACGGCGTGGCATGCTGGTACGCCGAGGGTGCCCCCCTGAGCGAGCGCGATTACGGCGCTTAGGTATAGGCAGATCGTTTAGCAGTGCATCACTGTTATATTTACTGACAGGTATCTGGTGCTGGATATATTCTTCAATGCTCGGTAAGTTCAGCACATACTCTTCACATGCCAGGCTGATGGAATGCCCACTTTCTCCAGCACGACCTGTCCGGCCAATCCGGTGGACATAATCTTCACAGTCATCTGGTAGATCATAATTAAATACGTGTGTTACAGATGAGATATGCAGCCCACGAGCGGCAACATCAGTGGCAACCAGAATGTCCAGATTGCCCAGACTGAATTCCTCAAGAATACGCAGGCGTTTTTTCTGCGCAACATCACCGGTCAGCAGACCAACACGATGACCATCGGCAGCCAGATGGGCCCAGATATCTTCACAGCGGTGCTTGGTATTGGCAAAAATGATGCAGCGATCAGGCCATTCTTCTTCCAGCAGAGTCTGTAGCAGACGCATTTTTTCTTCATTGGAAGGGTAAAATAGCTCTTCCTGGATACGGTGTCCTGTTTTTTGCAGAGGTTCTACTTCCACATACTCAGGATTATTCATCTGTTCAAAAGCCAGTTCACGTACTCGATAAGACAGAGTTGCGGAAAACAGCAAATTCATTCTTTCTGCGGCAATAGGGAGTCGGCGGAACAACCAACGAATATCTTTGATAAAGCCCAAGTCATACATGCGATCAGCTTCATCAAGCACAACAACCTGAATGGCACCAAGATGGATATGGCCCTGTTTTGTGTAATCGATCAGGCGTCCTGTTGTGCCAATCACGATATCGACACCAGCAGCCAGTACCTTCAGCTGCTTATCATAGCCATCGCCGCCGTAGGCAAGACCCATTTTCAACCCAGTGACTTTCGCCAATCCTTCTGCATCAGAGTATATCTGAACTGCCAATTCACGGGTAGGCGCCATAATCAGTGCTCTTGGCTGATTGGTTTTATGCTCTTGTGACGCAGGATGGGTCAATAAATAATTAAAAGTAGATGCCAGAAATGCCAGCGTCTTGCCCGTTCCGGTTTGTGCTTGCCCCGCAACATCTCGGCCTTCGACAGTAAAAGGCAATGTCAGCGCCTGTATCGGCGTGCAGTTGGAAAACCCATTTTTATCAAGGGCTTCTAATACTTTGGGGTGCAATGTGAAGTCGGAAAACTTCTTTTCTGTCAAATGTGTTTTGCTCATAGTGAGGTAGAATATCAGTTAACTATTGCTTTAAGAAAGTGTATCCGCTGAAATAAAGACACCCTTTGTTGATCAATGTACACTTACACTGTAAAAGATTTTACTTTTGGAGCAAAAAATGAATGTAAATATTATCCATCTAACGGATGCTGGTTTTGAAAATGATGTACTGAAAGCCGAGGGCCCTGTTCTCGTTGATTTCTGGGCTGAATGGTGTGGCCCTTGCAAAATGATTGCCCCTATTCTGGATGAAATCGCCGCAGAATACGCAGGAAAACTGACGATTGGCAAGTTGAACGTTGATGATAACCCAGCAACAGCCCCAGAATACGGTATTCGTGGTATCCCAACACTAATTTTGTTTAAAGGTGGTGAGAAAGTTGCAGTAAAAGTGGGGGCTTTGTCAAAAACTCAACTGAAAGAGTTTTTGGAACCACACCTCTAATTTAGAGTCAGGTCACAGGAATTACGGGCGTTTAGCGTATGAGGTGATTTATCCGATTGACCGCTAGACGTCTGCTACGAAGCGTGGTAAGTTAGCAACCGTGTGCTTATATGAAGCTTAGCTTGAGTGAATTCTTTATTTTATACTCTGATATAAAGGTTTATTGATAGATCTTGGTATAATTTGATATATCTTGGTATAAAGAGTTGACATTAAGCGTGTTGCATACTAAACAATCTGTAGTGTCTGATAAATCTGTTATCTCTGGGTCCATCTGAAGTATCTGATAGCATATCGCATTTGGTAAAATTTTTGAGTCTATATACGAGTAACTCAGTATATAGCTTAGTACACCCATAGCGTTCTAATGCTGAACATCTTTAAGCAGAGTGTTTTTATCCCAGGCATTTTTATGTTGAGTCTTCTCATATTCAAGATAAAATCCGTTTACGATGTTTGTGTTAAAAAACGTTTGTGTTAAAAGTGGCTATGCTGAATGTGTATGCTGAAATTGTGTCCACTGTTATCACCTTATAATAGTGTCTGCATTATAGAATTGTATTTACATTATAGATAGTTATAACATATGGCACATAGATAGTCAGAAGACATAATAGTTAGAAGATAGTGAAAAGATAGTTATAAACAGTACTCATACCGAGATAATGTTTACGCTGAGATAATAGTGCCCATATTGAAATTAACCATGTTTCGCTATTACTTCAGTCGTGTTTGACAGTTTGTCAGCCTTATTTTGAAATCAATCTGAGTACTTCAAGCTATTGCCTTGTAATATAATTTAGTATATTAGAAGGTTTTATTCGTTTCTGGTACAAATAAACAGGCATCGATAACGCTGCCATACCATTCACGTTCATAGTTCGAGATATACCCCGAGTTAAAGAACCCACCATTATGAATCTTACCGAATTAAAGAATACGCCGGTATCTGAGTTGATTACTCTCGGCGAAAATATGGGGCTGGAAAATCTGGCTCGTATGCGTAAACAGGACATCATTTTTTCTATTCTCAAACAGCATGCGAAAAGCGGAGAGGATATTTTCGGAGATGGTGTACTGGAGATATTGCAGGATGGATTTGGTTTCCTCCGCTCCGCAGACAGTTCTTACCTTGCTGGCCCCGATGATATCTATGTTTCTCCTAGTCAAATCCGCCGTTTTAACCTCCGTACCGGTGATACCATTTCAGGGAAAATCCGCCCACCAAAAGAAGGTGAACGCTATTTTGCCCTGCTGAAAGTTAATGAAGTTAACTTTGACAAACCTGAAAATGCCCGCAGTAAAATCCTGTTTGAAAACTTGACTCCACTTCATGCTAACAACCGCTTGCGGATGGAACGTGGTAATGGATCTACTGAAGATTTGACAGCCCGCGTTCTGGATCTGGCAGCTCCGATTGGTCGTGGTCAGCGTGGTCTGATTGTTGCTCCACCAAAAGCGGGTAAAACCATGTTATTGCAAAATATTGCAGCTAACATTGCCCATAACTACCCAGATTGCGTTTTGATGGTTTTGCTGATTGATGAGCGCCCAGAAGAAGTAACCGAAATGCAGCGTCTGGTAAAAGGTGAAGTTATTGCTTCAACCTTTGATGAACCAGCTTCCCGTCACGTTCAAGTGGCAGAAATGGTTATCGAGAAAGCGAAACGTCTGGTTGAACACAAGAAAGACGTTATTATCCTGCTGGATTCTATTACCCGTCTGGCTCGTGCATATAACACAGTGGTTCCTGCTTCCGGCAAGGTTTTGACCGGTGGTGTGGATGCGAATGCCCTGCATCGTCCAAAACGTTTCTTTGGTGCTGCACGTAACGTCGAAGAAGGCGGGAGTCTAACCATCATCGCGACGGCGTTGGTTGATACTGGCTCCAAGATGGATGAAGTTATTTACGAAGAATTTAAAGGTACAGGTAACATGGAATTGCACCTGTCCCGTAAGATTGCTGAAAAACGTGTTTTCCCAGCCATTGATTACAACCGCTCTGGGACACGTAAAGAAGAGTTGCTCACTGCACAGGATGAGCTACAGAAGATGTGGATTTTACGTAAAATCATTCATCCGATGGGTGAAATTGATGCGATGGAATTCCTTATCAACAAACTGGCTATGACAAAAACAAATGAAGAATTCTTCGACTTTATGAAACGTTCATAGTTTTTTAAGATTGGTCATCCCATAATAAACAGTATCTATTTCACTAAAACGCCACATCTTTGTGGCGTTTTTTTTACTGCTTACATACTCTATTCGCCTAAAATGGTACATTTTTTGCATTGTATTCGAATGATTAGATGCATTTTTTCTAACCGAGAACTTTATAATTATGGATCACGTTTTACAGGTACATGATCCATTTGATTGATTTTATGAATCAGGACGCCTTGTTTTATTAACAGGGAGCTTATGGATTCGGTGTCGCGTGGGACATCCATAATTATATGAATAATAGATGCCCCATCATTATTTTTATAGAGAGTTGTTATTGTGAACATTCCCAGTATGAGTGCCGAAATTTTTTACGTATTTATATTCTCATTTGTGTTTTTGTTTGTGGCTCGTAAAGCAGCAAAAAAAATCGGTCTGGTTGATAAACCTAATTACCGTAAGCGTCATCATGGCTTAGTTCCTTTGGTGGGGGGGATATCTGTTTTTTTTGGTGTTTGTTTCGCATTTTTTATTACGAAAGAGTTTATACCTCATAAATGGCTGTATTTGGCTTGTGCAGGAATATTAGTTCTTATCGGTGCATTAGATGACCGTTTTGATATCAGTGTGAAGATTCGGGCAACCATTCAGGCTTTAGTTGGTATCAGCATGATGTATTTTGCTGGGCTGCAGCTCGATAGCTTGGGACACGCGTTCGGGCCGTGGGAAATGTCACTGGGGCCATTCAGCTACGTTGTAACTCTATTCGCTGTCTGGGCTGCTATCAATGCTTTCAACATGGTAGATGGTATTGATGGGCTGCTGGGCGGGTTATCTTGTGTTTCTTTCGGTGCGTTGGGCATTTTGTTGTACGGAAGTGGCAATACGGCGCTGGCATTTTGGTGTTTTGCATTTATAGCAGGGATTTTGCCTTACATTTTCCTTAATCTTGGAATATTAGGAAAACGTTTCAAGGTTTTTATGGGCGATGCGGGAAGTACCTTAATCGGTTTTACTATTATTTGGTTATTGACTGAAGCGACGCAAGGAAAAAATTCATCTATTCGTCCTGTGACAGCGCTATGGATTATTGGGATTCCACTGATGGACATGGTTGCTATTATGTACCGTAGATTGCGTAAGGGGATGAGTCCATTTTCTCCAGATCGCCAGCATATTCATCATTTGATTATGCGTGCTGGGTTTACCTCTCGCCAGGCATTTATCTTGATAACTTTGGCTGCGGCTTTATTGGCATCAATTGGAATTATTGCTGAACGGTTAATTTTTGTCCCTGAATGGGTGATGTTGGCATTATTTTTGCTTGCATTTATGTTGTATGGCTATTGCATCAAACGAGCATGGCGGGTAGCCCGTTTTATCAAACGGTGTAAGCGCCGTATGCGTCGGGCAGCAAGCCATCATTAAAAACATCAATTATCAAAGGGGTTTTGTGCAGTGATAAACTCAGAAACGAAATCTAAACAGGATCAACCTGCTATAGAGCATGAGCTGGATATTCGGGCACTGTGTTATGCTTTGTGGCGTGGAAAGATATGGATTATCGCACTGGCAATGATTTTCGCTGCTGTCGCTCTGGGTGCATCTTATTTGATGCAGCAAAAATGGAGCGCAACCGCTATTGTAAATTTACCGACAACCAATAATCTGGGTAGCTATTATTCGCAACAACAATTTTTGCGTAATTTAGATACTCATATCAATGCCTCGCCAGAGGCGCAATTACCAACCATTCCAGATGGTGCATATAAAGAATTCATGACTCAAGTCTCGGCATATGATACCCGTCGTGAATTCTGGCTTCACTCTGACTACTACAAGCAGCGCAAGGAAGGGCGTGTCAAAACGGATACCGTATTGTTGGAAGAATTGATCAACGATATTAAAATTACGCGCAGTGATGATAAAACATCGCTAAATGACAGTATCAAATTGACAGCAGAAACCGCAGCTGATGCCAATCGACTTCTGCGCCAGTATATTGCATTTGCCAACCAACGAGCGAGCAATCACCTGAACAACGAAATTAAAGGTGCATGGGCGACACGTGCCCAGTCAATGAAAGCGTTGGTTAAACGTCAGGAGATAGTGGCACAGGCGATGTACAATCGTGAATTGAATATCTTGCAGCAGTCTCTGAAAGTGGCTGAGAAACAGGGTATTCACCGTAATCAGACGGATATCCCCATCAAAGAACTACCTGAATCCAAAATGTTTATGCTGGGTACGCCATTGTTGCAGGCCCAAATTGAAACTTTGGAAGCCATAGGCCCTAATTACAGTATCGATTATGATCAAAATATTGCGATGCTGGCTACACTGAATTTCGGTCCGACTTTGCAAGATTCTTTCCTGACTTACCGTTATCTCAGAACGCCGGAGGAACCTGTCACCCGAGATAGTCCCCGCCGTGCTTTCATAATGATTTTATGGGGAGCTGTTGGCTCGTTGGTTGGTGCAGGTGTTGCTTTGGTAAGGCGTCCGCTCTCCGTCAGCTCATATAAATAACGGTATGTGAATAATATCGGTCAGTTAATAATCTGTCGTTTTTTAGGGAAGTCCCTTTTCTTGGAAGTAGCTGCAATGATTGACAAAATAAGAGAGTCACTGTGAAAGTGTTGACTGTGTTTGGTACTCGGCCGGAAGCCATTAAAATGGCTCCGTTAGTACATGCATTGGCTATGGATGCTGCTTTTGAAGCAAAAGTGTGTGTCACAGCTCAGCATAGGGAAATGCTGGATCAGGTATTGCATCTGTTTGGGATAACTCCGGATTTTGATCTTAACATCATGCAAAAAGGGCAGGATCTGACGGATATTACATGCCGTATCCTGCAAGGCATAAAGCCTGTATTGGAAGAATTCAAACCAGATGTAGTGTTGGTGCATGGAGACACCACAACGACTATGGCAACTAGTCTGGCCGCCTTCTACCAGCATATTCCGGTAGGCCATGTTGAAGCGGGTTTAAGGACCGGAGATCTTTATTCTCCATGGCCGGAAGAGGCCAACCGCAAGATCGCCGGGCACTTGGCCATGTACCATTTTGCACCGACAGAAAATTCTCGGAACAACCTCTTAAAAGAATCCATTGCGGAAAACCGTATTTTTGTTACAGGGAATACGGTTATTGATGCTCTGCTATCGGTACGTGATCGCATCATAAATGATGAAGCCATGTATGAGCAGCTTGCTGAGCTTTACCCTTTCCTTAGCCCAAATAAAAAAATGATTTTGGTGACAGGTCACCGCCGTGAAAGTTTTGGTAAAGGGTTTGAGCGCATTTGTGAAGCATTGGCACAGATTGCCAGAACACATCCTGATGTTCAGGTAGTTTATCCTGTCCATTTAAACCCGAATGTCAGTGAACCGGTTAAGCGCATTTTGCATGACATTGATAACGTTATTCTGATCAAACCACAGGATTATCTGCCATTCGTCTATTTGATGAATCATGCCTATTTGATCTTGACCGATTCAGGAGGAATTCAGGAAGAAGCGCCTTCTCTGGGAAAACCGGTTTTGGTCATGCGCAATACCACTGAGCGACCTGAAGCGGTTGATGCGGGAATAGTGCGATTGGTGGGAACAGAAACACAAACTATTGTTGCGGAAGTTACGCGTCTATTGACGGATGTTAACGCCTATCAACAAATGAGCCATGCCCATAACCCTTATGGTGATGGGCAGGCTTGCCAGCGAATTCTGGATGCATTGAAAAAAAATCGGGTGACATTATGAGTTTTGAAACAATTTCTGTTATCGGCTTGGGTTATATCGGCTTACCCACCGCAGCGGCATTCGCCTCCCGCAAAAAGACGGTTATTGGTGTGGATGTTAACCAACATGCGGTAGAAACGATTAACCGTGGCTCGATTCATATCGTTGAACCTGATTTAGATGAAGTAGTCAAAGTCGCGGTAGAAGATGGTTTTCTGCACGCTGTGACTGTTCCCCAAACAGCGGATGCCTTCTTGATTGCTGTTCCTACGCCTTTCAAAGTGGAGCATGAACCAGATATGGCTTATGTACGTTCTGCGGCGGAATCAATAGCACCTGTCTTGAAAAAAGGCGATTTGATTATTTTGGAATCCACTTCTCCTGTAGGTGCGACAGAGCAGATGGCAGAATGGTTAGCAGTGGCACGTCCTGATCTATCATTCCCACAACAATCGGGTGAAAATTCAGATATCGATATTGCTTATTGTCCTGAGCGTGTTTTACCGGGACAAGTGATGGTGGAACTGATCAAAAATGATCGCGTAGTAGGAGGCATGACAGCCAAATCCTCCCGCAGGGCAAGTGAGCTGTACAAGATTTTCCTTGAAGGCGAATGTGTTATCACTAATGCTAGAACAGCAGAAATGTGCAAGCTGACAGAAAACAGTTTCCGTGATGTCAATATCGCCTTTGCTAATGAGCTTTCCTTGATTTGTGCTGAACAGGGAATCAATGTGTGGGAACTGATCAGTCTGGCAAACCGCCATCCACGTGTAAACATTCTGCAACCCGGTCCTGGTGTAGGAGGACATTGTATTGCAGTCGATCCGTGGTTTATCGTATCCCAGAATCCTGAACAGTCCCGTTTAATTCATACCGCGCGTTTGGTGAATGATGGCAAGCCGCTGTGGGTAGTGGACCAAGTGAAAGCCGCAGTAGCTGATTGTTTGGCTGAGAGTGGCAAACTCGCGAGTGAGATTAAAATTGCCTGTTTTGGCTTGGCCTTCAAACCGAATATTGATGATTTACGTGAAAGCCCAGCAGTTCATATTACAAAAATGGTTGCACAGTGGCATGCAGGGCAGACTATCGCGGTTGAACCCAATGTGTGTGAGTTACCTAATTCACTGAAAGATTTGGTGGAATTGGTGGATGTAAATCAGGCATTAGAAGAAGCTGACGTTGCATTGATGCTGGTGGATCATAGCCAGTTTAAAGCCATTCATGGTTCTGCAATAAAACAAAAATGGGTTGTTGATACAAAAGGAGTTTGGCGTTGAAACGTATTCTTATTACAGGTGGGGCAGGTTTTATCGGCTCTGCGGTCGTTCGTCACATTATTAACCAGACTGAAGATAGCGTGGTTGTCGTTGATAGCCTGACTTATGCCGGCAATCTTGAATCACTGATTTCGGTTGCTAACCATCCCCGCTATGCGTTTGAACAGGTTGATATCTGCCAGCGTGATGCCTTGGATCGCGTGTTCCAGCAATATCAACCGGATGCAGTTATGCATCTGGCCGCAGAAAGCCATGTTGACCGTTCCATTGACGGGCCTGAGGCTTTTATCGAAACCAATATCATTGGTACTTATACTTTGCTAGAAGTTGCACGCGCATTTTGGCAACAGTTGGATCAGGAAAAAAAGGCCAAATTCCGCTTTCATCATATTTCAACAGATGAAGTGTATGGTGATCTGCATGGGGAAGAGGGATTCTTTACTGAAACCACACCTTACGCGCCGAGCAGCCCTTATTCAGCCTCGAAAGCTTCCAGTGATCATCTGGTCAGAGCATGGCAACGTACCTATGGCTTACCGACCGTAATCACCAATTGTTCGAATAACTATGGGCCTTATCATTTTCCGGAAAAACTGATCCCATTGGTGATCCTGAATGCGTTGGCAGGCAAACCCTTACCGGTCTATGGCAAGGGTGAGCAAATTCGTGACTGGCTGTATGTGGAAGATCATGCGCGGGCATTGTATTTAGTGGTTACCAAGGCGGAACCCGGTAAAACCTATAATATTGGTGGTCATAATGAGCGCCGGAATATTGAGGTTGTGGAAACGATTTGTGAATTGCTGGAAGAATTTTCTACTCAAAAAATGTGCCCTGAAAAGCCAGCAGGTGTTTCGCATTACCGTGATTTGATTACTTATGTGACAGATCGGCCTGGGCATGATATGCGTTATGCAATTGATGCGGCGAAAATTGAGCGCGAACTGGGTTGGACGCCACAGGAAACATTCGAATCCGGCATTCGCAAAACTGTACAATGGTATCTGGAAAATGAGAATTGGTGGCGCAGAGTCCAAGATGGCTCTTATGCAGGGGAGCGACTCGGACTCGGCAATGAATAAGTCCGTCAGGGGGAACAGATGAAAGGAATTATACTGGCCGGGGGTTCTGGCACCCGTTTATATCCAATAACGCGTGGTGTATCGAAGCAGTTATTACCGATTTATGACAAGCCGATGATTTACTATCCGTTGTCAGTTTTAATGTTATCGGGAATACGCGATATTTTGATTATCTCAACACCGGAAGATTTACCTGCTTTTAAGCGATTGCTGGGCAGTGGTGAACAATTTGGTATCCATCTTAGCTATGCAGAACAACCTTCACCTGATGGTCTGGCACAGGCATTTTTGATTGGGGAAGAGTTCATCGGCAATGATACTTGTTGTCTGGTGCTGGGCGACAATATCTTTTTTGGTCAAGCGTTCAGCCCGAAATTGCAAAATGTCTCTGCCCGGGAAACAGGGGCGACAGTCTTCGGCTATCAAGTGATGGATCCGGAACGATTTGGTGTCGTGGCATTTGACGAGCAATATCGGGTACTTTCCATTGAAGAAAAACCTGTACAGCCTAAATCCAATTGGGCGGTGACGGGTCTCTATTTTTACGACAACAAAGTCGTGGATTTTGCCAAACAAGTAAAACCTTCTGCCCGTGGGGAACTGGAAATCACCAGTATCAATCAGATGTATCTGGAATGTGGTGAATTGAATGTTGAATTATTGGGGCGTGGTTTTGCTTGGTTAGATACCGGGACTCATGACAGCCTGATTGAAGCCAGTACTTTTGTTCAGACCGTCGAAAAACGACAAGGCTTCAAAATTGCCTGTCTCGAAGAGATCGCATGGCGCAATGATTGGCTCAGTGATGAGCAGTTAAAAGCGGCAGCAGCAGACTTGGCGAAAACGGGTTACGGTAAATATCTCATGGATTTGCTCAATGTCTATTCACGCGAACCTTGAATCACTGGCTTGGGATAGCCATTTTTTTGGCTTGTCCACTGCTCGCCTGAGTTTTTCGCCAGAATCGGCAGAGTTGACGGCTGCCGATTTGGATCAATATGCATTGGTGCAGGCCAAGGTGGCTACCCAACAAACGACCATTATTGATGAACTGTCTGCCTTGGGGTTTTCTTTAGTTGAAGGTGAAGTCGATTTACTGTTATCGGTTGAGGCGGAAGATATTTCTGGCATTCATATGGGTAAAGAACTCATACAATTACTTTCTGCAAAAAAAGAAGATATCCCCGTATTGAAGGCCGTGGCTGCTCGTGTATTTACGGTCAGTCGCTTCCGAGCACCTTGGTATCAACCGGATGACAGCGGGCGATTTTATGCTGCTTGGGTTGAAAAAGCTGTTTTAGGCACATTTGATCATGAATGCCTACTTATCAACAATGAACACGATAAAATGGCGGGTTTTGTCACCTTAAGAGACATAGGTAACGGCGAGGCGCGCATTGGTTTATTGGCTGCTGTACCAGGCAATCATCATCAAGGGATTGGAAAAAAATTGATGTCGGCGGCGCAACAGTGGTGTCAGAACCATCAGATACAACGACTGAGAGTGGCTACACAAATCAGCAATATCACTGCCTTGCGTCTTTATACACGTAGTGGTTCCCTCATTGAGAGCACCGCATATTGGTTATACAGAGGACGAAATGATTCCATTTAACAAACCACCCGTAGTCGGCACTGAACTTGAATACATGCAACAGGCGATGGCTAGTGGCAAATTGTGTGGTGATGGTGAATTTACCAAACGTTGTGAAGCATGGATGGAGCAGCGCTTTAATTGCCCGAAGGTATTGCTGACGCCATCTTGTACCGCTTCATTGGAGATGGCAGCCATGCTGCTGGATATCCAGCCGGGTGACGAAGTCATCATGCCGAGCTATACCTTTGTTTCGACCTCTAATGCTTTTGTTCTGCGTGGTGCCACCATTGTGTTTGTGGATATTCATCCTGATACCATGAATATTGATGAGAGCAAAATTGAAGCCGCCATTAACGAGAAAACCCGTGCTATCGTACCAGTGCATTATGCGGGGGTGGCCTGTGAAATGGATACCATCATGGCATTGGCGAAAAAATATAACCTGTATGTAGTAGAGGATGCAGCGCAGGGCGTTATGTCCACTTATAAAGGCCGGGCACTGGGTACGATTGGGCATATTGGTTGTTTCAGTTTCCATGAAACGAAAAACTATTCGGCTGGTGGTGAAGGTGGTGCGACATTAATCAATGATAAGTCCATGATCACCCGTGCTGAAATCATTCGGGAGAAAGGCACTAACCGCAGCCAATTTTTCCGTGGGCAAGTGGATAAATATACTTGGCGTGATATCGGTTCCAGCTATCTGCTGTCTGACCTGCAAGCGGCTTACCTCTGGGGACAACTGGAAATTGCTGAAGAAATCAACCAGCGCCGTCTGACTCTGTGGAATAACTATTATCAAGCCCTGAAACCGTTAGCAGACGCCGGATATTTGGTTTTGCCAATTGTCCCGGAAGGTTTGGAACACAACGCCCATATGTTCTATATCAAGCTCAAAGATGTGGAAGAACGCAGCACATTCAACCGCTACATGAAAGAGAATGGCATCCTCAGCGTATTCCACTACGTGGCATTACATACCAGTCCTGCGGGTGAGAAATGTGGCCGTTTCCACGGCGAAGATCGCTTTACGACCAGCGAAAGTGACCGCTTAGTTCGTTTGCCGATGTTCTACAACATCACTGATGCAGAACAGCAAGTCGTTATCGATCGCATCAAGGAATTTTTCTCCTGACATGTCACTTGCCAAAGCTTCTGTTTGGACGGCAAGCTCCACACTGATCAAAATCGGTGTGGGGTTGTTGGTCATTAAACTTCTGGCGGTGTCTTTTGGCCCAACTGGTGTTGGGCAAGCAGGTAATTTCCGCCAACTCATTACTGTACTGGGTGTGCTCTCTGGTGCGGGTATTTTTAATGGCATCACTAAATACGTGGCGGAACACCACCAGCACCCGGAAAGGCTCAGGGCGATATTGGGCACATCGTCCTCTATGATTCTCGGTTTCTCGACCTTACTGGCAGTCATTTTCCTCTTGTTCAGTGAAGCCATTAGTATTGGCCTGTTTGGTCACAACCGTTACAAAACTGTTGTGCAGATGCTCGCATTTATTCAAATGGGCATCGCTTATGCCAACTATTTTCTGGCTATCCTGAAAGGGTTCAGGGATGCTAAGGGAAATGCGTTGGCAATTATTTTAGGGAGCCTGACGGGCGTAATTGCCTATGGTTTTTGTTATTGGCTGGGAGGCTACGAAGGCGCATTGGCAGGTTTGGCACTGGTGCCTGCATTAGTGGTTTTACCTGCTGGGTTGATAATACTGCATCATAAGGCCATCACATTTTCTGCCCTGAAGCCTATGTGGGATCGTGCGATTGCCAGCGATCTGGGCAAATTTACCCTTATGGCGTTGCTGACCTCCATTACATTGCCCGTCGCTTATATCATAATGCGAAATTTGCTGGCAGCGCGTTATAGCTGGGAAGAAGTTGGGATTTGGCAGGGAGCGAACAGTATTTCGGATGCTTATTTACAATTTATTACCGCTTCCTTCACTGTCTATCTATTGCCGACTCTTTCTCGTTTGGAGAGTAAGCGAGATATTACCAACGAAATTATAAAGGCACTGAAATTTGTCTTGCCTACTGTGGCTGTTGCCAGCTTTTCTGTCTGGCTGTTGCGTGATTTTGTTATTTGGCTGTTGTTTTCAGACAAATTCATCGCTATGCGGGAGCTGTTTGTGTGGCAGTTAGTGGGCGACGTGTTGAAAGTTGGCGCTTATGTTTTTGGTTATCTAGTGATAGCAAAAGCTGCACTGCGTTTTTATGTATTGACCGAAATGAGCCAATTTCTTTTACTGACGGGTTTCTCTCATTGGCTGATACCAGAAAATGGAGCCTTGGGGGCAGTTCAGTCATATATGGCAACTTACATTGTTTATTTCATTCTTTGTTGTAGCGTATTTATTATTTATCGCAGGCGAGCATGACAACCCTAATTCACGTTTTGGGATCGGATATCCCACATCACAATCAAACGTTACTGCGTTTCTTTAATGACGTCTTGGCACAGGAAATACATTTTCCCGCCAAACCGTGTTTTATGGTGGTGTCCAAAGACCACACATGGCTATCGAATTACCCTAATCTGGCTATTTCTCTTTATCACAGCAAATCTGACTTATCACAGGTGGTGATAGAGAAAGCAAAGGCTGACAGAACGGTTCGTTTTTTTTTCCACGGGCAGTTTAATGCGGCTTTATGGTTGGCTTTATTAGTGGGAAAAATCAAGCGACATCAATTTTTGTGGCATGTTTGGGGGGCTGATTTATATGAAGAATCCCGTCAACTGAAATTCCGTTTGTTCTACCTGCTTCGTCGATTGGCACAGAAACGGGTAGGGCATATTTTTGCCACGAGCGGCGATCTCCGGTACTTTTTCCAGAATTGCACCCGACGTTGTGTCCCGCGTTCAAATCAGGGCAAGCTTGATGTGCCATCATCATTACTCTATTTTCCGATCCGGATGGATCCTGCGTTGACGGTCACGGAGAAAACATGGTCATCGGAAGGAATTACCATCCTATTGGGGAATTCAGGGGATCAATCCAATCGCCATATTGAAGCTTTACATAAGATCCACCGCCAGTTTGGCGATGAGGCGATAGTGATTATTCCAATGGGCTATCCTGATAATAATCAAGCCTATATTCAGAGTGTAGAGCAGACTGCATTGTCGTTGTTTCCAGTGCAAAACGTCCGTATTTTGAAAGATAAATTAGCATTTGATGAATACTTATCACTATTGCGTCAATGTGATTTAGGGTATTTCATTTTCAAACGTCAACAGGGTATTGGCACACTTTGTCTGTTGGTTCAATTTGCTATTCCGTTTGTTCTGAGCCGCCAAAATCCATTTTGGCATGATTTAACAGAACAGCAGATCCCTGTTCTGTTTGAAGGTGATGAACTCAATAAACACTGGGTGCAGGAAGCACAGCGCCAGATGCTATCCCTCGATAAAAAGACGATCGCTTTTTTTGATCCTAATTTCATTGAAGGGTGGAAAATTGCCCTATCGGATGCATCTGGAGAGTATCAATGACCTTGACACAATTCGGTGGGCTTTTCGTTGCTTATGTGCTCTCACTGGTTTTTATCCTGACTTTGACGTATCAAGAGTTTCGGCGTGTCCGTTTTAACTTTAATGTTTTTTTCTCAATGTTGTACTTGCTGACATTCTATTTTGGCTTTCCATTGACCAGCCTGCTGGTATTTCAGTTTGATGTGCAGGTTGTGCCTGTAGATTCATTACTGCATGCAATATTGGCATCTGGCTGTTTTTATGCCATTTACTATGTGGCTTATAAAACACGCCTTACTTATAAAACGCGGCCCAGCGATAGTATAAAACCTGAAACCTTAATGATGACTTCGCCGCGTAAGCCTTTATTCACCATGAACCGAGTGGAAACGAATCTGGCGTGGTTGCTGCTCGCTGGTATTGCTATCGTTACGGTAGGTTCGTTCTTTATGCAGAACGGCTTCTTGTTGTTTAAATTACAGTCCTATAGTCAGATATTTTCCAGTAAAGTTTCCGGTGTAGCGCTCAAGCGATTTTTTTATTTTTTCATCCCTGCCATGTTGGTGGTCTTTTTCTTGAAACCGACCAAAGTACGATGGCTGTGCTTTTTGGTGGGGACAGTCGGGTTTGGTATCCTGACTTATGTGATAGTTGGGGGAACACGAGCTAATATTATTATTGCGTTTGCATTGTTTCTGTTTATCGGGATTGTCCGTGGCTGGATCACACTGTGGATGTTGTTTACTGCCGGTGTGATGGGAATAGTCGGTATGTTCTGGCTGGCTTTAAAGCGTTACAGCTTGGATGTGAGCGGAGCGGAAGCATTCTATACGTTCTTGTATCTCACGCGGGATACTTTCTCACCGTGGGAAAATTTGGCTCTGTTGCTGGATAATTACAGCAAAATTGATTTTCAGGGATTGGCTCCGATTATCCGTGATTTTTATGTTTTTATCCCCAGTTGGGTATGGCCGGACAGGCCCAATCTGGTCTGGAATACAGCTAACTATTTCACGTGGGATGTATTGAATAACCACTCTGGCCTTGCGATTTCGCCAACATTGATTGGTTCTCTAGTCGTTATGGGGGGTGTATTCTTTATTCCTTTGGGCGCGATAGCCGTCGGTTTTATTATCAAATGGTTTGATTGGGTTTATGAAATAGGAAAACAGGAAACCAATTGCTATAAGGCAGCAATTTTGCAGGCTTTCTGTTTCGGCGCAATTTTTAACATGATTGTACTCGCTCGTGAAGGTGTTGATTCTTTTGTTTCTCGGGTCGTGTTCTTTTGTATTGTTTTTGGCTTGTGTCTGGTCGCGGCGAAATTGTTGTATTGGTTATTTGAAAGTGCCGGGCTGATTCGAAAGCTTGTGGTCAGTAATTTGGCTACTGCGCGAAAAACATCTGTTATTTTGGATGTAAGGAAAAAAAATGGCGTTGAATAACATTCCCAAGTACTGCATTCGTGGCCTCAATATCTGGGGATTCCGTGGTATGTCGCATTTCCTCGACCATCTTTTCCAGAATGGGCGGGTAAAAACAGGTACATTGGTCGCAATTAACGCAGAAAAAGTGCTCACGGCAGAAAAAGACAATGCGCTGAATGTGTTGCTGGATGAGGCTGAATATTTGTACGCGGATGGCATCAGTATCGTACGTGCCATTCGCCGTAAATACCCTGATACGGATGTGGCACGTATTGCGGGTGCTGATTTATGGGAAGTCCTTATGGAACGGGCTGGACGTGAAGGTACGTCTGTCTTTTTGATAGGAGGGAAACCTGACGTCTTGGCACAGACAGAGAACAAATTGCGTACCCAGTGGAACGTCAATATCGTGGGCAGTCAAGATGGGTATTTTATGCCAGAAACGCGTGATGAAGTGTTTGAGCGGATTCATGCCAGTGGTGCTGAAATTATTACTATCGCAATGGGATCTCCCAAACAGGAAATCTTTATGCGCGATTGCCGTAAAGTTCATCCAGATGCATTGTATATGGGTGTTGGAGGAACTTATGATGTCTTTATCGGGCAAGTTAAACGTGCACCGAAAGTCTGGCAGAATCTAGGTTTAGAGTGGTTGTATCGCTTACTTTCTCAGCCAAGCCGCATTCGTAGACAGATCAGGCTATTGAAATTTCTTGGCTACTATTACGGTGACAAACTGTAATCTCGGTAACGCTTCTGTCTTATACTTGTACCTGCTGCGTTTACCTGCTGCATTGAACACATGTTATTTATGTGCAGCGGGTTTATCTCCTTTCTTATGCACGTCTAATAGATTTTCATGCCTGATAGATAGCTGGCAGTTTTATTGTGCTTAAAAAATAGTCATGGTGAGGTTGTTTTCTTCAACTGTGATGTTCAATAAAACAGACATCAACTCAATTTTATAATTTTTTATTTCACTGATTGGCAAAACGTGTTTTGATCCCAGCCTTTTTTACAACGATTGATTATCAATTCCTGTATTTTTTCTGTTTGTAAATATAAACATCATAAAAGTGGATAGGGAGTTTTATGAGTGATTCAAAACAGAGCCTGCAAAGGGGACTTGAGGCACGTCATATTGAGCTGATTGCGCTGGGTGGCACAATCGGCGTAGGGTTGTTCATGGGTTCAGCCAGCACTTTGAAATGGGCCGGTCCTTCTGTGTTGCTGGCTTACATTATTGCTGGGCTTTTTGTCTTTTTCATCATGCGTTCCATGGGAGAAATGTTGTTTCTTGAACCTGTAACGGGTTCATTTGCTGCTTTTGGACATAAGTACCTAAGCCCGTATTGGGGATATCTAACAGCATGGGGTTACTGGTTCATGTGGGTTTCCGTGGGAATCTCAGAGATCACTGCCGTGGGTGTTTATGCTGAATTTTGGTTCCCTGAATTACCTCAATGGATTCCAGCACTGGTCGCGGTTGGGTTAGTTGCCTTGGCTAATTTGGCTGCGGTAAGGCTGTATGGTGAGTTGGAGTTTTGGTTTGCCATGATTAAAGTCACAACGATTATTGTGATGATTCTGATTGGTATCGGCTTGATTTTCTTCGGCTTGGGCAACGACTGGCAACCTATTGGTTTGGATAACCTGACCTCACATGGCGGTTTCTTTTCTGGTGGATGGAAAGGCTTTTTATTTGCCCTCTGTATTGTTGTGGCTTCTTATCAAGGGGTAGAGCTGGTTGGCATTACAGCTGGTGAAGCGAAAAATCCACAAGTTACCCTCAAAAAAGCGATCAACAATATTTTGTGGCGTATTCTGATTTTTTATGTTGGTGCCATTTTTATTGTTGTGACGTTGTTCCCGTGGACAGAAATAGGAACACATGGCAGCCCGTTTGTGATGATTTTTGCTAAAGTTGGCATTGTTTCTGCGGCTGCGGTGATTAACTTTGTTGTGCTGACTGCTGCGCTTTCAGGATGCAATAGTGGCATGTACAGCGGTGGCAGAATGCTGTATGCCTTGGCGCAGAATCGTCAATTGCCTGCTTCATTGCTGAAGTTATCGAAAAATGGTGTACCAGTAAGATGTATTGCAATTACCATTGGTTGTTTGATTGCGGGTTCCAGCCTGAATTATCTGATACCAAATCCGAAAGCAGTATTTGTTTACGTTTATAGTGCCAGTGTATTGCCCGGCATGGTACCGTGGTTTGTGATTCTGGTCAGTCAGTTGAATTTTCGTAAGCACCATGAGGAAGCACTGAAGCAGCATCGGTTTAAGTCGATCTTGTTCCCATATATCAATTACCTGACATTGATTTTCCTCTGCTGTGTATTGGTGGGGATGGCAATTAACCCAGACACACGCTTTTCACTAATAGTAGGGGGAGCATTTTTGCTGATCGTGTCATCAATTTATTGGTTGAATAAATTGTTTTCGCAAAAAAAATCAATCTAGTTTTATTGTCTGATATTTAATCAATGAAACTATTTGTTGCAGTATTGCGGTGGAAATGTGCTGTCTTTATCAACTAAATGAGTAAAGCATAATCAAACGCATCATTTCTTTTAAAAAAGCACTGGACAGTACGACCTTAAATCCGTACTATCCTCCACCGCAACGGCGTTAAGCGCCCGTAGCTCAGCTGGATAGAGCGCTGCCCTCCGGAGGCAGAGGTCTCAGGTTCGAATCCTGTCGGGCGCGCCATTTAAAGCGTGCAAGAGCAGTGACAATGAGTTATCGTGGTCAATGGCATTGTTGTAAAATATCATTTTTGTAAAACATAGCAGTATGTAAAAAGATAGCTGTTATGGTGGCTATAGCTCAGTTGGTAGAGCCCTGGATTGTGATTCCAGTCGTCGCGAGTTCGAGTCTCGTTAGCCACCCCATCTTTTTTATGAAACGCGAGGGTGGCGGAATTGGTAGACGCGCTAGCTTCAGGTGTTAGTGTCCTTACGGACGTGGGGGTTCAAGTCCCCCCCTTCGCACCATAAAAGAGGTTAAAGGTATATTTCGGCGAGTAGCGCAGCTTGGTAGCGCAACTGGTTTGGGACCAGTGGGTCGGAGGTTCGAATCCTCTCTCGCCGACCAGATTCTGAGAAAACCCCGCAATAGCGGGGTTTTCTCTTTTTAGGTTTTTGCTAATTTCTTTCCACTTTTTCTTCTTATTCTTCTTACTTTTTTCTTCTCTCTACTTTCCCTGCTGATAAAAAATTTCCTTTTTATTTCTTTTTAATTTCTGGTTGGTTTTTTAACATAAAATCGAATGTTATCGCCTTTGTTAGAGAGTTAACTTTATGTTTTAAATGAAATTTTATATTGATGTTGTATATCAACGACAAATCATATTCCTTGACGTCTCAAAAAGGAGACATTTAAGCATATGATTTATAATATCTATATATAAGAGGCTCTAAGAGCGTCTCAAATGAGAGACGGTATTTTTGCCGATATTTGGTGAAAGTTAGACAATCTATTATGGAAAGTCAGTTAAACTTTAGGGAAGGGAAGTTTAATCTAATCAAAAAAATTGGCATGAAAAATGCATTATTAAAATTGTAGATACTCATCCCACTCATTATGACAGTGTATGACTTCATAAACCCAGGGATGATGTAGAGCTGATTGTCAGTGCCTATGGTCCACGTTATAGATGAGTAAGTATCACTGTCTTTTCATCGCAAACCGGACACAACGTTGAGTGAGGCACTATCCGTCTGTAGACCTGATTGTATTTATACACCTGTCTTTTTTGATAGGTGTTTTTTTTATCTATAGAAAAGTTGATATTTTATATGATGCGTCTCAGTTAACGATTCAATGGCGTACATATATCATCGTTAACTGAGGTATGAAGTTATGTGCTTTTATGCTTCGGTGGCATTATCACGCTTTAAGGTCAGCATAAAGCCTTTGCTACGGGTTTGGTTGGCTTCTTCACGTTTTTGTAATCTGTCCAATGCATCGGCAAGCCATGCATAATCATGGGCATCCGGTCGCTGCACAAGAGCAGCTTTAAATGCCGATTCAGCGTTCGCCCATTCACCATGGCGCAAGGCAACCTGTCCCAGCGTACTATTGAGCAATGGAGTTGCACCGTGTTGCTTTAATAGCTGAGAAAGCATTTTTTGTATGGCTTCATAATCACTTGTCTTAAGATGTGGAATTAATAGCAGGAAACGTTCGTCGTACTGCTGTTTTAAACCATTTAAAATGATTTGCTGGGCAGCCCCGTGATCATCACATTCAATCAAATGCTCGGCCATTGCGACTTGCAGCACAATATCATTGCGAATCTTGTGGCTTTGATCTTTCCACCATACTTTTAGCCCAGCGTTGCCTTTCTCTGCTATAACTTGATTCATTAATCCGATATAGGCTTGCTGACGCAATTTAAGGATTTCTTCTTCATCGTGCAGATTAACTTTCAGCATAGAAGGTAAGATATCAATCAGAGATTGATAATCACCTGAAAGAGAATAAGCCTGTTCAGCTAATCGCAGCACTTCAGGGTGACGAGGAGCATGACCCAGTAGTTTATCCACTCCATTGCGTGCGGCATAAATTTCACCTTGAGCCAATTGGATACGGACGCGGGTAATATCAACGGGTAGCAGGTCCTTATCAGCAACTTTGGCTGCTTGTTCAATATATTGGTTAGTGTGGAAATAATCGCCGCGTCGCTGAGCGGCTTCGGCTGCCAGCAAATAATTCACGACAGGATATTCTGCATAGTTAGCGTTGCGGGTCATCAGGCGCTCAACTTGCTTGAAATCTCCTTCAGCCAGCTTCAGCAATGCTTGTTTAGTCTGTGAACGAGCACGATTGCGTTTATATCCGCCAAAGATCCAACTATGAGTGAATGTACTGGTACGTTTTAACCGACGATAACACCAACCGATGAAAATCAGCAGGAATTGCAGCAGAAGGAAGATGATTACCAGACCGGTAATACTGGTAGTGATGTTATTTTTATCCGTCTGGATCAAAACGTAGCCTTGGTGGCCTGCCATCAAGGGGCCGAGTACGATCCCTACAATAAGGACAATGAACAGCAATAATACTTTTAGCATGTTCAGATCTCCTCAGCGGGTGTTTTTGACTGTTCGGCTGTGCCTGTTGTCGTAGATAGTGATTGAGCTTCAGGCTGTGTTTCTGGTTGGGTGCCAGTTTGAGATTGCTTGGAATTAGATGACTGGCCGGAATGCGGTAAATTGTAGATACGTTTACGTACTAGCTCTGCCAATATTGGCTGGCTGCTCAATTGTTCAGGAACATCAATCGAAAGGGGTCTCTTTTGCAGTGAACCAACATTTTTTAAAAAGTTTTCTGCATCCGGATTAGAGGTATCAAAATAAGCCTGCACCCAAGATTGAACATCTGCTAATGCGCCCTGATAAATTTTAACCTGATGGCGCGGAACCGCCTGCGCAGCAATCAGCAGTTTTGAGCGAATGTTCTCGCGAAGGTAAACGCCCTGATTGGGTGCCAACAGCGGCTCTTTGCTGTTATCACGAGGGGTAATGGTAATGAAATTATCCATAAAACTGTGCCAGCTATTGCTTAAGTTTTGACGCCAATCAGAGAGTGAAGCCGTGATTTCATGATTGTTTGCCTTCTCCGATGTGGCTTGTTCTGCTTTATTGGCGAGGTGCAAGTTATCGATTTGGTTTGATAGCTGATTCAGCGTCAGGATAATGCCATCTAAATCAATTTGTTTGATTTTGGTCAGAGAATCGATATCAGTCATGATAGCTTCACGGGCATAGCGCAGACTAGGATCATCCATTTCAGCGAGGTTCTGATCAGCATCTTTCAGCAATGCGATGGCAGTGGTGATATCCTGTTCACTCCATACTTTGCGGCCAGCCATCTTAACGAGAGAGCTTGCCTGTGCCAGTCGCCAGTTTTCGATATCAGTATTTGAAAATGCTGAAATACGGTTTTGAAGATCAGACATGCGGCTATCTAGCTGTTGGCCTTGTGAGCTGACTTGTTGTAAGGAAGCCTCTATATTTTGGAATTTGGCATCAAGACTTTGTTTATCGGCAGATTGCTGTTGTGTCAGAGAGGCAACTTCTTGTTGAAGAGCGATATTTTCAGCCCTTAATTCCGCATTTTGCTGTTGACCATGATAATAAATATAAAGAACACCAACACCTATCACCAGTGAAATGGCAATTGAGAGCGTATTGCCCACCCATCCATAACTCTTGGGTTTGTGGGAAGGAGTTGCAGGCTGTTGAGGGTGTTTCGTCTCAACAGCATCAGTGGATTGCTTTTGTTCCGTCATAATGGACATCCCATATTAATTTATTCCAGCGCCTGAATTAAGGCGTCATTATCTGCACTCTTAGCTACTTTTATTGTTTGCCAGCCCAATGTCTGGGCGATATTAGCAAGGCGCTCGCTGACCACAATCAGGTTGCAACCCAATAACCACGCTTTTCCATCGCTATCAGTTACTAAGTTATATAACAGTTGCAGCATTTCGCCACTTGTTACAACGATGGTTTTTATATCACATTGTTGCCAGTGACGGCTGAAATCGGCTGCATCATATTTGACTGGTTGGCGTGAATAACATTCACAATAATCTACTTCACCTTTCCGAATCCTTAATGTCGAGGCAATGACTTCGCGGCCCCCGTTACCTCGGAGCAATAAAATCTTTTTATTGCTCATTTTCTGTAACGTGGGGAGTTGCAGTAGATCTTCACTGGTTTCACCTTGCTTAGAGTAGAGGATTTCCAGCCCTGTGTATTGGTGAAACATCAGGGAAGTTGATTTACCGATACCATAATAAGATAGCTGATCAGGCCATAATTGGCCTTCTTGAATAAGTTGCTTATTCGCATAATGGACGGCATTTTTTGATAATAGAAAAACCAGATCTCCCGCGGTTAGCCGTTGCAGTTTTTGTGACAGTAATGGCAAATCTGCCCCCGGATGAATTTCGATGAGGGGGGCGCTGAAGGCTGATTTACCAATAGCTCGCAGCCGCTTGACCAATTCCTCTCCTGCGGGGGCAGGGCGGGTGATCAAAATGCTCATTCCGGCGAATTCCTCTGGTATACGCTAGCCAGAATCTGGCGTGCGCCTTTCTCCAATAATTCTTCCGCCAATTCAATACCAGCTTGGCAAGCCTCTTTTGGTGATACCATTCTTTCACCACGCACGATCACCGTGCCATCAGGAGCGCCAACCAGTGCGCGTAGCCAAATGTTGTCTTCCTGCCAGATGGCATAACTGCCAATCGGTACCTGACAGCCTCCTTCAAGACGGGTATTCATGGCTCGTTCAGCGAGAACGCAGACTTCTGTTCTTGCATGGTTCAAGGGAGACAGCAGCTCACGGGTTTGATAATCGTCAAGCCGACACTCAATACCTACCGCCCCTTGACCGACGGCTGGCAGCAATAATTCCGGTTCTAATGGCATACGGATGCGTTCTTCCAACCCGAGCCGTTTCAGGCCAGCAGTTGCAAGAATAATGGCATCATAATCGCCATTATCGAGCTTGCTCAGACGGGTACCGACATTACCGCGCAAGTCACGAACCACAAGATCGGGATATAGCTGACGAATTTGGCATTGGCGGCGTAAACTGGATGTACCAACAACACTGCCTGCGGGTAGGTCATCGAGCGAGGCGTATTCTACTGAAACAAAAGCATCCCGTGGATCATCCCGTTCGCAGATTGTGACCAACCCCAAACCATCAGGAAATTCGACGGGAACATCTTTCATGGAGTGGACGGCGATATCAGCTCGCTTTTCCAGCAGAGCCAGCTCCAATTCCTTCACAAATAGCCCCTTGCCTCCCACTTTTGCCAATGGCGTATCGAGGATGATATCGCCGCGTGTAACCATTGGAACCAGCTCCACTTGCAGGTCTGGATGAAAGTGTTTCAGTTGTTTTTGAACATATTGCGCTTGCCACATAGCCAATGGGCTTTGGCGGGTAGCGATGCGAATGATTTTCATTGTCATGGATAAGTATATTGAATAGTCGTATTAACTAATGGTTTTTAACTCTTTCCCTTTCAATTTTTTGTTTTATTGCCTGCTAGGCAACTTGAAGTTGATTAGGAGTGATAGCTTTTAACTACTGGTTAGTCACCAATTAGCGAGAAATGGTGTCAGTTTTAACATTTCAATGATTTTTTTTCCAGTTACGAAAAAACCAAAAAACTCGAAATAGTATATGGATATACAGGTTATAAAATAAAAATAATTTTTAAATATTAAAATAATATTTTATTTAAATGGAGAAAATAAACAAATAGATTGATTTAAAAGCAAATTGATATTTATGGTTAGCTTACTGATAAAAAGTAGTGAAAATATTTAACAATAATAAAATATTATTAGATTGAAATAATTATGGAAGACTGGTGTATTTTCAATTCTTTACATCTACGATATGAAAAAAATAATCAACTATAATAGTTATTCTTAAAACATATTATTATGTCTATTTTTGTGATTAACTTAATCTTTTACAAAGAGTTAAACATGCTTTGGCTATTGCAGGGTAAGGAAAAAGATGTTAATGCGTACTTTACGCTTTGACTGCAAGGTGTTAAATTGATCACGTTTCCGACAATAAGTTTGTAAAAATTATTTTAAATAATCTTGTAATACCACGCATGATCGGAAACAGGGGACTACTTTAGGCACTGGAACTGATATCAGGCGAAACTCTTGTATCTCTATATTGAAACGCTGAAGCAGCGACTGGATGCAATTAACCAACTTAGATTAGAACGCGCCACTAGCTTAATGGGGGACGCTTTCAAGCAGGTTTATAGTTTAATTCCAGTATTATTACATTATCATCATTCAATGATGCCAGGCTATATCAAAAACGGTGTTCCTTATGGCGTTTGCTTTTTTATGCCTGATGAATCACAACAGTTTTGGATTAATGCACTGGACAGTCAGCTTATTGATGCCTTGCCAGATGTACCTTCACATACACCCAATGGTGAATTGCCGATTACAGGGATTTACTCCATGGGGAGTACCTCTTCTATCGGGCAAAGTTGTTCTTCTGACGTGGATATCTGGGTTTGTCATCAATCTTGGTTGGATAGCGATGAGAAAGCCTTGCTGGAACAAAAATGCGCCTTGATAGAAGAGTGGGCATCCTCGCTGGGAATTGAGGTTACTTTTTTTCTGATTGATGAAAACCGTTTTCGACATAATGCCTGCGGTAGTTTGAATGGTGAAGACTGCGGTTCTACCCAACATATCCTTCTGCTTGATGAATTTTATCGCACAGCGGTCTGTATGGCGGGTAAACGCTTGCTATGGACAATGGTTCCAGTGGAAGAGGAAGCGCATTACGATGAATATGTCCTTTCTCTCTATGCCCAAGGTGTATTGACGCCAAATGAATGGTTGGATTTGGGTGGCTTGGGCGAATTGTCCGCAGAAGAATATTTTGGGGCGAGTCTCTGGCAGCTTTACAAGAGCGTGGACTCTCCTTATAAGGCAGTATTGAAAAGCCTGCTGTTGGAAGCTTATTCATGGGAATATCCCAATGGAAAACTTCTGGCGATGGAAATGAAGCAGTATTTTCATGATGGCTCGATTGTTTCCTTTGGCCTTGATGCCTATAGCATGATGCTGGAGCGTGTAACTCGTTATCTTACTGCCACGAACGATCTCACGCGCCTTGATTTGGCGCGTCGTTGTTTTTATCTGAAGGTGTGCGAAAAATTACTGGAAAGCCAAGATGACAAAGGCTGTACAGGATGGCGCCGTCAGGTTATATCCCAGTTGGTGCGTGAATGGGGCTGGGATGACAGTAAGCTGGCCATGCTGGATAATCGTAACTCATGGAAAATTGAGCAGGTGCGTGATGCCCATAATGAATTGCTTGATACCATGATGCAGAGTTATCGTAACCTAATCCGCTTTGCCCGCCGTAATAATTTAAGTGTGAGTGCCAGTCCGCAAGATATTGGTGTATTGACCCGTAAATTGTATGCGGCTTTTGAAGCATTGCCCGGTAAAGTGACTCTGGTGAATCCTCAGATATCACCTGATTTATCAGAAAAGGATCTGACCTTTATTTATGTTCCTCCGGGGCGGGTAAACCGCAGTGGTTGGTATCTTTACAACCATGCCCCAACGATCGAGTCAATCGCAGGTCACCAACCGTTGGAATACAATCGTTATCTGAATAAATTAGTTTCCTGGACTTATTTCAATGGGTTGCTGACCAAAGAAACTCGGCTTCATATGCATCACGGGAAATCTCAGTGTGACAGGCAGAAACTGTGTGATTTGGTGGATGACATTGCGACTCATTTCCCGATCCGTTTACCTGCTCCCACACCAAAAGCGTTATACAGCCCTTGTGAAATCCGCCATTTGGCGATCATTGTTAATTTAGAGCAAGATCCAACAACTACATTTTCCGATCAAGTTGTGCATTTTGATTTAAGAAACCTCAATGTTTTCAGCTTTGGTGAGTCGCAGCAATGTCTGGTAGGTAGCATTGATTTGCTTTATCGCAATTCATGGAATGAAGTAAGAACCTTGCATTTCAGTGGTGAACAATCAGTATTGGAAGCATTAAAGACCATATTGGGTAAAATGCATCAAGATGCAGCACCACCATCTGACGTTGAAGTATTTTGTTATAGTGAACATTTGCGTGGGTTGATTCGTACACGTATCCAGCAATTAGTTTCGGAATGTATAGAGTTACGCCTGTCCAGCAACCGACAAGATCCAAATCGTTTCAAAGCGTTACGAATTTCAGGACAAACATGGGGGCTATTCTTCGAACGGCTAAATGTTTCGGTACACAAATTGGAAAATGCAGTGGAATTCTATGGCGCGATTTCAAATACCAAATTGCATGGTTTGCCTGTTAAAATTGATAACAAAGAAAAACACTTACCGCCTGTAATAGACGGCTTTGCCTGTGAGGGAATGATTCAGTTTTTTTTTGAGAATATCGAAGAGGAACAAGGATTCAATATTTATATTCTTGATGAATCAAACCGGGTGGAAATTTATTCCCACTGTGAAGGTAGTAAAGAAGAATTAGTGCGGGATATCAGCCGTTTTTATTCATCATCGCATGATCGTTTTACTTATGGCTCCAGTTTTATCAACTTCAACCTACCGCAATTCTATCAAATCGTTAAGAAAGGTGAACGCACTCATGTCGCTCCATTTATAGATAGCGTGTTCCCATTAGATGATCTAGAAACGAATGACGTCAGGCTCGATGTTGATGGGCAATTTAATGAAACATGCGGGGCGCATGCGTCTTATCGCTCGCTATATCATTATTGATAAAAGTGATTCTATCCATCAAGTTAACCTGAGCGCTTATTTTATTATCATGCGGATTTACATAATAAGGGCAATATTGTTAATTTGGGCAATAATTTCCTGATCTATTTCGTAGTCTTTATCTGCATAATTCACAATGCCATATTTTCCCCTCTTTAGCTATTATTTCCAGCACTTTCAGCGCCTATTTTATTAGGCGCTTGTTTCTACTGGGTAATTGTTTTTATAAGGTGTGTGAAAGATAATCACGAAAACTGGTATGGCTCACCGCTCTGTTCAGTAATGGCTTGTGCCAGCATGGAAAGAAAATCATTACCACTGCGGTCACAAATCCACTGGCTATCCCGATAATCAAAATGGTAACCACCACTTTTGGTTGCCAGCCATATCTGATGGAAAGGCTCTTGGCGGTTGATAATGATTTTGCTGCCGTTTTCAAAACTCAGCGTCATCACCCCACCGTTTGTTTCATAGTCAATATCCGAATCCCCATTGTAATTATCCAGTCGCTCTTCAAGATAAAGCATCAATTGATCGGCCAATTGATGAAATTCGCTGTCGTTCATGTTTATTTTCCTATTTGCTTTTCAGGGCCTAGCTGCGATTATAGAGAGTATTGGCGCATGAATCACAGGCATTAATATGATGAAAAAACAATTCCATTGGTCACTGGTTATCATAACATTACTTTCTCTGTCAGGTTGTGGCTTGAAAGGACCTCTCTATTTTCCCCCTGTGGAAACATCTGCGACACAGACACCTATGCACAAAGCGGATAAGGCGCAGCCAGAAAAATTGTCAAAAAATAGTTTATTAAAAGACAATATATCAATGGATGCATAATGATAGTGATTCGGTAATATGATTTCTCTTGGAGTCGTATATGCAATTCTCCAAAATGCATGGTCTTGGCAATGACTTTATGGTTGTTGATGCAGTGACCCAAAATGTTTATTTTTCTCCAGAGTTAATTTGCCGTCTGGCTAACCGGAATACTGGGGTAGGTTTTGATCAACTCTTGATTGTTGAAGCACCCTATGATCCTGACTTAGACTTTCACTACCGCATTTTTAATGCTGATGGCAGTGAGGTTTCCCAGTGTGGCAATGGAGCGCGTTGCTTTGCCCGTTTTGTCCGTCTCAAGGGGCTGACTAATAAACGTGATATTAAGGTCAGTACGCAGGCAGGTCGAATGATATTGAGCATCACAAATGATGATCAAGTCTGTGTGAACATGGGAGAGCCGGATTTTGAGCCGCAGCGAGTTCCCTTTCGTGCCAATAAGGCTGAGAAAACCTACATTATCCGTGCCATCGAACGTACGGTGCTTTGTGGTGTTGTGTCAATGGGAAACCCTCACTGTGTCATACAGGTTGAAGATGTAGACACTGCCGAAGTGGAAGTATTGGGACCAGTGTTGGAAAGCCATGAGCGTTTTCCTGAACGGGCCAATATTGGTTTCATGCAAGTAATGAATCGGGGACATATTCGATTGCGTGTCTTTGAGCGTGGTGCAGGTGAAACACTGGCCTGTGGCAGTGGCGCATGTGCCGCAGTAGCCGTTGGTGTTCAGCAGAATTTGCTGGATAATCAGGTTCGGGTTGATCTTCCGGGGGGGACATTGCAAATTCGCTGGGATGGATCGGGCAAACCACTTTTAATGACTGGGCCTGCAAGCCACGTTTATGATGGTACGATTCATTTGTGATGGATTCTGTGTTTACTGAGTCACTCTTGAAAATATAGGGCATTGGAAAATGGATGAAAAAAACGATCCATTGCACATCGAAAACAGATTGAATGACCAAGCGGTAGTGGATTATTTGTTGAATAATCCAGATTTTTTTATCCGTAATGCCAATATGGTCGATAAGATCAGGGTTCCCCATCCGGTGAGGGAGTGTGTCTCCTTGATGGAATGGCATATGAACCGCCAGAGGAATCGCATCTGTTATTTAGAAGACGATCTAAACTATTTGGTTGGGCAGGCGAAACAGAATGAAGTGCTGTTCAGCAGCTTATTGCAATTGCTGTCAGATCTCTCTGGTGTCAAGAGTTTGCAGGACTTTCTTTCCTGCCTGAGTTCATGGTCAAAAACACTTGGATTGAGTAACAGTTATATTCGGTTGTTCAGTGATAAATGGCATCTTGGCGCACCACTGAATTCGCCGGAGCTGGCTATTTCCCGTTATGCCTTTGAATCCGTCCGCATTAAGCGCTTTGGTGAAAAAAATCATTATCTTGGTCGATTGCACGGCCCAGAGATTTTATTGTTAATGCCACAAGCACGCCATGTTGGCTCAGTGGCGATATCCCTTTTAGGATCGCAAGGGGATTTGGGCATGGTGATTTTCAATAGCCATGATAAACAGCATTATCATGAAGACATGGGTACTGACATTCTCGACCAGTTAGCCAAGCTGTTGCCGGGTTTATTGTCCCGTTGGATTGAACGCGCATGACTCAGCCGATTGATTTACTGCTAGCGCCTGTGGAAGACTTTTTACACTATTTGCGGGTTGAGCGGCGTTTAAGTCCCGTCACGATCACGAACTATCGACGTCATTTGGCAGTGTTGGCGAAAATGTCACTGGAGATGGAAATATGTGAGTGGCAGGCGTTAGATCCCGCGAAAGTCAGAATGTTTGCCTCCCAGAGTCGTCGTGCTGGGTTGCAGTCCGCCAGCCTTGCCTTGCGCCTTTCTTCTTTGCGTAGCTTTCTTGACTGGATGGTGATGCAAAATAAATTGGATGCCAATCCTGCTAAAACAGTCAGTGCTCCCCGTAAGAAACGCCACTTACCTAAAAATATGGATGTGGACGAAGTTAGCCAGTTGCTCAATATTAATTTGAATGATCCTCTGTCCGTGCGCGATAGAACCATGCTGGAAGTTATGTACGGAGCGGGTTTACGTTTGTCTGAGCTGGTGGGCCTTGATTGTCGCCACTTGGATTTGGAGGGTGGTGAAGTCTGGGTACATGGTAAGGGGAGCAAAGAGCGCAAGGTACCATTCGGTCGCATGGCTCAGGAATGGCTCCGGCGTTGGTTGGAAATGCGGGAATTGTTTGAGCCGGAAAATGATGCGGTTTTCATTTCCACCAAGAGCGGGAAACGTATCTCTACCCGTAACGTACAGAAACGATTTGAACAGTGGGGGATTCGGCAAGGCGTTAGCAGCCACATTAATCCCCATAAATTGCGTCACTCTTTTGCCACACATATTCTTGAATCCAGCGGTGATCTACGTGCAGTACAGGAATTGCTTGGCCATGCGAATCTGTCGACGACCCAGATCTATACCCATTTGGATTTTCAACACTTGACCAAAGTCTATGATGTGGCTCACCCCAGAGCCAAACGAGGGAAATCATAATGCGTTTTTATCGGCCTCTCGCGCCGTTTACTGCGATGACATTCGATCTGGATGATACGCTTTACGATAATTATCCTGTAATCGATAGAACCGAAAAAGAAGTATTGTGCTTTATCAGGCAGTACGATGCCAGGTTCGATCACTTTGGACATGAAGATCTGCATTTATACCGTCAGACCGTCCTTGAACGGGAGCCGGATATTTACCATGATGTCACATTATGGCGCCGACAGTCCGCAGAACTCATGTTTACCCACCACGGTTTCAATCATGAAGAGACAGTACGTGGCACGGATGAACTTATGTCTTGCTTTACGTACTGGCGTAACCAAATCGCGGTTCCAGAATCTACCCATAAGGCTTTAACCGTATTGGCCGAAAAAATGCCGTTGGTGGCGATTACTAATGGAAACGCTGAACCTGCCGCATGTGGGCTTGCTCCTTATTTTGAGTTTATTTTGAAAGCGGGGATTAATGGGCGTTCCAAGCCTTGGCCTGATATGTACCACTTGGCGGCTGAGCGGCTGAATCTGCCCATAAATCAGATCCTGCATGTGGGGGATAACCTGAATACGGATGTAGAAGGGGCACTTTGCAGCGGTATGCAGGCTTGTTGGCTTAACATCGAAAATAAAGACTTGATGCAGGAGCCTGAAGGACGTCTGGTACCACATGTTGAGATTTCTGATTTGGCTTCTTTGATAGCACTGATATAATTTCAGCTTGTAATCTGTGTAAAAAAGACGATTTGCTTGTTTTTTATCCAACAAGATGATGATGAATAAAAATAAGTCATTGCTAACAACTGATGGTAATTATGGACGTTTCTTATCTGCTCGAAAGCCTCAATGATAAACAACGCGAAGCAGTCGTAGCATCCCGCAGTAACATGCTGGTGCTGGCTGGTGCTGGTAGTGGTAAAACGCGCGTGCTGGTTCACCGGATCGCTTGGTTACTGTCAGTTGAAAATGCCTCTCCGTTTTCTATCATGGCGGTCACGTTTACCAATAAAGCTGCTGCTGAGATGCGGCATCGAATTGAAAGCCTGATTGGAACCAGTCAGGGCGGAATGTGGATCGGTACGTTCCACAGTCTTGCCCACCGCTTGTTGCGTGCCCATCACCTTGATGCCAATTTACCGCAGGATTTTCAGATCCTTGATAGCGAAGATCAGCACCGTCTCATCAAACGCATCGTCAAAGCGATGAATCTGGATGACAAACAGTGGCCGGCTCGTCAGGGGATGTGGTACATCAATGGCAAAAAAGATGAAGGTTTACGTCCACAGCACATTGAAAGTTATGGCAATCCGGTTGAAGCGACGTGGCTGAAAATCTATCAGGCCTATCAGGAGGCGTGTGATCGAGCCGGGTTGGTGGATTTTGCCGAATTGTTGCTACGTGCCCATGAACTTTGGCTGAACAAGCCACAGATCCTGCAACATTATCGTGAACGCTTCACTAATATTCTGGTGGATGAATTTCAGGACACTAACAGTATTCAATACGCTTGGATTCACCTTCTGGCTGGCGAGAATGGCAGGGTCATGATTGTTGGGGATGATGATCAGTCCATTTATGGCTGGCGTGGTGCGCAGGTAGAAAATATCCAGCGCTTTCTCAAGGATTTTCCGGGAGCGGAGACAATCCGTCTGGAACAGAATTATCGTTCGACCAGCAATATCCTCAAGGCTGCAAATGCCCTGATTGCCCATAACAGTGATCGTTTGGGCAAAAATTTGTGGACAGAAGGGAGTGAAGGAGAGCCGATTTCACTTTACTGCGCCTTCAATGAACTGGATGAATCCCGTTATGTTGTCGGTCGTATCAAGCATTGGCTGGATAATGGCGGCGCACTGAAAGAGTGTGCGATCCTGTATCGAAGCAATGCCCAGTCTCGAGTCTTGGAAGAAGCCTTGTTACAGGTTTCCATGCCTTACCGCATTTATGGTGGCCAGCGTTTCTTCGAACGTCAGGAAATCAAAGATGCCTTGTCCTACCTTCGCTTGGTGACAAACCGTCACGATGATACTGCCTTTGAACGCGTGGTGAATACACCTACACGCGGTATTGGTGACAGAACACTTGATGTTGTGCGCCAAATGGCGCGTGATCAGCAAAAAACCTTGTGGGAAAGTAGCCTGTTATTGATACAGGAAAAAGTATTGGCTGGTCGTGCGGCATCTGCATTGCAGCGCTTCATTGAATTAATTGAAGCGCTGGAAATGGAAACGCAGGAAATGCCATTGCATGTGCAGACCGATCGCATTATCCGTGATTCTGGCTTATGGGCGATGTATCAACAGGAAAAAGGCGAAAAGGCACAGGCGCGTATCGAAAACCTTGAAGAATTAGTCACAGCAACCCGCCAATTCAGCTATCAGGATGAAGACGAAAACCTGTTGCCATTGCAAGCTTTTCTTTCCCATGCTGCGCTTGAATCAGGGGAAGGGCAGGCGGATCCTTATCAGGATGCCGTGCAATTAATGACACTGCATTCAGCGAAAGGTCTGGAATTCCCGCAAGTCTTTATTGTGGGCATGGAAGAGGGCATGTTTCCGAGTCAGATGTCCATTGATGAAAGCGGTCGGTTGGAAGAAGAGCGGCGCTTGGCCTATGTTGGAGTTACCAGAGCGATGGAAAAACTGACGCTGACTTATGCCGAAAGCCGTCGTTTATATGGCAAGGAAGTGAATCACCGTCCATCTCGTTTTATTGGGGAACTACCGACGGAATGTGTGGCAGAAGTTCGCTTGCGAGCAACGGTATCCCGTTCTATCAATCACAAACGGCTGGGCACGCCTATCAGCACCAACGATAGTGGTTACGCACTTGGGCAGCGTGTACGCCATCCCAAATTTGGTGAAGGGACGATTATCAATATAGAAGGCAGTGGGGAGCATTGCCGTTTGCAAATTGCGTTTCAAGATGAAGGCGTTAAGTGGCTGGTGGCCGCTTATGCCAGACTTGAAACGGGCCAATAATCCGGTCGAATGTTGACAGGCTTTTTCTTCTGGGCGTAACATTCGCGCCTTACGATAAACGTAGGGAGTATAAGGAGACTTATGGTACATGCTGAACGCATTTAAATTAGAGAATAATCGCCTGCTCCGTCTTGAACTTGAAGAAGGTGATAAGTTATCTGACTCCATGTGGGTAGATTTAGTTGGTCTGGGGGATAATGATTGCCTCCGTGTCCAGAATGAGCTGGGACAAGTCTTGGCGACCCGCACTGAATTGGATGACATTGAGGCATCGGCACGTTTTTTTGAAGATGAAGATGGTATGCATGTCCACTCATTCTTCTACTTTGAAGATGCCGAAGACCATGCTGGCAACTCGACAGTCGCATTTACCATCCGTGACGGTCGTCTCTACACATTGCGAGAGCGTGAACTCCCTGCATTTCGATTATATCGAATGCGCTCCCGTAACCAGACGATGGCTGACGGGAATGCCTATGAACTGCTGCTGGACTTGTTTGAAACTAAAATTGAGCAATTGGCTGATGTCATTGAAAACATCTACAGCGTGCTGGAATCCCTGAGTCGGGTCATAATGAAAGGCAAACAGGGAGATGAGTTTGATTCTGCTTTGTCTAACCTTGCGGAGCAGGAAGATATTGGCTGGAAAGTCCGCTTGTGTTTGATGGATAGCCAACGTGCTTTGAACTTCCTTGTGCGCCGTGCCCGCTTGCCTGCCAATCAATTGGAACAGGCCCGTGAAATCCTGAGGGATATTGAATCCTTGCTGCCGCACAATGAATCTCTGTTCCAGAAAGTGAACTTCTTGATGCAGGCGGCGATGGGCTTCATCAATATTGAACAAAGCCGCATTATCAAAATATTCTCCGTTGTTTCTGTGGTATTCCTGCCACCGACGTTGGTAGCGTCCAGCTATGGCATGAACTTCAAATTTATGCCGGAATTGGACTGGACATTCGGCTATCCTGCGGCCATTGGATTGATGATAGCAGCGGGTTTGGCTCCTTATCTCTACTTCAAGCGGAAAAACTGGCTGTAGTCATTTCATCAGTTATCAATAAAACCACGCACGATTTAACGGAAAAACTGACCCGATTTACTAATAATGTTTTGGGTCAGTTCAAATATATGATAGCGACTTATTTCTTTTCAGGGTGTTTAACTGTTTTACGCAAGTGGCGCTGAGTATAAAGCGCATCCAGCGTAAACAGAATCAATGCAGCCCAGATAAAGCCAAACGTGATCAAACGATCAGGGCCTATTTCTTCGCCATAAACCAGTGTTGCCAGCAAGAACATCAACGTTGGGCCAAGGTACTGAAAAAAGCCCAGTGTGGACAATCGCAAATGCGCGGCTGCGGCGGTAAAGAGCAACAATGGCACAGTTGTAATAATACCGGCAGCAATCAGCATAAGGTTCAAAGAGTACGCATTATCCAGCATATTGCTTGTCGGGCTATGGGTGAAGAACAGCAGGTAAATCAGAGCGACGGGAAACACCCAGACTGTCTCAATCAACATACCTGTTTGTGCATCCACTCCCAGTTTTTTGCGGATCAACCCATAGACGGCAAATGTCATCGATAAATACAAACCAACCACCGGTACAGAGCCAAAGTGCCATAGTTGGATCAGTACGCCAGTAAAGGCCAGTCCTACGGCAATCCATTGCATACGACGGAAGCGCTCACCAAGAAAAACCATACCAAACAGCACATTAACCAGAGGGTTAATAAAATACCCCAGACTTGCTTCAAGCAGATGGTTATTATTAATCGCCCAAATATAAGTTAGCCAGTTACTGGTAATCGTGAAGGCAGTGATGCCTAACAGCAGTAGGATTTTAGGTTGACGGACGACAATCCAAACCTGACGCCAGTGACGAGTCACTATCAGCATCAGTACCATAAAGAAAGCCGACCATATAACGCGGTGTGACACGATTTCATCGGGTGGCACATATTGTATAGCCTTGAAGTAGATGGGAGCCAATCCCCAAATAAGATAAGCCCCCAAGGCATACAGGATACCTTGGGTTGTATTTTGGTTAGTCATAATATCCTTGGATGTTTAGAGAATGTTCAGAAAAAATCAGAGGAGCTTGTTAATAAAATGATAGCTCATAAACCTATACAATGTGTCATTGGGATGAATGATTTACAAGTAGTTAATAGCATCAGTCATAAATTAAATTTCTTTTTAGTTCGCTCGAAGGGTTATTTGGAACAAAAAACGTATCCTATCCGGTGAGATCGGCCCTAGAAGTTGAATTTCATGATTATACTTGGCTTTCTCGGAAAGATAATTGGAAAATCGGGAAATCGTTTTCAAGCTCTTTGAAGTAAAGTTCAGCGCCATCTTGATCTGACGCACCAAAAACAGTCCTATGACCAAAAATATTATTAATTAATTTTGAGGATCTCTTGTTCTGCTTTGGTTCTTGGGTTCATAACCTGTTCTCAGGTTGATTAATTAATATTAGAAATAATATATTACGAGATTTTCCGGGTTATTGGTTTTTGATAATAGTTCAGGGCGGGATTTCACTTTAAACGTCTATAACCTGAATACCTTACCAAAATGAATATTTCCTGAAATAACAAAGCGTCCATTCAGACGCTTTCACATATTTGATGAGTTACTCATTATTATTTGTGATTATTCTCCTTTCGGAGAATAAGTCCACCCGAATAAACCTTTAAAAGTTGCTCCACCGTATTCACTACTTGAAGTGCTTGGCGGGTCTGAAGATTTAGCACCAACGCCTAACACAATCAAATAAGCCCATGTACCAAAATAATTCCGATACATAAAGGTCCGGCATATCTCCATATAAACAGTAAACACTGGCGGTTCCGCGATGGCATATTATCCGGTATTAGTGCATAGACCTTACGTGACCAGCCAAATACGAGGCAAATGATAATCCCGAACAATGGCATTAGGACATTGGAAGTAATAAAGTCCAGCATGTCGAAGATGGATTTTCCACCTAATGTGACGTGGCTTAGAGGACCAAAAGATAAGGAAACAGGGATCCCCATTAACATAATCGATGCCGTGACTATTAAGCTTGTTTTACGACGCGACCATTGAAAGCGTGTCTGAACATAAGCAACAATGTGTTCAAGTAATGAAATTGATGAGGTCAGTGCGGCCATTAATAACAATAAAAAGAAAGTGACTGCTAAGATTGAGCCACCAGGAAGACTGGCGAAATAAATTGGCATCGTCATAAACGTTAATCCGGGTCCCGCATTTGGTTTTAAGCCAGCAGCTGCCAAGGCAGGAAAAATCATCAGGCCAGCCAATATACAGACCAAACAGGAGAGGATTACAACCCAGATACTCGATTTACCAATACCTTTGTTATTCGGCAAATAAGAGCTGTACGTAATGTGAATCCCCAAACCGATAGACAGTGAAAAAAACGCCAACCCTAATGCATCTAAAACACCTTTTCCAGTCAACCTATTGAAGTCTGGGTATAAAAATAATTTTAGCCCTTCTGATGAGCCAGGTAAACGGATGCCGACAATAATTAACACTATCATGATTAAGAATAACAGTGGCATCATGACCTTAACTGATTTTTCTAAACCTTTTTGCACACCAGATAATACCACGAAACAGGTTAGCCCTGAAAATGTCAGATGTGCGATTATTGGCCACCATGGATTGCTGATGAAATTGGTGAAAATAGATGTCAGTTGAGAGATATCTGTAATATTCAACTTTCCTGTACTCGCCATCACCGCGTAACCAATGGTCCAACCACCGACAACACTGTAGAAGCTATAGATACACCATGAACTGAATATACCTATAAAGCCAACCCACCCCCAGTGTTTACCAAGTAATTTTTTAAATGCATTAACGGCCACTTCACCCGTACTGCTTCCCAGTATGTTTTCAGCTAACAGAATCGCTAATCCAATCACGAAGCTAAACAATAAAAATACAACCAGAAATGCACCGCCACCATTTGTTGCTGAAACATATGAGAATTTCCAGATGGCACCAATGCCAACGGCAGATCCAGTTGCTGCTAATATGTGCCCCAGACGGGATGTCCATTGTTGACTCATGCTAACCCCCGAATAGATACAGTGTCAGCACATATACCTAGTACTACAGCCGTAAGCAAAAAACCAGCAGCAGTGTTCCAAACATGCTCACCCGCCTGCAGGCCAACCATAGGCGGGAAAATGAGATTTCTGGCTCCGACGAGTAGGGCAAAGGTCATAAAGCCCAATGCCCAAATATCTTTAGATGATAAACGGTATGTCATAATAATTGTTAACTTATTGTTGTAAAAAATAATTGCACATGTAATAGTAACTATCGCAACTAATTGGATTTCCACTGGCGAAACTAGATTCTGATTTAACAGTCAGTGATAAGCATCATATTCACTGATACTCGCAAAATACAGAATGATAATGGTAATAAGTGGTAATAACAAATAACAGCTAGAATCGCCAACAACTGCCCCCAAGTAAAACTTTTAAGTGCTAAAAAACATGCACCAACACCTTGTGAGGTGTCCAAGATTATTACTCCACTACAGTTCTTCATTTTGCATAAAAATTACACATAACAGATATCAAAACCTATCAATAAAATCGTATTGAATGTGTGAAATTATCAATATTTGTGTAATGATTATTTTTTCTACAAAGTAGAACCCCGCCCTAGATCTAGATAATGGATAAGGTAGGTTCAGGGTAGCTGTTGTCGGAAGTCTGTTTGTTGTAGCTAGGTATCATATACCCAGAGTGGTGGGATGTTAATAGTTGTTTTGAATGTTTTAGCGATTGAATTAGTGGCTCTATGATTGGTTTATTTATGCGTCTTATATTTATAATATATTTTGGAGTATTATTTAAAAATCAACTAAAACAGAACGTTTCTTGGAACTGTGAAAGGTATTTTTTCAAAAGTGTCTTCCATTATCTCAAATAATTTTTTTAGTAGGGTAGTATCATGAATTGGTTTATACCTACAAAATAAGAAAAATCGCCATTTTTACTATTATCTTTAAAGTATCCTTCACCTTCTGTATCTGTTGCTATTATTACTATTCGTTGACCAATAGGATGATTTAATTCACATGACGATAATAAAGATGTTAAAGACTCGATATCAGGATAAATACGCCTAAATGACTTGCCTAACAAGGGGCGTCTATGTATGCATGATAAAGTCATCGCTACTTTCATTGAACGTGAATACTCTGTTTGATGTCAATCAACGGATTGAATACACGACCAAATCATCAACCAACCAAATAAGTTCCTACTGCACTAGCAATATGCACTTGTTTCTCATTATGTAATTCAATTCTGGCGACAGAAACTTTATTGCCAGCGCGGATAATGTTGCAACTGGCGGTAAATACTTCACCACGTCCGGGTCTCAGGTAATCCACGCGCAAATCAATAGTGCCCAATGTCGTAAGACGTTTTTGGATCTCTGCGATTGTGAGCGTTTCAATCGCTGTCAGTGCATTGCCTGCACAAACCAGCCCTCCGGCAACATCTAATATGGAAGCAATCGCACCACCGTGCAGAATTTTATGCACCATATTACCGACCAATTTTTCCTGATAGCGAAATTGCAATTCTACGTAGTCTTGTTCGAAGCGGAGCAATTCGAGACCCAACAGCTGGTTGAATGGCATATGATAAACAAACACTTCACCAATAAATTTACGGGCTTCTTCTGGAGTTAATGTTGTGTCTGTTCGCTGGATATTTTCCATGGTGGATTTCCTGATAATGAAAAGTAAAACCGACTGATATTAGATGGATCTTTATAGTTAATAACTTGTTAAGTTTATTCTTTCGTTACCGACTTTGCCAGTCTGTGACGCATTTCGAAAAACAATACATAGAAAAAAACAGACTACAAAAAATAACCATATAGTGTGTAGAATAAGCAGTAATTTTTTAGTTTGAAATTACCACAATAGGAAAACCAGAAATGCGCTTGTTATGGAATATACTGGTTATTATCGGTTTATTATCGCCATTGGCTCATGCAGCAGGCAATCAGGTTGGTGAAGTGAGAGGAAGCGTGCTCTCAATGATGTTGGGCGAGCAAGAGTCTACGTTAATGCTCTATCCCTATGATACGAATTACATTATTTATACTTACGGGAGCCATATTAATAAATCGGCGATTCATAGCTATAATTGGGCAGATCACGCCCGTAAAGATGAAGTCAGTTTTCAGATAAGTTTTGGCTTTCCATTGTGGCGGGGAATTGTTGGAGAGAACTCGTTGCTTGGCGCTTCTTATACACAGCGTTCATGGTGGCAGTTCAGTAATAAACCGGAATCGTCTCCGTTTCGTGAAACGAATTATGAACCACAACTCTTTCTGGCATGGCTAACTGACTATGAATTTGCTGGTTGGCACTTGCGGGAAATTGAGGCTGGGTTTAATCATCAATCAAACGGGCGACCAGAAGCGACTTCCCGCAGCTGGAATCGGCTTTACTCGCGCTTCATGGCACAGAATGGCAATTGGCAGGTGGATTTGAAATCGTGGTATCGACTACCTGAAAGCTCCCGTCGTGACGATAACTTGGACATGAACCGTTATATGGGATATTACCGACTGAAAGTTGGCTATATCTGGGGAGATAGTGTGTTTACTGTTCAAGGGCGCTATAACTGGAACCATGGTTATGGTAGTGGAGAATTGGGGTGGAGTTATCCGATATCGAAATATGTTCGTATTTATACCCAGTTTTTCAGCGGTTATGGCGAATCGATGATTGACTACAATTTCAAGCAGACCCGTTTTGGTATCGGTGTCATGCTGAATGATATGCTGTAACCATTTTTATACTGTAACTGTTTTTTTATACTGTCACTACTTTTTATACTGTCACTACTCTTACAATGAGATTGCATAATATACAGGCGATTGGATCGCGGGTGTATTTTTTATAGCCTGATTTTTAGGCTTTTTCAGGGATTAGCTTCTAACGATCGAGGAAAGGCGTGTCTACCGCAGAACTCATCAGCACGGCATCGCTGGCTGAACAAGCATTACGAAAAACATTCGGATACCAGCAATTTCGTCCGGGACAGCAGCAGGTTATCGACGCCGTTCTTGACGGGCGAGATTGTCTGGTAATTATGCCAACGGGAGGTGGTAAATCGTTGTGTTACCAGATTCCCGCGTTGGTTAAAAATGGGCTGACTCTGGTTGTGTCTCCATTAATCTCATTGATGAAAGATCAGGTTGATCAGCTACGTGCGAATGGAGTTGAAGCAGAATGTCTGAACTCAACCCAGAGCCGTGAACAGCAATTTGATATCATCCAACGTTGCCGTCAAGGGATCATTAAGCTGCTCTATATCGCCCCTGAACGGTTGGTAACGGATAACTTTCTTGATCAACTTCACCATTGGCAACCTGCTTTACTGGCTGTTGATGAAGCCCATTGTATTTCTCAATGGGGACATGATTTTCGCCCAGAATATCGAGCATTAGGGCAACTTCGCCGCCATTTCCCCGATCTTCCTGTGATTGCACTAACAGCGACAGCAGATAAAACTACCCGCCAGGATATCGTACGTTTATTGGAGTTGCATGAGCCGATTATCCATATCAGCAGCTTTGATCGTCCCAACATTCGTTACACTTTAGTGGAGAAATACAAACCGCTTGATCAGCTTTGGTTATTTGTCCGTAGTCAGCAAGGGAAAAGCGGAATTATTTACTGTAATAGTCGCACTAAAGTGGAAGAAACTGCGGAGCGTCTGCAAAAGCGGGGGCTAAGTGTTGCGCCTTATCATGCGGGGCTGGAAAACAACCAACGTGCATGGGTACAGGATGCTTTTCAGCGGGATGATTTGCAGGTCGTTGTGGCAACCGTAGCATTTGGTATGGGAATTAACAAACCTAATGTGCGCTTTGTTGTGCACTTTGATATTCCCCGCAATATTGAATCTTATTATCAAGAAACTGGCCGGGCTGGGCGAGATAGTTTACCAGCAGAAGCAGTATTGTTTTATGATCCTGCGGATATGGCGTGGCTGCGTCGTTGCTTGGAAGAAAAAACCGCTGGTGAACAACAGGATATTGAACGACACAAACTCAATGCCATGGGTGCATTTGCAGAGGCACAGACTTGCCGGCGTTTAGTGTTGCTGAATTATTTCGGGGAGAGCCACCAAACAGCTTGCGGCAATTGTGATATTTGCCTTGATCCCCCCAAGCGTTATGACGGTCTGGTGGAAGCACAAAAAGCGCTATCCTGCATCTATCGCGTTGGACAACGTTTTGGGATTGGCTATATTGTAGAAGTGTTACGCGGCGCGAATAATCAACGCATTAGAGATTTTGGGCATGATAAATTGCCTGTTTATGGCATTGGTAAAGAGCAGAGTCAGGAACATTGGATGAGCGTTTTGCGTCAGCTCATTCACTTGGGACTGATTAGTCAAAACATCGCCAACTATTCTGCGCTGCAACTGACGGAGGCTTCACGGCCTGTATTGCGCGGCGAAATGCCTCTACAACTTGCCGTACCACGCATCCAGAACTTGAAAAGCCGCAATCAGCAAAACAAATCATACAGTGGGAACTATGATCGTAAATTATTTGCCAAATTGCGCAAATTACGTAAATCCATTGCTGATGAAAACAACATTCCACCCTTTGTCGTTTTCAATGATGTCACATTAATTGAAATGGCAGAACAGTGTCCAATAACACCAGATGAACTTTTGCTGATTAATGGTGTTGGGCAGCGGAAATTGGAACGTTTTGGAGATGCATTTATGACGTTGATCAGTGAGCATTTTGAATGACTTGAGTAACCAAAGGATAATGACAGAGGATGATGAATGGTGCCTGAGATATTGAAAGCAAGCTGGTTAAACCGTGAACCTCAGTTCTCTGCCTTTACAAATGGACTATTACTGGACTTTTGGCAAACGAGGGAAGAAAGGCAATTTATGGGGATTGATGATGTTCCCATCCATTATGTCTCCTTTTGTTCCCCCCTCCACGACAAAACACTCGTGATTTTGCCCGGCCGAAGTGAAAGCTATGTGAAATATCCTGAAGTGGCTTACGATTTTTATCACTTGGGTTACGATATTTTTATTATTGATCATCGCGGGCAAGGTCGTTCTGGGCGAATATTGGATGATCGACAAAAAGGCCATGTCGAAGAGTTCGATCATTATGTGGATGACTTAGCTAAATTTATTGATCTTGAAGTGGCTCCCCGTCAGGCTCATCGCTGTTATGCACTGGCCCATTCGATGGGCGGTGCGATTTTGAGTCGTTTTCTGATGCGTTACCAAGAGCCGATTTTTCGTGCTGTGGCGCTATGTGCACCGATGTTTGGTATTTATTTACCGATGCCTCGTTGGTTAGCCAATATTCTGGTTGAACAGGCGGAACCCCATTTCAAAAGGCGTACCGCTTATGCTCTCTCAACGGGGAAATGGCAACCATTGCCCTATTTTATCAATTTATTAACGCACAGCTATGCGCGTTACCAGCGTTATTTGCGTTACTGTGCTGATTATCCTGAATTGCGCCTTGGTGGGCCGACTTATCATTGGATGCGTGAAAGTATGCTGATGGGGGATAATCTGATTGAAAATGCGGGTAAAATTCAGAACCCACTCATGGTCTTGCAAGCGAGTGAAGATAAGATAGTGAGTAATCGGGAGCTATTGGCTTTTTGTGAGTCACGCCAAAAAGCAGAAACAGGAAAAGAAGAACAAAATCCTCTAATTATCCAAGGAGCTCATCACGAAATCCTGTTCGAAGAAGATGCATTGCGGGCGCAGGCTCTCAATGCAATTTGTGATTTTTTTGACCAGAACTGATCTAGTTTAGGAACCATAACCATGTACCATGTTGTTGCTTCAGATTTAGATGGCACTTTGTTGTCTCCCGACCATAAATTAACCCCGTATACCAAGGAAACGCTGAACTTGCTGACGGAACAAGGAATTCATTTTATTTTCGCAACAGGGCGCCATCATGTTGATGTGGGGCAGATCCGTGATGGGTTGGGCATTGATGCTTATATGATCACATCTAACGGTGCAAGAGTTCACAATATTCAGGATGAATTGGTATTCAGCCATAACTTAGATCCTGAGATTGCCCATGATTTATGTTTATTGGAGTTTGATAATCCCGATATCCTGACAAATTACTTCAATAATGACGCTTGGTTAATGAATAGGGAAGCTCCCGAGCAAGAGGAGTTTTTTCAGGAGTCAGTATTCCATTATCAGCTTTTTCAACGCGATAATTTTCCCACTGATGGCGTGTGTAAAGTTTATTACATCAGTGAAGATCATGATTATTTGGTGGATTTGGAAGAGAGAATTAAAGCGCGTTGGGGAGCAAGGGTTAATGTCAGCTTTTCACTGAGAAATTGCTTGGAAGTGATGGCTGGTGGTGTTTCTAAAGGTCATGCGTTGGAGCAAGTTTGTCAATTGATTGGATACCAATTGAGTGACTGCATTGCTTTCGGCGATGGTATGAATGATCGGGAAATGTTGAGTGTGGCAGGCAAAGGCTGCATTATGCAGGGAGCGCACCAGCGCTTGAAAGACATTCTACCTGATATGGAAGTTATTGGTTCCAATGCTGATGATGCTGTTTCTTGTTATTTGAGGAAAATGTATCAAGTTGGAAGCTATTTGAAGCTAATAGTCTGAATAATTGTTTTAAAACAGCATCCGATGTGATGCTGTTTTTTATGTCATGATAGATGTTTTCTCAGTCACATTTGATAACTCCCCTGCCGTGTAATGTAGAAAATCGCAAAATAGATTTGGATAAATATTAGGATTGATTTTCGATTAAAAGAGTCAATAAGCTTGCCAATAAAAGGGGTTAAGAAAAGAATCAAGATAGCGGAAGGAGTGCGGGTTCACCTGAGGTATTACTGATATACCACGGAATAAGATACATCCCGATGGAAACGGTAACTGATGAAGAGAAGTTGGATATCAAAAAAGTGCTATCAGAAGCCAAGTCCGCCCGGAAAAAAAATAGATATTTTCATATCTATACTAATGATTTTAAAACAATAAAATAATTAATTACTTTTATAAGACAAATCATAATCTAACCCAGATTAATAATAGAATAATTAGTTTTGTTTTCCTGATCAAATCATACATAACTTTGATATATGCTAGAGATATTTATGTTGTTTTTGTTTTAAATTTTGTATTTGGAAGTTTTTTTTAATTCACTATCTACTAATGGTATAAATAATGAGATGTTAATCAACCAATAATTGGATATAGACTTTAAAAGATAAATAGGTATAAAATTTACCATCATTTATAGTTTGCCTGTTTTTCTTTTATATAAATTAATTTCAATAAAGAGACATTATGAATTAGTATCTTAGTTTTTTTAAAAATTATGCTGAGTTTTCAGGTCGTGCGCGTCGTGAAGAATATTGGATGTTCCGTTTATTTGATATTATTATATCTGTATCCTTATTTATATGTGGAACAGTAATTAATGAAAGCGCTGGTTTTGGGTTATTGGTTGTTTATGGGCTCTTAACTCTTATTCCAGGTCTGGCTGTAGCAGTGCGCCGCCTTCATGATACGAATCATTCTGGTTGGTGGTTATTGATGTCCCTAATTCCATTTGCCAATATTGTTTTATTAATATTTTTCTTCCTGAAAGGAACGACTGGCGATAATAATTACGGAGAAGATCCGAAAAAATTATCCTAATATATCAGAGTATATATAGTATGAGTTAAAAGTTTAGTTTGCCATATAATATAAAACGCCACTTTATCCTTTAGTGGTGTTTTTTTTTACTAATCGTATAATTTATTTTATTGATTTCTTTTTGAGAGAATGAATTTTTTATAAAAAATAATCATGCCCTTTGCATAAATAATTTATCTGGAATATAGTGCTTGCGATATTAAAATAAGGAATATTATTTATGAATGATTTACGCTTTGCTTACTATAAATTATCTCCAGAACTATTGCAGGGGTTCCGTGCGGTAAAAGAAGGGTTGGAAAAAGCTCACTAGATGAATTAGCCGGATGGCGGGTCAGCGGTCAGTTTAGTCCCCGTGAAAAGGCAGCGTTAGAATGGGCGGAAGCTCTTACTCATATTGTGGCAACATACGCAGACGATTATGCCTATTTACCTTTGAAAGGTTATTTCACTGATCAAGAAATTTCTGATTTGACCTTTGCTATTGCGCTTATGAATGAGATGAATCGGCTTGTAATCGGAATGCGTCAGTAACATGACGTTATTAATTCTGCAATATATCCGATAGGCTTCAAGTTGCAGCGCTGCCAATAAAGCTGCAACTTGAAAGAAAAAGAAGATATGTTTTATTTGGTTCTTTTATGCATCAACCAATAATCCACTAACCTGAAAAGGTATGCGTCTGGTCATGTTGCTGTAAGGTTACAGTGATCCCGGTTTACGTGGAGGATTACGACCCGTGTAGTTAGTTGTCGCACTGCGGATCTCTTGCCCAAAAATATCAACACGTGCCTGAAATGGTGGAAATGGCAAGGTGATATCATGTTTGCGGAATTCCTGCAAAACGTGCTGATGTATTTCATGACGGGCAGGCATACGATGCCCCATTTCTGCCGCGTAGGCACGCAGTTCATAAATTTGGATGCCTTGTTGTAAATCCACTAAATATACTTCCGGCACCGGATTATCAAGAATTAATGGTGAGCTTTTGGCTGCGGTCGTTAATATGTCGGTGGCACGGATAGAGTCAACATCAGCCGGAACTGGGATCGTCAGGACGATACGAGTAATCGTATCAGACAGTGACCAGTTGATGAATTGCTCTGTAATAAATGCCTTATTGGGAACAATAATCTCTTTCTTGTCCCAGTCAGACAGCGTTGTTGCCCGTGTATTGATTTTTGTGATGCTGCCGGTCAGACCACGGATAGTCACGGTATCACCAATGCGGATCGGTTTTTCAAATAAGATGATCAGTCCGGAAATAATATTGGCGAAAATTTCCTGCAAGCCAAAACCAAGCCCAACCCCCATTGCGGCAACCAGCCATTGTAACTTCGACCACTCAATTCCCACCAGAGAGAAACCAACCAAACCGCCAATGAGTGTAATGCTGTATTTGGTCAGTGTCGTAATGGCATAACCTGTTCCTGGTGACAGCACCAGATGTTGTAATAGAGCAAGTTCCAACAGGGCTGGCAAATTACGGACAAGTTGCGTAGTAATGACAATAACCAAAATAGCAATTAACACTGAGCCTACGGTAATTGGCTGAATGCTATTAACACCGTTGATGGTTGTACTGACGTTCCAGAGCCGAATATTTTCAAGGAAAGAGAAGGCTGAATGTAACTCAGACCACAATAGGATCAGAGAAACTAGCGCAATCATTGCCAGAATTGAACGCACTAACCCTAACGACTGGGCACTGATGGCATCCAAATCAATAACAGGTTCCTCAACCTCGATCGAACCCTCTACACTACTATTAATATTGGTTGAATCTTCTTCACTTTTAGCACGCTGGGCCAATATATCCGCACGGCGTTGTTTTGCTCGTTCAAAAGCGATTTTGCGGCGCTGGATCAGCATCCATCGACGCACAATATGGTAAATTACCAGCAGGAAGAACCAGATGGCGACAGAAGTTTCCAGACGCACCAATAGCGCCTGTGAGGTTTGCAGATAACCAAGGGTCGAAGCAAGTGCCGCCAGAATTGGAGCAGAGAGCAGAATCCACCATAGAACAGAACTAAAGATATTTTCTCCTGAACCATGTTTGTCCATATAGAGTGGAACGCCGGCACGCTTTAAGCTGTTAGTGACTAAACTCAGCGCAATGCACAGCATGATAAAACACAGTCTGCCGAGGGTTGAGATAAATTTTGAGTCGTCGTAATAATTAAAGGCAATCACTGCCATCATAAGAGGTACGATTAGGAAAATGGAAAGACGATAGAAACGCATAGCCCGCTTGATACGTTCTTCCGGCCAGCGAAAATGTGCGATAAATAAACCATTGGGATGGGCAAATGCTGCGCTAAGCATAAAGACCCACAAAATTGGAGTTGTTGCACTTATACCGTCGCCTATTGCCACAATTATCGGATATTGCCAAGCATTTTTCAGGCCGTAGCCAATGGCTGACCAGAGCATGGGTAGCGGTGATGCTGCGACGATAGACCAAAAAACTGTTCGCATAGTCAGAGAGAAATGATCTTGTGTTACTTTGCCAATGCGATTGCTGGAACGTTCAAGAAAAGCATGATATTGGCGGTGTGAGCTAATACTGAAAAAGACCAGTAGCAAGGTGCCTAGCAAATAAAGCAGAGTATTCTGCGTGGTCAACATTTCGAGGATTGCGACACCCAACTGCGAGAACGTATCCAGAGACAGTAGGCGTGTCAGATCTTGCACTACCAATAGTGGATAATTCAGCGATATGGGATCGACATTTACTACCCAGAATAGATAGCGGTGGGTAACATCCTTTACTTCTTTTAAAACATCATTTAATTGGCTGGTGGTTACCTTTAATTTTGTCAGTTCCAGTATTTTATTGTCATATACTGAGAGCAGAGAAGTTAATAGCTTTTCCTGCGTGCGTATTGATGAGTTATAGGTTTCCTTTTGTTTTGGCGTCAGTGAATTGTATAAAGGTGATGTCTGCCAGGAAAATAATTGTTGTATGTTTTCCCGCATATTTTCATATTTCAGTCTGCTGAGACGTAATTCGGCAATATCTTTGTCAATTTGCTGAATTTTTTGCGTTTTAGGGATAGAAGTGAATTGAGCTCTCAAAGATTCGCTAAGTGCAGCGGATGAGTTTAGCCATTGTGCCTGTTCACGGATTGTATTGAATATTTTGTGCAGTTTCAGAATAGTATTGGTTACTAAGCGTTGTTGCGAGCTAATGTCATCCATGCTCTCCCTTTGCTGCTCAGTTATTTGTGATAATTGGCGGTTTTGCAGGATTTTATCCTGCAATAATTTAGGAATCTGTTCTCCGCTCTGCTCCGCCAGCATTTCTGTGTGCTTTAAGTCAAATTCTGTTTTCTTCTGTTGTTGAATATTTAACTGATAGCGCAATTGCTGGAGTTTATTATCCAGTCGTTGAGAGCGTTTTTTGAATAAATCGGCGCGCATGTGCGCAATTTCCTGACGATTATTGACAGAAAGTTGAGCTATCCTCAGCTCATTGATTACAGCGTTATGAGCTTCGACTTCCGCTTGCGCCAGTTTCAGTTGTGCAAAGGCCAGTGGCGTGGAAGGTGAGCTCAGAGACTGGAGCCGAGAAGCTGCTTCAGCCTGCAAACTCTTTGCTTCAGTCTGCTGTTCAGGTAATTGACTTATGAACTCACTGATTTTTCGGGTTTCGTCCAGTTCTTGCTGTAATTGGTGTTCTTGCTTCTGTAATTCGCTATTTGTCTGGGTGATTTGCTGATCTAACTGGCTGATAGTCTGATTGGTTGGGATGGATATGTTCGTATTGCTTTCAGTAAGAATTTCCTGACGTAATTTTTTGATAATATTAGGAAATTCATCAATCGTTTTTTGGTACTCCCGGGCATTTGCATTGGCAGAGTTGGCCTTGTTAATCCAACTTATAGCCCCTTGATTTGTTCGAGCGATTTCAGAATATTGTGGGTTTTTGTTGCCTTCAACTTTCTGCAACTCTTGCTTCAGTTGGTTTTCATCCAACGGTATTGGTATTATAGAGGCAAAAGCCGAATTCGCAATTAAAAGGCTGAACAGTAAACTGATAATCAGGCGCACAATAAGGGGCTCCATGGATCTAAAATTAGTTGACGATATCTTTATTCATTGATTCATCAATATTCACTGAAGGTTCTTCTGATGATGTGATGGCTTGCGCCATCATGGTTCCCATGCGGGTTTGTGAACCACTGTATAAGTTGTTGGCAAAACTAATCTGATTAGCAGCAAATAGGTTGATAACGGTTGAACCCAGCTTGAAGCGTCCCATTTCTTCTCCTTTTTTGAGGAAAACTACACCCTCCTGACCCTCTGTTGGGTAGGTCCAGCGCTTGATGATCCCTTCACGCGGAGGTGTGACACAACCACTCCAGACGGTTTCAATACTACCCACAATAGTAGCACCAACCAAAATTTGTACCATTGGCCCGAATGCCGTCTCAAATAAACAGATAACACGTTCATTACGTGCAAACAGGTTTGGTACATTGGCTGCTGTCAAGGGGTTGACTGAAAACAGATCGCCGGGAACATAAATCATCTCTTTAAGAACGCCGTCACATGGCATGTGAACACGGTGATAATCCTTTGGCGATAAGTAAGTCGTGATAAATTGACCATTGCGGAACTGTTCGGCCAGCTGATACTGTCCTGCCAGTAGTGCTTCTATCGTGTAATAGTGGCCTTTGGCCTGAATAATCTGATCTTCGCGGATCGCCCCAAGCTGACTTACTGTGCCGTCTGCTGGCAGAGCCAATTGGTGGACTTCATTGACAATAGGGCGAATGTCCTCTTTGAGGGAACGGACAAAAAACTCATTGAATGTTGAGTAAGCGGTGAATAAAGGATCTTTGGCTTCATTCATATCCACTTTATAGGCTTTGGCGAAAGCTTTGATTACAAGCTGTGTCAGCCAGCCAGCCTTTTTATTGGCAAACCAACCAGCCAGATTAGTAATGCATTGTTTTGGAAGTAAATATTGTAGCCTGATTTTAAAATTATCCAGCACGTGAACCTCTTAGATCTTTTCTTGGCAAATTGGACAAAAGGCGACTATTGTACCTGCCATTATTTTGAATGTCAGGGTATCGTTAATTATTGTCTTATTTTTGACCGTCTGTGAAATTTCTGCGTGGTTTAACCTGTGCCATGCTTTCCAGAATCCGGTGATAATTTTCGAAACGTTCTTCAGCAATGGTACCTTGTTCCAGCGCTTCTCTTAAGGCACATCTAGGATCATCCTGATGTTTACAATCACGGAATTTACATCCTCCCAGATATTCACGGAATTCGACAAAGCCTTGTGTAACTTGTTCTGGCGTTAGATGCCACAATCCAAACTCACGGACACCTGGGGAATCGATCACATTTCCCCCCAGTGGGAAGTGGTAGAGGCGCGCGGTGGTGGTGGTATGCTGACCAAGACCAGAGTTATCTGAGACATTATTGACCAGAATATCTTTTTCATTGTCAGGCAGCAGGGTATTGAGCAAGCTGGATTTCCCGACACCGGATTGCCCAGCAAAGACACTGATTTTTTCAGCCAGCAGAGAGGTAAGCTCAGGAATACCTTCATTAGTATAGCTGGAAACTTCAAGTACGCGGTAGCCGATATGACGGTAGATATTCATGACATTATTGACCCATTCACGGCTTTCGGCATCCAACAGATCAATTTTATTGAGTACGATCAAAGGCTCGATATTGAGTGTTTCACATGCGACTAAATAGCGATCGATAATATTCAATGAGAGTTCAGGTAAGATAGCGGAAACAATCACGATCTGGTCGATATTTGATGCAATTGGTTTGATACCATCATAGTAGTCAGGGCGTGTAAGTACGGAAGTGCGTTCATGGACCGCTTCTACGATACCATTAACTTTGACATCAGACTGGAGTTGCAGCGCAGGGCGCCATATAACACGGTCCCCTGTGACCAATGAGCGTATTGTCCTGCGGATATTGCAACGTTGTATGGAAGAATCTGCTGCTTCAATATCGGCATGTTGCCCGAATCGGCTGATCACCAGCCCTTCCTGTGGTTCACCAAACTGGCTATCATCCATTTCTGGTTTATTGGTATCAACTTTATGTAACCTGCGTTGATGATTGGCTTGCACACGGCGTTGTTGCCCTTTGGAAAGTTTACTTTTAGCCACCGAATCTCACTTATTTTCACTTATCTTGCTGATTATCGCTGTGAATGTTCAAAAACGTTATGATACATCACGGATACAGACTACCTCTTTTGAAGGAAATTAGGATATATCATGTCAAAAAGCGAGAACAATCTTATCTGGATAGATTTAGAGATGACTGGATTAGATCCCGAGCGCGATCGCATAATTGAAATTGCGACCATTGTTACCGATTCGGAATTGAATATTCTTGCAGAAGGGCCGATCATTGCGGTTCATCAGCCGGATGAGCAATTGGCATTGATGGATGATTGGAACGTACGGACGCATACCGCTAGTGGGTTGGTGGAACGTGTAAAGCAGAGTCAATTTGATGATGCACAAGCTGAAAAAGCAACTATTGCTTTTCTGGAACAATGGATTCCGGCTGGAAAATCACCAATTTGTGGTAATAGTGTGGGGCAGGATCGTCGTTTCCTATTCCGTTATATGCCTGAATTGGAAAAGTATTTTCATTACCGTTATTTGGATGTCAGTACGCTTAAAGAATTGGCTCGCCGTTGGAAGCCAGAGATGTTGTCGGGGTTCAGCAAGAAAAATACTCATCAGGCATTGGATGATATTCGAGAATCCATTGCCGAATTAGTGTATTACCGTGAACACTTTATTCAAAAATAGACATAGTCAACAATAAACAATAGCTATTAGTACATAGTTTGTATGTAAATGTTTGTGCATAAATAGTTTGTACATAATTAGTTTGCACAAATGGTTTGTACGTAAAACGTTCTCTGAGTTGATGGTTAAACGGATTATTTGCCGATTTAATCATCAATCAGAGAAAAAACGCAATTTTTTATGTTTTGGGGACTTGCCAGAAGAATAATTCCTCGTATAATGCGCTCCCCGTACCGATGAAGAATTTCAACAGTACAGTACACTAAATATATGCGGGAATAGCTCAGTTGGTAGAGCACAACCTTGCCAAGGTTGGGGTCGCGAGTTCGAGTCTCGTTTCCCGCTCCAAATTAAAAGTTATTTAGGTGTGAAAGAATTGGCTGACAGAAGCCATAATAAATGCGGGAATAGCTCAGTTGGTAGAGCACAACCTTGCCAAGGTTGGGGTCGCGAGTTCGAGTCTCGTTTCCCGCTCCAAATTCAGGACGGTAGATTTTTATTAAAATCTGCAAGTCATACAAAAAAAGCGCCCTTGATCGGCGCTTTTTTTGTTTTCAAAAATCAAAATCCTTTGGTAGATTAAATCATTCGATATAATCACTATTAGACACAAATCTGTCGTGATCTCCCTAAAGTGAAAATAAGCTCATAACGGAAGCGCTCTCCATAACCTAGCTGTCTGCAAAGCATCTCTAATCTGTCTCTAAGAGTTTCTTAGGGACGTTTATCTATCAATGAAGAGGTAGAGCCGATGAACTATGATGTCATTGTTGTAGGATCTGGCGCTATTGCAGGTTCGATTGCGTATGAACTTGCTAGTCGCCAATTGAAAGTATGCAGGTTGGGACGCCTTGATCGTAGCAATGCTGCGTCAAAAGCCGCAGGGGCAATGAATGGTTGTTTTGGTGAAGTAACCAGCGGGCTTGTCGCGAGCGATTATGGAAAACTGAAACTCAGAATGGATCGTATTGCGAAGGATCGCTGGTCAATATGGGCGCAGCGTTTGGTCGCGTCTTCAGGGGATACCCGCCCTCTGTTTACCGCAAAAGGTACTCATGTCATTCTTAATACCGCAGGAATGGCTGCCGTTGATAGTGGTAATTATGATGCTATAGAGAGTACTCTTCGTGAGTATAATGAACCTTATGAGGTTGTTGATCCGCAATCGATTAAGGGAATGAAAGCTAATGATTTGGTGCGTTCGTTACAAGGACTTTATATCTCAGAAGAACATGCCCTTAATTCCCACATATTGCTTGAAATGTTGGATGCTGCATTTCTTAGGGAAGGGGGAGAGATCGTCGATAACAATGTTAAATGCGTTCTCACAGAAAATGGAGCCGTAACGGGTGTTGAAACGGTCGATGGAGTGCGCTTTACCGCAGATAAAGTGGTTATTGCGGCAGGAGTGCAGTCACTCGATATATTATCAGACCAGCTTTCTATCGTGCAGAAAATTCCTCCGCTCTTCGCTGGTCATGGCGTGTCTGTTTTACTCAAAGTTAAAAATCCCGATGAATTACCAACATCAGTGATTCGTACACCTAATCGTGCGTTTGCTTGTGGGCTACATTGTGTTCCGCGTGGTGATGGTGTTCTTTACGTCGGCGCGACCAATCTTTTGTCCAATCAACCTCATGCATATGCGACAGTTGCTACCATACAATTCCTTGTGGAGTGCGCTTATAACCAGATAAACGTTGATTTGTTTGAATCAGAGGTTCTTGCAATTCAGGTCGGCAATAGACCCATTTCCGCTGATGGTTTTCCATTGATTGGGGAGTGTGGCATAGATGGGTTGTGGCTTGTGACTGGCACATACCGGGATGGCCTACACCAATCACCGCTTTTGGCGGATTATGCTGCGAATGCACTCATGGGGCTACCTAATTTGGAGATTGACTTAGGCGATTTTACGCCTATTCGTCGACCCTTAATCGGACTTGACCGAGATATGACCATTTTGGAGGCTGCACAGCAAACAGCAGCGATGGGTTATGAATGTCTCTGGAATATTAGACCGGGATGGAGTGAATTAATCCATGAATGTTTACTCAATAAGTATCGTGCGCAAGTTGAATCTATTGATGCTACCTATACGCCTCCCCCTGATTTAGTTGCATTTTCTTGTCATGACGAGCAGATAACAAAGCGGTTACGTGATTACTATAGTTGTTGGAGAAAATGAGTTGTTGGAAGAAATGAGTAACTGGAAGGAATTAAAATTGCTGGAAATAATGGATTATGAAGAAAAGCAGAATCTCGAAAAGTGTTGGACATTACTATTAATAATGTCCAACACTTATTATCACATCATTTTTTGCAATTCTTTCAGCAATGTTTCCTTACGTTCCATCATGTTTTTTATCGCTTTGTGTTTCACATGACCAAAACCACGTACTTGATTGGGAAGCTCTGCGAGTTGCTGACAGGTTACCAAATTATAGCGATCCATTTTTTCGATCAAAACATCAATTAATCGCTCATATTCAAGCAGCAAATTTCTTTCCTGCTTACGCTCTTCCTGATAGCCAAAAATATCGAAAGCAGTACCACGCAGTGGCTTACATGCAGCGAGGAAACGCAATACAGGAATGATCCACGAGCCATATTCTCTTTTTCCTCGCTGGCCTGTGCGGGGATCTTTGCGATTAAAGAGCGGAAGGCTGAGGTGAAAGCGGATGTTATCCGTATTATCAAATTGCAAGCGAAGCTTATCGAAAAAATCGGTTTTGACATAGAGTCGGGCGACTTCATATTCATCTTTATATGCCATCAATTTAAATAAATTTTCAGCAACGGATTTAGTAATTTCTTCTGCATCGATCTGCTGGGCCACCATTTGGATTTGGGCAATACGACTGAGATAACGCAGCGCATATCTTTCATTTTGATAATCCACCAGAAATTGATACCGATGCATAATGAGGTCGTCCAGACTTTTTATATTTTCTGACGAGGTCATATTGAGGTTTTTTTGTAGAATATCTGGTTGTACTGCCGCGATTCTTCCTATACAGAAAGCCCGTCGGGCATGATCTGCGGAGGAGCCTAGTTCTTGAATGACATTATCAATGGAAGATAATGTGATTGGGATTTTGCCGAGTTGCCAAGCATAACCAATTAATATGATATTTGTTTGGTTCCTGTCACCAACTAGATGAGCAGCCATCATTTCTGCATCAATGGAGCGTAATGTCTGTGTGTGTTGACTTAGGACATCTAGCATTTTGCGATGATCCAAATTCAGCATAGGGGTGCGAAGCATAGTACCGATTTGGGTTTCGTGGGTGTTCAATATGCATTTTGTTGATCCCCTCGACATCACTTCCAGAGAGTTTTGTCCTGTTGCTGCTACTAAATCAGCGGCGATGATCAAATTGGCACGTCCGCGATCGATCCTGACTTGGTGCAGTTTGTCCTGATCATGGCATAACCGAACATGAGCTATGGCTTCCCCTCCCTTTTGAGCAAAACCAGTAAAATTCAGCAGACTGACGAAGCAATTATCCAATTGTGCCGAATTTGCAAGCAGATGCCCAGCAGTGATGATTCCTGTACCGCCGATACCGGCTAACAGGATTTCATAAGGTGTTTCGGTAGAAGCCAGCGTTGGTAGTGGTAATTTGTGGATAATTTTGTCTAACTCAGTATGTGGGATGATTTTGCTGAGATCTGCCCGTGGATTGGCATTCTCGACAGTGATAAAGCTGGGACAAAATCCTTTCAGGCAAGAGAGGTCAGAGTTGCAAATATGTTGGTCTATCTTACGTTTAGTGCCTAAAAGCGTTTTAACCGGAATGACGGCGAGGCAATTTGATTGTATTTGACAATCACCACATCCTTCACAAACCAATTCATTGATGACGGCATGGCTCGTCACTTTTGGCATCAAGCCCCGTTTTCTTTTACGGCGTAGTTCCGTGGCACAGATTTGATCGTAGATGATGACGGTTACACCAACGATATCTCGAAGACGTTTTTGTACATCTTCGAGATAATCCCGTTCATAGAGTTTCACATTGGCAGGAAGGCTATTTTTACCTTTGTATTTATCAAGATCATCCGTCACGATAACCACTTCTTTCACACCTTCTGCCAGCATCAAAGAAACAATTTGCGATATGGTTATATTCCCATCCAGCGGCTGCCCACCTGTCATTGCTACGGCATCATTGAATAGCAATTTGTAAGTAATATGACTCCCAGCGGCAACTGATTGGCGAATAGCTAAGTGACCAGAATGGAAATAGGTGCCATCTCCCAGATTTTGAAAGACGTGGGAGCGATTCACAAACGGAGCATGTCCTATCCAGTCGATACCTTCTCCCCCCATAGGCAAGAGGCCGCTTCCGGTGTTGCGATCCATCCACGCTGCCATGACATGGCATCCTATGCCAATCTGGGCTTGGCTACCTTCCGGTAAGCGTGTTGAAGTGCTATGAGGGCATCCAGCGCAGAAATAAGGTGTGCGTTTTGGCAAAGCGGCATCGTGCTGAATGGGATTTATGGACCATTCCGGAGGCACGGAAAGAAATAGATTGAATTGCTGTAACCATCCTGAAAGTGGGGCGGCAACCCGTGAAGGGCGTAACTCAACGTCAGCGGGCAACAATTTTTTACCAAGATGGTTATGCTTACCTATCAGGTTGGTATTTTTTTGTAATTTAACCAATTGATGTGCCAACAGCATTTCAACTATGGCCGCTTTTTCTTCAATGACAAAAATATTATTGACTTGAATGGCAAGTTTGCTGAGAAGTGGTGATAAAGGATAAACCAAGCGGACATGGAGAAGGGCAACGCCTTGTTGGGCCAGTTCTGAAGGCGTTAAGCCTCCGACACGCAAGGCTTCCATAACATCCTTGTGGGCTTTGCCAACAGTGACTAATAAAGCGTGTGGATGCCCGCAAGGGGCGAGTAGGTAATCAATGGGATTAAGTTTAGCGAAATCTTCAACGGCTTTCAGTTTATAGGCCAAACGCTTTTCAATTTGCGGGCCGGGAAGATCAGGCCAGCGCCAATGCAGCCCATCAGGGCCAGAGTCAACCTGCGGAATTTTATAATCAGGGAATGGCTTACTTTCTATGGCAGTACCACTTTCCACAATTTCACTGATTGCCTTAAAACCAAACCATGCACCACTTATACGTGATGCCGCCCAGCCCCATAAGCCGACATCACGATAATCAGCAATTGATGCAGGATGTAAGATGGGCATAGTCCACGCCATCATTGCGAGATCAGATTGATGGGACATGGAAGAAGAGACACAACCATGATCGTCTCCGGCGATAACAAGCACACCTCCGTGCGGAGAGGAACCGTAGGCATTGCCATGTTTAAGTGCATCACCCGAACGATCTACGCCGGGTCCTTTGCCGTACCACATCCCAAAAACACCGTTAACCTGCCTGTCAGGATCTGTTTCGACTTTTTGCGTGCCGATCAATGCATTGACAGCAAGATCTTCATTGACAGCAGGCTGAAAACGAATCTTGGCTTGGATAAGTTCTTTGCTGTGTTGCCATAATGTTTGATCTAAACGGGCTAAAGGTGAACCACGATAGCCCGAAACAAATCCTGCTGTGTTGAGATTGTGGATTTCATCTAGCTCAGCTTGAGCGAGTAGAAGGTCAACCAGCGCTTCAGTGCCCGTGACAAATTTAGATTGATAATATCGAGCCATAATTTTGACCCTCTCTCAGGAGAATAATCATCTAAGTAACAACCAAAATTGATGCTAATCTATTTCTACAAAATACTTACGACAACCATAAATCTTGTTAGATGTTGGTTATTTGTTTATTTAATGTTAATTTCCGGCTATTGAGTATTCAAGATAACTATTGAGGTTATGGTATGGTTTTTTTGTATCAAACTCCGGCGAATGTCTTTTGAGCGTTTAGCGCGGGAGTGGATGCAAAGGGGTTGCCATCTTATCTGAACATGTTCATAATGGCGCCCATATCCTGATATGCAGGTTTTACGGGTTATATCGTTAGCCGAACTCAAAATTAGCATTCAGGCATCTCAGGTTAATCATGTTAACCATCAGTGACGCGGGAATAGCTCAGTTGGTAGAGCACAACCTTGCCAAGGTTGGGGTCGCGAGTTCGAGTCTCGTTTCCCGCTCCAATTCTCTTCATACTACTTTTCTACATTAATTATTTCCTATATCTTAAATCCGTGGAATTTTAATAAACCTAGCTTAGAACCATAGCTTCCGTTGATTAAGTTAATCCATCTGTTATTCATTATCACTATGTTAAAAAGTAAGTCCTTTTTTTGTTGGCACTGGGAAGGCAATGTATCTCCATGATCATCATTGTAAGCCTGCGGTTTTAGCTTAATCTCACCCCAAATATAACTCCCTATTAAAAATACAATTTCACTCAAAAATAAATTGTTCATAAAGCGCTTGCTATCTTACTTCAACAGGCTCATAATGCCGCCTCATTTTTGAAGAGGCAGAGGAAAATTTCTCCATTAGCGTCTAGAATGGATGAGTGGACTATTACTTTGCTGCTGATTTCTGGTGTTTTCTACTAGAATTCAATTCTTGTTTTTTATCCACAGAATTTAACATTACCGCTCTATTGAGTCACCTGATGATGCTCGTCTTATTACACAGAGTTATCCACAGGAGGCTATTTCGTATTTGGCTTTTCTAACTTATCTATTAAAATAATAGTTAAAGCTTAACTTATTGATTAATTGAAATAATTGATCTGATTTCAAAATATCGTTATCAATATTCATTTTCTATTTGTTAGTTGATCAGAAAAGTATTTCTATTTTATTCACAAGGAGATAAAGGATTTTTTTGACAATAAATTCAGCTGACTGATTATTAAGCATCCCGGGGTAATCCTTTGGTTATTGCTCGTATCAATCGTTTTTGTTGTGAGGTTTGAACTTCAATTGTATTAGCATTTCGGCGAACCATTTGTTGAGCTATAGCCCAGTGGATATGTTCATCCAAAACTTCACTTAAACCGATTCTTTTTTCCAACGCCAACACGATATCAGCTTGATACGGCGCGTTGCCTAAAGCGACGGAAATGTTGCGTAGCCAGCGTAAATATCCAATACGGCGAATTGCCGAGCCTTCTGTGATACGCAGGAACTTTTCCTCACTCCAATTGAATAGATCTAGTAGCTCAGGAGTATGCAGTGCTGCTCGTGGGCTGAAGTCGGCTTCATCCGTCAATTGAGAAAAACGGTTCCAGGGACAAATAAGCTGGCAATCATCACAGCCATAAATCCGGTTGCCCACCAGTGGACGAAATTCTTCCGGAATAGCACCTTCCAATTCAATAGTCAGATAAGAAATGCAGCGTCGGGCATCTATCGTGTAAGGCTCGACAATAGCACCCGTTGGGCAAGTTGTCATACAGGCTACACAGCGTCCACATTGCTCATCTTGTGGAGCATCAATGGGTAAGGGAAGGTTAACCAGCAGCTCACCAAGAAAAAACCAGGAACCTGATTCACGGTTCAATATAAGTGAGTGTTTACCAACCCATCCAAGCCCTGCTTTTTCTGCGAGTGGGCGTTCCATTATAGGGGCGGAATCGACAAAAGGACGAAAATTCAGCGTTCCCTGATATTCATGAGTGTCACAATATTCTTGAATCTTGTCACCCAGTTTTTTGAGACGTTGACGCAGCAGTTTATGGTAATCTCTGCCTAGCGAATAGCGGCTGACATAACCCATTTGCGGATTGTTAAGTGTACTGGCAAACGCGGCCTTAGCGGGCAGATAATTCATGCGTATACTGATAACCCGCAAAGTTCCCGGCAGAAGTTCATGAGGGCGTGCACGCATCATGCCGTGACGATCCATCCAGTCCATTTCGCCGTGATATTTCTTATCAAGCCATTCCTGTAGTTTTGGCTCTTCTGCCGATAAATCGGTGTCACAGATGCCGACTTGCTGGAAGCCAAGGGAAAGGCCCCATTGCTTGATATTTGTTGCTAGAAGATTCAGATCGAGGGGGGTTGTCATGGAATATCAAATTACTGCTGAAAGAAGGCATTTAGCTTAACACAGTAGGGATTGAATACAAAAAATGTAGTATGTGACCTTACGGCAGTGTAGAAGATGCTAAATGGTAATGTCTGAATTATGTTATGGTTATTGGTTAAGCTGTTTAACTGATATGTCTACCTGATTAGTCTCTAATTCAATAAATCAAAATAGATATTTTTCGATGAAAGAACTCATTTTATCACTTCCAAATGAAGATGCTACAGTCGCATTGGGTAATGCAGTGGCGGCAGTTGGCGATCGTGGCTATGTTATTTATTTATACGGCGATCTTGGCGCGGGGAAAACTACGTTCAGTCGTGGTTTTTTACAAGCCCTCGGTCATCAGGGGCATGTGAAAAGCCCAACTTATACGCTAGTCGAGCCTTATACCTTACAACCACGGCCTGTCTATCATTTCGATCTTTACCGTCTGGCGGATCCTGAAGAGCTGGAATTTATGGGGATTCGTGATTATTTTCATCAGGATTCCATTTGTTTGGTGGAGTGGCCTCAGCAGGGGGGGGGTGTTTTGCCTGATGCTGATATTGAGCTGCACTTAAGTTATGACAGTGAAGGGCGACAGGCTCGTTTTGTTGCGTTATCTGAATATGGTGAAAGTCTGTTGGATAATTTGAAGTCCTTATGAAGGAATACCCAACCATGATGAATGCCTTTTTCGTGAATATTTTCGTGAATGTGATAAAAAATCGGCGTGCCCATTGGGTGATGGCCTGTGTTTTGTCTTTCATGTTGAACCAGTTGGTTATGACAGCAGCAGCGGCTACGTTGTCGAATATTCATGTGAATAGTGGTCCATCCAAGACCATAGTGACGTTGGAATTCGTTGGCGGGTATCCTGATTATCGATTCTTTCCTTTGCATTCTCCTGAACGAGTGGTGGTAGACATTCGGCAAGCCAGTAAAATTTCTGGATTGCCGATGCGTTTATCTGATCAGAATCTGGTAAAACTGGTACGTTCCAGTCAATCACCTGATGCACATCATCAACGGGTGGTGCTGGAGTTGGCACATAAGGCCACGACCATTTCCACGGTGAAACATGTTGGTAATAAATCGCAAGTAGTGATGACGTTGAAAGCCAATGGAGCAGGGATAAATTCATCTGTATCCAATAAACACATTTCACAAAGTGAAAGTAAGTATTTACTTACAAATAATGCGCCAATGACGGGAAAAGAAATAGAACGCCGTACGGTTGTTATCGCCATTGATGCGGGGCACGGTGGACAAGATCCTGGTGCGATTGGGCAACGAGGGCTGAGAGAGAAAAACGTCACTAATAGCGTTGCCCGTAAACTGGAAGCCCTTTTGCGTAATGATCCCATGTTTACGCCTGTATTGACGCGAAACGGCGATTATTTTGTCTCTGTGGCTGGGCGTTCTGAAGTTGCCCGTAAGCATAAAGCCAATATGCTGGTCTCGATTCATGCGGATGCAGCTCCTAATCACAGCGCCAGAGGTGCTTCTGTCTGGGTGCTCTCTAACCGTCGTGCAAACAGTGAATTGGGGAATTGGCTGGAGCAGCATGAGAAACAATCGGAATTATTGGGAGGGGCGGGAAATGCCCTCGCCAATGGCACTGATCCTTATCTGAGTCAGGCGGTGTTGGATTTGCAATTTGGGCATTCCCAGCGGGTTGGCTATGACGTTGCTATGCAAGTGTTGAACCAGTTATCTAAAATTGGTTCCCTGCATAAGCGTACGCCAGAACACGCCAGCCTTGGCGTGTTGCGTTCGCCGGATATCCCGTCCATTTTAGTCGAAACGGGTTTTATCAGTAACTTGTCTGAAGAAGGGTTATTAGGTTCCAATCAGTATCAAGAAAAATTGGCACAAGCCATTCATTTGGGATTGCGTCACTATTTTCTGGCTAACCCATTACAGGCGGAGCCGAGATAAATAGGCTGTGCCAAAGTAACCAATGTATGTCTGTCAAAATAGGCTCGGTAGGTTCTAAATTGCGATAGGCTCTAAATTGTAAGTAAGGTTAAATATGGCTATCAAGATATTACCCCCGCAATTGGCAAACCAGATTGCTGCCGGTGAAGTGGTTGAACGTCCTGCTTCTGTAGTGAAAGAATTGGTGGAAAATAGCCTTGATGCCGGTGCAACCCGCATTGACATAGATATTGAACGGGGTGGCGCAAAGCTGATTCGGATTCGTGATAATGGCTGTGGCATTAGCCAGCAGGATTTGACTCTGGCATTGGCGCGCCATGCAACCAGTAAAATAGCTTCATTGGATGATTTGGAAGCGATTGTCAGTATGGGGTTTCGTGGGGAAGCTCTGGCTAGTATCAGTTCTGTTTCAAGGCTGACATTAACTTCCCGCCCTGAAAGCCAGACAGAAGCGTGGCAATCTTATGCAGAAGGCCGTGATATGGAAGTCACGGTGAAACCTGCCGCTCATCCTGTGGGGACAACGGTTGAAGTGTTGGATCTGTTTTATAACACACCTGCCCGCCGAAAATTTCTGAGAACGGAAAAAACAGAATTTGGTCATATTGATGAAGTGGTGCGCCGGATAGCTCTGGCACGGTTGGATATCGCCATCAATCTGAATCACAATGGAAAATTGGTTCGCCAGTATCGTCCTGCTAAAGATGAGTCTCAGCATGAGAAACGCTTATTGGCCATTTGTGGGGCAGCGTTTGTGCAGCAGGCATTGGCGCTGTCATGGCAGCATGATTCGTTGTCTATTAAGGGTTGGGTTGCTGATCCTGTGAATGCCACGGCAATAAGCGATATTCAATATTGCTATGTTAATGGACGCATGATGCGGGATCGTCTGATTAATCATGCGATTCGTCAAGCTTATCAGGACTTGATTCAGGGTGAACAACAGCCTGCTTATGTTTTGTATCTCGAAATCGATCCGCACCAAGTGGATGTCAATGTGCATCCAGCCAAACATGAGGTACGTTTCCATCAGGCTCGCTTGGTGCATGATTTTATTTACCAAGGAGTGGCTGCGGTACTTAAACAACGCAGAGCAGGAGATGAGTTGGAGCTTGGCTGTCAAGAGACTGCTGCAAGCTGGGTGCCGGAAAACCGTCCTTCTGCGGGAGAAAACCATTTTCTCCGTAATCGTGTAAATCGTGTAGTACAGGCAGATGCCGTATTTTCACAACATCATGAGCATCATGATGGCAGCAAGGATCATGGTGGCAGTGGCGCACAGCACATGCATCATGGGGAAAACTACCAGAAAAAGCAGGGTGAGTTGTACCAGAAGTTAATGCAGCTTTCACCGGAAGAAAAACGTCCGTTATTTCCAGAAAAAGATCAACGGGAAAGCACTCTTCTGAGAAAAGATATACCCAAATCGGAAAGAATTTCTCCATCACCGAGCGCGCCGGCTTCCAATCCGGCATCTGTTCCTGCTGCATCTGTCCTTACTACATCTATCCTTACTAGATCAGTGCAAGCAGGGCAGGGAAAATATAGTTTCGGAAAAGTATTGTGTATCTATGCAGGTTGTTATGCTTTGATCGAATCCCCATTGGGAATTGGGCTGCTTTCTCTGCCAGTGGCTGAACGCTGGTTGAAACAGGCACAACTGACTCCGGGGGAGCAAGGGCTAAAATCTCAGCCGCTATTGATCCCACTGAAACTAGCTCTCAATCAGTCAGAAATGAATGTATTGAAGCAGAATAGTGACCTGTTAAAGACTTTTGGCATTGAATCGACAGTCACGCATGGAAAAGTAACCATTCATGCGGTATCGTTGCCTTTGCGACAACAGAACCTGCCGAAACTCTTGCCGGAGCTGTTGGGTTATCTAGGGGAACAACCAGCGGCTTCTGCTGAGCAGGTTGCCATTTGGCTTTCCCGTCACGTGGGTAGCGAGCATGAAATGTGGAACGTCGCGCAAGCCGTCCAGCTTTTGGCTGATGTCGAGCGTCTTTGCCCTCAACTGGTGGGATCGCCACCGGATGGGTTATTACAGTTAATTGATCTACAAGCAGTGGTGGCACTTCTTAATCATGAGTGATTTAAAAACTCAACATCTGCCGACAGCCATTTTTATCATGGGGCCGACGGCCTCCGGGAAAACGGCATTATCGATCGCCTTGCGTCAGCATCTTCCTGTTGAATTAATCAGCGTTGATTCTGCGTTGATTTATCGTGGAATGGATATTGGGACAGCAAAACCTTCCGCAGAAGAGCAGGCACTGGCACCTCATCGTTTGATCGATGTTCTTGATCCTGCCGAAGTTTATTCTGCGGCTGATTTTCGCCGTGATGCATTACAAGAAATGGCAGAAATCACCGCTGCTGGGAGAATTCCACTCCTGGTTGGTGGAACCATGCTATATTTCAAAGCCTTGCTGGAAGGATTATCGCCTTTGCCTTCTGCAGATCCAGAAATTAGGATTCAGATTGAGCAACAGGCGGCGGAACTTGGATGGAATGCATTGCATCGGCAATTACAGGAAATTGATCCGGTTTCTGCTGTAAGAATTCACCCTAATGATCCACAACGCCTTACTCGAGCACTGGAAGTTTTTCGGATTTCGGGTAAAACTTTAACGGAATTAACTGAAATATCAGGGGAAGTGCTGCCTTATAGAGTTCATCAATTTGCGATCGCGCCAGCAAATCGTGAAATTTTGCATCAGCGCATCGCGGCTCGTTTTGAACAAATGATCAAATCAGGGTTTGAAGATGAAGTGAAAGCGCTTTATGCTCGTAAGGATTTGCATACAGATTTACCCTCCATTCGTTGTGTTGGTTATCGTCAGATGTGGTCTTATCTTGCGGACGAAATATCTCATGATGAGATGGTTTATCGTGGTATCTGTGCGACACGCCAGTTGGCGAAGCGTCAGATCACGTGGCTCAGAAGTTGGAGCAATGTGACCTGGTTGGATAGCGATCAACCTAAACAAGCCTTAAATACAATCATGAAGGTTATTAGTACATAAATTCATTGATTGTGTACAATTGATCAGTACAAAGTATCATTTTTGAGTAGTTACTTTTTCGAACCAATCGGTTCTTAGTTAAAAACAACAAAATAAGGAAAATATAGAATGGCTAAGGGGCAATCTTTGCAAGATCCATTCCTGAACGCTTTACGGCGTGAAAGGGTCCCGGTTTCTATTTATTTGGTCAATGGCATCAAATTACAGGGTCAGATTGAATCTTTTGACCAATTTGTCATTTTACTGAAAAACACGGTTAGCCAGATGGTTTATAAACACGCCATCTCGACTGTTGTGCCTTCCCGTCCGGTATCTCATCATGGTAACAACCAGAATGCGCCGACTGGAGTTGGAAATTATCATGCTGGCACTAGCACAGCAGCACAACAAGAAAGTGATGGCGCTGAGTAAATCAGCGGCCGTGCCTGACGTAAATAAAACATAGGTAGGGAGACTTTACCTATGTTTTTTCTTATTGGGTTTTTACTTAGCCTGAGGGGTTGCACCGTTGTTTGATCGTTATGAAGGCGGAGAGTTAGCCGTTCTGGTGCATGTTTTCTTCTCACAGGAAAAAGATACGGAAAATCTCAGTGAATTCGAGTCATTGGTAACTTCCGCAGATGTTTCTCCTGTGCAGATTGTAACGGGAAGCCGGAAGGCGCCTCATCCGAAATATTTTGTCGGAGAGGGCAAGGCAGAGGAAATTGCTGAAGCTGTCAAAAACAGTGGTGCAGATGTGGTGTTATTTAGCCATGCCCTTAGCCCTGCTCAGGAACGTAATCTTGAGCGCTTGTGCCAATGCCGTGTCGTTGATCGCACGGGAGTGATTCTGGATATTTTTGCCCAGCGGGCAAGGACACACGAAGGCAAGTTACAAGTCGAATTGGCACAATTGCGTCACTTGTCCACCCGTCTGATTCGGGGCTGGACTCACCTTGAACGCCAAAAAGGGGGAATCGGGCTGCGTGGGCCTGGAGAAACCCAGTTAGAAAGTGACCGCCGTATGTTGCGTGACAAAATCAAACAGATTTTGGGACGTCTCAACAAAGTAGAGAAACAGCGTGAACAGGGGCGTCAGGCACGCAATAAAGCCGATATCCCAACAGTTTCTCTTGTCGGTTACACTAATGCAGGGAAATCCAGTCTATTTAATAAAATAACTTCAGCTGAAGTTTATGCGGCTGATCAGCTTTTTGCTACCCTAGATCCGACATTGCGCCGGATAAGCGTGAATGATGTCGGTGCTGTTGTTTTGGCTGATACAGTAGGTTTTATCCGCCATTTACCGCATGATCTGATGGCTGCGTTCAAGGCGACTTTGCAGGAAACCCGGCAGGCGAGGTTGCTGTTGCATGTTGTTGATGCGGCAGATAATCGTCTTGATGAAAACATTATCGCTGTTGACAGTGTCCTTGAAGAGATTGAATCTCACGAGATTCCTTCGTTACTGGTGATGAATAAAATCGATATGTTGGAAGATTTTATTCCCCGTATTGATCGTGATGAAGAAAATCGGCCGATCAGAGTGTGGTTATCTGCACAAACCGGTGAAGGTATTCCCCTGTTATTGCAAGCGTTGACCGAGCGTCTTTCAGGTGAAATAGCGCACTATAAATTGCATCTCCCACCTGAAGCAGGGCGTCTGCGCAGCCGCTTTTATCAGCTTCAGGCCATTGAATGCGAATGGATGGAAGATGATGGTCAGGTTGGTGTTGAAGTCAGGATGCCAATGGTTGATTGGTGCCGTTTGTGTAAACAAGAACCTAATTTGCCAGACTATGTTGTCTGATTGATTGGCGCAAGACAACAAACAAGGTATCATTTTATCCGCCATTTCAGGGTACTTATCGTTATAGAGTAACAGAGATGAAATGGCGGTGATGAAATGATTGTGCCAGAATTGCAGTGACAGGATTAGCACTGTCAAAGGTATCACCCAATAATATTGGTTGCTTACAAAAACGATGAAGTTCGTCGTTTCTGCCCTCTGAGGCCGCTGTCATACCTGTTAGGGACAGGCAGCTGCCTGTGAAGTGGGAAGCCTCACCCATTCGGGTGGAGAGCAGTCACCTCTGAAAAACCAGTAAAACTAAAAAGTGGAGCTAAAACATGGCGTGGAATCAGCCCGGTAATAACGGACAGGACCGCGACCCGTGGGGAAGCAGCAATAATAATGGCGGCAACTCCAGCGGCAATAATAAAGGTGGTAGTAACCGCGGGGCAACTGATCTCGATGATCTGTTCCGTAAACTGAGCCAAAAACTCGGTGGTCTCGGTGGAAACAAAGGTGGGAATGGCTCTGAACAGAACTCTAAATTTGGCGGGCGTCTTATTGGTCTTGCCGTTGCTGCTGCAGTTGTTGTTTGGGTTGTAAGTGGTTTCTATACGATTAAAGAAACAGAACGTGGCGTGGTTACTCGATTGGGTAAATTCAGTCACCTTGTTCAGCCTGGCTTGAACTGGAAAATGACGTTTATCGATCAAGTGCGAGCCGTTAACGTCGAATCTGTTCGCGATCTGGCAACATCTGGTGCCATGCTGACTTCGGATGAAAACGTTGTAGTAGCTGAAATGAACGTTCAATACCGTGTTACTGATCCGGTAGCTTATCTCTTCAATGTTACCAACCCCGATAATAGTCTTCGTCAAGCTACAGACAGTGCTGTCCGCGGTGTTGTTGGCAAACACTCAATGGAAACAAATCTGACGGAAGGGCGTACTGTTGTTCGTAACGATACTCAGAAGGTACTGGAAGAAACTATCCGTCCATACAATATGGGTATTACGGTGGTCGATGTAAACTTCCAGACTGCTCGTCCGCCAGAAGCAGTTAAGGTTGCGTTCGATGATGTAATTGCCGCACGCGAACAAAAGCAGCAAACCATTCGTGAAGCCCGTGCTTACGAAAACGAAGTACTACCTAAAGCGAGCGGTGAAGCACAACGTATTATTGAAGATGCCAGAGCTTATAAAGTTAGCTCAGTATTGAATGCTAAGGGTGAAGTGGCAAGTTTTGCCAAAATCTTGCCTGAATATAAGGCAGCCCCGGAGATTACTCGCGAACGCCTGTATATTGAGGCGATGGAGCGTGTGTTGAGCAATACACGTAAAATCATTGCAAACGAGAAGAGTAACAACGTGCTGCTGTTGCCATTAGATCAAGCAGTGAATGATCAGACGCAAATGCAGCAAAAAGCATCCACTAACGCGGCGGTCAAGAAGGTGATTCATCAGAGTCAATCGACACAACGACCGGAATCGAATACTTATAACAGTAGCGATAACTCGCGTGGTGATATGATTAGAGTAGGGAGACCATAATTATGCGTAATTCATTAATTGTTGCGATTATCGCGGTATTGGTTGTTCTCTATTCATCAATCTTTATTGTGAAAGAAGGCGAGCGTGGCATTGTACTGCGTTTTAGTAAAGTTGTACGTGACGCAGAGAATAAACCGGTCATTTATGATCCGGGCCTACATTTTAAAATTCCGTTTGTGGAAACAGTCAAAACACTTGATGCCCGTATTCAAACTATGGATATCAAGGCTGACCGTTTCTTGACACGTGAAAATAAAGACCTAATCGTTGACTCCTACTTGAAGTGGCGCATTAATGATTTCAGTCGTTACTATCTGGCAACAGGTAACGGTGATATTTCTCGAGCAGAAATGTTGCTGAGACGTAAATTCAGTGACCGTTTGCGTTCTGAAATTGGTCGTCTTAATGTAAAAGGCATTGTGACTGATTCTCGCGGTACTTTAACTACAGATGTGCGCAATGCCCTGAATCAGGGAACTTATGAAGAAGGTGGGACAACGGATGCCGATAGTGAGATCGCATCTGCTGCTGCTTTGGTTGAAAAAGAGACGAAAAGCAAGCAACCAGACATTAACCCAAGCAGCATGGCTGCGTTAGGTATTGAGGTTGTTGACGTTCGTATCAAACAGATCAACCTGCCACAGGAAATTTCAGAATCCATTTACCAGCGTATGAGTGCTGACCGTGAAGCAGAGGCTCGTCTTCTGCGTTCAGAAGGCTTGGAAGAAGCTGAGAAGATCAAAGCTACTGCAGATAAAAAAGCAACTGAAATTAGGGCAGAAGCACAAAGTCAGGCATTGGCTTTACGTGGTGAAGGTGATGCAGAAGCCACTAAACTATTTGCTGATGCGTTCAATCAGGATCCTGAGTTCTACTCATTTATCCGTAGCTTGCGTGCTTACGAGAAGAGCTTCAAAAATAATGATGTGATGGTACTCAGTCCAGATAACGATTTCTTCCGTTATATGAAAGAGCCATCTAAGCAGCCTCATCATGCGAATGATTAAGTGGTTTTGACAGGAAAATAGCCTTCAGTCACGTTAATTGATAAAATAAATCTACAGCGACCAGCGTGTCTGGTCGTCTCCTAAGCCACTGTAAAAAAATATATAGTGGCTTTTTTGTATACTTTTTCCATTCCCAATATTTACTTGGTAGTTCGTTTATATGACTAAACGAAATAACAGAAGTAACAAAAAATACTGAAAGGTGCTAAATGAGATGATAGAATCCATTTTTAAGCAACCGAGTGAACTTTTGAAATGGGTAAGAACGTTGTCGTATTGGGCACCCAATGGGGTGACGAGGGCAAGGGTAAAATCGTCGACTTGCTGACTGAACGAGCTAAGTACGTAGTTCGTTATCAAGGGGGCCACAACGCGGGCCATACACTAGTCATCAACGGTGAAAAAACCGTTCTCCACTTAATCCCATCTGGGATCTTACGTGAAAATGTCATTAGCATTATCGCAAATGGGGTCGTTTTAGCACCAGATGCTTTGATGAAAGAAATGAAAGAGCTTGAATCACGTGGGGTTCCTGTACGTGAGCGCTTGCTTATTTCTGAAGCTTGTCCGCTGATCCTGCCTTACCATGTTGCATTGGATAACGCCCGCGAAAAAGCGCGTGGTGCCAAGGCGATTGGTACAACAGGCCGTGGTATCGGCCCTGCATATGAAGACAAAGTCGCACGTCGTGGTCTGCGTGTCGGCGATCTGTTTGATAAAGAAGATTTTGCTATCAAACTGAAAGAAATCATCGATTACCACAATTTCCAGTTGGTTAACTACTATAAAGAACCCGCCGTTGATTACCAGAAAACATTGGATGACATTTTGGCTGTTGCCGATATTCTGACTGGCATGGTAGTTGACGTTTCTGACCTGCTTTACAAAGCAACTCAGAAAGGTGAGCTTGTGATGTTCGAAGGTGCTCAGGGTACTTTGCTGGATATTGACCACGGTACTTATCCTTATGTGACTTCTTCCAATACCACCGCGGGCGGTGTTGCAACGGGTTCCGGTCTGGGTCCACGTTATGTTGATTATGTACTGGGGATCATCAAAGCTTACTCTACCCGTGTAGGTGCAGGTCCATTCCCAACTGAGTTGTTTGATGAAACAGGTGAATACCTGCGTGAGAAAGGTCAGGAATTTGGTGCAACCACAGGCCGTAGCCGTCGTACTGGTTGGTTGGATATCGTCGCTATCCGTCGCGCGATCCAAATCAACTCTCTGTCTGGCTTCTGCATGACCAAACTGGATGTACTGGATGGCCTGAAAGAAGTGAAGATCTGCATTGGCTACCGTCAGGCTGATGGCTCTGTCATTGACACGACGCCACTGGCAGCAGAAAACTGGGAAGGTCTTGAAGCAGTCTATGAAACCCTGCCAGGTTGGGATGAAAGCACTTTTGGCGTGAAAGATCACAGCCAATTGCCACAAGCAGCATTGAACTACATCAAACGTGTAGAAGAGCTGACGGGCGTTCCTGTTGATATTATTTCTACAGGCCCAGATCGTGCAGAAACCATGATCCTGCGTGATCCATTTGATGCTTAATAGATAGATTAATCTTTTAAGTATACATAACCGGGCTTAATGCCCGGTTTTTGTTTTTAGGAAATTGCCTTAGCTATTTTTATTTTTTATTTATTAAAGCAAAATAATAAGAGATAAATAAGCGAGTCTCCTGTTTTGCTTAATTTTTAAAATACCCACATAATGATGAGTAACTAACGAAAACCAATAAACATATATTTTTTGGTTCCAAATAAATTCCGTTATATTCAGTCTCCCAGAGGTGAGTGTGCAGTTAACCAGTTTTACCGACTATGGATTGCGTGCCTTGATTTATATGGCTTCTTTACCAGAAGGCCAAATGACGAGTATTACAGAAGTTGCTGAAGTTTATGATATCTCACGTAACCATATGGTAAAGATCATCAATCAACTGAGTCACTTAGGATTGGTGAATGCTGTCAGAGGAAAAAATGGCGGCATCAGTTTAGGTAAACCTGCCAACGAGATCAGAATTGGTGATGTGGTTCGCTCATTGGAACCGCTTTCATTGGTTAACTGTAGTGCCTGTCAAATCACGCCTGCATGTCGCTTAAAATCAGCCTTGAATCAAGCGGTAGAAAATTTTTTGGAAGAGTTGGATAAACATACTTTGGCCGATATGGTCAAAGACAATCGTCCCCTTTATCAATTGCTTTTGGTTAAGTGAAGCAAGGGGATAAACAGCTTGCTGATGACAATAGAGGAATGACGATGTCAAAAGATCCTTTTCAGGAACGAGAGGCTGAAAAATACGAATCTCCTATTCCAAGCCGTGAATACATCTTGGATATCATTTCTAAACACACCACTCCAGTAAACCGTCAGGAATTAGCACAAGAACTTCAGTTAACCACTCCAGATGCACAAGAAGCATTGCGCCGTCGTTTGCGGGCAATGGAACGCGATGGACAATTGGTTTTTACCCGTCGTCAATGTTACGCATTGCCAGAGCGATTGGATTTATTGAAAGGCACAGTGATTGGACACCGTGATGGCTATGGCTTTCTGCGTGTGGAAGGCCACAAAGAAGATTTTTACCTGTCCGCCGAACAGATGAAAATGGCGATCCATGGGGATGTTGTACTGGCGCAACCTTTGCGGCCAGACAGAAAAGGTCGCATTGAAGTACGTATCGTGCGGGTTTTGGAACCCAAATGCAGCCAAATTGTTGGCCGGTACTTTATAGACGCTGGCATGGGGTTTGTCGTTCCTGATGATAGTCGTCTGTGTTTTGATATCTTGATCCCAAAAGAAACAATCTGCGGAGCGAGAATGGGTAATGTCGTGGTGGTTGAATTAACAAATCGCCCGACCCGCCGCACGAAAGCCATCGGTAAAATTGTTGAAGTACTGGGCGAAACTATGGGAACGAGCATGGCGGTTGAAATTGCTCTGCGTACCCATGAAATTCCACATAGCTGGCCACCACTGGTAGAAAAACAGGTCGCTGATTTGGATGAAAATGTGCCGGAATCTGCCAAACAAGGTCGTGTAGATTTACGTGAATTACCGCTGGTAACAATTGATGGCGAAGATGCCCGTGATTTTGATGATGCGGTATTTTGCGAAAGAAAACGCGGCGGTGGTTGGCGATTATGGGTAGCGATTGCGGATGTCAGTTACTATGTTCGCCCGCAAACGGCTTTGGATACAGAAGCACGCAGCCGTGGTAACTCGGTCTATTTCCCGTCCCAAGTCGTACCTATGCTGCCAGAAGTACTGTCTAATGGATTGTGCTCCCTCAATCCAGAGGTTGATCGCCTGTGTATGGTATGCGAGATGACCGTTTCTGCTCAGGGCAAACTATCTTCCTATAAGTTTTACGAAGCAGTGATGAATTCACATGCCCGTTTGACCTATACAAAAGTTTGGAAGATTTTGCAGGGCGATCAAGAGTTGCGTGATCACTATAAGCCGCTGGTGAAGCATATTGAGCATCTGCATGAGCTTTATCAAGCACTGGAGCAGGCACGTGAACAGCGCGGAGCCATTTCGTTTGAATCAGAAGAAGCCAAGTTCATCTTTAATGCAGAGCGTCGTATTGATCGCATTGAACCTGTTGTACGCAACGATGCGCATAAACTTATCGAAGAGTGTATGATTTTGGCAAATATTGCGGCTGCTCGCTTTGTTGAAAAACACCACGAACCTGCGTTATATCGTATCCATGATCGACCAAAAGAAGAGAGTATTCTGAACTTGCGTTCGGTTTTCAACGAGTTAGGGTTGAGCTTGTTGGGTGGCATGACGCCAGATCCGAAAGATTATGCGCAATTGATGAAAGAAGTTGCCGACAGGCCGGATCGCGAATTACTGCAAACCATGTTGTTGCGTTCCATGAAGCAGGCGATTTACGAACCGGAAAACCGGGGACACTTTGGTTTGGCATTACGCTCTTACTCTCACTTTACTTCGCCAATCCGCCGCTATCCTGATTTGGCTCTGCATCGGGCTATCAAGTATTTGTTGGCACAAGAAGAGTTGGCACAAAAAGAACCCGTACAAAAAAATAGTGCTGCGGAGCATCGCTGGACCCCAACCGGGGGTTGGCACAACGACATGGAACACATGTTGCAATTGGGCGACCATTGCTCCATGACCGAGCGTCGTGCTGATGAAGCGACAAGGGATGTGGCAGACTGGCTGAAATGTGATTTCATGCAAGATCAGGTAGGTAATGTTTTCACCGGATTGATTACCAGCGTAACAGGCTTTGGTTTTTTTGTTCGCTTGAATGATTTGTTCATTGACGGCTTGGTGCATGTTTCGAAGTTGGATAACGATTATTACCGATATGATAATGTTGGTCAGCGCTTGATTGGTGAATCTTCCGGGCAAACTTATCGTCTCGGTGATGAGGTGGAGATCCGTGTGGAAGCAGTTCACATGGATGAGCGTAATATCGATTTTGCTTTGCTTTCAACGACTCGTAAAGCGCGTAATCAGGGTAAGACAGCCCGTGATAAGGCGAAAAAAATTACGCCAGAGCGTAAAAATGGTAAAAAAGGTCGTGATCATAAAAAATCAGTCAATTTTGAGCCAGATAGCGGTTTCCGTAAAAAGAAAAGTTCGGAAAAGCCTAAAGCGTCTAAGCCAAGTAATTCTGATCAAGGCAAAAAGAAAAAACCGTCAAGTAAGACTAAGAAAATCACGGCAAAACTGAAAGCGAAACGTGCGAAAAAAAGCGCAGAGTGATTATCAGTAAAGATTAGTCCGTAAAAATGAGTCCATACAATCGTAAATCAGGGCGGATTCTACCGCCCACTATTTTCAGTATCTTATAAGATATCAGTAAGTTAGGTGTCAGTCAGTCATGAGTGAAATTATCTACGGTATCCATGCCGTTAAAGCCTTGCTGGAGAGCGATCCACAACGTTTCATGGAAGTTTATATGTTGAAAGGGCGTGAAGATCGCCGTTTAACGCCATTATTGCAGGAATTGGAAAGTATCGGTATTGCGGTACAAATTGCCAATCGCCAATGGCTGGATGCCCAAACGGAAGGTGCTGTCCATCAAGGAATCATCGCACGAGTCAAACCGGGACGTCAGTATCAGGAAAATGATTTGCCGGATTTGTTATCCCGGTCGGATCGCCCATTCTTGCTGGTACTAGACGGTGTTACCGATCCACATAATCTGGGGGCTTGCTTGCGTACAGCGGACGCTGCGGGGGTTGATGCGGTTATTGTTCCCCGTGATCGTTCTGCACAATTGAATGCGACAGCCAAAAAAGTTGCCTGTGGTGCCGCAGAAAGTGTTCCGCTGATTCGCGTTACTAACCTTGCCCGGACATTGCGTTTACTGCAAGAGCACAATATCTGGGTTGTCGGAACTGCCGGCGAAGCCACGCATGCTTTATACGAGAGTAAGCTGACTGGCCCAATGGCCCTGGTGATGGGGGCGGAAGGTGAAGGCATGCGCCGATTGACTCGCGATCATTGTGATGAATTGATCAGTATTCCAATGGCGGGTTCAGTCTCTTCTTTGAACGTATCGGTAGCGACAGGGGTATGCTTGTTTGAAATCGTGCGCCAGAGAAGTGTCCTGTAATTATTTGTCATTTGTCTGCCTCGAATGATTTGAAAGAAGAATAAATGTGCTTTTCTCTACCCGGACCTTGAGTTTTTTTTTGTGTGTGGGTATAGTGACGCGTCAATTTTTCAGCCGTACTAAACACGTTCCTTGCCTCCATGGGCCACGGCTGACCCTGACAGGAGGCTGAATAATCCGTAAGGAGCAATGCTAATGCGTCATTACGAAATCGTTTTTATGGTCCATCCTGACCAAAGCGAACAGGTTCCGGGCATGATCGAGCGTTACAGTGCGACTATCACTAACGCGCAAGGTCAGATTCATCGTCTGGAAGACTGGGGTCGTCGTCAACTGGCTTACCCAATCAACAAACTGCACAAGGCTCACTACGTTCTGATGAACGTTGAAGCGCCACAAGAAGCGATTGATGAGCTGGAAACTAACTTCCGCTTCAACGACGCCGTTATCCGCAGCATGGTTATGCGCGTTAAGCACGCAGTAACTGAAGCATCACCAATGGTTAAGGCTAAAGACGAACGTCGCAGCCGTGATCTGGTCCTGGAAGAAGGCCTGGTTGATGATGCTGATGATGCTGATGAAGCTGGGGATTCTGAAGAGTAATTACCGTGACAACCAATCGTTTGGTGCTCTCTGGCACAGTATGCAAGGCACCGATACGAAAAGTCAGTCCATCTGGTATTCCACATTGTCAGTTTGTGCTTGAACATCGTTCACAGCAACAGGAAGCCGGATTCAGCAGGCAGTCATGGTGCAGAATGCCCGTAATTGCCAGCGGACAGTTGTTACAGGAACATACTCACAGTATAACGGTCGGCAGTCGAATAACCGTTTCAGGATTCATTAATTCCCATTATGGGCGTAATGGTCTTAGCAAACTGGTTCTTCATGCCGAGCAGATTGAATTGATAGATTCTGGAGACTAGCCAAATGGCACGTTATTTCCGTCGTCGCAAGTTCTGCCGCTTTACCGCGGAAGGCGTACAAGAGATCGATTATAAAGATATTGCTACGCTGAAAAACTACATCACCGAAAGTGGTAAAATTGTACCAAGCCGTATTACTGGCACTCGTGCAAAATACCAGCGTCAGCTCGCTCGTGCTATCAAGCGTGCACGCTATCTGTCTCTGTTGCCTTACACTGATCGCCATCAGTAATAGGCTCAGTCCATTAATGACTTTGAGAGGATAAGGTAATGCAAGTTATTCTGCTTGATAAAGTAGCGAACCTGGGTAGCCTGGGTGACCAAGTTAACGTTAAAGCGGGTTATGCCCGTAACTTCTTAGTACCACAGGGCAAAGCTGTTCCTGCAACTAAGAAAAACATCGAATTCTTTGAAGCTCGCCGTGCTGAACTGGAAGCTAAACTGGCTGACGTTCTGACCGCAGCGCAAGCTCGTGCAGAGAAAATCAGTGCACTGGGCGCTGTCACCATCGCTTCTAAAGCGGGTGACGAAGGCAAACTGTTCGGTTCTATCGGTACTCGTGACATCGCTGATGCAGTTACTGCAGCTGGCGTTGAAGTATCTAAGAGCGAAGTTCGCCTGCCTAACGGTGTTCTGCGTACTGTTGGTGAGCATGAAGTTCACTTCCAAGTACACAGCGATGTATTCGCACAGTTGAACGTTAACATCGTTCCAGAAGCTTAATCCCTGATTAGCTGAAGAACATGTGACAACAAAAAACGCTGGCATTGCCAGCGTTTTTTGTTGTTTCTGACAAACCTCGTTGAAAATAACGCGGTTTGTGTTTTTAATTATGAATAATTAATACTCCCATTTTCTTCATTCGGATCATACCTATTACCATTGCAGTTCCAGTACGTTTGCATAAACTCACATCTTCCTAAACAAATAGAGCAAGAAATTAATTCTGGTTCTGATAATACAAATTCTCCCATCAAATAAATAAAATTTACATGTTAAATTTAAATACTAATTTCATCGCAAAATGACCTATCTATACCCACATAGGTGATGATTCAGGTATAGTCAGCATATTTTGGTTAATATGAATCCATATTTGATTGTGTGGCTCAATTGAGCTACAGTCTAATTATCAACCAATATAGGAGGTTTAATATGGCTGCAAATGCGTTTGTTCGTGCTCGTATAGATGAGACACTAAAAAATGAGGCTGCCGAAGTACTTGCTGACATGGGGTTAACCGTGTCTGATCTGATACGTATAACACTGACCAAAGTAGCCAAGGAAAAGGCACTGCCGTTTGATATGCGTATTCCTAACGAGCTGACTGCTAAAACTATTGCTGACAGTGAGAAAGGCATAGATATCCATAAAGCGAAAGATGCTGATGATCTATTTAATCAGTTGGGTTGGGTATCTGACAGCCATGAAACAACGGGAAATTGAGTATTCAGGCCAGTTTCAGAGGGATGTGAAATTGGCTCAGAAGCGTCATAAGGATATAGGAAAGCTGAAAGAGCTGATGGGATTCTTAAGTAACAGTGAGCTACCTTTACCAGCCATATATAAAGATCATCCGCTACAAGGGAATTATAAAGGCTATCGAGATGCTCACATAGAACCAGATTGGATTCTTATCTACAAAATTACTGATGATCTGCTTCGATTCGAGCGAATGGGAACCCACTCTGATCTGTTCTAACTATAGAGGTCATTAATAATGAGTGGGCAGTGGTTCCATCCAATCCTTTGAAAATAACAGGTTTGTTTTATTCCTCAAATATAAGGACGTGGTAGTAGTTATACGTCAGTAATTGGTATCTCACGCTATTATTGATTCCCTTCACGCGTTTACCCATCTAGGCAGTGCTGTTATGCTTGAGCCTTCATTTATTTAATAACAGGTATTTTCATGACAAAACCTTCTTTTGAGTCTATTGAAGCGCGTGCGAGTTACGGTATTGGTTTGCAGGTTGGTCAACAATTACAGGAATCTGGCTTACAAGGGTTGGAACCAGAAGCACTATTAGCAGGGTTATGTGATGCGTTGGAAAGCCGTTCTCCTGTTATTCCTGTAGAAGAACTGCATCGTGCGCTACGTGAGATACATGAACGTGCTGATAACGTTCGTCGTGAACGTCAGCAGGTTATGGCGGAAGAAGGCAAAAAATTCCTGGCAGAAAACATTCAGCGTGAAGGTGTAAGCAGCACTGAGTCTGGTCTGCAATTTTCTGTCCTGACACAAGGTGATGGCGCTATTCCTGCCCGTACCGATCGTGTTCGTGTTCATTATACTGGTCGTCTGATTGATGGCGCTGTATTTGATAGCTCAGTACAGCGCGGTACACCAGCAGAATTTCCTGTCAGCGGCGTGATCCCGGGGTGGATTGAAGCGTTGACTTTGATGCCAGTAGGTTCTAAGTGGGAACTGTACATCCCTCACAATCTGGCTTACGGTGAGCGTGGTGCAGGTGCGTCCATTCCTCCTTATAGCACGTTGATCTTTGAAGTAGAATTACTGGAAATCTTGTAATTTTTTTGATCTGTAATTCTTTGAACTGTAATTATATTGATAATTAAGCAAATAGCCGGTTAGCCGGCTATTTTTTTACGTGTATTTGGGAATGATAGAAGAATAAAGTATTCACTATTCCATTAAAAAATACGCTAAAAATATAGCTTAAGGTGGTATACCCAAAATAGATTTCAATTTGCAGTACAACCAAAAAGTTGCAATTTGAAAACATGAGGGGATAGCTAAACAATGAACGCAGAGGTGTATGATGCTACAACAGATCTGCCAATTGGCACGGGAAGCAGGCGCGGCGATCATGGAGGTTTATCAGGCTGGGCAACCGTTGAAAGTAGAACATAAAATGGATGATTCACCTGTTACTGTAGCGGATATTGCCGCTCACCAGATCATTAAATCGGGATTGTTGCGGATTGCGCCTGATATCCCCTTGTTATCAGAAGAAGATCCACCAGCATGGGAAGAACGGAAAAACTGGCAGCGCTATTGGCTGGTTGATCCGTTAGATGGTACGAAAGAGTTTATTCGCCGAAATGGCGAGTTTACCGTCAATATCGCATTGGTAGAAAATGGTGTACCTGTGATGGGCGTTATTTATGTTCCTGTACAGAATGTCTTGTATTCAGGGCAAGGACGTCACGCATGGAAAGAGAGCAATGGTCAGATACTTCCCATTAAAGTGATTCCAGCGAAACCTCCGATCGTGGTAGTCAGCCGTTCTCACAAGGATGATGAGGAGTTAAAAGATTATCTTTCCCAGTTAGGTGTGCACGATACACTTTCGGTTGGGTCTTCACTCAAGTTCTGTATGGTTGCAGAGGGAAAAGCCCAACTTTACCCACGTTTTGGACCGACCAATATCTGGGATACTGGTGCCGGTCATGCCATTGCTATTGCTGCGGGGGCACATGTTACGGATTGGGAAGGGAAAACACTAAATTACACACCACGTGAATCCTTTCTGAATCCAGGCTTCAGGGTCAGTATTTTTTGATATTAAGACGATATTATTAAGATGATAACGTAAGGTGATAATGGTTCACAGTAGGAGAACCATTATCACTGTACGAGTATTAGAATTACCATGATTGAAGATCAGGATCATCTTTAGGTTATTTTTTCAATTCGTCTTTGATTAGGCTAATAACATGAGTGATTTCTTCGTTACTTAACTTGCCATCTTTGACAAATTTCGCGTTACCGTTTTTATCCAGCACAATGATTGCTGAACTTTTGGGTTCCAGCCCCCAAGCTTTTTTAACTAGTCCGTTGCTGTCCACAATAAATTGTGACCACGGGAACTGTTTTTTGCTGTCTTCGAGACTATTGAGAACAAAAATGCTGGTGCCAAAAATAGCATCATCGGTATTCACAATGCTGGTTGTTTGATATTTATCCTTGGGTAAATCAGCATTTTTCAATGCTTGAATCAAGGGATCGTTCATCTCTTTTGCGGAGCTACGACCGGCAATATGCTGGATCGTTCTTACTTTACCCGGAAGCTCAGTGCTGCTCCATTTTTGGTAGCTAAATTTACCATTGTTTAGTAACAGCTCACCTTTATCTGTCACACTGACTGCGGGAACTTGTTGTTCTAATGTGATGTTGTGGGCGAATGCAAATATTGGAGTTAAACTCAATATTGCAGGTAATACAATGTTTTTTATCATATTTATTCCTTATTTATCATAGTGTGGAATATTATCAGAGAATACCATATTCAGCATAGCGCTTGTTAACAGGGCTGTCCTCAAAAAAATAAACAATTTGATAACATTCGGATGAGATATAAGTAAACAAGGTAAAGCATATAATTTAATATGCATTAATATTATGACGTTATATGAAAGTAGTGATTGAATTTTGATATTCAGGGGAACAAATTTTTATATACGTAGTCTATACACTTTGCATAACAGTGACATGTCTTCTGATTCATTAGTTATGTGATGCAATAGAACGGTATCGTAAGAAGCATGGGAGGAAAAAAACAGAGATGAAAATCTTTCGCCATTATAACCCAATGAAAATTGCTCTCTACGTGAAAACTCTATTTCGTGGGCGTTTATATATTAAGGACATGGGCGCTTTTGAATTTAATTATGGAAAAATTTTACCCCCGAAGATAAGAGATAAACGTCATTTCCATGTAATGAGTGAAGTTAACCAGCAAGTATTACGCTTACAGACTGAAATGGGGTGATGTTTTTCAACGATCCATCTACTGATGGGGATGTAACAAGATCGACAGCATACATACCATTAGTATCATAACCATTAGTATAATAAACGGCCTTGCGGCCGTTTTTTGATCTTATGCGTTATGTTTACGTTTCATTCGATTGTTTGGTGTTGGGATGATTAGGTTGCGTGAGAGTATCGACAACTTTTGTCACCAGCAATTGATCGATTTTATAGTTATCAATATCTACCACTTCAAACTTATAACCACCGAATTTCACATAATCCGTGCGTTTTGGGATTTTTCGTAGGCGGAACATCATAAAACCAGCGATAGTTTCATAATTACTGGAGTCTGGGAAATCATCAATATCCAGAACCCGCATGACATCTTCAATCGGTGTGCCGCCTTCAACCAGCCACGAATTTTCATCCCGGATGACGATTTGTTCTTCCTGACCCTGCCCGACTAAGTCTCCCATTAAGGTAGTCATGACGTCATTAAGAGTGATGACACCCATTACCAAGGCATATTCATTGAGGATAATAGCGAAATCTTCCCCAGCGGTTTTGAAACTTTCCAGTGTATCAGAGAGTGAAAGCGTATCTGGGATCATCAAGGCGTTGCGGATTTGGACACCATCTTTCAGGTTGAGGCTTTGTCCGCTCAAGACACGGTTGAGCAAGTCTTTCGAGTCCACATAACCGATAACATGGTCAATGTCACCATCACAAACGAGGAATTTTGAGTGAGGATAAGTGGAGATTTTTTCTTTGATGCTGTTTTCATCTTCACGTTTGTCAAAATACACTACACTTTCACGGGAAGTCATGGCAGAAGGGACGGTACGGGACTCCAGTTCGAAAACATTTTCAATTAACTCATGTTCTTGTTTGCGAAGTACACCAGCAATGGCTCCCGCTTCAACGACAGCGTAAATATCGTCAGATGTAATGTCTTCATTACGTTCCATCGGGATCTTGAGGATTTTGAGGATGCAGTCGGCCAGGCCATTGAATAACCAAATCAGAGGACGGCAAATTGCCAGACAGAAACGCATTGGATTGACAATTCTCAAGGCAACGGCTTCGGGCTTAATCATGCCAATGCGTTTAGGGGTTAAATCAGCAAGCAGGATAAAGGTACTGGTAACGATAGTAAAAGAGCAGATGAATCCCAGTTGGTCTGCCCATTCTGGTCGCATGAATTTTATAAACAGTGCTTTCAATGCGGGTGAAAAGGCGGATTCTCCCATCACCCCCGCAAGGATTGCTACCGCATTTAGGCCGATTTGAACCACAGTAAAGAACATACCGGGAGTTTCTTGCAGCTTAAGGACATGAGCAGCATTGAGATTCCCTTCATCGACCATCTGTTTTAATTTTATTCTTCTTGAAGCAGCCAGAGAAATTTCTGATAACGAAAAAAATGCGCTAATAGCACAAAGTAAAAGTATCACTAATAAACTGTTTAACATAAAGTATCCGTGTCTTATCTCCAGCGATAGGGTAGGTTTTATTTGAATAGCACCGGAAATGGGATGAAAAATTATACAAATAAAAATATTACGGCGGGATGCCGAAAAATCAATAAGTTTAGCCCAACGATTATAGCATTGGGCTAACTAAATCGGCTAGTTTCTGTGCGTTGGCGGGAAACAGACTCCAATACCACCTAATCCACAATATCCTTCAGGATTTTTGTGGAGGTATTGCTGATGATAATCCTCTGCAAAATAGAATAGCCCGATTTTGCTAATCTCCGTTGTGATAGTGCGTTGGTCGCTATTTTGCTCCATTGCTTGCTGGTATTGGTTACGGCTGGCAATTGCCTGCTCATACTGTTGTGGTGAAACTGTGTAAAGGGCAGAGCGGTATTGGGTACCGATATCACCATGTTGACGCATGCCTTGGGCAGGATCATGATTTTCCCAGAACAGAGTGAGTAGTTGTGGATAAGTGATTTTGGTTGGATCAAATACGATCCTGACTATTTCTGCATGGCCGGTTAAGCCGGTGCAGACTTCTTCATAAGTTGGATTTGGTGTAGTGCCGCCACTGTAACCCACGGAGGTGGTGTAAATGCCTTCCTGTTGCCAGAAAAGGCGTTCAACGCCCCAGAAACATCCCATTCCTACATAGGCTATTTCCATATCTTCTGGGATGTTATCTATCGCATGCTTTGTGATGACATGGTAGGGTGATACGGTCAATGGGGTGGCTCTACCAGATAAGACATCCTGTGAAGAAACATGTTGGCTTTCATTGACTGAATTTGGCAAGATTCTCTCCCGTTATTCACGAATTTTATGTTTATGTGTTGCTTGTATATCTTTAAAACTTTACCAGAATTAATTTATTGCAGCATTTTTATATTGTTAGATTTTACTCTACAGATAGATAAATATTAGGAGTTCGAGTGCCACGATATCCCCTCATATGCGCGCTTTTTGTATCTATCATCACTCCATCGGCTTATAGTGCAAATTTACGACTGAAAGTAGAAGGGCTTTCTGGTGAATTAGAAAAAAATACCAGAGTACAACTTTCAAATATCAGTACCGATGAAGTTGCTCCTGATGGACGTTTTCGAGCTCGTGTGGAGAAAGCGATACGGCAAGGGCTTCGTCCATTGGGATATTATGATCCTACCATTACATTCACCTATCAAGAAAATACACCTCCTTCCCGTCCTGTTTTAACAGCAAAGGTAACACTTGGCGAGCCTGTGAGAGTCACTGAAGTGAAAGTTGATTTGGAAGGGGGCGCTAAAACAGATGAAGATTATGGCATTCTCATCAAAAAAAATATGCCAAAGGAAGGGATGATACTTAATCACGGCGAATATGAAAATTTTAAAAGCGCATTGACTAATTTGGCTGTTAAGAAAGGCTATTTTGACGCAGTGATGAAGAAAAGTGAGTTGGGAGTATCAAAAGAGCTACACGAATCTATTTGGGATTTTGATTTTGATAGCGGGCAACGTTATCGTTTTGGCCCTGTAGCATTCCACGGATCGCAAATTCGTGAAACTTACCTGAATAATCTGATTCCTTTCAAGCAAGGTGAATATTATACCTCAGAGCAATTAGCCGAATTTAACCGCCGTTTAGTAAATACTGGATGGTTTAACTCTGCGGTGATTGTGCCCGATTTTAAAGTCGGGCGTGAGAGCGATGATAAGATATTACCATTGAATGCCTCATTGATACCCCGCTCTGCCAACTATGTCGAATTAGGGGGCGGTTATGCAACGGATGTCGGGCCGCGTGTTCAGGCGAAATGGAAAAAACCGTGGCTAAATTCCCGTGGGCATAGTTTTAGTACCAGTTTTAACCTTTCCGCACGAGAACAATTCATTGATGGTTCCTACAAAATGCCGCTTAAGGTTAATCCTCTCGAAGAATATTATCAGCTACAAGCAGGTTATAAACGTAAAGATGTTAACGATACCATTTCGGATACGGCAACTTTGAACTTTTCTCGTAACTGGGATCGTTTTACGGGCTGGCAGTACAGTGTCAATCTGCGCTGGAGTCTTAGCCACTTTACGCAGGCCAACGTAACAAACACCACTATGTTGCTTTATCCGGGAGCAAATATCAGCCGTATTCGCCAACATGGCGGTACTATGCCTTATTGGGGGGATAGCCAGCGTTATTCGCTTGATGTTTCTGATACAAGTTGGCAGTCCAATGTTGATTTTTTCGTATTACAAGCACATCACGTCTGGATTAGAACTTATCAGGAGAATCATCGTTTCGTGGTGCGGGCGGATTTGGGCTGGATAGAAACTAATGAATTCAACAAAGTGCCGCCAGATCTCCGTTTCTTTGCAGGGGGAGATCGCAGTATTCGTGGATATGAATACCAGAAAATCTCACCGACAGATAGTAAAGGTAAATTAGTAGGGGCATCAAAGTTGGCGGTGGGTTCGTTAGAGTATCAATACAATATTTATGGCAATTGGTGGAGTGCCTTATTTGTAGACTCAGGTGAAGCGGTGGATGATATTAAGAGGAGTAATTTCAAAACAGGTGCGGGAGTTGGTGTGCGCTGGGCTTCACCTGTCGGGCCGATAAAATTTGATTTGGCGACTCCGATCGGAGATCCAAATAGTCATAATGTTGAATTTTACATCGGATTAGGGGCTGAACTATGAAGTGGGCAAAAAGGGTTAGTATTGCTTTCCTGCTGATTGTTGGCCTGTTATTGATGACTGTTGTGGGATTGGTCGGTACACAAACTGGCTTGCATTTTGTGATTAACAGTGCGGTACGTTGGGTACCCGGATTGGATATTGCCAGTGTCAACGGAGGTTGGCGCGATTTAACGCTAAAGGGCGTGAAATATCAGATGCCGGGAGTTAGCGTCAATGCTGACAATTTACACCTCTCTATGCGGCTTTCCTGCCTGAAACACAGTCAGGTGTGTGTCAACGCATTGACGACTGAAGGTGTTACTGTTTTGGTGAATACCGCTGAGCTTCTGCCATCAACTCCCTCTACTGAATTGGAACCATTGACCGAATTGCAAACCCCGTACCCTATCTCACTGGATTTGCTTTCCTTGAAAAATATTCATGTGAAGGTAGATGGTATCGCCATTGCATTGGATGAGTTTAAAGCGGGAGCTCAGTGGCAGGAAAAGCAACTGATATTAAGACCTACGGAAATTAATAACCTGTTGGTGGCATTACCAAAGAGTTCATCTGAAAAGATCGGGACAGTGCAAAAAACAGAACCAAAGAATAAGCAGCAGGCTGAACCTGAGAAACCATTGGGTGAAACGTTGAAGGCATTGTTTGCCAATCCACTGTTAGCGAAGCTGCCCAGCATTCCCATTCCTCTTGATGTCACCGTGGAAAGTATCCGTGGCAGACAACTGCATTTAACGGGTGATACCGATATCAAGATTAATGATTTGCAGCTACAAGCCAGAAATCAGGGGCAAACAGTTAATGTAAAAATGCTGAACCTACAGGCACCGGAAGGTTCACTGACAATACAGGGGATGGCAAAACTTTCTGAACAATGGCCTGTCAGCCTATCTGTTAAGGGAAGCGTAGCTAATTTAAACAATATAAATCTGGATGATCTGAAAGGGCAGAAAATTAATTTGACGCTAAAAGGTGCTTTGTTGCAGCAGCTTGATCTTGCGTTGGATCTTTCTGGTCCTGTCGTCGCCAGTCTGGATGCTCAGGCTGAATTGGCAAAAGCAGGCTTGCCTGTACGTATGACATTGAAAAGCCGACAATTACAATGGCCATTGAAAGGTAAGCCAGAATATCAGCTTGATGGTGTTAAGTTGCGCTTGAATGGTCAAGCCAGTGGTTACGATCTTTCCTTTCGCTCGGATATTAAGGGCAATAATCTTCCCCCTGCATTGTTGATGCTGGATGCGAAAGGTAATGAAGAATTACTGAAGCTAACGCGCCTGCGTTTGGCGGCCTTGCAGGGTAAAGCAGACATTTCAGGCGTAATTGACTGGAGTAAGGCCATTAGTTGGAATACCAATCTTGTTTTGGATGGCATTAATACTGCCAAACAGTGGCCGGAATGGCCTGCCAAAATGGATGGTAAAATAGCGGTGCGTGGCAGCTTATATGGGGGAAGCTGGCAGCTTCAGATCCCTAAAATTGAGCTTGATGGCTATGTGAAGCAAAATGTAGTTAAAGCATATGGTAAGGCATCGGGTAATGCAGCAGGCCAGTGGGATATACCTCAACTCAATCTTGCTGTTGGGCGTAATACACTGAATATACAAGGCCGGCTTACGGATAAAGCGTGGAAGCTTGATGGTGAAATTAATGCACCGCAATTAAACGGCTTACTTCCAGGCTTGGCTGGTTTTATTACTGGTAAGATCAATCTGCGTGGCAATATGAAAGCGCCACAAATCGTAGCAGATTTGAACGCACGTGGGTTACGTTGGCAGGATGTGCTAAGGGTGGATCGCGCCACGATTAAAGGGGATGTACGCTCGGATGAACAGATCCAAGGCCAGTTATCGGTTATTGTGCATCAATTGAAGCAAGCAGATTTAACCATCAAAAATTTGTCGCTCAACGCTACGGGCACAGAAAGAAAACATGATTTACAACTGAAAATTGAGGGGACTCCGGTATCAGGTCAGTTGGCACTTAATGGCAGCTTTGATCGTCAAGAAGAGCGCTGGAAAGGCAATATTAACAATACTTACTTCGATACACCTGTCGGTGAGTGGCGTTTAAGCAAGGCGATATCCATTGATTACTCGACATTGCAACAAAAAGTCTTGGTTGGTACTCATTGTTGGCTTAATCCTAATGCACATCTTTGTATTCCAAAACCCATTGAAGCGGGAACTAGCGGCCATGCACAAGTAGCGCTTGAGCGTTTTGATTTGGCTATGATCCAACCATTCCTTGATAGAAGCACTCAACTTAAGGGCATATTCAGTGGTAATGCTGATATCAGATGGTCAGCAGAGCAGGGTTTACCGCAAGCAAAAGTCGCTCTTCAAGGGAATGGTGTACAAGTTAGTCAGGTTGTAGAAGGTAGTGTATTACCGATTGATTTTGAAACAATCACCTTGAATGCAGAGCTGACAAATGGCAAGGCTAATTTGTCATGGTTATTCAAATTGGCTGGCAATGGACACTTGAAAGGCGATATGCAGGTTGCTGATTTAGAAGGCAGCCGAAAATTATCGGGGAATGTAGATATTCAAGCACTTTCCTTGAAACTGATTAAATCTGTTTTGGGTAAAGGCGAAAAAGCAGAGGGAGGATTAAATGCAAATCTACGCATTGGTGGAAATGCTAAGAATCCGCTGTTATTTGGTTTACTTAAAACTGATGACTTGAAAGTGAGTAGCCATTGGCTTCCATTTGATATCACCCAAGGCCAGCTAGCCGTTCAGTTTTCAGGTGCCAGCTCTAATTTGAATGGCATGATTAAAACGCCTAAGGGGCAACTAAATCTGAATGGTTATGCCGATTGGCGTAATTTAGATGAGTGGTACGCCAGAATTGCCGCTAATGGTGATAAGCTACGTGTCACTGTTCCTCCGATGGTGAAGGTAGATGTCAGCCCGGATTTGGTGCTGGAAGCAAAGCCAAATCTACTGAAACTTGACGGTAATGTAGATATCCCATGGGCGCGAATTACGGTTCAGGAATTACCGGAATCAGCGGTAGGTATTTCTTCTGATGAAGTGATGCTGAATAAAAGCCTCCAGCCAATAGAGAAGAAAAAATCATCTATTTTGATTCAAAGCAACTTAAATATTCAGATTGGCGATGATGTGAGTTTGAATGCATTTGGTTTGCAGGCACAGCTCAAAGGGGTTTTGAAAATCCTTCAGGGTAAACAGGGATTGGGGCTGAATGGCCAGATTGATATCCCAAAAGGACGTTTTCATGCTTATGGGCAAGATTTGCAAGTACGTAAGGGAACCATTCTGTTCTCTGGCCCGCCAGATCAGCCATTGTTGAATATTGAAGCTATCCGCAACCCTGAATCGACAGCAAACGCTGTTATAGTCGGCGTGCGTGTAACAGGTTTGGCAGATAAACCGAAAGTAGAAGTCTTTTCTGATCCGGTTAAATCACAACAGGAAGCCTTGTCTTATTTGTTACGTGGTGAAGGTTTAGAAAAAGGCAACTCTGACAACTCGCAAATGACGGCTATGCTGATTGGATTGGGGGTTGCCCAAAGTGGTCAATTAGTCGGTAAGATTGGGGAAACGTTTGGTGTTTCTGATTTGGCTTTAGATACTCAGGGTATTGGCGATAAATCTCGGGTTGTTGTCAGTGGTAGAATTACCAACGACTTACAAGTGAAGTATGGTGTTGGTATTTTTGACTCTTTGGCGACACTGACATTACGTTATCGTGTTATGCCAAGATTGTATCTGGAAGCAGTATCTGGTATTGATCAAGCTTTAGATCTGCTCTATGAGTTTGAGTTTTAAAGATGCGAGTTATTGTTTATGGTAGCCTGAGGCAAAAACAAGGCAATCATCACTGGATGACGGATGCCCAATTGTTAGGAGAACACAGATTAGAAGGTTATGAACTTTATGATCTGGGGCATTATCCGGCAGTTATCAGTGGCGAAGGAACAATCGAATGTGAAGTATATCGTATTACGCCATCCATCCTGACAGAATTGGATGAGTTGAAAAAGAACTCTCAGGAGTACCGAAGAGAACTGATTGAAACACCTTATGGCAAGGCGTGGATTTACCTCTATAAATTGCCTGTTGAGGGATTGCATAGGATAACAAGAGGTGATTGGCTAACACGCCACAGTGAAGAATAAAAATTAGTGATTCATTGTTTGTGACCTTGTTTAGGATTAAAAACCTCTGCCCTGATAGGGACAGAGGTTTTTTGCATTAAAACCCGCAATTATCTGTTCGGATTATTTTTTTGCAGCGCGTTCGAAAGAAGACAGGATTTCAGCCTTAGCAGCCTCAACGTTATCCCAGCCATCAACTTTAACCCACTTGCCTTTTTCCAGATCTTTGTAGTGCTCGAAGAAGTGAGTGATTTGGGCACGCAGCAATTCTGGCAGATCGTTCACATCTTTGATGTGATCGTATTCTTTGCTCAGTTTGGTATGAGGAACAGCGACCAATTTCGCATCTTCACCTGATTCGTCAGTCATTTTCAGAACACCGACTGGACGGCAGCGAATAACGGAACCTGGCTGTAATGGGTATGGTGTTGGAACTAATACGTCAACTGGGTCACCGTCGAGGGACAGAGTATTATTGATGTAACCGTAGTTACATGGGTAGAACATCGCAGTTGACATGAAACGGTCTACAAACAGAGCACCAGATTCTTTGTCTACTTCATATTTGATCGGATCAGCGTTTGCTGGGATCTCAATAATGACATAGATATCTTCAGGCAGGTCTTTTCCCGCTGGTACATTGTTCAGGCTCATAAAAAGTTTCCTTCAATTTCAAACCAAAATGGAGAGCGGAGTATTATAGCCAAAACAGACTTAAAGTAATTTCATTTTTCGGTGTTATGCCCATATCCCGGCAGAGCTTATTCATCTGGAAACTCAGCCATAAAACTCTCGGCTTTTTCTACCATTGATTTAGTTCCCACGAAGAAAGGAACGCGCTGATGTAATTTAGTTGGTGCGATATCCAGAATGCGGTTAGCGCCATCACTGGCCTTGCCGCCAGCCTGTTCAGCAAGAAACGCAATTGGGTTGCACTCGTACAATAGGCGCAGTTTTCCGGTTGGATAGCTCGCAGTGCTTGGATAAATATAGATGCCACCCTTCAGCAAATTGCGGTGGAAATCTGCAACCAGAGAGCCGATATAACGGGTTGTGTAAGGACGCTGGGTCGCTTCGTCCTGCTCTTGGCAATATTTGATGTATTTTTTCACGCCCATCGGGAATCTGATGTAGTTCCCTTCGTTGATAGAGTACATATTGCCCTTTTCTGGGAATTGGACTTTTTCATGGGTCAGACAGAATACACCAAGGGAAGGATCATAAGTAAAAGTATGGACACCACAGCCTGTAGTGTAAACCAGCATTGTGGATGAACCATAAACCACATAACCTGCTGCAACCTGACGATTTCCCGGTTGCAGAAAATCTTCTTCGGTTACAGGCTGACCAATCGGAGTAATTCGATGGTAAATCGAGAAAATAGTCCCGACGGAAACGTTTACATCAATATTCGAAGAACCATCCAGTGGATCCATCAAAACAACATACTTCGCATTTTCTGCTCGGTCGCCATCAAAAATAACGATCTCGTCTTCTTCCTCAGAAGCAATACCTGCAACTTCGCCGCGTGCTTTCAGTGCTGCCTTAAGTTTTTCATTGGCATATAAGTCCAGTTTCATCTGAACTTCACCCTGAACATTAGATACACCACTCGTGCCCAAAATATCCACCAGACCAGCTTTATTGATATCTCTATGAATGATTTTGGCACCTAACTTAATGGCAGACAGCAATGCAGTCAGTTCACCTGTAGCATGAGGAAAATCGTGCTGTTTTTCGACGATGAATTCGCCTAATGTTTTCATGACAAAGGCCTTGAATTTGATTGTGGTTTTAGGAAGCGTGCTTCACTTTTGTGTTGCACTCATGCGCGGGCAGTTTAGCTAAAGAATCAGATGATTCATAGGCTATTGCATTTCTAATCTCTAATTTGATGGTTAGAATAGTGATACAGTTCATGATATCGGGTAGAAATAAATGCGTATTCATATTCTCGGCATTTGCGGTACTTTTATGGGAGGGTTGGCGATCCTCGCTCGTGCACAGGGCCATGAAGTGACTGGCTCTGATGCTAATGTATATCCACCAATGAGCACCCTGCTGGAAAAACAGGGTATTGAGCTGATCCAAGGATATGACCCGACACAACTTGATCCTGCTCCGGATCTGGTGATCATTGGTAATGCTATGACACGCGGTAATTCTTGCGTGGAAGCGGTACTGGATCGTGGCATTCCTTATACTTCTGGCCCGCAATGGCTACATGATCATGTATTGCCGGAACGCTGGGTATTGGCTGTCGCGGGAACCCACGGCAAAACAACAACGGCTGGCATGTTGGCCTGGATTTTGGAAGATTGTGGCTATAAACCGGGATTCTTGATCGGTGGTGTACCAGGTAATTTTGAGGTTTCAGCACAAATCGGTGAAAGCCCATTTTTTGTGATTGAAGCTGATGAATACGATTGTGCCTTTTTTGACAAGCGTTCAAAATTTGTCCATTACAATCCCCGTACACTGATCATGAACAATCTGGAATTTGATCACGCCGACATTTTTGAAAATTTGGCGGCGATTCAAAAACAGTTCCACCATCTTGTCAGAGTTGTGCCGAGTACAGGGAAAATCATTGTTCCTGATAATGATGTTAATTTGAAGCATGTGCTTTCAATGGGATGTTGGAGTGAACTGGAACAGATCGGAGAAAGTGGTAATTGGCAGGCGAAGAAAGTCAGCCAGGATAGTAGTAATTATCAGGTCTTCCATCATGGTGAATTGATTGGAGAAGTGAAGTGGTCACTAGTCGGTGAACACAATATGCATAATGGTTTGATCGCGATTGTGGCAGCCTATCATGTGGGAGTTCAACCTGTGGATGCTTGTCGGGCACTAAGCAAATTTATTAATGCTCGCCGTCGCCTTGAATTATGCGGCGAAGTCAATGGCATCTCAGTGTATGATGATTTTGCCCATCATCCAACGGCCATTTTAGCTACAATGGAAGCGCTGAGAAGCAAAGTGGGCGGAATGGCTCGCATTCTTGCTGTACTGGAACCTCGGTCTAATACCATGAAAATGGGAATGAGCAAAAATGATATTGCACCTTCCATGGGGCGCGCTGACGAAGTCTTTCTCTATCAGCCTACCAATATTCCGTGGCAAGTTATTGAAATTGCTGAACAGTGTATTCAGCCAGCTCGTTGGAGTGCTGATATTGATGCTTTGGTTAAAATGATTGTAGAAACAGCACAGCCGGGCGATCATATTTTGATTATGAGTAACGGCGGGTTTGATGGAATTCATGAGAAGCTACTGGCCGAATTGACGAAGAAAGCAAGTACAGTTTAATTGTTATGCTCTCTGCAATGGGGAATAGCGCCTATTGGGCAAATTCTTCATATAATCTTATATTTTGGTCTGCCGTAGGCCTATTTTGATTGGTTTGGCATACGGCAGATCCATAGATTAAAGTTCCTGCTCAAACAGGTTGAGAATTGCTTCGTAGAGTTGCTTGGTCGTAAAGTTTTGTGCTGGTGTAGAGAAAATAGTGTCATCTCCTGCAATACTGCCAAGAATCCCTTCTGCTTTCCCCAATGAATCTAATAGACGTGCAATTAACTGTGCTGCGCCAGGGCTAGTTCGTATGACAACAACGCTATGATTATAATCGACATCTAATACCAGATTTTTTAATGGGCTGGTGGCAGTGGGAACACCCAGTTCTGCTGGTAGGCAGTAGACCATTTCCATCTTTGCATTACGGGTTCGGACAGCACCAAATTTCGTCAGCATTCTGGAAACTTTAGATTGGTTGATATTTTCAAACCCTTCATCCTGGAGTGCTGAAACAATTTCACCTTGAGAGCTGAATTTTTCTTCTTTCAATAATGCCTTGAAAGCTTTTACCAAATCTTCCTGTTTCGAAGGAACACGCATATTTCACCATCGTTGAATCTGTTATCAGGCCGACATTATGCGAAAGAGTGAATTTTTATTCAAGAAAGAGAAGAAAAAACCAATATATAGAGCATAATTGTATATTTTTAGATATTACCTTACTGATAGTCTGGATATTAATATAGTTTTCTTTTCTCCAGATTAAGCATAGTAAATGTATTGTTAATTAAATGGTGTTGTTTAGTGTGAAAGAGAAGGATGAGGTAATTAACTAATTGATGAGTAATACAACTGAAATAATTCTCAAAAAAGTGTCCGTTATCTCATTAACAGATAAGCCTTTTGTCTAGAATAAGACAACTTTGGTATTCCATCATCGGGTCATTAGGTGGATAATCTGACTGTTAACAGATTGTTTTTAAGACGTAGTGATGAGTAGGATGAGAGCCTTCTCGATCATTATATTGATGATGGAAAAAATGAAAGCATTCTCTTAACCGTACAGGTTTAAACTTTTTATAGCACTTATTTAAGGAGTATCAGGATGAAAGTTGCAGTTCTCGGTGCAGCCGGTGGTATTGGTCAGGCACTTGCCCTTCTACTCAAGACCCAGCTTCCTTCAGGTTCAGAACTTTCCTTGTATGACATTGCTCCGGTGACCCCAGGCGTGGCAGCCGATCTGAGCCATATTCCAACAGCAGTCAAAATCACAGGTTTTGCTGGTGAAGATGCAACTCCTGCACTGGTAGGTGCAGATGTCGTATTGATTTCTGCGGGTGTGGCACGTAAACCTGGTATGGATCGTTCCGATTTGTTCAATATTAATGCGGGAATCATTCGTAATCTGGTTCAGCAGGTCGCTAAAACTTGTCCAAAAGCATTAATTGGGATTATTACCAACCCAGTCAATACCACTGTAGCAATTGCTGCCGAGGTACTGAAAAAAGAAGGGGTATACGATAAGAACCGCCTGTTTGGTGTAACAACATTGGATATTATCCGTTCCAACACGTTTGTTGCTGAATTGAAAGGCAAAAAACCAGAAGAGTTGGAAGTTCCAGTGATTGGTGGACATTCCGGCGTAACTATTTTGCCATTATTGTCTCAAGTTCCAGGTGTTAGCTTCACTGATGAAAAAGTTGAAGCATTGACCAAACGTATCCAGAACGCAGGTACTGAAGTCGTTGAAGCGAAAGCGGGTGGCGGTTCTGCAACATTGTCTATGGGACAAGCGGCGGCACGTTTGGGATTGTCTCTGATTCGTGGTCTGCAAGGCGAAAGCAATGTTGTTGAGTGCAGCTATGTTGAAGGTGATGGCAAATATGCCCGTTTCTTTGCGCAGCCTGTACGCTTAGGGAAAAATGGTATCGAAGAACGTTTAGATATTGGCAAGTTGAGTGACTTTGAACAGAAGTCATTAGATAACATGTTGGATGTTTTGAAGAAAGATATTGAATTGGGCGAAAAATTTATTAACGATTAATTCATTTATTATTAATTTATTAATATAAGAATTAAGTTAAATATATTAGATAACTAAAACCGCTAGTTCGAAATAACTAGCGGTTTTTTTCAATTATACTGATAGCTAATTATTCTTTTTATCTCGAACTTTCCTCTCTAATAATTCTCCTGTATGGGGATTGAAATAACGGCTTGGCCATATTTCAGACGGATGTAATTCTAAGTAATCCGCTATTATCCATTCTCCCTTGGGCCATGGGCGAGAAAGTGTATTCGCCAAAGTTGATGAACTCAGCCCCGCTTCACGAGAAACGGCTGCTAACGTAGTTCCACGTTTACGTAAAGCGGCAATAATATCAGCAGGATGCCAATCCGATTTCATAGAAATCATTTTTTTAATCCTTTCCTATTAAATTTGAAGCCACATTAGTGGTATAACTAAAGCGTTAATGTGAAATTAATAACGAACATGGATCTGTTATTAAGAAAATAAAATAACATTATTTTTTCTAAAAATATTTCTAAATTTTTCTTAATAACTTCTTTTTTGAACTTGGTTACAAAAATAGAGAAACATTATGAAAAAAGAGTGGTATACGGCAATGGAGTTGACCGGTGTAGGTGAGTTACCTAGATCACCACAAGGAGTTAATGCCAGAGCAAAACGTGAAGAGTGGTTGAAGCAAAAACGGACAGGTGTTCAAGGAAGGGCGATTGAATACCATTACTCTTGTTTTCCTGAATCAACTTTGACGGCTTTGGAACTTCATGAAACGTCAGCGGAATATCAGGTTCAGAAACAAGACCCTCTATCTATTTGGGTAAGTGCATTTAATTTACTCAACGAGGAAGAAAAAGAGGTAATTATCGAAGTGATATTACGAGATGGCATAAGAAGTTTTTTAGAAAAAATTACAGCTACTTGAGGCAGCTTTTGAAAAGCTAAATGTTTAAAATTTGGCTTTCTCTTCACTGCTCTAGTACAAAGCGAGGAGAAAAAGATGAAGAAAGAATGGTATTCTGCAAAGGAACTCATCGGCCTCGCAGGGCTGCCATCGTCTCCCCAAGGAGTTAATCTGATGGCAAGACGCGAAGGTTGGGAACAACGCCGTAAGCGCGGAGTGCAGGGAAAGGCGCTCGAATATAATGTCAACAGTTTGCCCGAAGAAGTACTGAATGTACTGACTGTCAGTGACAATTCGGTCGAGTACTACCGGAATAAGCGACAGGATCCATTTATAATCTGGGTGGAGGCTTATTACCAGCTGAGCAAATCCGAAAGGGAACGAATGGTCAAGTTCATTTTGAGAAAAGGGCTGGCTAGCCTTGTCCAATGCGTTGGTATTCAAAATATTGATAGTAAAGACAGTATCCCAGATTGAGTAATCTGGGATACTGATTGATTCAATTCAGGAAAGTCGCTGTACAGCGACATGAGCTAATCCCTCAAGGGCCGCCTTGTATGGAGAATCGTCCAGTATTTGCAATGCTGAAATTGCCTTATCTGCTTCTTCCTCCGCCCGTTGACGGGTGTATTTAAGTGAGCCACACTGTTTCATTGTTGCGAGTACGGTATCCAGCAAATGGCGGCCATTTCCTTGTTCAATCGCACTTCGGATTAAAGCGGATTGTTCCGGCGTTCCATGGTTCATGGCGTGCAAAAGGGGCAATGTTGGCTTGCCTTCGTTCAGGTCATCCCCAGTATTCTTGCCGAGCGTGTTGTTGTCTGCGTCGTAATCCAGCAGATCGTCAATTAATTGAAATGCTGTTCCCAGATAACGACCATAATCACGCAATGCTACTTCTTGCTCAGGAGTGGCATTGGCAAGAATGGCTGCCGAGTGGGCTGCGACTTCAAACAGGCGGGCAGTTTTACTATAAATAACCCTCATATAGTCATCTTCTGAAATATCAGGATCATTACAGTTCATCAACTGCATTACTTCGCCTTCAGCAATGACATTAGTGGCGTCAGACATCAATTTCAATACGCGCATGGAGTCAAGGTCGGTCATCATTTGAAATGAACGCGTATAAATGAAATCACCCACAAGGACACTGGTAGCATTGCCATAGATGGAGTTGGCTGTCGCCTTTCCACGGCGCATGTCAGATTCATCAACAACATCATCATGCAGCAATGTTGCTGTGTGGATAAATTCAATCAAAGCAGCAACTTTTATGTGCTTTTTGTCTTCGCAATGAAGAGCTTTGCCTGCCAGTACTGCTATCATTGGCCGAATGCGCTTGCCACCACCGCTGATAATGTAGTAACCAAGTTGGTTGATCAGCGCAACATCAGAATTTAATTGGTTAAGAATGGTTTCATTAACCGCTGTCATATCATTAGCGGTAAGTTTAATTATCGATTCTAAATTCATGTTTTGGCTTTGGACTCTGATTCAGAGCTGTGCTCATTAATTAGCATATCAATAGATATCATGATATATCGATTGTACTTGAAAAACCGTTCAAATAAATGACAATTGAAAAACTCTGTTTTTTTCTCATCTGTTCTAATTCTGCACTTGTCTTCCAAACGGTTTTTGCGTAGAATTCGCGCCCTATTGTGAATATTTTATAGCGCACTCTGGAAAGAATTTTTAGGGGGTGTGCGGAAAGCGGAGTTTATATGTACGCAGTTTTCCAAAGTGGTGGTAAACAACACCGAGTAAGCGAAGGCCAAACAATTCGCTTGGAAAAGCTGGACATCGCAACAGGTGAAACGGTTGAGTTTGACCAGGTGCTGATGGTCGCTAATGGTGAAGACATCAAAATCGGCGCTCCAGTAGTTGAAGGCGTTAAAATTAAAGCTGAAGTTGTTGCTCACGGTCGTGGCGAGAAAATTAAAATTGTTAAGTTTCGTCGTCGTAAACATAGCCGTAAGCAACAGGGCCACCGTCAGTGGTTCACTGATGTTAAAATCACTGGCATCGCTTAAGATTTTAGGAGAGCAGATTAATGGCACACAAAAAGGCTGGCGGCTCGACTCGTAACGGTCGCGATTCTGAAAGCAAACGTCTGGGTGTAAAACGTTTTGGTGGTGAGTCTGTTTTGGCAGGTAGCATCATCGTTCGTCAACGTGGTACTAAATTCCACGCAGGTAACAACGTAGGTTGTGGCCGTGACCACACCCTGTTCGCATTAGCTGACGGAAAAATTAAATTCGAAGTTAAAGGTCCAAAAAACCGTAAATTCATCAGCATCGAAGCTGAATAAGTTTTTTGAATCTTAATCGAACCGGAAGCCCTGCAATGTGTTGCGGGGCTTTTTATATTTTGGATTACGCCATCTCTGGGTACATCAGCCATCCAGCTTTACAGTGGCTATCCTACGGAGAAAAATGATGAAATTTGTAGATGAAGCCAGGATTCTGGTTGTCGCGGGAGATGGTGGCAATGGTTGCGTCAGCTTCCGTCGTGAGAAATATATTCCCAAAGGTGGGCCGGATGGCGGTGATGGTGGTGATGGTGGTGATGTCTACCTACTGGCAGATGAAAACCTCAATACACTGATTGATTACCGTTTTGAAAAATCCTTCCGCGCTGAACGTGGTCAAAATGGACAAAGCCGCGATTGCACTGGTAAACGTGGTCAGGATATTACCATTAAAGTTCCAGTTGGAACTCGTGTGCGTGATATTGCCACGGGAGAAGTACTTGGGGATATGGTGCGCCATGAACAGCGTTTTATGGTTGCAAAAGGAGGCTTCCACGGCCTTGGCAATACCCGTTTTAAATCTTCGGTGAATCGTGCTCCTCGTCAAAGAACGATGGGAACACCTGGAGAAAACCGTGAGCTGATGTTAGAACTGATGTTGCTGGCTGATGTGGGAATGCTGGGTATGCCAAATGCAGGCAAATCCACCTTTATCCGCGCTGTATCGGCAGCAAAACCGAAAGTAGCTGATTATCCGTTTACAACTCTGGTGCCAAGTCTTGGCGTCGTGCGTATGGATAACGAGCAGAGCTTTGTAGTAGCGGATATCCCTGGTTTGATTGAAGGGGCATCAGAAGGTGCTGGATTGGGCATTCGTTTCTTGAAACATTTGGAACGTTGCCGTGTATTGCTGCATTTGATTGATCTCTGCCCGATCGATGAGTCTGATCCGGTTGAAAATGCCCGTATCATCATCAAAGAGTTGCACAAATATAGTGAAAAATTGGCAGAAAAACCGCGTTGGTTGGTGTTTAACAAGATAGATCTCACAGATCCAGAAGAAGCTAAGCAGCGGGCAAAAGCCATTGCTGATGAGCTTGGCTGGGAAGGTGATTATTACATGATCTCAGCTGTGAACCGTCAGGGCGTGAAAGAGCTTTGCTGGGACATTATGGAATTTATGAAGACGCAGCCTCGTAGCATGGAAACGTCGGAAGAATCTCAGCCCGAAAAAGTCGAATTCATGTGGGATGACTACCATAAAGAACAGTTGCAGCAATCATCTGATGAAGATTGGGATGATGACTGGGACGAAGAAGATGACGAAGGTGTTGAGTTTATTTATAAACACTAATCTTCATGTAGATATTCGAATATAACAAAAGGGCGCTAAATACAGCGCCTTTTTTCGTTCAATCTTTTTTGAACAGCTGAGTCTGTTTAGTGGTTTTGGTATAACGTTTTATACAGATTATTTTCAAAACGTGATAATGGAACACGGCGAGTTCGTTGCTCCTCAGGGGGAACAGAGTACCCAGAGATAAATTGGACAAAAGCAATTTGTTGCCCACTGGCGGTAGTCATAAACCCTGCGAGATTATAAACCCCTTGTAATGATCCCGTTTTGGCAAAGACGTTACCATCAACCCCCGACTCATGCAGACCAGGACGATAAGCCAACGTGCCATCATATCCTGCACGGGGCAACATGGAGATGAAATTCAGTTCATCATTGTGCTGAGCAATAAATTGCAATATCGCCATCATGGTTGCCGATCTGATTAAATTGTGGCGTGAAAGACCCGAACCATCCACCATGATGGTATTCCTTAAATCAATACCAGCTTTTTGTTTCAGAATCTGACGAACGGCATCAGAACCTGACCGCCACGTGCCCGGAACATTGAAATAACGATGACCGAGGGTACGAAAGATTGTATCTGCAATCATGTTATCTGATTTTTTCAACATGATTTTGAGCATATTATTTAATGGTACAGACTGATTCAGGGCGAGAATTTTTTCTGGGCGTAGGGGGATTGATTGGCGTCGTATATGGCTTTTTAACTCAATATCTGCAATATTCAGTTCATTTTTCAGGATATTGCCAGCATAACTAGGTCCATTTTGGATGGCAAATACCAGTGGGAGTGGTTTATCGCGTTGTGCCAGACAACCTGTGAGAGTGTATCGATTCAAGTCGCCCACCGTAACATCAAGTTCACAATACTTTGCTTCTGGTGATCCCTTAGCCAATGTTTTGACTTCACTGAACACATTGACAGGATAAAAAGAGGGTACAAGGACAAATGCCTGCTCATCAGGTTGTTTTGAGCTGAAAAGTGAAACAGAAAAGCAGTTCTTATCCACGATTGCTGCTGATGGAGGAGCACTGAAGCATTGGGTCATATCGTTCCATGCCCAGCCGGGCGCTTTATCGTGGCTGGCAAAAATTGAAACATCTATGATGAGATCGCCATTAATTTTTTTGATGCCAGATTGTTTTAAGTTCTCGACCATATTGCGCAGTTGCGAGCGCGTTAGCATCGGGTCACCTACAAAACGGGCCACTAGATTACCTTCTAATACGCCATCGGAAATATTAGCATCACTTTCCAGTGTTGTTATAAAACGGTAATCCTTACCAAGCTGTAATAGAGCTGCCAATGCCGTTACAATTTTCTGCGTACTTGCAGGTAAAGCCATCTGTTGCCCACGGTAATCAATTAATGGTTCTTTTGAGCCAACTATTTGGGCGATAAATGAAAAATTAGTTCCCGTAGGTAAATATTGGGCACTTTTCTCAATAGAAGAGGCACTTGCACTGAAAATACTCAGGCTTAAACTGAGTATACAAGCTATTCTGTTGGTAATTTTTAAAAGAGCCATAGATCTCGCATACGAAGGTGAATGTATTCCAAAAATATTTGTATTAATAATACTAAGGTGCAATTCAACGGAAAAGTAAACGATGATCCATCATCAACTCTACGTTAGAATGCTAGATTAGCAGGTAAATATGCATGTGAACTTCAGATTATGCTGGGTTTACACTCCTTTTATTGTCTGGAGGCCCGCCTGATAGGGTGTGCTCATTGTGCTGTTATTACAAAAATCAGGAAGATGTGTTTGGGCTTAGGATTGATTTAGAGGTTTTATAAATGAAACAAATTCCGATGACTGTACGTGGCGCGGATAAATTGCGCGAAGAATTAGAACATTTGAAAAATGTACGTCGCCCTCAAATTATTGCCGCAATCGCTGATGCACGTGAGCACGGTGATTTGAAAGAAAACGCGGAATATCATGCCGCTCGTGAGCAGCAGGGTTTCTGCGAAGGCCGTATTCAAGAAATTGAGGCTAAACTTTCTAATGCACAGGTGATTGATGTTACGAAGATGACTAACAGTGGCCGGGTGATTTTTGGAGCAACGGTAACGGTACTGAACGTGGATTCTGATGAAGAGCAGAACTACCGTATTGTAGGTGATGATGAAGCAAATATTAAAGAAAATCTTCTTTCAGTAAATTCACCGATTGCTCGTGGCCTGATTGGTAAAGAAGTGGATGATGTTGTTGTGATCACCACGCCCGGCGGTCAAGTGGAATACGAAGTTTTGAATGTGGATTATCTCTAAAACACCATGATAATCGGCTATTGTGCTGATATGTGAAGTTGACATGGAAGTTGATATGGAAGAAAAAAAGGCCAGTTTTTGGCCTTTTTTATCATAGTAAATGCAATCAATATGGCATTTTTGTACAAATATGCCGTGATTATTTAGGTAGACTAATCTTGCGTTCTTCTGATGGACGGTAGAGAACTAACATTTTTCCAATGATTTGCACATTATGTGCACCAGTTTCACGAACAATCGCTTCAGCGATCAAAGTTTTTAGCTCACGGTCTTCGCCTGCAACTTTGACTTTGATAAGCTCGTGATGTGAAAGAGTTTGTTCGATTTCAGCCAACACGCCTTCGGTTAGCCCATTATTGCCGATCATAACGACAGGCTTTAATGAATGAGCGAGGCTTTTCAGGTATTGGACTTGTTTCTTGTTAAGAGTCATCGTTTTTTTACTTAGTTGGGATTGAAAACGGCATATTCTACCGCCATCTCATATCTATCACCATAAAAGTGTGGTGTGGTTTGATAAGAGAGCGCAAAAAATAAGGCTCTTTATTAGTATAGTTGGAAAGAACAATGGCCAATAAAAAACGTTCAGCAAGCTCAAGTCGCTGGTTACAGGAACATTTTAGTGATAAATATGTTCTTCAGGCGCAGAAAAAGGGGCTTCGCTCTCGCGCTTGGTTTAAACTTGATGAGATACAGCAAAGCGACAAAATCTTTAAACCGGGCATGACCGTTGTTGATTTAGGCGCTGCTCCGGGGGGATGGTCTCAATATGTAGTTAGTCAGATTGGCAATAATGGACGAGTAATTGCTTGTGATCTGTTGCCGATGGACCCGATAGTTGGAGTCGATTTCCTTCAAGGAGATTTTCGTGATGAGCTCGTATTGAAAACATTACTTGAGAGAGTTGGTGATAATAAAGTCCAGGTCGTCATGTCGGATATGGCTCCCAATATGAGTGGAACCCCCGCGGTCGATATTCCCCGATCCATGTATCTGGTTGAGTTAGCGTTGGATATGTGTCGTGATGTGCTGGCCCCTGGGGGTAGTTTTATTGTCAAAGTGTTTCAGGGAGAAGGCTTTGATGAATACCTGAGGGAAATACGCTCCCTTTTTGCGAAGGTAAAAACTCGTAAACCAGAAGCTTCGCGGGCAAGATCACGTGAAGTATATATTGTAGCGACAGGGCGGAAAGTATAGTACCCTGACTACTATTTGTTAACACAGTTGTAATATGAGGTTAATCCCTTGAGTGACATGGCGAAAAACCTGATTCTCTGGTTAGTCATCGCAGTTGTCTTGATGTTATTGTTCCAGAGTTTTGGTCCCAGCGACTCTAGCGGTCGTAGGGTAGATTACTCTAATTTCATCAATGAGATATCGCAGAATCAAGTTAGCGAAGTAAATATTTCGGGTCGTGACATTAATTTCACTAAGAAAGACAACGGTGGAAAATACAGCACTTATATGCCGATTCAGGATGAAAAGTTGCTGGATACCCTACTCAGTAAGCAGGTAAAAGTTATTGGTGAACCACCAGAAAAACAAGGCCTGTTGGCGACCCTCTTTATTTCATGGTTCCCAATGCTACTGCTAATTGGCGTCTGGATCTTCTTTATGCGTCAAATGCAAGGTGGTGGCGGTAAAGGGGCTATGTCTTTCGGTAAAAGCAAAGCCCGTATGTTGACGGAAGACCAGATCAAAACCACGTTTGCTGATGTTGCTGGTTGTGACGAAGCAAAAGAAGAAGTGGGCGAATTGGTTGAGTACTTGCGTGAACCTGGCCGTTTCCAAAAACTGGGTGGCAAGATCCCGAAAGGTATCCTGATGGTCGGTCCTCCGGGTACTGGTAAGACGTTGCTGGCGAAAGCTATCGCTGGTGAAGCAAAAGTACCTTTCTTTACCATCTCTGGTTCTGATTTCGTTGAAATGTTTGTTGGTGTAGGTGCTTCTCGTGTTCGTGATATGTTTGAACAGGCGAAAAAAGCAGCGCCGTGCATCATCTTTATTGACGAAATTGATGCAGTAGGCCGTCAGCGTGGTGCTGGCTTGGGTGGTGGACACGATGAACGTGAACAGACATTGAACCAGATGCTGGTTGAGATGGATGGTTTTGAAGGTAACGAAGGTATTATTGTTATCGCAGCCACTAACCGTCCTGATGTTCTGGATCCTGCCTTGCTACGCCCTGGTCGTTTTGATCGTCAGGTAGTTGTTGGCTTGCCGGATGTACGTGGTCGTGAGCAAATCCTGAAAGTTCATATGCGTCGTATTCCATTGGATACTGATATTGATGCATTGATCATTGCTCGTGGAACACCGGGTTTCTCTGGCGCAGATTTGGCTAACCTTGTGAATGAAGCTGCTTTGTTTGCTGCTCGTGGTAACAAGCGCGTTGTTTCTATGGTTGAGTTCGAAAAAGCCAAAGATAAGATCATGATGGGAGCAGAGCGCCGCTCAATGGTGATGACGGAGGAACAAAAAGAATCCACCGCATACCATGAAGCAGGACATGCCATTATCGGTCGCTTGGTGCCAGAACACGATCCTGTGCATAAAGTGACGATTATTCCTCGCGGCCGTGCGTTAGGTGTGACGTTCTTCTTGCCAGAGGGTGATCAGATCAGTGCGAGCCGTCAGAAATTGGAAAGCCAAATTTCAACTTTATACGGTGGTCGGTTAGCTGAAGAAATTATCTACGGTGTAGATAATGTTTCTACTGGTGCATCCAATGATATTAAAGTAGCGACTTCTATTGCGCGTAACATGGTGACACAGTGGGGTTTCTCAGAAAAACTGGGGCCATTGCTGTATGCGGAAGAAGAAGGTGAAGTTTTCCTCGGTCGTTCGGTTGCCAAGGCAAAACATATGTCTGAAGACACTGCGCGTTTAATTGATCAGGAAGTGAAGGCTATCGTCGATCGTAACTATTTACGTGCTCGTCAGATTCTGATGGATAATCTTGATGTTCTTCATTCAATGAAAGATGCATTGATGAAGTATGAAACTATTGATGCACCTCAGATTGATGATCTGATGAATCGTACAACAGTACGCCCACCAGCAGGTTGGGAAGGCGACAATAATAACGGCGGTAATAGCGGCAGTAGTAATAGCAATAACCGTCATCACACATCATCCCCGCAGCAAACTTCAAAGCCAACGGATGATAACCGAACCGCATAATCTGGTTAACAATCTTACCAACCAAGGGCAATAGTGAATTGTTGCCCTTTTGACTTGAAGACTGTATTTCTTAAATTAAACCCCAGGCTTGTCCTGGGGTTTTGATTATATATAGAAAACCCCCTGCTAGGCCTGTCTCTTATACACAACTTTGTATCCTGCTGTTTTTTATATAAATTATTTTAAACTCCTCGAGACAGCATTGGAGAATATTTCCTTTAAAATCAGTTGGGTATATTTATCAAATTACGGTTATTTGCTCGTAATTTAAGATGTGACTAAAAGATAGGGCTATGCCGGGGGATACTTATATTAAGGTACCTAGCGATGAAACTAACAGCCAGAGGCAGTGTCCTCAATCTTTCCTGCCCACAAGTGATGGGAATTTTGAACGTTACTCCCGATTCTTTTTCTGATGGTGGAACCCATAATACTTTTGACATAGCATTGAAACATGCCGCTAAGATGATTGAAGAAGGAGCGACCATTATTGATGTGGGAGGAGAGTCAACTCGTCCCGGAGCTGATGAGGTAAGTGAGCAGGAAGAATTGGATCGTGTTATTCCGGTGATTGAAGCACTGGCACAGCGCTTTGATACTTGGATCTCTGTGGATACGTCAAAAGCTGCTGTTATGCGGGAATCAGCCAAGGCAGGGGCTCATATTATCAATGACATTCGCTCGTTGCAGGAACCAGGAGCACTTGATGCGGCAGCGCAAAGTGGCTTGCCTATCTGCTTAATGCATATGCAGGGACAACCCCGTACAATGCAAACTGAACCTCACTATGAAGATGTCTTATCGGAAGTAAAAACATTTCTGATACAGCAAATTGAGCGCTGTATTATGGCGGGTATAGCAAGAAACAACCTGATTCTTGATCCTGGCTTCGGTTTTGGTAAGAACTTATCGCATAATTATCAGTTATTGGCTCGCTTGCAAGAATTCCATTATTTGGGTTTGCCTATTCTGGCGGGGATGTCACGTAAATCTATGATTGGTCAATTGCTTGATGTACCACCGCAGGAGCGTGCGACAGGAAGTGTCGCTTGTGCTGTAATTGCAGCCATAAAAGGTGCCCAAATTATCCGTGTACATGATGTGAAAGAAACCGTTCAGGCAATGCAAATCGTTCATGCAACACTGTCTGCCAACATGGCTTGCAAGGAGTACGGTATCTGAAAAGCATACGATTTTTGTAAAATGCACAGTTTGTAAAGTATAACGTTTGTAAAATACAACGTCTGTAAAGCACATGATGTCAGCAAAGGAAAAAGAAATTTATGAGTAACCGTAAATATTTTGGTACTGACGGTATCCGTGGCAAAGTGGGTAATACCCCGATTACCCCTGACTTTGTTTTGAAACTTGGTTGGGCTGCGGGAAAAGTGCTGGCGCGTCATGGTTCTCGCAAAATCATCATTGGTAAAGATACCCGAGTCTCCGGTTATATGCTGGAATCTGCACTAGAAGCAGGGTTGGCCGCTGCGGGATTATCAGCATCTTTTACCGGCCCTATGCCAACACCTGCTGTAGCATATCTAACACGTACTTTTCGTGCAGAAGCTGGCATTGTCATTTCCGCTTCCCATAATCCTTACTATGATAACGGTATTAAATTTTTCTCCATTGATGGAACTAAATTACCTGATGGTGTTGAAGAAGCGATTGAAGCAGAAATGGAAAAACCCCTGACTTGTGTGGAATCTGCTGAGTTAGGACGTGCAAATCGGATCGTTGATGCGGCAGGTCGTTACATTGAATTTTGTAAAGGAACATTTCCCAGTGAGCAAAGTTTAAATGGACTGAAAATTGTTTTAGATTGCGCCAATGGTGCTACTTACCACATTGCTCCGAATGTTCTCAGAGAGCTGGGAGCGGATGTTATTATGATTGGTTGTGAGCCTAATGGTATCAATATCAATGAAGAATGCGGTGCAACAGATGTTCGTCTATTGCAAAAGCGAGTATTGGAAGAGCAGGCACACGTTGGTCTGGCATTTGATGGCGATGGTGACCGTATCATCATGGTTGATCAGCTGGGGCAAAAAATTGATGGTGATCAAATTCTTTATATCATCGCACGTGAAGCCTTGAGACAAGGCCAGCTACGTGGTGGAGCCGTAGGTACGTTGATGAGCAATATGGGGCTGGAGTTGGCATTAAAACAGCTTGGCATCCCATTTGCACGTGCGAAGGTCGGCGATCGCTATGTGCTGGAAAAATTGCAGGAGAAAGGTTGGCGTCTTGGCGCAGAAAACTCAGGCCACGTGATTTTACTGGACAAAACTACAACAGGTGACGGAATTGTTGCTGGATTGCAAGTCTTGAGTGCTATGGTACGCAATAATATGAGCCTGCATGACTTGTGCAGTGGTATGAAACTGTTGCCTCAAATTTTGATTAACGTTCGCTTTGCAGGTGATACCGATCCCCTGCAATCAGAATCGGTGCTGGAAGCCGTAAAATCAGTTGAGGGTGAATTGAATGGTTGTGGTCGTGTTCTGTTGCGTAAATCGGGTACAGAGCCACTGATTCGCATAATGGTGGAAGGTGAAGATGAAGAGCAAGTCACTGCATTGGCTCATCGTATCGCAGATGCAGTGAAGAAAATCGGTTGATTTGTTGATTTTTTCTTCGATTAGCGCCAGTATTTAAAATTAATCTTGCGTGTCTGATACGCTTTGGTTAGTATTCACACTCGCTCAATGAGTTAATTTTTCTAATTTTGTGAGCGGGTGATGCAATATAACGTTGCTACGAAATTGTAGTAAATCCCACGAGGAAACGGGTACAACATATGTATGAAGCTCTTTTAGGTATATTCTTGCTGGTTGGTATCGGGCTGATTGCTCTGGTTCTGCTACAGCAGGGTAAAGGTGCTGATATGGGTGCTTCTTTCGGCGCGGGTGCATCTAGCACGTTGTTTGGTTCATCGGGTTCTGGTAACTTCATGACCCGTATGACGGCTATTTTGGCCACACTGTTTATTGTTATTAGTCTAATTCTGGGTAATATGACCAGCAATAAGACGAGTTCCAATAGTAAATGGGATAATCTTGTTGAGCCTGTAAAAGCTGAAAAACATATAGAAATTCCGGCAACGCCAGTAAAACCAAATAACAGTGATATTCCGCAGTAATTTTCAGTAATAGAATTAAAATAGGGTTGTTAGTTTTAGTCGTGTTGTTTTTAATTATTAGTAAATAACCATTAAAATAACAGTTCTATGAATCAGTGCCGAGGTGGTGAAATTGGTATACACGCTACCTTGAGGTGGTAGTGCCTAAACAACGGGCGTACGGGTTCAAGTCCCGTCCTCGGCACCATTAATCTAGAAACTTGCGTTTTTAGTATTATCAGCGTAAGATTTGCCACGTTTTCGAACGCGGGATGGAGCAGCATGGTAGCTCGTCGGGCTCATAACCCGAAGGTCGTCGGTTCAAATCCGGCTCCCGCAACCACTTCTTGATAACATGTACCTTTTCAACAGTAATAATTCAACAGCCATTGAGATATCGATCCTGATTTGGCAGATTGCTTTGAAAGGTATAGAAAGAAGTTGGTTGAGACCACTGGCAGTAAACAGGGTCCAGTTGCTTAAAGCCCCGAGTCTCGGGGTTTTTTGTTATTTGACAGCAGAACTACTGGGCTATATAGCCCTTTTTTTATGTCTTGGGGGTGGGCTTGTCCACATTAGAGCAAAAATTAACAGAGATGATTTCAGCACCAGTTGAAGCTTTGGGTTTTGAATTAGTTGGCCTGGAGTTTATTCGCGCACGTGTATCAACATTGCGGGTCTATATCGATAGTGAAGAGGGTATCACTGTTGATGATTGTGCTGATGTTAGCCACCAGGTCAGTGCAGTGCTTGATGTTGAAGATCCGATTTCAGTACTTTATAACCTGGAAATATCTTCACCAGGGCTTGAGCGTCCACTGTTTAAAGCTGAGCATTACCAACGTCTTATGGGTGAAAAAGTCAGTTTGGTTTTACGCATGGCAATGCAGAATCGTCGCAAATGGCAAGGTATCATCAAGGCCGTTGATGGTGAAATGATTACGGTTACGGTGGATGGAAAAGACGAAGTGTTCGCACTGAGCAACATCCAGAAAGCGAACCTGGTACCCCACTTTTAAAGTTCGGATGAGGCAACTAGGATGAATAAAGAAATTCTGGCTGTTGTGGAAGCGGTTTCTAATGAAAAATCTCTCCCTCGCGAAAAAATCTTCGAAGCATTAGAGATTGCACTGGCGACAGCCACCAAGAAAAAGTATGAGCAGGAGATCGACGTTCGCGTTTGCATCGATCGTAAATCAGGTGATTTTGATACCTTCCGTCGTTGGTTAGCCGTAGACGAAGTGACTCAGCCAACGCGCGAAATCACACTAGAAGCTGCAAAATATGATGACCCAGAGATTGAACTGGGCGGTTATATTGAAGATCAAATTGAATCAGTGACTTTTGACCGTATCACGACACAAACGGCAAAACAGGTTATCGTACAGAAAGTACGTGAAGCTGAGCGTGCGATGGTTGTTGATCAATTTCGTGAACAGCAAGGCGAAATTGTGACCGGTCAGGTCAAAAAAGTGAACCGCGAAAATATTACTTTGGATTTAGGTAATAACGCTGAAGCGGTCATTTTGCGTGAAGATATGCTGCCACGGGAAAACTTCCGTCCAGGTGACCGCGTACGCGGTGTCCTGTATGATGTTCGTCCTGAAGCGCGTGGCGCACAGCTTTTCATCACCCGTTCTCGTCCAGAGATGTTAGTTGAGTTGTTCCGCATTGAAGTACCTGAGATTGGCGAAGAGATAATTGAGATCAAAGCTGCTGCCCGTGATCCGGGTTCCCGTGCAAAAATTGCAGTAAAAACCAACGACAAGCGTATTGATCCTGTTGGCGCTTGTGTCGGTATGCGTGGTGCAAGGGTACAGGCCGTTTCCAGCGAGCTGGGCGGTGAAAGAATTGACATCGTGCTGTGGGACGATAACCCTGCGCAGTTTGTCATTAATGCAATGGCTCCGGCGGATGTTGCATCTATTGTGGTTGACGAAGATAACTGCACAATGGATGTTGCCGTAGAAAACAGTAATCTTGCTCAGGCGATTGGACGTAATGGTCAAAACGTTCGTCTGGCGGCACAGCTGTTGAAAAAGCATCGTGGTGATGACAAGTGGGAACTGAATGTCATGACTGCGGAAGAGCTACAAGCAAAACATCAGGCAGAAGCACATGCTTCTATTGATACATTTACTAAGCATCTCGACATTGATGAAGATTTCGCCACCGTATTGGTCGAGGAAGGCTTCTCTACACTGGAAGAGTTGGCCTATGTGCCAATCAATGAACTTCTGGCAGTAGAAGGTCTTGATGAAGAAACTGTTGAAGTTCTTCGTGAACGCGCTAAAGCGGCCTTGACGACGCTGGAACTGGCTCAGAAAGAGAGTCTTGGTGATCAGCAACCTGCCGAAGATTTATTGAATCTGCCTGGCATGGAGCGTACTTTGGCGTTTGACCTGGCTGCCCGTGGCATCTGTACTCTGGAAGATCTTGCCGAGCAGGGTATCGACGACTTATCTGATATCGAAGGACTGAATGATGAGAAAGCAGGAGAACTCATTATGGCAGCCCGTAATATCTGTTGGTTTGGCGATGATGCATAAATAAACTGTAGCAGGAAGGAACAGAATGACAGAGGTAACCGTAAAATTACTGGCAGAAGAGATCCAGACATCGGAAGAACGTCTAATCCAGCAATTCGCTGATGCTGGCATTCAGAAAACCGCAACTGACTCTGTTTCCCAGAAAGAAAAAGAAGCTTTGCTGGCCCACCTTAACCGCGAACAAGGCGGTTCTGGCGGTCAGCCAGGTAAATTGACACTACAGCGTAAAACGCGCAGTACACTAAACGTTCCTGGCACCGGTGGCAAAAGTAAATCGGTAGCGATTGAAGTCCGCAAAAAACGCACATATGTAAACCGCGATGCCATTGAACAGGTTACAGCGGAAGAACAGGCGCAGCGTGAAGCGGAAGAGCAAGTTCGGCGCGAGGCAGAAGAGAAGGCGCGGCTTGAAGCTGAAGCGAAACAACTCGCGGAAGAGCAAGCTAAATGTGTAGCTGAAGAAAAGGCGAAACGTGAAGCAGAAGAGAGCGCTCAACGTGAAGCAGAAGAAAAAGCCAAACGTGAAGAGGCTAAACTGTCTCAGCGTGAGGCGGCGGAAAAAGAAAAAGTGACTAAGCAACATACCGAAAACAAACAAAAATCAGTTCAGACTGACTCTGCTGCGCAAAATGAAAAAGCGCGTCGTGAAGCGGAAGCTGCAAATTTAAAACGTAAAGCTGAAGAAGAAATGCGCCGTAAGGTGGAAGCAGAAGCTAAGCGTGTTGCAGAAGAAGCACGTAAAATGGCAGAAGAGAATCAAGACAAATGGTCTAATGTCTCTGATAACAATGAGAATAGTGACTACCACGTAACCACTTCCCGCTATGCTCGTGATGCGGAAGATGAAAATGACGCCAAAGTAGAAGGCGATCGTCGTTCCCGCTCCCGTGGCGGCAAAGCAGCCCGCCAGAAGAAGAATAACAAACATTCTGAATCGAAAGCAGATCGCGAAGAAGCACGTGCAGTGGGTCGTACCAAAGGTAAACAACGTAAGCCTAGCTCTTTACAGCAGAGCTTTACTAAACCTGTTGCCGCGGTTAACCGTGATGTCGTGATTGGTGAAACAATTACTGTAGCTGAATTAGCTAACAAAATGGCCGTTAAAGGTGCTCAGGTTATCAAGACCATGATGAACATGGGAGCAATGGTAACCATCAACCAAGTTATCGATCAAGAAACAGCTCAACTGGTTGCCGAAGAAATGGGGCACAAAGTTATCCTGCGTCGTGAAAACGAGCTGGAAGAAGCGCTAATGAGCGATCGTGATACGGGTGAAACTCTGGCAGAATATCGTGCTCCAGTTGTAACTATCATGGGTCACGTTGACCACGGTAAAACCTCTTTGCTGGACTATATTCGTTCCACTAAAGTGGCTTCCGGAGAGGCTGGCGGCATTACCCAGCACATTGGTGCGTATCATGTGAAAACTGAAAAAGGCATGATCACCTTCCTGGATACTCCAGGCCATGCTGCGTTTACTTCCATGCGTGCACGTGGTGCGAAGGCAACAGATATCGTTGTTCTGGTTGTAGCAGCGGATGATGGCGTGATGCCTCAGACCGTAGAAGCTGTCCAGCATGCTAAAGCGGCCAACGTACCGGTTGTTGTTGCTGTGAACAAGATCGATAAGCCAGAAGCTGATCCGGATCGTGTGAAGAATGAACTGTCACAATACGGCATCATTCCAGAAGATTGGGGCGGTGAAACCCAGTTCATCAATGTGTCTGCTAAAGCAGGTCTTGGTATTGATGAATTGCTGGAGTCAATTTTGCTTCAGGCTGAAGTCCTTGAACTGAAATCTGTACGTACTGGCATGGCGAATGGCGTAGTCATTGAATCCTTCTTGGATAAAGGTCGTGGTCCAGTTGCAACTATTCTGGTTCAGTCTGGTACTCTGAACAAAGGCGATATCGTTCTGTGTGGCTTCGAATATGGCCGTATCCGTGCGATGCGTAACGAATTAGGCCGTGAAGTGACCTCCGCTGGCCCATCTATCCCAGTGGAAATTTTGGGTCTGTCCAATGTTCCATCTGCGGGTGATGAAGCGACTGTTGTTCGTGATGAGAAAAAAGCGCGTGAAGTGGCTCTGTATCGCCAGGGTAAATTCCGTGAAGTGAAATTGGCTCGTCAGCATAAGTCCAAGCTGGAAAATATCTTCGCCAACATGGAAGAAGGTAAGGTATCTGAGCTGAACATCGTTCTGAAAACTGATGTTCAGGGTACATGTGAAGCAATCTGTGACTCATTGCTGAAACTGTCCACTGATGAAGTGAAAGTGAAAATCATCGGTTCTGGTGTGGGTGGTATCACTGAAACTGACGCAACACTGGCAGCGGCATCCAACGCAATTATTCTGGGCTTTAACGTTCGTGCTGATGCGTCTGCGCGTCGTATTATTGAAAACGAAAGCTTGGATCTGCGCTACTACTCCGTTATCTATAACCTGATTGATGAGATCAAACAGGCAATGAGCGGTATGCTGGCACCAGAATATAAACAGCAGATCATGGGTCTTGCCGAAGTTCGTGACGTATTTAAGTCACCGAAGTTTGGTGCAGTTGCTGGTTGTATGGTGACAGAAGGTTCCATAAAGCGTAATAACCCGATCCGCGTACTGCGCAATAACGTCGTAATTTACGAAGGTGAATTGGAATCCTTGCGTCGCTTTAAGGATGACGTTAACGAAGTCCGTAATGGTATGGAATGTGGTATCGGTGTGAAGAACTACAATGATGTTCGCGTTGGCGACATGATTGAAGTCTTTGAAGTGATTGAAATCAAACGCTCCATTGATTAATACCATTATTTATCCAATAGATTTATTCCATTTTTGGGGGGCTTAATGCCCCCCAAAATGTCAGGAGATATAACAATGGCAAGAGAATTCAGTCGTACTCAACGCGTTGCACAGGAAATGCAAAAAGAGATTGCCATCATCTTACAGCGCGAAGTTAAAGATCCCCGTATCGGAATGGCGACGGTCTCTGGTGTTGAGGTTTCCCGCGATCTGGCTTATGCCAAAGTATTTGTAACCTTTCTGAATGTACTGGTGGAAGGCCATGATTCAAATAGGGTGGAAGAAGGTATCAAGGCATTGAACGAAGCTTCTGGTTTTATTCGTTCCCTGCTGGGCAAAGCAATGCGTCTGCGTGTCATTCCTGAACTGACATTTTCTTATGACAGTTCTTTGGTAGAAGGGATGCGTATGTCGAACTTGGTCAGCAACGTCGTTAAAAACGATGAGAAGCGTCGCGCCTCTGCGGATCACAACGAGGAAAAATGATGGGACGCTGTCGTAGAGGCCGTGCTATACACGGTGTACTGTTGCTGGATAAGCCACAGGATATTTCCTCCAATGATGCGTTGCAGAAAGTAAGGTGGATTTTCAATGCCAGTAAGGCGGGTCATACTGGCGCATTAGATCCATTGGCAACAGGTATGTTGCCGATTTGTCTTGGTGAAGCCACCAAATTTTCCCAATTCTTGCTGGATTCTGACAAACGCTATCGTGTGATTGCCCGTTTGGGACAGCGTACGGATACTTCGGATTCACATGGAACAATCATTAGTGAACGTGAAGTAAAAATCACCGAATCTCAGCTTGATGTTGCATTGGATACATTCCGTGGTGATACCATGCAGGTTCCTTCCATGTACTCTGCATTGAAACATCAGGGAAAACCGCTATACGAATATGCCCGTAAGGGGATTGAAGTTGAGCGGGAAGCGCGTCCTATTACTGTTTATGAATTACAATTCATTCGCTGGGAAGAGAATGAGCTGGAATTAGAAATACACTGTTCCAAGGGAACTTACATTCGAACCATCATTGATGACTTAGGGGAACTTCTGGGCTGTGGCGCTCATGTCATTTACTTGCGTCGTTTGCAGGTTGCCAATTATCCCAATCAAAGAATGGTAACGTTGGAACAGTTACATGAATTAAAACAACAGGCTGAAGAACAAGAGATTGAGGCGTGGGAATTGCTTGATCCATTGTTGTTACCAATGGATACCGCCGTTGCCCATTTTCCTGTCATCCATTTAACCTCCGTGGTTGCGTCTTACTTTAAACAAGGCCAACCAGTTCGAAGCAAACATAATTTGACTTCAAATGAATGGGTGAGAGTCATTGAAGGAGATGAAAATAAATTCATCGGCATTGCGGTGATTGATGATGATGGCTTAGTGGCTCCGCGCCGCCTGGTTGTTGAAGAAACTAAATAGCTGAAGAAACTGAAATCGAATAATGATAGCAACCGACAAGGAATTTAAAGCAGGTAAATTGAGTAGAGGCGTAGAATGACGATGATTGTGCTGTCTTGCGCTTCACTTATTTGCAGCGTAGAATACCGCGTCTATATATGAGTTGCTGAATTAGAGATCGGCACTTGTCATTTTAAATTACATATTTGGAGTTATACTATGTCTCTAAGTACTGCTGCGAAAGCACAGATTATTACTGAATTTGGTCGCGGCGCTAACGACAGTGGTTCCAGCGAAGTTCAGATCGCACTGTTGACTGCTGACATCAACCAATTGCAAGGTCACTTTTCAGAGCACAAAAAAGATCACCACAGCCGTCGTGGTCTGCTGAGAAAAGTTGCACAGCGTCGTAAGCTGCTGACCTACCTGAAGGGTAAAGATTTGGCACGTTATATTGCTCTGATTGAGCGTCTGGGACTGCGTCGCTAATTGATGTGTTTCAGTGAAAAGGGGCCTAATCGGGCCCCTTTTCTTCTAGGAAACGGAATTGATAGAAACCGGAGTTAAGAGATTTAAACCCTATTTTTACCGTTTCTAAAATTTAAACCTCTTCCGCTACAGTGACTCGCGCGGCTAATGAGAGTCCTTAAAGGATTGAGCACTGTCATTAGTCGTGAGGGTGTAGCAAGAAGAGAAAATCCATTGTTTTCGTTCTGTTAAAACGACAACACTAATAAAGGAACATTATTTTGCTGAATCCGATTGTTCGTAAATTCCAGTATGGTCAACACACTGTGACCATCGAAACCGGCATGATGGCTCGTCAGGCGACAGCAGCCGTTATGGTAAGTATGGATGACACAGCGGTATTTGTAACCGTCGTAGGTCAAAAGAAAGTCAAAGCAGGTCAGGATTTTTTCCCTCTGACTGTTAACTATCAGGAGCGTACTTACGCTGCTGGTCGTATTCCGGGAAGTTTCTTCCGTCGCGAAGGTCGTCCGGGAGAAGGTGAAACGTTAGTTGCCCGTCTTATCGACCGTCCTCTGCGCCCTCTGTTCCCAGAAGGTTTCCTGAATGAAGTTCAAATCATCGCGACAGTCGTTTCTGTTAACCCACAAGTAAATCCTGATATTGTTGCCATGATTGGTTCTTCTGCTGTATTGGCATTGTCTGGTATCCCATTCAATGGCCCAATTGGTGCTGCGCGTGTTGGCTACGTCAATGATCAGTACGTACTGAACCCAACCAGTGATGAGCTGAAAAACAGTCGTCTGGATCTGGTCGTTGCAGGTACTGAAGGTGCGGTACTGATGGTAGAATCTGAAGCGGATCTGCTGACTGAAGAACAAATGTTGGGTGCGGTTGTATTTGGTCACGAGCAACAACAGATTGTGATTGATAATATTAATGCATTGGTCGCTGAAGCGGGCAAAGAGAAGTGGGATTGGTCACCAGAGCCTATCAATCAGTCTCTGCACGATCGCGTTGCGGAACTGGCTGAAAGCCGCCTGGGTGATGCTTATCGTATTACTGAGAAGCAGGAACGTTACGCTCAGGTTGATATTATCAAAGAAGAAGTTTCTGCGGTTATTCTGGCAGAATCTGCGGAAAAAGGCATTGAACTGGAAGAAGCAGAAATTCTTGAAGTTCTGTCTGTTCTGGAGAAAAACGTTGTTCGTGGTCGTGTCCTGCGTGGTGAGCCTCGTATTGATGGTCGTGAAAAAGACATGGTTCGTGCTCTGGACGTTCGCACAGGCGTGCTGCCACGTACTCATGGTTCATCTCTGTTCACCCGTGGTGAAACTCAGGCACTGGTTGCTGCGACACTGGGTACAGAGCGTGATGCTCAAGTTATTGATGAACTGATGGGTGAGCGTACAGATCGCTTCCTGTTCCATTATAACTTCCCTCCATACTCTGTAGGCGAAACTGGCATGGTCGGTTCACCAAAACGTCGTGAAATTGGTCACGGTCGTCTGGCGAAACGTGGCGTATTGGCTGTAATGCCAAGCATCAACGAATTCCCATATACCGTTCGTGTAGTTTCTGAAATAACTGAATCCAACGGTTCTTCTTCTATGGCTTCTGTCTGTGGTGCTTCATTGGCACTGATGGATGCTGGCGTGCCAATCAAGGCTGCCGTTGCAGGTATCGCAATGGGTCTGGTGAAAGAAGGGGATAGCTTTGTTGTTCTGTCTGACATTCTGGGTGACGAAGATCATCTGGGCGACATGGACTTTAAAGTTGCAGGTAGCCGTGATGGTGTCAGCGCATTGCAAATGGACATCAAAATCGAAGGCATTACCCGTGAAATCATGCAGATTGCTTTGAATCAGGCTAAAGGTGCCCGTTTGCACATCCTTAATGTCATGGAGCAGGCAATTCAGAGTCCACGCAATGATATTTCTGAATTTGCACCACGTATTCACACTATCAAGATCAATCCAGACAAAATCAAAGATGTGATTGGTAAAGGTGGTTCCGTGATCCGCGCATTGACAGAAGAAACAGGCACCACCATTGAAATCGAAGATGATGGTACAGTCAAGATTGCGGCGACTGACAGTGATAAAGCACGTCATGCCATCAGTCGTATTGAAGAAATCACTGCTGAAGTTGAAGTTGGTCGTATTTATACTGGTAAAGTTACCCGTATTGTTGATTTTGGTGCATTTGTTGCCATTGGTGGCGGTAAAGAAGGGCTGGTACATATTTCTCAGATCGCGGACAAACGTGTAGAGAAAGTCACTGATTACTTGCAAATCGGGCAAGAAGTTCCTGTGAAAGTGTTGGAAATTGACCGCCAGGGTCGTGTCCGCCTGAGCATGAAAGAAGCCCTGATCACGACTGATGAAGCACAACAGTCAACAGAATCATCAGTAGAATAAATTTGACGTAAAGAGCGGCATCCTGTAAAAAGGGCGCCGTTTATCTCAATAGATTTCGAGTTGGTGTTTACAGTAACTTGAAATATGAGAGAAAGTTAATTTTGGGCAGGAAGCCTGAAACATACAATGTGGGTGGAGTAACAGGGCATTCTGATTAATGTCTGACTTCGGGAGTGGGAAATGAATTCTTTTCTGCGCTGGTGTTATGTTGCGGCTATTTTTCTTCTTGTGGGATGTAGCAGCAATGGGTGGCGTAAAAATGAAGTTATTGCTATTCCATTACAGCCAGCATTGCAACAAGAGGTTATCCTGGCTCGTATGGAACAAATACTTGCGAGTCGGTCTCTTACGGAAGATGAGTATGCACAGCTTTTATATGAACGAGGTGTGCTGTATGATAGCCTTGGGCTGAGGGCACTGGCACAGAATGATTTTTCAGTGGCTTTGTCTATCCGTCCTGATATTCCTGATATTTTTAATTATCTAGGAATTTATTTTACGCAGGCAGGCAATTTTGATTCTGCCTATGAAGCGTTTGATTCTGTTTTAGAACTTGATCCAACTTACAATTACGCGCGAATGAATCGCGGCATTTCACTGTATTACGGTGGCCGTTATCGATTGGCGCAGGATGATCTGCAGGCGTTTTATCAAGACAATCCGAATGATCCCATCCGTTCGTTGTGGTTGTACCTTGTGGAAGAAAAAATTGACTCTAAGGTTGCAATGACGAATTTGTCGTACCATTTTGACAAAGCGAACCGGGGGCTATGGGGCTGGAATATCGTTGAATTCTATTTGGGCAAAATCAGTGAAAAAACACTGATGGAGCGATTAAAACAGAACTCAACGGATAACACTTCGCTCGCTGAGCATCTCAGTGAAACTGACTTCTATTTAGGTAAACATTACCTAAGTCTGGGGGATGAGGATAGCGCAACTGCGTTATTCAAGCTGACGGTAGCTAACAATGTCCATCACTTTGTTGAGCACCGCTACGCATTGTTGGAATTGGCGTTATTAGGCCAAAAACAAGATGACTTATCGGAATCGAACCAACAATAGCTGACGAACATATTCACGACAGATTTTAAAGTCCACATCTTTAGAGGTGGGGGCTTGTTTGTTCGTTTAATAACATAATTTGAGCCAGTTCACATTTTAAATGAAAATGATAGAAATTCTTTTCACTGTGTTATGTAGACTGGCCGCCACGATTAATAAGGCACCATTACATGACCACTGAGACTGAAATCTCTTTTGCTGATTTAGGTTTATCAACTCCTATTCTTTCTGCACTGGAAGGGTTGGGCTATGAAAAGCCTTCTCCTATCCAACAACAATGTATTCCTCACCTGCTGAACGGCTGTGACGTGCTGGGCATGGCACAGACGGGTAGTGGTAAAACTGCGGCATTCAGCTTGCCTTTACTGCATAACATTGATGCTGAACTTAAAGCTCCACAGATCCTTGTGTTAGCACCAACCCGTGAACTGGCGGTACAGGTTGCTGAAGCGTGTTCAGAGTTCTCTAAACATATGCGCAATGTGAATGTTGTTGCACTTTACGGTGGGCAGCGTTACGACGTCCAATTACGTGCATTGCGTCAAGGGCCACAAGTTGTGGTGGGAACGCCTGGCCGTCTGTTAGATCACTTGAAACGTGGAACATTGGATCTGTCCAATCTGAAAGGTTTGGTACTGGATGAAGCCGACGAAATGTTGCGTATGGGCTTTATCGAAGATGTTGAAAACATCATGAGCCAGATCCCTGCTGAACACCAGACAGCTCTGTTCTCAGCAACGATGCCTGAAGCGATTCGCCGCATTACCCGTCGCTTCATGAATAACCCACAAGAAGTTCGTATTCAGAGCAATGTCACCAACCGCCCTGACATCAGCCAGAGCTATTGGTCTGTTTACGGCGTGCGCAAAAATGAAGCACTGGTACGTTTCCTTGAAGCAGAAGATTTTGATGCTGCGATTATTTTCGTGCGTACCAAAAATGCAACGTTGGAAGTGGCAGAAACTCTGGAGCGCAACGGTTACAACTCTGCTGCACTGAATGGTGACATGAACCAGGCTTTGCGCGAACAAACGCTTGAGCGCTTGAAAAATGGTCGTTTGGACATTCTGATTGCGACTGATGTAGCTGCTCGTGGTCTGGATGTTGAACGCATTAGTTTGGTTGTTAACTACGACATCCCAATGGATGCAGAATCTTATGTACACCGTATCGGTCGTACTGGTCGTGCAGGCCGTGCAGGCCGTGCCCTGTTGTTTGTTGAAAACCGTGAGCGTCGTTTGCTGCGTAACATTGAACGCACCATGAAACTGACAATCCCAGAAGTTGAACTGCCGAACGCAGAACTTCTGAGTCAGCGTCGTCTGGAGAAATTTGCCGCTAATGTTCAGCAACAATTGGAAAGCAGCGATCTGGATCAATACCGCTCATTGCTGTCTAAGCTGGGCACTGGTGATGAACTGGATATGGAAACACTGGCAGCAGGCTTACTGAAAATGGCACAGGGTGAGCGCCCACTTATTCTGCCACCAGACCCAGTGCGTCGTCCTCGTCGTGAATTCAACGAGCGTGATGACCGTCGTCGTAATGGCAACGGTTTTGGTGAGCGTGACCGGGGTGACCGAAATGACAGAGGTGACAGAGGTGATCATCCTCGTCGTGAACGTCGTGACGTGGGTGACATGGAACTGTATCGCATTGATGTGGGTCGTGATGATGGTGTTGAAGTTCGCCATATAGTGGGCGCAATTGCAAACGAAGGTGATATCAGCAGCCGTTACATCGGCAATATCAAACTGTTTGCGACACATTCCACGATTGAGCTGCCAAAAGGGATGCCAGGTGAATTACTGTCTCACTTCACCCGTACCCGTATTTTGAACAAACCACTGAACATGCAGCTGTTGGGCGATGCGCAACCATTTGAACGCCGTGAGCGTCGTGGTGGTGGCCGCAATGGTAACGGCGGCAACGGTGGCAATGGCCCACGTCGTGACCGTGAGGGTTTCGGCAATAATAGCAATAATAATGGTGGTCGCCGTTTTAACAACGAACGTCGTGGTGGTGAGCGTAATTCTTTCCGCGGTCGTAGCAACGATGACTCCAATGGTGATGGTGGTGCATCTCGTCGCCGTCAAAGCAATGGCAACGTATAAGATAACGTATAAATACATACGAACGTCTGATTGACTTGCTTGATTCATTGCGTTGAAAATATCGCAATGATAGATTGAATAAAGCCCTTTCTCTGTAAGAAGAAAGGGCTTTTTCTATTTATAGCATATGGTTATTTATGACATGAGATTATGTCTTATGAAATTAGAATTGAATTTAGGCTGCTTTCTTGGCGATACATTTGTTTAACTCGGCTTTGCTCCAATGGATGAGTTAGTACACGGTGTTTACACTCAAAAATCTGCTTAATTCTTTTCAAAAAGCCATGCTAATGAAGCAGTGTGCGTAACTGAAATTCTGCATCATAAAACTCACCGATAAGTAAACGTGATGTACTGAAATTTCCCTCAATCTCCACCTCTTTCTGATTATTGAGGTTTTTCAGGATCATTCTATTTGTCTTAATTTTGAGATAAAAATCCGCCAAGGGCATCTCCTTTGTTTATTTTTTCTGTAGGATCAGGAGATTATGCCCTAAGCGATGATTAATTTAACCCCAATTCTTCTTTTAGGGGTTTCAGATAACGACGACTCACGGGAATACGTTTATCATTGCTCAGAACCAGTTCTGCCTGTCCGCTTTCGACAAAAACAATTTCCCGCAAATGGATCATATTGATGAGATACTGGCGATGGCAACGAGTCAGTGAAGTACGGGTTTCCAGAGTACGCAGAGTCAACTCGGTAAAGCCTTCCTGTCCGTTGGCGCTCATGACATATACACCACTTAGTCGGGAAGTGACATATAGTACATCGCCCAATGGAATCAACCAGATTCGGCTATGCCCAGTACAGGGAATGTATTTCAGTTGCTCATCTTCGCGTTGCAGATCTGCCAAATTCTGTTTTTGATAACCGGAACGCAGCCGTTGCAAAGTTTTACTCAAACGCTTTTTTTCCAGCGGCTTTAACAAATAATCGAAAGCGTGCTCTTCAAAGGCTTGCACCGCATACTCATCAAAAGCGGTCAAAAAGACAATATAAGGGCGATGCTCAGGATCGAGCATTCCTACCATTTCAAGCCCAGTAATGCGGGGCATTTGAATATCAAGGAAAACAACATCGGGTTTCAGACGATGGATAGCACCGATTGCTTCCACTGCATTGGCACATTCTCCAATGATTTGAATATCCTTTTCCTCTTCTAGCAGACAACGTAGGTTCTCACGTGCCAGAGGCTCATCATCAACAATCAATACATTCATACTTACGCCGCTTTGTCAGCCCCTTTTTCCAACGGTAAACATAAAATAATACGGGTAAATGCTTCTGGCTGGTATTCAACATGCACGCCGTAGTGCTCACCATAGCGAAGACGCAGACGTTTATCTACCAGACTCATCCCAAGTCCATCCCCCCTCTGTTCAGGGTGATAAAGTCCTGCATTGTCTTCAATTTCTACTCGCAGCAGATTAATATCCTGATAGGCACGGATCGTAATTTGTCCTGTATCTAATAACTGTGACGTACCATGTTTGATGGCATTTTCTACCATAGGTTGCAGAGAAAATGCGGGTAATTTTGCGTAGCGCAGCGCTTCGGGTATCTCTATAGCAATCTGAAGACGTTCACGGAAGCGTGCTTTCTCAATTTGTAAGTAAGCATTCACATGCTCTATTTCATTCTCCAATGTGGCGATGTCTTCAGACCGTTTCAAATTCTTACGGAAAAATGTTGAAAGATACTGTACAAGCTGGCCTGCCTGCTGGCTATCCCGACGAATGACCGCTTGTAACGTATTTAAGGCATTAAATAAAAAGTGAGGATTCACTTGCGCGTGAAGGAGCTTTATTTCTGATTGCAGTAACGATTGCTTATTCCGTTCATATTGTCCGGCAAGAATTTGGGCTGAGAGCAGACTGGCAATACCCTCGCCTAATGTGCGATTAATAGAACTGAATAAACGATTCTTGGCTTCGTAAAGTTTGATAGTACCAATGACCTGCTGGTTTTCTCCACGCAAAGGGATAACCAATGCGGAGCCGAGTTTGCAGGTTGGGCTGAGGGAACAGCAATAAGGTGTTTTATTGCCATCGGCATACACGACTTCATTATTCTGAATAGCACGATGAGACTGTTCGGCAGCAATAGGAGTACCGGGTAAATGGTGATCTGAACCGGTGCCGATAAACGCCAGTAACTTTTCTCTGTCTGTAATCGCGACAGCACTGACCTCCAACTCCTGATAGATAACTTTTGCTACACGCATACTATTATCTTCATTGAATCCTTTATGCAAAATTCCCTCTGTACAGACAGCAATTTTTAAGGCTTGGGCAGAAAAAGCGTTGTTGTATTTTTCGAAAATAGCACGTCTGTCCAATAAGATACGGATAAACATGGCCGCTCCTACACTATTGGCGATGATCATAGGAGCAGCGATATCTTTCACCAAATTCAGTGCATCCCCAAAAGGATTGGTAAGAAGCAGGATGATCCCCATCTGGATGCATTCAGCAAAGAAAGTGACAATAGCCGCCGTCCACGGGTTCAGCAACTTATTAATCTGGCCTCGTTTCATCAGGTAAATATGGACAAGGCCACCAAGAACGCCTTCCACAATGGTGGATACCATACAACTGAACGCAGTCATCCCTCCGAGAGAATAGCGATGCAGACCTCCAGTGAAGCCTACCATTGCCCCTACTGAGGGGCCACCGAACAGCCCGCCCAAGACAGCACCGATAGCACGGGTATTGGCAATGGAGTCATTAACATTCAGCCCGAAGTACGTCCCCATAATGCAAAAAATAGAAAAAATAACGTAACACATCAATTTATGTGGTAAGCGAATGGTGACTTGCAGCAGGGGAACAAACAGAGGTGTTTTACTTAGCAGCCAGGCGGTCACCAAATAGACACACATCTGCTGAAGTAATAACAACACGAGGTTAAATTCGTACATATATTTTCATTGTGAGATTAATAACGATGAATAAATTTAAAGTAGCATTATCAAAGGTTGAATTTCATGTCGTCAATAGACTTTTATATAGTCAAGAAACTTCGGTAGAAGCACGTATTTATTCTCACGAGATTTCAAGTTGCCTTGAGGTGGTGTCATTAAAATGGTAAGCCATAGCTTTCTATGTGACGATTGAATGAACGTAGTCAACAAAAAGTAATTCGAAAGATGAAGGGGATATAAATACAGGCAGGATGATCCGCCCCTTATCAGGACGGATTTTTTGCTAAGAAATGAATGGTATTAGTTCGTGCAGCTAACGTAATCGAAGGTATTATCTGAGATGACATGTGGATTGTAGCGATCGATGGTTATCGAATAATATCCGGATACTGGTCTTTTATCTTTTTGTCCCTGTTCTCCATTTGGGTCTGTTCCCGGCGTTGAAGAACGATAGGCGCGACCGTCTGGCCAGCCAAACATATCTTGTATTTTACCCGCATAGACTTGACTCAGGTTGATCAACTCATCTTTTGTCGGTAGTTTTGCGTGCATTATGCTCTGACAATATGATAATGCCCCTTTATTGTTACGGCGATGCCATAATTCACCATGCTCAAAATGTGTGGCCTTTCCTACCCTATAGCCTTTTTCTGCTTCTACTTGTAATAGCGGTCGTCTAAAAGTGACTCCATTTAGAGTTATAGTTTCAGCCATATGCCCCCAAAAGTTTGCATCTGGCACGTCTGGGCTGGTAATCACAGTGAAAATAACATCTTCTGATTCAGGCGCCGCGCTGCCATCTGCTTTGGCAGACAGTATTGTTTTCACCCCAAGTCCGTTCGGATCGGTCAAGGCGACGGGCAGAATACCTTGGTTATCACTGAAATCCTGATACATGCCTAATTTACCATTGAGCAATATCGAAATCTTCTGAGACTGATTCTGGCGGCTTAGCGCTTTGATGGCTTTAAGATTTACAGCTACATTTCGGACGAATTTCCCATGATTCAGCGTTTTGATTTTCAGGGTGATTGGTTCACCTTTTTTAACTTTATTGGAACTCATCGTAATCGTGATTTTGTCGGCGAGTCCTCTGACTGTGCCACCTCTGCCACCATCAAGTGTATGATTGCCTTGCTCACTTCCCATGCTGCTATCAACGATTTGGGTATTCCCAATGAGGCCAAGCCCGTTTTGTGCCTGCACAGCAAGTGCTTTCACTGTACCTGCATCTGATTGTGTCAGTGTATAGTCAGGGATCTTGCCGGAATCAGTAATCGTATTACCCTTGCTAATATCAATATTGCCTTTGTTACCCCACACATAACGGGATTTATCCGCTGTATCGCCGTGATTAGCGTAAAAAATATAGGTTGCTCTCAGTTTTTGCCCCATAACTAACTTACCGGTTATGGTCAAATTTTTGACAATTGGTGCATCGGGATGCACGAATGTGATTTCTACGGGATTGATAGTTATTCCATACACTTCCGGCGTAACTTTCAGGATCCCCGTCTTTTTACCGGCAGTAAGCAGAGATTGATAAACACCCGGTTGCGTTTCTTTCATTGTTGCGATCTTTGGATCGCTGCCTTCCCCACTTAATACATTGGTGAGCAATTTGATATCTGAAGCAATACCGCTGACGGGATGGTTATCTTTGTTTTTTAAAGTTAGCGTCAGGATTGTGGTGGAATGACCATCAGCCAGCAGTTCTGTATCTTTTGTGGTAAAGGTTGATTTGCCATTATTGATTCTCTCTGGGAGGACTTGTACCTGAGTTTCTACTCGTTTGGAGGCATTACCACGCTTATCATAAGCAATGGCTCCTACTGTATAGATATTATTGCCTTGAGATTGGTATTTTGGCAGGGTCAGCAGATAGCTAAGGTCACCCTTGCGTTTGATCTGCCCGCCATTGGCACGCAGCCTTGTGGCATCCCATTGGATATAGTTAAACCCATACTTGCTGTTGACACTGATACGGAGAGGCTTGATCTCACCCGCATGACCGATAACCTGATTATCCATCGCCAGAGAGATCACTTCACGTTTGCGGTATTCAAGAACGATTTGATTATTGCGATCAACCAAATCATAGCGACTGCCTTGCAGGGTACGTTTAGACGCTACTGTATCCGGATCAATTTGTTTTGACCACGGTGTGCCTATTGCATAATTCAGCTCCATGTTGAACTGAGTATCCCCGCTACCGGACATATTTTGTTTACGGTCAATACCGAAAGTCAGTAATGGGATAGGAGTATAATTAATCCCGATAGTGAAGGCGGAAGGATCTTTTTTGCGATGGTCTTTATTTATTAGCCCAACTTCATCTCCGAAGTATTGTTCATACATCAACTTACCACCGAGTTGTGGTAAATAAGGCCAATAGCCTTGTATTTTCAGGTCGAATCCATTCGCGGGGCGCTCATCATAATTGGTCAGAAGGTGCGATTCTTTCCAATTACTTAAACGAAAATAGCCGTTCGTAGACAATTTAAGGTAATTGCGGGCATATTCTGCACCAAGGCCAAGTCGGCTATTATCACCAGTGATATCGTGGTCGAAGAAAGCGTTGTAACCCAGCATCCAATTGTCAAAAAACTGACGTTGTCCAAATCCGATATTGATGGTGTTACGTTTATCAATATGGCGCAGGCCGAATTGTGTAAAAGCCAGCTGATGAGGGGTATCATACAGTGGCAACAACATATCAAACTGACTGTTATTCAAATGACCATGACTATCCATATTAGCCTGCACACGAGCGGTGCCGTAGCGTCCCAACCAATTTTGGATTTGCTGACTGGCTTCTCCCATTGCCAGATTGTTTAATTGACTTACCGCATTATTTTTAATGTCGTCACTGCCCAGCAATTGGCCAATTCGAGAGGAAACTTCAGCCAGACGCCTAGAGTTTTCGTCTGTATTATCTGTAATCGAGGCCTTTTCTACAGTAATCGGAGCCTTATCTAATGAAGACTGTTGTAATGAATAATAATTAAAGGGAAGAAGTTTATTGTTTCGAGGTTTTGGGACATCAATCTCACTACCAACTCCGAGTGCGGTAAAAGACTTATTAAAAATACGTAGCTGGTTGATTTTTCTTAAGTCAGAGACGGTTAAGCCATAACGTTTGGCGACAGAATTGACTGTTTCCCCTGATTTCAGGACATAATGCTCTGTTGGTAAAGCCCATTTTTCATTTTGAAAAGTTGAGTGTATTTTGGCAGGAGCGATAGCGGGAGTGAATGTACCAGCAATGGGAAGCACAAGTTGAGTGATAATGTTCACCCAAGCTACACGTTTCAACAACTCTTGCTGATTCAGTAGCCACGGCTTATCGGATTTTTTGTTCATAGCTATAAACCTGTAACAATAAAAAAACATCAGGTGATAGCTAGCAGTAAACTTATCCATTTCAGGATATTACTTTCTATTTACTACTTGCCATGAGTCGTGTAATCAGGGAGAAAAACGCCAGATAGTGACGAAATAAAAGAATGACAACACGGTATTACCTGATTTGAGATATTAAAAAATAGTTAACAAATTCTAATTTATAGTTAACTTCTAGATTATTGATCTAGTATTTTGTGTTTATAAGGTTTTTTATTCCATCATAAAATTAATTATTAATCAATATAACTTTCGTTATCAATCATTATCAATAAAAGTCCCTATCACCTTATCGTGAATTTCTTCGGATTTTGAATAACTGATCGTTTTTCTATTCAGTCTTTTGACTCGAGTACGCTGGGTTAAATTCGTTCTCTCTATACGCTGAGTAAACGTCTTTCCAGTCAGGTGCTCTTCCTCGGGAAGGGTGTCATAAACAATATAATCATCCGTGCAGTAAAACCGAATATTAAAGGGCGATAAGAGAGCAAGTAGCTTGTCTAACGTTTTTCTACTGCGATCGCCAAAAGCATGAGCCACTACTCGTTTCAGGCAGGGTTCCCAAGCATACCAAAGCCAACGTTGATTTTTTTGTTCCCCACAAATGACCCTTGCTCACAGACAAGCTGAATGTTATTTCCATTAAGGGGCAGTATCGTTACGTTTCGGGGCGTGAGGTTTTTAACATTTTCATAACGGTGGCTGTGGCGACTTTCAGGACTCGAGCGGTGTCACGAATTCCCCCGTTATTCATTGCCATGTCGACAATCTGCTCTTTCATGCTGGGTTTGCAGGCTTGGTAGGTGTATTCCAACTGAAAAACCTTACAGTAGGACATGTTCTGATTTATGACAATAACGGCAATAGACGTCAACTTTGGCCATGCTTCCCCCTTAAAAAGCCGGAAGCATATTACAACAACTAACCATTTAATATATGACCCGTTACGTGTTGATGGTGGCGTCATTCAAAGTATTTTGTAATATGACAGGAACAAGTCGGGATGATGTTAATTTTACTGACTTGTTCGGTTATTTATCCCAAGGGGGAATTCTCCACTCTTTGGTAAGGAACTCAATAAAACTTTTGATACGCTGTGGAGCCAGCCGTTTCCCAGCCCTTACTATATTAATTGGAGAGGTCTCTTCTTGCCATTCCGGCAAGATCTGGATGAGTTTGTTGTACTTTTATTTCCAGAGGCGGAAAAAAGCAGGCAATTATGGTTAACGAGTTCTTCTGGATACTGAGGTTCACCATGTAGTTTAAGGTAATCAGGTGAGGCTACTAAAATTCGTTTGTTCTCTGTTAATCGTCTGGCAATTAAACGTGAATCAGTTAAATTTGCGACTCTAATAGCTAAATCCATCTCAGCCTTATAAAGATCAACAACTTTGTCCGTCAAATGTAAGATGAATCCTACTGATGGATATTTTTTTCTAAACTCTGCAATTGCTTCTATTACATAAGTCTGACCAAGCGGCACTGGCGCGGTAAGTCTAATCAAACCCGTAAGAGATTCATTTCCATCCTTGGCAATTTCAGCCGCTTCTTCCACCAGTGTTAATGCAGCTCTTACTTTTTCAGCGATTAATTTGCCTTCAAGTGTAATGCGTAATGAGCGTGTACTTCGTACAAAGAGAACGATTCCAAGGTTTTTTTCCAGGCGTGCAATTTGCTTACTGACAGTTGTAGGAGATAGACCCAAAGTCCGAGCAGCAGCAGTGAAACTGCCTGTGTCGATGATTCTGATAAATACACTTAAGTCTTCAAGGTTACGCAATACCATTGATTACACCCTATCATAAGTTTTTATCCATTATGGATATTTATTGCACTAAATGGAAGAATGATACTTATCACTCATTTTGAATTCAGATTGATGCATTTTTAGCGTATAAGGAGAGTTTTCAATGCCATTCGTGATATATATATTTTCGCTTTGTGCATTTGCGATAGGGTTTACAGAGTTCATTACTATTGGATTGATATCTGTGATGTCAGTAGATCTTGGTGTAGATGTAACCAGTATTGGGTTAACAGTAACAGCCTATGCATTAGGTGTTGTAATTGGGGCTCTCATCTTGACAGCACTGGCATCTAATTGGTCGAGAAAACGCTTACTTCTTACCGCAATGTTGGCATTTACTCTTGGAAATCTAATAGCAGCCGCATCAGCAAATTTGGTTATTCTTTTAGTGGCACGTTTATTATCTGGTCTGGCACATGGCGTTTTTTTTGCTGTGGCTTCAGGTGTTGCGACTCGACTGGTTCCATCTGAACGCGCTGGAACTGCCCTCGCTTGGGTATTCGGAGGTGTCACTATTGCCATGTCCTTAGGCGTTCCTATAGGAACTTGGCTGGGTAGTATACTAAATTGGCATATCATATTTTTAATTATCGCTGTTTGTGGGTTGGTTGGAATGATTGGGATTGGATTCAAAATGCCAAAAGATGCTGGAGAGCAGGCTATGAAGGTCTCTGCTAGCTGGCGCCATCTTATCATCCTTTTTGATCGACGTTTACTGGCAGGTGCAAGCGTTCCGATGTTTTCCTATACCGCTTCATTTGCCCTGTACACATTTATTACCCCTATATTATTGACGATTACAGGAGTGAGTGTTGAAGCCGCCAGTGGAGTATTGCTTGCTTACGGTATTGGAGCCGCTGTTGGTACGGTTTGGGGGGGGCGATTGACAGATCGACAAGGAATGGATCTTGCCTCACTTATCCTTCTTGTCGGTATTGCAGTTGTACTTGCAGCAATGAGTTTCAGTCTTACCAATTCTGTACTGATGATTGGTTTGACGGCTTTACTTGGATTGGCAACTTATGGGGCAATTCCACCGTTGCAGTCAAGGATACTCATGTTAGCGGAGCGGCACACACCATATACAATGGATATAGCTTCTGGCATGAATATCGCGGCTTTTAATGCTGGGGTAGTTCTGGGTTCTGTGATTGGTGGTACTACGGTACGAGGATGGGGGTTAGAAATACTGACGTGGGTAGGTGCAGGAATTGGTGTACTGGCTATTGTTGTCCTTGTATGGCAAATGGTTATTCCATCCATGCGTGAACAACGTTCAATCTCTAACCCACCATAATTATCCTGTCGATCACTGTATACAAGGGCGGCTTCAATTGAGGCGCAAAAAAAACGCCTACTTTATTAAATTATAAGATTTTCTGTTACCGGAAGAAGCTGACGCTTTGGAAGAAACGATAACTTCCAAAGCGTCAGCTTGTGTGGTTTAGCTGCTTTAGAAAACATGTCCGAAGGTTTCCATCACAATGACTATGGATATAAGCCCCGCAAAAATAGCTTTTGCCGATATTTGCCCTGTAGACGTTTTGTGATTAGGGATTTATTATCGATTCTTGATATATGATCGGGAAATACAGCAGGATTTTGGCAGAATACGCGTCACTTTGTACGAGAAGGAGTCTGAGCTGTGTTAGATAAAATTCACTCCCATTTAATAAATCAAGGGCTTGCATTACTGCGCTCTCCATTAAAAGCAACTTCTTTTGTCTTACAGTGTCAGGTGCTGGAACAGTTTCTTGGTTGGCAATTTCAAGAGATATTCAACAATTTCATCCTTATCGCTGCCCGTAAGGAAGATCCTGATGCATTGTTTTTTCAGCGTCATTTACAAGTTGAAGGAAATACCGAATTGGGACTACACGTGAAAAATCTAATGGATTCTATCGAACTGGAATCTATACCACTCATTTTTCGCTTTGGTTTATTGCGTCTGGCTGAATTTATCAAAGCGGGACAGAAAGAGGGCGTAGATCAGAACGATCGCGCGTTATCGTCATGTTAATCAGGGTCGAAATTCCTGTCGATGCTATGGGGATTGATCGTTTGCTGCGCCAATCTTTTGAAACATCGGTAGAAGCTGAGTTAATTCACCAGCTAAGAGAAGATGGTTTGTTGACACTAGGTATTGTTGCGACCGACGATGAAGGCCATGTGATTGGCTATGCCGGTTTTGCGCCTGTTGATATTAATGGTGAAGATCACCAATGGGTTGGTTTGGCACTATTAGCGGTGGCAGAACAACACCATTGTCATGGGCTTGGTGAAAAATTGATTTATGAAGGGCTGGATAGTCTGAATGAGTTTGGCTATGGAGCGGTTGTGGTGCTTGGGGATTCTGAATACTACCAACGTTTGGGCTTTAAACTTGCCAGTGAATATCAATTGTATTGCCAGTGGCCTGATTGCGAAGATTACTTCCTGATCCACACTTTGGCTGATATTTCACAGGGGGATTGTCATGGACTGGTTACTTATCCTGCCCATTTTGATAGCCTGTGGTCATTATCTGAGTGATTGCTTTTTTTGCTGAACTCTTTGATTGAGTGAAAAGCTTCTCAGATAAACCGATTTTTATTAAATAAGTCGTTATGCATAGAGGCTGGTCAATAACCAGCCTTTCTTTTTGCTGTTTACTCAGTTTTTTCACGCGATATTCCACTTTCAGTGCCATTCCCTTATCTCTGACCGAACTTTGATAAACCAACGTCAAGGGATCTTTTCCTCTCAGGAATTTTGCGCCTTTTCCAGCCGCATGTTGCGTAAATCGACGGGATATATTTGTGGTAATGCCAGTATATAGTAACCCGTCCCGTGTTCTGATCAGGTAGATATACCAGTTAGATACTTTAATATTCATTATTTTTTTAATAATTTCAACAATTTGGTTTCTATATGAAATTAATTTATGTTTCAGTTATAAACATAATTATCAGCGTGATTCTAAGTTAGTTTTTTGATGTTTTGTTAACATAACCTAATGAATTTGTTTGGATTATATGTCATTTATCAACGAGTAGCAGTATTTTTTATTCAAATAAATTGAAAGATTATAGCAGGAATTGCTAATTATCATATTCTGAACAAGCGTATAACATGCTCACAAATACGAGGTGTTCATCCTGTTTTTAAAATTAGCAGAGAAGCAAAATATGAAAAATGTAAAAAATATCGTCGCAGTTTTAGCATTATGTGCGGTTTCATTCGGTTCTTTTGCGGCTACTGAAGTTCAAGTTGCTAAGGGAGATAAAATTGGTGTCGTTTCAGTTAACGGTGCAGCTACACTAGATAGTCTGACCGCAGAGTTATCCAAAAAAGCTGAAAAAGCTGGCGCGACATATTTCCGCGTTATTTCTGCAACGGGTCAGAACCAACTCAGCGGAGTTGCCGAAATTTATAAATAATTTATAGTGTTTCTATACAAATCTCTTGGTTTATTTAGTCAAATACAGAACATGTAACTGGATAGAAATTCAGTCGTGTTCTGTTAGTATTTGAATAAAATAACGGTATGGAAATATATGAATTTAACTAAAGAAATTTTAATTATTCGTCAATATCTCGCCAAGCAACATGTATTCACGCTTTGTACTTTTTCAGCTCAAGATTTATGGTGCGCTAGCTGCTTTTATGTCTTTGATACTGATAGCATGGCATTCTGGTTTATGACTGAATCAGATACCCGCCACGGTCAGATGATGCAAAACAATCCTATCGTTGCAGGTACTGTTGCTGGTCAAACACGCAACATCGCGCAAATCAAAGGTGTTCAGTTTCGTGGTGAAGTTATTCCGTTGACAGGTGAAGCCGAAAGTATCGCCAGAACACGTTATTGCCGCCGTTTTCCTATCGCCCTCACAGCCAAATCCCCAATCTGGCAGCTCAATATAAATGAAATCAAAATGGTGAATAACACCCTCGGTTTTGGCAAAAAATTGCATTGGCAGCGTTAATGCCGCTGCCTGATCACTAAGGGAATTTTCTATCTTAAGTCATTCTCTATCTTAAATAATGAATGATCTGATTATGGCTGCCTCGCCAGATTAACGAAGGATCATACAGCGCTTGTTCAAACTTCCCATCCACCACAACATGGATATAACTGATCACCTCTTGTTGGACGTCACTTAATTCATTGAGGATATAGCCTGTCCATAGCCAGATATCCTTATCTGGACATTCTGCTCGTACGCGTTTAACCAGCTGCAACACGCGGGGAACATTATGAGGATGCAGAGGATCGCCGCCAGATAATGACAAACCCTGCCGTTTAATTCGGATATCTTTCAGGTCAGTGATGATCTGATCTTCAATTGCCTGCGTAAAAGGCTGGCCCGAATCGGCTCGCCACGTGCTTTGGTTGTAGCAGCCACGGCATTGATGCAAGCAACCTGATACGAACAGCGTACAACGGGTTCCTGGGCCATTCACCACATCAACCGGATAATATTGATGATAATTCATGGCATTAACCGACTTGTCCATTGCCGAGATGTTTCACGCGGCGTTTCACTTCTTCCTGCTTACCTGCGTTGAATGGGCGGGCATCCGGGCTGCCGAGGTAACCACAAACACGGCGAATAACTGAAACATGGGCTGAATCATGATTGCCACATTGGGGACAAGTGAACCCTTTACTGGTACAGGTAAACTCTCCGGTAAAACCGCATTGGTAGCACTCATCAATTGGGGTATTGGTGCCATAGTAAGGCACGCGTGAATAGCTGTAATCCCAGACATCTTCCAGCGCTTTCAAATTATGTTGCAGGTTGGGATATTCGCCATAGCAAATAAATCCGCCGTTTGCTAATGGTGGATAGGAGGCTTCAAAGTCCAGTTTATCGTAGGGATTGACTTTCTTCTCCACATCCAAATGGAAGCTGTTGGTATAATAGCCCTTATCGGTGACACCTTGGATTACTCCAAATTCAGCGGCATCCAAACGGCAGAAGCGGTCGCATAAATTTTCGCTTGGCGTACTGTACAAACTAAACCCATAGCCCGTTTTCAGTTTCCATTGATCGACGGCCTTACGTAAGTGTTTTACAATGGAAATGGCTTTTTGTTGGCGCTGTTTATCATCAAAGAGATGAATGTGATGACCATATAACGCGTTTATCGTTTCATGAAGGCCGATATAGCCCAACGAGATAGAAGCCCGGCCTTGCTTAAAAATATCGTCAATATTGTCATCGGCTTTCAGACGCACACCACAAGCACCTTCCATATAGAGGATCGGGGCAACGCGAGCCTTAGTATTTTCGAGGTGAGAAATTCGGGTCATCAGCGCTTTTTTTGCGAGCAACAAACGTTGATCCAAAAGTTGCCAAAAATCAGCTTCATTGCCTTTGGCTTCAAGCGCAATGCGGGGCAGATTCAGGCTGATAACACCCAAATTATTGCGCCCTTCGTGAATTTGCTGACCGTCTTCCTCATAAACGCCGAGAAAACTGCGGCAGCCCATTGGCGTTTTAAACGATCCTGTTACCTTGATCACTTGATCATAATTGAGAATATCGGGATACATGCGTTTGCTGGCGCACTCCAGTGCCAATAATTTAATGTCATAGTGAGGATCACCAAACCGATGGTTCAATCCATCGCGAATGGTAAAAACCAGTTTGGGGAAGACGGCAGTCTTGCGATTTTTCCCCAAACCAGCAATGCGATTGCGCAGAATTGAGATTTGAATCAGACGGGATTCTTTTGTTATTCCCAACCCGAAACCGAAAGTGACAAACGGCGTTTGTCCATTGGCGGTATGCAGCGTATTGACCTCATATTCCAGAGACTGGAAGGCGTCATAACACTCTTTTTCTGTGCGAGCTTCTGCGTAGGCTACCTGATCTGCAATATTCCACTCTTTGGCAATGGCCAGATGCTTGTCATAACTGGCTTTTACAAAAGGTGCGAGGACTTCATCAATGCGATTAATGGTCGTGCCACCATAAATATGGCTGGCAACTTGTGCGATGATCTGAGCGGTGACCGCAGTGGCGGTGGAAATGGATTTGGGCGGTTCAATTTCCGCATTACCCATTTTAAAGCCGTTGGTCAGCATACCCTGTAAATCGATCAGCATACAATTGAACATAGGAAAAAACGGGGCGTAATCCAGATCATGATAGTGAATTTCGCCTTTGTCATGTGCCTGTACTACATCATGCGGCAGCATATGCTGCTTGGCATATTGTCGAGCGACAATCCCCGCCAATAAATCACGCTGGGTTGGGATGACCTTACTGTCTTTATTTGCGTTTTCATTGAGCAGAGATAAATTGTTTTGCTCGATTAGGCCACGAATTTCTTGATCCAATCGATCATGCCATTCATGGGAAACCTGTTCACAGGTATTGCCTTTACTAACATCAAATTGGTGGTCATCCTGCTGTGTCACAACCCTTTTCACGATATGGCTCCTCAATATGTTATCCACAGGCGAAAATGGCAGGAATGCTCGTTTTTGTTTGAATGTGGATAATCTTGTGTATAAATACTAGTGCCAACCACTATATGTAGTTATTTGTTTTTATTTAAACACAATATATAGATCATTTAAGCTAATATACAACCTAAAAACTTGATCTGAGACAAAGAAAGAGAAGGTTATCAAGAAAGGAAAAGAGGGGTACAAGACGGGGCTAACAACCCTGATACCGGAGTTATCAGGGCTGAGAGAACGACAAATTAGCTACGAACGGCGATCGCTTCGATTTCGATTTTCACATCTTTTGGCAGACGGGCAACTTCAACACATGAACGAGCAGGGAACGGAGCATTGTGTTCAGCGAAGAACGCTTCGTAAGTTGCGTTCATGGCAGCAAAGTCATTCAGATCTTTGACAAATACCGTAGTTTTTACGATATCAGCCACTTTCAAGCCAGATTGTTCGATGATAGCTTTAACGTTTTCCAAAGATTGACGGGCTTGGGCAGTCACCTCTTCAGGGATGGCACCGGTTTTTGGATCAACAGGGATCTGACCGGAAGTGATAACTATGCTGCCCAGATCAACACCCTGAACATAAGGACCGATTGCTGCTGGTGCATTTTCGGTATGGATAGAACGTGACATTAGAAACTCCTGTTTGACGTCTAAATGGAAAAATTTCCTGGATCGCCATTATAGTGATCCTCTGTCCCGTATCAATTGATACAAGACATTCTTATAAATTGTTTGAACTTGTAGATTGCTTGAACTGGGAATTAATCGTTATCAATGACGGCCTGACGATCAAACTCTTTCTCACAGTACTTACAGCGCAACACTACATCATCTTTCTCATCTTTCTCTGACGTAATATGGAAGCTGCTGTTGACGGGTTCATTATGGCTGATGCAATTACTGTTCGGGCAAACAAGGATACTGTCGATCTGGTCTGGCAGATTGATAGGCATCTTTTTGACTACAATATAATTTTCAATGTTATTGATTGTAGCGTGTGGTGCATACATAGCGAGTTGGTTTGCTTGTTGCTCTGTCAGAAAGGTGTTTTCAATTTTGATCAGATCTTTTTTACCCAGATGATTGGAAGGCAGATTCAGGCCAATGGTAACGCGCTGGTCTGTTTCGGTAAGTTTGAACAGTGACAATAGCTTAAAGCCGACATGAGCTGGAATGTGATCGATAACTGTGCCACATTTGATAGCTTCTACTTGTAATTGATGGTCTTGTGTCATGTTGTGTCATGAATACCGTTTCGGTATTCCTCCTCCAGATATTAGGGGGTCAATGAAATCGGTTTATTTTGTCACAGACGATTTGGCATTTCACCTGATTAACTTTTTAATTTTAAAGATGATTTAATTTAAAAGGCGATTTAATTCAATGATAGAAAATAAATAAAATTTGATGATTTTCACTTGCGTTGCTAACCTGTAAATATATTGTTATTTAAATAATTGCATTCCAATATTACAGCGCAAGGTCGAACATGTTGCTCTCTATTTCTTCTGAAAATATAGATCTGAAAAAAAATTCTGCGGAAAAAATACCAATAACAAAAGATTTTGATTGGGAAATAATTAATGACATCCCTATTTATGAAGGTGGTGAATCTTTAGAGAAAATTACTGATTCAGATAAATTAAAGCAAACGCCTGTTTATTATATTGCGGGAATAAAAGGTACTATTGAATATTGCATGGTGAGAAAAAGCGTGGCTGAAAAATTAGTGATGGCATCACAATTACTTCCTCCCCATTTAGGAATTTTGATATTGGATGGTTGGCGTTCACGGGAAACTCAGCAGGCATTGCAAGATAAAACCCAGGCAAAAATAGCAGCTCAATATACTGAATTATCCGCTGAAGAACAGCAGAAACTATTACGGCAATTTGTCGCTCCAGCACCTGTAGGGAAAAATCAAATCAGCCCACATCTGACGGGAGGATCGGTGGATGTTACTCTTTTCGACATGAAATCTGGTCATGTATTGTTTTTGGGGACAGAGTTTGATGAAGTGAGTGAACTTTCCTACACCGTAGCATTAGAAAAAGAGCCAGAAAAAAATATGCCAGCCACGTTATATCGTCGATTACTGTATCAAGCCATGATGCAAGTGGGGTTCACCAATTTACCAACTGAATGGTGGCATTTTGATTACGGTAACTCCACGTGGGCATTTTATAAAGACCGGACTGCCATTTATGGTGCAATAGATGAAATTCCACACTTTCAATAAGTAAATACTTTAATGAGTCAGTGAATAAATATCTTATTTTTCATTTGAAAATATCAGGATAAATAATGAAAATCACATTGATTGCAGAAGATAATTCATTAATGCTCTGGGCTTTTATTATGATTGCTGTTGCTGCTGCCATAATGTCTGAGCAGCATTTCAAATGGGCATCTAAAATACCGGGAGCTGTGATTGCATTGATAATTGCGGTCTTTGCTTCCAATTTACATATTATTCCTACCGAAGCATCGGCTTACGATGCTGTTTGGGAGTTCATTCTGCCATTGGCGATCCCTCTATTATTATTCAAAACTAATTTACACAGCATTTTTAAAGAGAGTGGGCGGTTACTGGTAATTTTCCTGATTTCTTCCATTGCTACCATGATTGGCGCGATCGTTTCTTTCTGGCTTTTCAAGGCTTACATACCTGAATTAGATAAGATCAGTGGCATGATATCCGCCTCTTACACAGGAGGAGGTGTTAACTTTGCGGCAATGGCTGCCAAGCTGGAAACTTCCCAAAGCATGGTAGCATCGACCATCGTTGCTGATCATTTTATGATGGCAGCTTATTTTATTATCCTGATGGTCTTATCCGGCTGGGGAGTGGCGAGAAAATTCTGGGGCAGCCCCCATACCGACATGGTTGAAAATGCATCTGATTTGGATAAATCGCAGCCGTTGGCAGCAGCTTATTGGAAACCAAAAAATATCGCCCTGAAAGACATTGCCTTATCGCTGGCATGGTCGATTTTTATTGTCGCATTGTTATTTCATCTTTCATCATGGTTAAAAAGCCTGCTTGGGCAACCAAACAACATTTATCAAGAGCTGGTTTTCAGCCTGATTTCCGACAAATATTTGCTGCTTACTACTGTCACTTTTATTATCGTCTCGATATTTAGAAGGGCATTTAGCAAACTGAACGGTACTCAGGAATTGGGGACTTATGCCATCTATATGTTCTTTGTGGTGATTGGCATACCTGCTTCCATTCAAGCCATCATCAATCATGCGCCACTACTATTCGCTTTCGTCTTTGTGGTTGCGATGATCAACTTAATCCTGACTTTTGCTGTAGGCAAAGTGTTTAAATTCAGCCTTGAAGAAAGCATTCTGGCGTGTAATGCCAATATCGGCGGGCCAACTACCGCGGCTGCAATGGCAATCAGCCGTGGTTGGATCAATTTGGTCGGACCGATAATGGTGATTGGCACAGTCGGTTATGTGATTGGTAACTATGTGGGGACGTTTGTTTATTTTGTTGTAGGATGAAATAGCGGGATGAAATAGAGGAATGAACAAGCGCAGCTAACAGCACTGCAACTTGAAAAATAGTGGGAATCAACATTAATAAATACACGATGTTATAGAAACATCAGATGAAAAATCTATGATGTTGAAACCAAAGCCTTTTGATATCTTGACGGTATCTATACCCGGTAGCCATTGGAATACAACAGCGGGAGCAACACATGTCGTCATCGTATTATGATGCCAAACACGTGAAGTATGCGCATGCCCGCTGCCGATGAACTGAACCTTATATTTCTCACAAAGAGCCAATAATTCTTCGCCATTATTTAACATGCAGCAATCTACAATTGGTGTACCTACGGGAATAGCATGGTGATGCATGAATATGGCGATATTAACATTGCTATTTTTAATAATTTTTCTTTCTAATTCAGCTAAGTTAGCGTCGGATATCAAACCAAAATCTTCACCTTCAACAACAGTATCGACTGAAATAAAATGCCAGGATTTATTTTTATACTCGCGGGAATTGAGAATATACTTATTTTGCTCTTCTGAGAGAGCGGTATCAAATTTATTCTTGAGATCATGATTACCCAGTATAGATATATAAGGTGTTTTTAGTGATTCCATTTTTTTCAAAAAATATCTGTAGGCTTCAATATCACCATCATTTGCAATGTCGCCGGATACGATAATTAACTCTATTTCAGTGAGCGTTTTTATTCTGCATATTTCATCACAAACAAAATCAAAATTTTCATAAGGATTTACATTAAACATTTTTTGATCGCGGTTTTGGGTCAAATGTATGTCTGTTAAGTGAATAACTTTCATTTTTTATTACCTCTGAAAAGAAATGGATTGTATGATATATTCCAATCGTAAATATCAGTTGATTCTAATTTTTTTATTTTATCGGCTAAGAAGATGCCTATCGGTAGAAGAATGATGGACATGATAACTTTATAAGACCATGTTGTTACAATTATTGTCACTAATTCATTAAAACTATATTTTGAAGAGAGGCTTATGGGGTATGCTGATAGTAGAAGAGCTGCTTGCGTAATCATTGACGCAATGATATATCGGATGAAAAAAAATCGACCAAGGAAAACTTTTTTTAAAGAAGATATGACGAATCCGTTTATAAAATAAGAAATAGGTACAGAAGTCCATGTTCCCACCATTACTCGCCAAAATTCCCCAAACAGTGCGTTAAAATTCATTGATATTTGATTGTTTTCTGGTTGTGCATGTGATGCGGCAAAGATAATCATGACAAAAATTGATTGGCATAGAACTATTATCCAGACAGTATTAACGCCTTGCCGATATCCATAAACTTCTGTCTGAATTGTAGATATTAGGAAATAAAAAGAGAATAAGATCCCGCTGAATGTAATTTTAAAACCACTAAAGTCTAAAGTTTTATAGACGAGAACATCACAAGTTACCATTATTGTGACAGATAGAGCAACAAATAGGGAATCATATTTGAATTTTGTTTTATTGGGATAAGAGTGTGTCACTTTATTACCTTTAGTTTCGCAGATTTAGATGATTTTATTTTTTCTGTTCTTGAAATTTCATCAGAAATTTTTCTTCCGTCTTTTAATCCAGACATATAGGCTATTTTTATAAGGTTTGTTGGATCTAATTTATCGACTATATTTTGATCTATTAGTAATTCCTTTCCACTTATTTCTCTGCGAGAATAAGCATTCTGTATTGTGAATGAAAGATCTCTTCTCTCTTCTATTATTTCGAATTTCTGTTTCTCTCTCATATCATACTCTTCAAACCGAGTTATGAATATAATATCAATAGGGTTTATATTATATAATAAATCACTATCAAAAATATCTTCTGCGGTGGCTTTTATACATGTATGAGTGCCTAGTTCTTTCAATATATAAAATCCATTCTCTTTTATTGGCTCGAATTTTTGTAAACTATATATATAACGAGGTTTAAATGTTCTTTTGAAAAAATCAATTATTTTACTCATGATGAACATCCTATTTTAATTTTTTAATTGATTTAATCACAATCCCAATTATTGTGTAATTATGAGTTAATATAGTTTTAGGTTCGATTTCAATCCCTAATATAGAAAAATAAATTCCACTTTCACCTACAAAAATTTGTCTAAAGCAAATCGGAGCATCTTTAATTTTGACAAGGACGACATCACTATCACAAAATCTTTCGGTTTTGGAGACAATGGCAATTGTGTTGCTGTCGAAGTACGGAGATAATAAATTATTTGAAAATTCTACTGCGAAAAGAGAGTGTTCATGGTGACTATTGGTACTTATTCTGTATAAATTTGTATTAACTATTTTTCCGGTTATATAGCTATCTAGGTCACCATAACGAATTAGAGGTATTGTTGAAATAATTTCTTCATTTTCATTTGACTTATACAATTTGTTGTCGGTAATTTCACCAAGGTTTACACCAAATACATCCGCAATGGATGAAATAGTTGCGATAGTGGGGTTTCCGACACCACGTCTGAGGCTGTTAATAGTCGCGATTCCCAGACCTGTCAATCTGCTCAGGGTTTGCGGGTCTATATTGTTTTTTTTCATTAAAAAATCAATATTTTGTGCTATGTTGGATAACAGAGCATCAGCTTCGGTTGATTTTTTATTGTTCGATTCTTGCATTATATCATCTCTTTGATAATATATTATCGTGCGTTGATATTCATAATCTAATCTTATCTATTAGGATTTAGTAATACAAGTGCTCAGCATCAGGGAAATTTAGCGTTTTTGTTGGACATACTAAGGAAGGGATATGAAAGAAAGGAATCATATCTGTATGGTGAGAAGAGTGAATTTTGTGTCAAGAAATAGCGTTTTTGCTCGTTATGTTCAACATTTACTAGCTGAACATAACGAGTAATTGATGTTAACATGAATAATTAATAGGGTGTATTGTAATGGTTTCGCATGGATATAATCACATTAATTTTTGTTAAATTACTTGATTAATGTTTATGTCAATATTTGGTTGTGTTTATTTAATGAATGTAACCTAATGATATAATTTAATATGTATATTTTAAATTGTTATCAAATTATATTTTGAATAGGAAATTTGAAAAAATACTTATTTCTATAGATCTTTCATGTTTATTAAGTGCAATTATTTATCTACTGGAATTTGTCAGGATGATATTTATATAGGCTCATATATGAACCGCCTGGAAATTCTTTAGCACCATAAGAAAAATCTTTACTCTCGAATTAAAATAGAAGCCTTACTCATCACTTGACCTCTGATATCGTATATTTGATCTCCATCACATTATTGTCGTTATTTATTATCATTATTTATGACCGTTATAAACATCGTGAATAACTCTATCCACATGTGTCACTCATGCAATAGATCGGTTTTTTCGTTACATAAGCTCGGGATAACTATCATAATGGATGGATAGGAGTATGATTATAAAAAAGTGGTTATCGCTTGCAAATCTGTGGCCAGCCTGTGTTGACCATGACATAAAAAATAGAGATTTTTATGAAATTCAAATCAAAAATAAAACCTTACCACGCGGCTGCTGGTGGCTGGGGTTCACTGGAGGCAACAACCCGCTTTGTCTTTGATAGTAAACAAGCACTGAAAAATATGGTTAACCTGATGCGCATGAACAAGCCCAGAGGCTTTGATTGTCCCGGATGCGCGTGGGGAGATGATAATAAAAGTCTTTTCAGTTTTTGTGAAAATGGTGCCAAAGCAGTCACTTGGGAAGCGACTCGTCGGCATGTTGATCGGGAATTCTTCGCAACTCTCAGCGTGAGTAAACTCTATCAACAAAGTGATTATTTCCTTGAATATCAAGGAAGAGTGGTTGAGCCGATGAGCTATAACCCGCAAACGGATCATTATGAGCCGATTAGCTGGAATGATGCTTTTGCCCTGATAGCCAGCCATATAAAGGCAATGGATAACCCCAATCAGCTTGAACTGTATACCTCCGGGCGCGCCAGCAATGAGGCTTCATGGCTGTATCAATTATTTGGTCGCGTGGTGGGAACAAATAACTTCCCTGATTGTTCCAATATGTGCCATGAAGCCAGTGGCTACGGCATGTTGCAAAGTTTAGGGGTTGGGAAAGGCACTATTCGGCTGCAAGATTTTGATCGTGCTGATGCCATCTTTATTTTCGGTCAAAACCCCGGCACAAACCATCCTCGGATGTTGCATAGCTTACGGCATGCTGCTGAACGCGGCACTCGCATTGTTACTTTTAATACTCTGCGTGAGCGTGGTTTGGAACGTTTCGCTGATCCACAAAAACCGCTCGAAGTAATCACCCCGATGGCAGGGGAAATTAGCCACCGTTACTATCAGCCCAAACTTGGCGGAGATATGGCTGCGGTGCGCGGGATTGTGAAGGCACTTTTGGAAACCCATAACGTCTTATTGGCCGAAGGCAAATCAGGTATTTTTGATCTGGAATTTATTTCAACTTATACCGAAGGAGCGGATGCTTACTTGCAAGAAGTTGCTGCAACTGAATGGTCATTTATCGAGGATCAATCAGGATTGACTGAAGCACAATTGCGCGAGGTGGCAACCATTTACCAAAACGCTGAGCGCGTCATTTGTACTTGGGCAATGGGGATCACTCAGCATAAACATTCTTTGGTTACTGTGCGTGAAATCGTCAACCTTCAATTGCTTTTTGGCCAGTTGGGTAAACCCGGTGCGGGGCTTTGTCCGGTGCGTGGTCACAGTAATGTGCAGGGCAACCGAACAATGGGAATTAATGAGAAACCTGCCAAACTTTTCTTGGATAACATGGCCGCCCATTTTGGTTTCGAGCCATCTCGTGCTCATGGTCATAATGTTGTGAAAGCGTTGAATGCCATGTTGCGTGATGAAGTTAAGGTGTTGATCGCACTGGGTGGAAACCTTGCGGCAGCGGCTCCGGATAGCCCACGAACAGAAGAAGCCCTTAAACACTGTGATTTGACCGTACATATCAGTACAAAATTAAATCGGAGTCATCTCATTACCGGTAAAAAAGGTGCTCTTATCCTGCCGACATTAGGTCGTACCGAACGCGATATTCAGGCTACAGGATCGCAATTTGTGACGGTAGAGGATTCTTTCAGCATGGTTCATGCCTCAGAGGGAGTGAACAAACCGCTATTTGATACCCAACGTTCTGAGACCGCGATTGTTGCAGGCATTGCCAATGCGACAGTAGGTAATACCGCGACGATTAACTGGCTGGAATTAGCAGGGGATTACAGTAAAATTCGCGATCACATTGCAGCGACCATTCCTGGATTTGATAACTTTAATGCAAAATGCGAACACCACGGTGGTTTCTATCTTGGCAATGCTGCGGCTGAATTACGTTTTGCTACACCAAGCAAAAAAGCTGAATTCAGCCATGCTCCGTTACCAAAAACACTATTCCCGCAAATTGAAGGCACTGATGTTCCTTTCACGTTGCAGACTCTACGCTCGCACGACCAATACAACACCACGATTTATGGACTGGATGATCGTTATCGTGGGGTTTATGGTCAGCGGGAAGTGTTGTTCATGAATCCGGAAGATATTACCCAATCGGGATATCAGGCTGGCGATCTGGTAGATATCGAGACAGTATGGAATGACGGTATTAAGCGCAAAGTCTCTGGCTTTAAGTTGGTTCCTTACACTATTCCTCGTGGAAACCTTGCTGCTTATTACCCAGAAACCAACCCATTAGTGCCAATGGAAAGTGTTGGTGATGGTACGGGTACTCCAACCTCTAAATCTGTACCAGTGAGATTATTCCTTACTGAACAGGAAGCATCTGAATCTCAGCGTCTTGTATAAGATGCTTGTAGTTAAAATCAGTTAGTCATAAGCACGTCGATTCAGGCTCGGTTTTTGAAGATAACGATACGATCTTCATTAAAAACCGAGCAGGATAAGATGTCTGAACGGAATCTTTAATTGTTCTTAGGTAAACTAATCAACAATTTGTCATTCAATATGATGAGAACCCTGTTTGAAAGAAAATCGTCACCTAACAGGCCATCAAAATCTATCCGTTTATCAGGATCTATCTTGTCATCAGAAAGCCGGGGTTATGCATTCAATATGTGTATTCTGGTTTTATAAAGTCAATTTTAATGCCGAACAAAGCCAGTAGAATAAGACGATTGAACTAATCGAATGCTACCGTGTGTATTGCTAGATCAACAGATTGAATACTTGACAACATTTTCATTCAACACCAGCGACAACAATGCCTGACGGGCAAAAATGCCATTCCCTGCTTGCTGGAAATAGTAAGCATATGGCGTTTTATCGACATCTACCGTAATTTCATCAATACGTGGCAGTGGATGCAGCACTTTCAGGTTCTCTTTGACATTCACCAGATCCACCGCGCGCAGAACGAATTGAGCCTTAATATTGGCATATTCTGAAGGATCAAGACGCTCTTTCTGGACACGGGTCATATACAGAATATCCAGTTCAGGCAGGATATCTTCAAAATTATGGTGAAGGCTGTAACTTACCTGTTTTTCTTCCAGCATATGCAGGATATAGCTTGGCATCGCCAATGCATCGGGCGCGATAAAACAGAAATGGTTGCCATTAAATTTTGCCAGAGCTTGTGTCAGCGAGTGGACGGTACGGCCATATTTCAAATCACCGACCATGGCGATTTTCAGGTTTTCCAGTCTGCCTTGAGTTTCCTGAATGGTGAACAGATCTAGCAAAGTCTGGGTTGGATGCTGGTTTGCACCATCGCCGGCGTTAATAATTGGGATATGACCGGAGAACTCAGAAGCCAGTCGTGCCGCACCTTCCTGTGGATGGCGCATGACGATAGCATCGGCATATTGGCTGATGATAGAAATAGTGTCAGCCAGAGTTTCTCCCTTTTTACCCAATGAGGTGTTGCTGCTGTCAGCAAAGCCAACTACGGAAGCGCCGAGTCGCTGAATAGCGGTTTCAAAAGAGAGACGGGTGCGTGTTGAAGCTTCAAAGAAGCAACTCGCAATCACCTTGTGTTTCAGTAACTCAGTCTGTGGATTGGCTTTCAATGCAGCGGCCGTCTGCAATACCAGTTCCAGATCTGTGCGGCTCAGATCATTAATTGAAATGATATGCTTGCGATATAACGGGTTAGCCATGTTTACGTTCCTCTTTTATGACTTCTAGCCTTGGACTCGGCAGGCAAAAAAAAGCCCCTCAATTGAGGGGCTTTTTAAATGTTCGGTTAAGCAATGGAAAAAACAATGCGCTCACGCTGCCAGCAGACAGTGTTTTGTTAGCTTGATGTTTTTTAACAACCTTTACAGCGCAATCTTTCATGTTTTCTCCCAGCAAATCGTCGCGCATTATACTCACGATAGCATTCACCGCAAGGCTTGCAGGAAGAAATTTCTGTTTTAATTAATTGTCAGATTGAATAACCCGAACAATGATATGATTATTCGTCTCTATCACCCAAACTGATAGCCATTCTATTGAAAGCATGAAGATGACAACAATAAGCACAGCCATTTATTTGGGATACCCGTGTTTCCACCAGTAAAATAAGTTCTTGATCCAGTTCAGAAGCATGGATTTCTTCGTAGCTTTTATATAAAGGGTTAATAATACTAGGTGAAACTTTTGCGTAATTCATTATCATCTCTCCGGAACTTTTATTTTTGTTGAAGAGTGTTACCTATAAATAGGTAATATAAAAATAGTTCTATCAGAATGCTTTTGAGGTACTTCTTCTTTATTTTCTTGTGATAAGTTATTTAACTTTAAATACCATAAAATCTTCGGCCAGATTGGTATTCGGGAATATTTCCCGGCATTCCGCCAATAATCGTGGACAATCTTCGATACCATAGCGTCCGCTGATATGTGTGGCGATAAAGTGTTTTACCTTAGCATCACGTGCGAGTGTTGCGGCTTGCTTGGTAGTGGAGTGTCCGCGCTCATTAGCTTTTGCTGCAAATGCATCTTCCAGCGTGGCTTCATGCACCATCACATCAACATTGGCAGCCAGTTTCAGTGCTTCCGGAGTCGGTCCGGTATCCCCGAAAATGGCCAGTGACTTGCCCCGAATTGGTGTACCTAAATAATCTTGACCACAAATTGTACGGCCATCTTCCAGTGTCACCGTTTCGCCTTGTTTTAAGGCCTGCATCCACGGGCCACGGGGAATACCATCCTGATTCAGTTTTTGTGCATCAAGTGCGCCGGGTTTATCGTGTTCTTCAATACGATAACCATAGCATTCCACGCGATGATTCAGGGCATAAGCCGTGACTTTTAGTTCACCGTCATCAAACAGTTGTCCGGGCTGGACTTCGATGATTTCCAGCGGATAGGTCAGGAAAGAGCTGCTCAGTTGCAATGTGGTTTCCACAAACTGACGTATGTCGATTGGCCCATATAAAGTGAGGGGATCGGTGGAACCGCCCATTGAACGGCTACACAATAATCCGGGCAAACCGAAGATATGATCACCATGCAGGTGAGTGATAAAGATTTTCTCCAGTTTGGGTATTTTGATGGGGGAATGGAGGATTTGGTGCTGGGTTCCCTCTCCGCAATCAAACATCCACAGCGCGTTGCGGATGCCCTGTAAATCGAGGATCAGGCTGGTGACATTACGCTCTTTTGTAGGAATGCCTGCACTGGTGCCTAAAAATTTCAGTTCCATTTTATTGTACTCCTAATTGTTGTTGTTCTAATGTTTAATGTCGTTCTAATAATGTTGAATGCTCTCCCAATCCAGATCGAATCGGGCAAGGTACTTGCGTAATCTGTCGGCATCATTAGGCTGTTTTTTCTGTTGGTGGGAAACAGCAAATAACTTGCGGCCTGCTTCCGATAAGCTGCTGGATTCACGACATACTTTAATCACCGTTTCTAGTTATTGGCGGCCAAACAGATCGATTTCTGGAAGATGCTTTGGCAGCAGGGATACGTCTTCCTCTCCGTGCCAATTTTGCTTGAGCCGCGAGATTTCTTCTTCAACTTCCGATGGCGTACAAAGATATTGATGCTGTGATGGAAGCGCAGCCATCGCTGGTGGAAATTGTGCATACCTTGCGTCAGGTGGTGTGTGTAAAAGGATAAGAGTCAAAATAGCATTGCCCGTTAGGGCTTGGATAAGCGTGGGATCGTGGTTCCACTTGTCAATATTTGTTCCAGTCTTCAACATTTAGGCCATTAACCATCGCAAATGCAGAATCACTGGTAACAATCGACAGTTTTTTACTCAGGGCATGAGCAGCAATCATCAGATCCATCGTGCCCATAACACGACCAGTTTGTTCCATACTGGCACGGAGTTCGCCATAAGTTTTTACTGCGTCCCTATCCCAATCGTAAACAGTGATCAAATCAATAAACATATTAACGATATTTTCCAGCTCCTTGTTTTGCCGTTTGGCAACACCGTAGCGCAATGCAGCCTCAGTAATACTAGATATGCATATTCTTGATGGTGACACAGTGCGTAATTTGGCGGTTACTGTTGGATTTTTCCGAAAAATATAACTGACCGTGTTTGTATCCAACATGTACATTAAAGAATTCCTTCAAATGGATCGCGTTCTGTTATGTCCTGATTGCGTTCATTGGTGTCTAAAAAATCATTTGGAACAGAGAAATTATTTAACATATTGAAGAATAAATCCCAGTCATCACGCTTAGATTTGTTTTTTGACAATATGACATCTCCATTTGTATCTTGGCTGATATAAACTCTATCAGTATCAAATTCAAACATAACAGGTAACCTAATGGCTTGATTTCGCCCATTCTTGAAAATTTTTACGACCTTTTCCATCACTCCCTCCTAAATAAAAATATTTAGCATATGTCAAAGCATAGGTAAGATGTAGTTTTAACCACACAATTAAAAATAGAACATGATGATCGCTGCGAATTAAACAGTCAGTAAATGAGGCAGAATATAGCCTGTGTAAAGAGAGAGTTCACGCTTTTATCGAATCAGAGTTGGATGAAGTGTTGAATCTAATTTAAGGAATTCAAATGATCTGGTATCCTAAAAAGGATCTTGAAGGAGAGACTTCTCCTGTAAAAAGCCAGAATTGGTTTATCAGAGGTATGTTGGGGAATGTTCTTAATCCGAAAATGGGCGTGTTTTATGTTTCATTCCTGCCCCAATTTATTCCCCAAGGGCATTCCCCCATTTTATGGACATTCAGCTTAGTGACGATCCATATATTGCTTGGCACATTGTGGTCATTGTCACTGATTTATGCCACCCACTCCCTTTCCTATATATTACGCCGTGAAAATGTCATTAAGTGGATGAATCGCGCGACAGGTGGGTTGTTTTTGCTTTTTGCGTTTAAATTGGTGATGAGTAGTCGGCGATAATTTTGTTAATCTCAGAATAGACAACCGAATCGCCATAAATGTCATCATTTTTGTGCTATATATCGGTTGTCAACTAGCATGAATAGTTATTTATAAATTAATTGATTACTGCATCAATTCCAGAATAGGAAAATAATGCAGGAGCCCCACCTGTATGCACAAAGAGCAATGGTTTCCGACTTTCAATGGTATTATTCAATACATTATCAATTAATCCGGCCATAGCTTTTCCGGTATAGACAGGATCTAATAAAATCCCCTCTTTTTGTGCCAATAGCGTGATGGCGTCTGACCCTTTTTTATTCGGCATACCATACATAGGAGCGAAATAATTGTCCCACAAAAGGACATCCGGGCAGGTTGTTTGGCCTAAGAGTGAACTGATTTCTTGCTGCAATTGGTTGACTTTTGGCTCTTGCTCGGCTGTAACACGCGAGACGGTAACGCCAATAACAGGTGTTTGTGGTAGGGTGGCGTGTAACCCGATAGCCAACCCTGCATGTGTGCCTGCGCTTCCAGAAGCAACAATAACGGCAGCAAACTCCACATCTTTTGGGCGCTGCTCGGCAATTTCTAATGCACAACGCACATAACCCAATGAACCAAGGGCATTGGAACCGCCGACGGGAATAATATAAGCATCTTCGAGATTGCTTTGATCAACCAATTCCTTCATTTGCATATTTGGATCGGTCAATTCATCACATATGACACATTGGGTATTGAATAATTCCGTCAGTAATTTATTGCCATTATTCATAAAATTACTATCGTGGTTTTGAATTGGATTTTCTAATAAAGCGACGCATTTTAGACCATATTTCGCAGCAATAGCCGCTGTTTGCCGTACATGATTTGATTGAATTGCCCCAGCGGTGACAATAACTTTAGCCTTTTTTTGTAATGCGTCAGTAATAAGATATTCTAATTTACGTAATTTATTCCCACCCATCGCCAGAGGAGTTAAATCATCTCTCTTAATATAAACATCGCGCCCTAAATAGTGGGATAAATTCTCCAATTTATCCATCATAGTTATAGTTTTTAGTAAATCAATGCGGGCAAATTTTTCTAAATTTTCTTTTAAAGACATATTATCCTCAGCGGATTGTAAATTAATAAGTAAAGCCTAAATAGAAATAGATGATGAGGGCGAAGCTTGCAGTAACCAACGCATATGGCATTTGAGTCCGAATATGTTCAATATGGTCACAATCTGTCGCCATTGATGCAACGATAGCATCGCTGGAAATTGGTGATGTCATATCACCAAAAATAGAACCAGAAATTGCAGCACCAATCATATACTCAGGAGGCATACCAACTGAAATACCTAGCTGTACCCCAATGGGGATCATAATTGCGAATGTTCCCCATGAGGTGCCCGTTGCTAATGACATGATGGAACTAATCAGGAAAATAAAACCGATGGAAAACCCGGCCGGAATGATACCAGAAGTAATTTGTGCAATATAAGCCCCAGTATTTAAATCAGCGGAAACGTTACCCATTAAGAATGCTAATACCATGACAGAGCTTATTTTTATCATGCTGGCATAACCAATATAAAGCTCTTTAAAAAAGGTTTCGATGGTTAAAACGCGGCGTAATAAGAACCAGAAAAAAGAGACAGTGGTTCCAAATATAACACTCCAATAGATAGAGGTTGAACCGCTGCCCTTACTAAAATCACCATTACCTGTGATATAGAGGGCAATAGGGAGCATTAATACCGTCGATAAAATAGGAATAAAAAAGTTTAATGAAGTATGGCAGTTGGGGTGTTCAATAACATCATCACTATCTTCACTGTGCTTATCTTCAATATCACTATTTAAATGTTCATGTAAGGCTCGCATTTCTGCGGTTCTCATTGGCCCCCAAGAAACATTAGAAAAAATATAAAACAAGACAGAAGCCAGCGATAACCAAGCCATAATATTATAAACCATAGAACCCGCCAGAATATCAAATGGCTCACCGCTGATTAACCCCCTGGAAATTTGTACACCGATGACCCCCATCATTGCGGCACCCCAACCATTAATTATGGCAGAAGAACAAACAGAAACACAGGATGTTTGAATAATGTAAGACATTTTTTCTGGTGGGATACCGTAATTTTTGGCTAATTTCTTTGTTGATGCCCCAGCAATTAATTGGTTAATTGAGCTTTCAATAAAAATTAATGACGTAATGATCATTGCCAAAAATTGAACAGATCTTTTATTTTCAATAAGTTGCGTCTTATCTGTTAGTAAACGAACTAAAGATCGCACGCCACCTGTAACAACCACAAGCCGCATTATTCCACCAATCATTAACATAAAGATGATGGTTTTTGTATTGCCTGAGGAAGAAAAAGTATCAATAATACCTTCAATAGTTCCTTGTATACCTAAAATAACATGATGGTCATTAATGACAGTAAAGCCGACTAATATACCGAGTAGTAGAGATAAAATAACCTGGCGTGTAAATATAGCTAAAATAATTGTGACAACAGGGGTAATTATGGTCCAAATACCGTAATCATTCATTTTTTACTCACCTTATTTTTTGTTATTTTTATATTAAGTAACTTTATTCTAATGCTTGTTCAATATCAGCTAATAAATCGCAAATATCTTCAATACCGACTGATAAGCGTAATACAGTATCATAAATACCAACCTCTTCACGCTCTTCTTTTGTCATTGAGCCATGTGACATAGTTGCAGAATGGTTAACCATACTTTCTACGCCACCGAGAGATTCTGCTAGAACAAAATAGCGTAATTTGCTTAAAAATATTTTTGTGTCCTCCAGTTCGCCTTTTAATTTAATCGTGACGACGGCACCACCTGTACGCATTTGCTGTTGGCAAATGGAATAGTGCGGGTGGGTGGGTAAACCAGGATAATAGACCTGTTCAATGTTTGGATGAGATTGAAGAAAATTGGCAATTTTGAGCGCATTAGCACATTGCGCTGACATTCGTAACGCTAATGTCTTTAATCCACGTAGTGCTAAATAGGCATCAAAGGGAGATGCAATGACACCAATGGTTGTTTTTAAGAAATCTAATCTATTGGCTAAATCATTCCGATGTGTAATAACCGCTCCACCAATAAGATCTGAGTGGCCGCCAATATATTTACTTGTAGATAACATCACAAGATCTGCACCTAATTCAAGGGGTTTTTGATTCCATGCGGTTGCAAATGTATTATCAACACAAGTTAATATATTGTAATTTGTCGCGAATGCACAAATACTTTTGATATCAACTAATTCTAATAATGGATTAGTTGGGCTTTCTATCCAAATTAATCGAGTATTATCTTTTATTTTTGCCTTGACTTCAGTAAGGTTATTTAAGTCGACGTAGTCAAATTGATGACCATTATTTTCAATTGCTACCCGTTCAAATAAACGAAACGTACCGCCATAAACCCCTTTCATTGCAATAATGTGAGATTCTTTAGGTAACAGATTTAAAACTAAAGCAGCGGCAGCTACACCAGATGCGGTTGCAGTTGCGTAAATACCATTTTCTATTTCGGCTAATAATGTTTCATAGGCATAGCGTGTTGGGTTACTGCAACGGGAATAACAGTATTCACCATGCTCAGATAAATCTTTCTGTACAAAAGTACTGGCTGTTGTAATAGGTGGAAAAATAGCATGATTTTCTTTGTCCTGCTGTTTTCCACCGTGGATTAACACAGTTGCTATATTTTTTATCATTTTTGCAGTCCTATAAACTAATTATCAATGTTTTTTAGGGGAAATATTGCACTATTTAGAAAGAATATGGCATAGAGAGATGAAAAATTTCTTCCAAAAAGTAACTACATTTTTTAAATTTAGAGAAAATTTTTTCATAAAGTTATAATTTTCAATATAAATCAATATGTTGAATGGATATAATTTAATGTGATGACTATCAATATATTAGAAATTTGTGCATAGTGATATAATTATTTTCTGATTTTTCTCTGGAATCTGGTGGAGATATGTCCAACGTTTTGGTGGAGTTGGATGTTGTAAGAGATTCTATTTGGAATAGTCTAGGAACAATTTTGAGCGATTTTTGGTCATTTCTAGACGGAAAAAACACACAGAAAACTTTGTAGAGATTTTATAATGCAAAGAGTTTTTATGGTGATTCAGCTACATGTTTTACATTCGTCATTCCGAACCTAATTCAGGAATAAACTGTTTCATATAATTGTCCCAATATATCCAGAAGTTCATGGTGCGAGTCATAGGTAAAGACATTTGACATCGACTGTACAGGCTTGAGTACTGGAACCTACTCCTGATGAAGCGATTTCTTGGCTTCTGAACTTCAAAAACTCTCGTAATTCGAATATCTATCCTGATTCGGTTAATGCGCTCGCTTGATTGGACATAGACTTGATGACAAGGCGTGTTTTATTGGTTCATACAGGGAACTGAGTATCTGAACAATTATCACCTGAAGGTCATCACAGGCCTCTGTTTCAATTTACAGCAGGTTTGTTGTGGCAGCTTTATCATCAGCTGTTCAGAAATTTTGCAATGCTTCTGATCGCATATGGAATATATAATGTTCAACCGCCACAATAACCCTTGTTAGATTTTTGCCTGCTAACTTATACATGCCTGGGAATTTCCACTGTTTTGTTTTCTTTAGAAAAACTTTGCTCTTGCCTCAGGCACTTTAGTTCCCTTCTTAAACGAATATCAGGTTATTTATATAAAAAAAGGGTTTTATTGTTATAGTTTTTGAAATCTATACAGGGATTTATGAGTGTTATGATGATTTAAATTTGCATTATGATACTGGGCGATATTATTTTATGAGAGAGAGAATAATATTAATTTAATATATTTAATGTTAGTAATAATATGCTTTTATATGCTGCCTTTGTTTTATTTAATTAAAATATAATATATAAAAATATTTTGTTTAAAACAGAGATAGTCAGTTAAAAGAATTACCTCAAGTGGAGAGCTTGTATGAATAAGCGCAGAGTCGTAGTAACAGGATATGGTGCGATTTCTCCTTTAGGGGAAAATAGTCATGATATTTGGCATGAGATTATTGATAAATCAATTGGATATGAATATATCGATCTTACCAAATACAATATCAAATCAAAATATTTTGGCTTAGTAAAAAATATTCCATCTATAGCGAAAAGAGAGATAGATCGCTGTTTGGGGCGGGAAGGAAAATTGTCTGTACATGCGGCATCAGAAGCCATACAGCATGCTTTTCCTGAGGGAAACCTTTCCACATATTATTCTAGTGATAAGATGGGAGTCATACTCGGTGTAGGCTGGGGAGGCTCGGATGCTTATGTGGATCTGGCAGAAAAACATCAAAAAAATAGATATGCCTATCCTTTCAGTAACTTACTGACGATGGCCAGTACACCAGCCGGGGCTTGTGCTATCTTGTTTAATCTTCAAGGTTATCAGAATACTGTGGTTGCTGCCTGTGCATCGGGTTCGCTGTCAATTGGCCAGGCTTATAGGGAGATACAACGCGGTACTGTGGATATGATGCTGGCGGGGGGAATGGAGTCTATGCGTACCCCGGCTGCAATCTGGAGTATAGATGTACTGCAGGCATTATCTAAAGAGCAGCACGATATTACAAAAGCCAGCTGTCCTTTTAGTGCTGATCGTAATGGATTTGTCCTTTCAGAAGGTGCGGCAATGTTGGTGCTTGAAGAATATGAATCAGCCAGAAGGCGCGATGCTCCTATCTTGGGTGAAATATTGGGCTATGGTTATCGGTGTGATGCTGTTGGGTTTGTCAATCTAAGTGACGATATTTCTATCCGTGCAGATACAATTACGCAAGTAATACAAGAAGCGAGGATAAGCAGTGCGGAGATCCAATATATCAATGCTCACGGGACATCCACACTCGAAAATGATCTCCATGAAACCCTGTCTCTCAAACATGCCTTGGGCAAAATGGCTTATAACATCCCCATTTCCAGCACTAAATCTTATACAGGACATCTGATAGGAGCCGCAGGAGCACTGGAATCTATTATCTGTCTCAAGGCTATAGAGACCGGAATAATGCCTGCTACTTTGAATCTGCAAAATGTATGTTCTGAATGTGATTTGGATTATTTACCGAATGAGCATCGTTTCGGTTTGGTAGAGCGTTGCTTGAATTTGAGCGCTGGTTTTGGGGGGCATAATACCGCCTTATTATTCGGGAAATATTCATGATCGTGTTCACTAAAGAGTCTATCAATTCATGGTTAATGTTATCTGGTGATACAAATCCCATTCACTATGACAGTGAATCAGCAAATCGGGCTGGTTATTCCGCTGTGGTAGTACCGGGTATGTTACTGGCTATGCCAATTAAACAAACTTTGATTATGGATGGAAAACCGGGGAACTGTATTGAGGTTTATTTCAAACATATCGCTATATTGGGAAAATCATATGAAGTTATTCAAAAAGAAAATTATGTAAATTTTACCGACTGTGATTGTGGTTCCACTGTAGCATTTGGGAGAAAAACTGATCGGCAGAAAAATGAACCTAAAGGAATAATCAAATTTGGTGAACATATACTAAAAAAGGAAGAAATATATGCTAGATTGCAAACCAATGAAGGTAAATATCATCCTATTGTTACTTTGGAATCTATGTTTTTTGCCCAAATGCTTAATTGTTTTAAATATAGTAATATATGGGGGGTGACAGGAAACGATTGGTTGTTATCCGGTAATTTATTGCAGGCTAATAGTAAATTATATTACAAAACAATGGCAATTAACTGGATAAATCAAAATTTGAAAATAGATTTTTTTATGATGTCATTTTCTGATTATCAACCTGGGAATAATAATTACATTAGTGTTTTTTATGATGCAACTGAATTAGGTATAAGAAGTAACTTTTTATTCGTAATAAAGGAATGGTGAATATGAAAGAAGAACTGTTCTATTATTTGAGGGATTTTGTTCAGAAATTAAAACAAGATATTAAAATAGAGGATATTAATTTAGAGTCAACATTTAATCAATTGAGTCTGGATAGTATGGATTTTGTGGAGTTGCATGTTTCAATGATGGAGGATTTTCAGGTAGACATTTTCAAAAATCAACATGAGGATTTAAAAAATATGTCAATTGATAGTTTTATATCGTATATATTGAAAATAGGTAATATGAAGTAATTCTTATTTAAGAAAAAAATATTTTCAATTTATTTTCATTTGATATGAAAGGATATTTATATGCTACTTTTAGATGAATCTACAATTCACGCACTATTCCGAAACCAAAATGGGGACGATTGGATTGGTGGCGTACATATGGTAAGTAAATTCTATGAATACGTCCCTTTTACTCTGCATGGAAAGAAATATATTGTATCTTTACGCTTCCCAAATTATTTGAATGATATTGGGTTTTATGAGGATATGTTATTAAAAGCGGTAGATGGAGGTTATTTTATTCCTAAACGCGATCATCGTATAATCAGTCTGCTATCTATTGATGATAATTACTCTCTTTCTCCCATGAAAGAAATTCCATATGCAGATATAAATTCATTATTAAAAATATTATTTAATGCTATATTATCTTATAACAATAGTAACTCATATGTTAATCAATATTTCTTTGAGTCTGTCAGTAATCTTGGAAATTTGTTACAAGAGCAAATTCCGTTGATGATACCTAAAGGGAATAGTGTCATGTTTCATGATGAAATTTCCCCTCCCCTTTATGGTTTTACTATTGTACGCCCGATATAAACATGGAGATATTGATGATGAGTGTTTATTTATCAACATTTGATGCTTATTTTGTTGCCGGAGCGACTACTTCAACGAATAGACTTTATGCCAATGGTAATCAACAAGTTAAAGTCGCTATTAATATCAGAAAACAAGTCGATGGTGTGGATACACCTCTAACTTCCGCAGAGAAAGATAGTGTGACGATTACTGCGCGCAGCAGTAATCCGAGCGCATCTATCTATTCAGGTTGGTCATGTGATAAATCCAAGAATCAGTATGATGAAGGGGTTAGAGGAGAGAATAGTAGAAGTATGAATGGCGTCGCTGTTCTAATGGATACGGAGGATCAAGACGGCCAGGTAAAGGCAGGGGTGGAAACCGTTTATCGTTACTTACGTACGAGTGCTAATCCTAATGAGACAATGGAATTTATGGCTGTGATTACTATAAATGGAGAAAAATTCACAACCAATATGGACCCTCATGTGCAGACTCTGACAGTAACACCACGTACACCGTATAAGATTAGAAGTTATGAGCTTGTATTAAAACGCGAGGATGCTTATACCGACGAATATTCAAAAGGCAATTACGTGGATGTTGATGTTTATTATTGGACGTTGCCTTCTTCATTGGCAATAAAAAATCAGCAGATTAATGGTAATGCTAACGTATCCGGGGGAGCACTTGCCAGCATAACGGGGGCAAAAGTTTCCCCAATCCGCACGGGTATCGTATTACACACGAGTACACAAAACTTCACTGTCAATAATTCAATGGCGACATCAAATTTACCTGGAGGTAGTAATAAAGTACGTCTTATTTCTGGGGATTCATTTATAAGGGCTTCCCGTGGGGCTTGTGATAATTATTATTATGATAGTACATCAAAATATAATTCAGGTTGCGTTGTAACGATAATTGATAATTTTGGTTGTGTTTCTAAATTTTCAGTAAGAGCTTCTGATGATTTGAATATATTAGATATTTACGATGCCTAATTATATGTAAATTGAACCGTATTTATTAAAAGTAAGGCGAGCATCAATATAAAATTTTGATGAATGCAAATTATGCTCGCCTTTAGATTATTTCATTTATTTGGCTCACAGGTTATTTTCGGTATCGAAAACCAGAATGAAGTAAAACTACCCGAATATTCTTAGAGGAGTTGTTTTATGCCGAGTGGTATTTATTCTAATGCCTTTAATTTTTCGACTTACGTTAATGGTGGCGTGGATCTCCGTACTGGACAGTATGGTGTAAATATTAATCTTGCTACTTTGGTCAGCCAGTTTAATGATGAGGTATCACGAGATATCAGCCTGTCCTTTTCCATGATGAATAACGTGAATTCGGGATTTGGTATTGGTTGGTCATTGAATAATAGTGAATATTACGATAACAAGGTTAAACCACAACCGGAAGTTCATTTCTCAAGCGGAGAAACCTATCAAGTACAGCCATTTGTCAATGCGGATGGGCGTATTGATTTTAAGGATAAAAAACTTAAAGATGCCTATATTGGAAAAATTGATGAACGTAAAATTTGTATTGTTTATAAAAGTGGTATGGTTGAAACATTGTCACGTGTTGCTGATGGTAAACCATTCCTGCTGACTCGTCTGCAATTCGAAAATGGCGAAAAATTTGATTTTCAATACAATTCAGTGAATCCAGATTTACTGGCCAATATTGTTGATGGATATGGTAAGACAATATTGCGTTTAATCAGTAATGATAATAAAAATATTCATGTGGTTTATGTCCGCATGGCAGAAGATAAAGAAGCTAAAATAGAATTTGTCTATGTCAATAATAAATTAATAACGTTGAAACTACCTTCTGATGGAATAGAGAATCCTCCTCAAACGACATTTAGTTATAATGAATTGAATGACTTGCTTGTTATTACATCTGTCGATAATCCAACTGGAAGTCGGGATAATATTTACTATCAACAGAATGGACATCGGGTTGGTAAACTTTCTAAAACCAGTTATATCCCTTACGTTTTACAATGGGATAGGTTTCCTGGTGGTGGACAGCCAATGCTCAGGATGAAGTATACGTATTCACCGGATAAAAATTTCACTGGTTACCCATTCAATGGTAATCCATCCAGTGTGGCAGATAATCTTTATTTGATGCCAGGAAATTATGAATATTGGGCTAATGAAACGATTGTTGATGCTGAAGAAAATGATATTGCCCTTCGATCCCATAAGGTGACTTATAATAAATTCCATCTGACAAAAGAAGAAGTTTATCGGGAAAAAAATTGTGAAACTAAAAAAGTTACAATTTATAATGAAATTTCAAATACCGATTTCTTTTCTCAGCCTCCTAATTTACAAATACCTAAAAGTATTACCACAGAGTATACGAATGCTAATGGAAAACGCCGTTCTGAAACACTTACTCAGGAAAGTGATGAATACGGAAATATCACAGAAACAGTAGATATTAGTGGTGTTAAAACTGTATTTGATTATTACCCTGTGCAGGGGGATTTAGAAAAATGCCCGTCAGATCCATTCGGTCAATTCAAACGTTATATTCGAATGACAAATATAATACCGTCCGGGGATATGGGAGAAACGAAAACAGTCAATTACGAATATCAATCGGTCGCTGTAAAACAAGGAATAAGTTTTCTGTCAAATTATGTTGTTATACAGAGCAAAGCTATTACAAATGATATATTAGTGGAAGAGTATGCCTATCAGGAAGATGAAGATGTAAGTCTGAATGCTCTACTTTCATCTTCAACAAGAACTTATCTGGGCGATGCACCAAAAACGACGACCAAAAATTTCTCCTACACCTTAATTGGTGGCAGTTTAACTACGGTAGAGACAACGATTGGTTTTGATGGCAAACAGATGGAAGAGTCAGAAACTATCAATTTATATACCAGTCTGATGCAAAGTCATACAGATACAGATGGTATCACTGAAAAGTGTGAATACGATATTCTGGGAAGATTGATTAAGAAGATTTCTGCGGCTGGCTCTCTTTATGAAACAATTAATATATGTCGGTATATATTACCCAGTGCTTTTGGAAAAACTTCTGCGATTGAAGTCATCGATATTTGGGGAGTTATTGGGCGGACAGAATATGATGGTTTTGGGCGGGAAGTTTTCAATTGGGTTCAGGATGACGATGGTAAGTTTGATGCTGAAGGAAATTATGACGGATCATTGAGAAAAATGGCATCTTCGACGTACGACAAACTTGGTCGCCTTACGTCAGAAACGGATTTTGATTATATCGATGGCCAACAAGTGGCAATGAATCAAAAGAATTATGTTTATGATGGTTGGGAGCAGATTGCAGAAGTACATCACAATACAGGTTTAATCGAACTTAATATTATTGATCCTGTCGCGATGACACAAACGGAAAGTCAGCGTAATCAAAATGCGCAGCAATTAGCTTCTACACGTACAACTTTCAACCTCTTTGAGCAACCGATAAAGATAGAAGAGTTGGATGGGCAAACGTTGTATAGCACAACAACAATGCAATATGACGGCTTCGGACGGCTAGTCAAAACGATTAAACCTGATGGTTCAACATCTACTGTCGAACAATACGATATTTTTGACAGACCTCTTCTTCTGACACAATTTGATGGCACAGTGAATCAGATTGATTACTCTGATTTGACGGAAGATGTAGTTCCTACTGCCATTAATGTGAAGGTTGGCGGTAATTTCGTGAATATAGGGACTCAAGGATTTGATGGACTCGGACGTCTGATCAATTTGCAGGTTAATCGGGCTCATAAGCAATACCAATATTCTGCATCTACTTCATGGCCATCGTCCATTATCAATGGGCGTAATCAACAGGTTAATGTGAATACTCTGCCCGAATTAGGGTATGTCATGGCGGTGAACGCAGAAAAATCTGAACGTGCTTTAGGTAATTTTAACTACAGTGATGCAAAAACACCAAATATGCCGGCAGGTATTCCACTGTCAGCAATCAACGCTTTTTGTCGTTATGATTACACTTATGGCCAAACTGGAAGTCTTAAAACCGTCAGACAAACTGTGGGAGCAGTAGCAAAGAACACCGCATATAATTGTGTCACTTTAGGTGGAACCGCTCTGGATATTAATATGGGTGGACGAGTCCTGAAAAAAGGACTTGATAGCTTTGGCCGAGTTATTACGACGACTGATGGCAATATTACCACTCAGTGTACCTATGATACTTTTGAGCGGATAAACTCCATCACTACCTTACAAAATGGCGTTCAGGTGCAATCTGTCAAGATAGATTATGATGTGTACAATCGGGAAACTCACCGTACTATCACCTCCCAGAATGACCAGTTCGAACAAACATCTACCTATGATACACAAGACAGATTGATAGAAAGAACCACGTTAATTCAGTCTGATAAGAGATTAAGTGAAGTATTCGCATATGATGAACGCAGCCGTTTGGTCAGTTATGTTATACGGTCTGGTTATGATGTGGCGCTTTTGCCTTGTAATGAGTTAGGCCGTCCAATCACCGAACAGCTATTCCAATATGATGGGCTCAATAATCTTGTCCAAGTCACAACGACTTTTGTGAATGGTGAGTGTGATATTGCTGCCTTTATTTATGAGATTCAGCGTATCACGAGTATTAGTCATACATTGACGACGGGAGAAAATGCTTATCCTGCCACAGTATCGATAGAATACGATGATGACGGCAATATTACTTCTATAAATGCTGATGGTGGAACAGGTCCCAAATTGGCATATTCTGCGACTTCCCAACTGATTCAATACGGTGATACTGTTTATCGTTATGATGCTTACGGCAAGCTCATTAAGCAGGGCAGGAAGGCAAATTATTACTTAGATGGAAAGATTGTCAGTGAAAGCGGCGAAGCGGGTGAACTGAAATTTATACGTCATGGTGATGTTAACATTGCTGAAACAGATACAGAATCTCGTTTCCTGATGACAGATAATCAGGGTTCTACCATTGGTGTGAAAGATGCGTCAGGTACGAATTATTTTAGTTATACGCCGTTTGGTTCTTCTGCTGATAAAAATGTGAGGAGTGGATTTAAGGGAGAATTGTTAGACACGGAAAGCGGAGGTTACCCGATGGGAAATGGTGTCCGGCTGTATTTACCGTCCCTGGCGGGATTTACTTCAATGGATAGCCTCTCTCCCTTTATATCGGGAGGATTTAACCCTTATCGTTATTGCGATGGCGATCCCATCAATCTGTCAGATCCCAGTGGTTACATGAGTACAGGGAGCATTATTGGCAGTGTTCTGGGTATTATCGGCGCAATTATTGGCATTGCCTTGGCTATTCCAACGGGTGGCGCTTCATTGACTTTGACGGCAGCTATCGAGATTGGATTAGGTGTTGCGGAGTTAACAGCAACAGGTGTCAGTTTGGGATTAGGATTGGCTGGCGATGAAAAAGGGAGTGATATAGCAGGTGCGATTGCTGGTGTTTTTGGGTTGGCATCTATGGGGATGGGGGGCGCTTCTTGGCTTATGGGGAAAGCAGGAGCCAAGGGTGGGAAAGCGGTTGTGTCTGGTGCAGAGGAACTACGAGGTACATTTAGTAAACTTCCTGGTAAGTCAGTTAAAACGAAGCCCATGAGCAAAGCCCCTAAAAAAATTTGGCACAAGGTTAAAGAACCGACTCCTACCGGCCATTCTAAATATGTTTTTGGCTCAAACAGGCCAATAAGTCATCGTCATTTGGAAGAACCTATTAAGTTCTTTGAAAGACGACACAGCGTTATGAAACGTCCTATTTATATTCTGACGGGTTCCCATGGTGCCAGAATGGGTAACAATTGGACATCTGCGGGTGTGAGACGGGCTAGTTTGATAGAAAAGCGATTTTTTAAACAAGATTTGAGATATATAGGGCGGGTTGATAATAGAATTCGTGTCAGAAATATGGATGGTATGTCAACGCCAAGTTTTAACCGATATATATCAGACCCCAACAAGCATGTTATTCTCGGATATTGTTTTGGGCGTAATGATGAAGCACTGAGATATTACCGGAATCTAAAACCTGTAACGAGTTATGTGTAGTCGTTTAGTTCTATACCCAATGGATTTCAAGATGCGTCACGGCGGCAAGGGAGCGAATCCCCGGGAGCATAGATAACTATGTGACCGGGGTGAGTGAGCACAGCCAACAAAGAGGCAACTTGAAAGACGAAGGGTATAACCTTTATTTGGTAATGGATCATGGTTTAACACTGGGCATTTACGGTATTGTAAATGTCCAGTGAGAATATTAACGAAGATATTAAGTTCAGGTTTGAACTACTACAATTAATTACAAATCCAGATTTTCCACCAACGTTGCCACCATCACCGCCTTAATGGTATGCATTCGGTTTTCAGCCTGATCAAACACAATACTGTGTTTTGATTCAAATACTTCATTAGTGACTTCCAGTCCACCATACAGACCAAATTCCTCTGCCAGTTGCTTACCAAGCGTCGTTTTTTCATCGTGAAAAGCAGGCAGACAATGCAAGAATTTTACTTCTGGATTTCCTGTCAGTTTCACGACATCCATATTGACCTGATAGGGTTTCAGCAAAGCAATCCGCTCTTGCCAGACCGACTTCGGTTCTCCCATTGATACCCAAACATCGGTATATAAAAAATCAGCTTCTTTTACACCTTGTGCAATATCTTCTGTCAGAGTGATCTGACCGCCAGTTTTCTCTGCCTGTTTTTGGCATTCTGCAACTAAGCTTTCATCAGGCCAACACGCTTTTGGTGCGATCAAATGGAGATCCATACCCACCAATGCAGCAGCTTCCAGCATTGTATTGCCCATGTTATTGCGTGCATCGCCCAAATAGGCAAATTTGATCTCAGACAGCGGTTTTGGACTGTGCTCTTGCATCGTCAGTAAATCAGCCAAAAGTTGGGTTGGGTGGAATTCATCAGTCAGGCCATTCCACACCGGAACGCCAGCGTGTTGAGCCAGCGTTTCGACAATGTGCTGACCATACCCACGGTATTGGATGCCATCATACAAACGCCCAAGTACCCGCGCGGTGTCCTTGATGGATTCTTTATGCCCGATCTGGTTGCCATTTGAGCCTAAATAGGTAACGTTAGCGCCTTGATCATAGGCTGCGACTTCAAATGCACAGCGTGTTCGGGTGGAGTCTTTTTCAAAGATCAGGGCAATATTTTTCCCCGTGAGTAAGGGAGACTCGAAACCTGATTTTTTATTCGCTTTTAATTCATGAGCCAGAGCTAAAAGAGTATTAATTTCTATTGGAGTAATATCAAGTAATCTTAGGAACGAGCGCTTAAAAAAAGGGTTCATTATGCATTGTCTCCATCAGTGCAATATTGAATTTATATTCAATATATGTCGATAAAAAATTCAATTACAAGCCCCGCGTTCAGTGTTTATAAGAGTAAAGGTATTAAGACTGGTTATGAATCAGTCGCTTACGGTTTGCATTTCCTTTTAAACAAAATTGGATAGATATATCCTTTGCAAAGAAAAGATGGGAGAATGCAAAACAAGACAGCCAACTGACGGAGGGGATTGGCATGGCAGACCCACATGCTTTAGAAGAACAACGTGAAGAAACCCGCTTGATCATCGAAGAATTATTGGAAGATGGCAGTGATCCTGAAGCGCTTTATATTATTGAACACCACTTTTCGGCAGATGACTTTGACCAATTGGAAAAAGCTGCTCTTGAAGCGTTTAAGTTAGGTTATGAAGTCACGGATGCAGAAGAGCTGGAAACAGAAGATCGTGTTGTTTTGATGTGTTGTGATGTGATCAGCGAAAGCCGTTTGGAGGCTGAACTGATCAATGTACAGGTTGAACAGCTGATGAATCTGGCTGAAAAGATCGGTATAAATTACGACGGCTGGGGAACATACTTTGAAGATCCGAATGCGTCAGATGATGAAGACGACGAAGGTGATCTCTTTCCCCCGGAAGAAGATGAACCCAAACTTCATTAAAGCTTTTTGAAGATAATGAAAGTTTTTTGAAGATAGTGTCTTTTTTGAAGATAGATTCAAAGCCAAATGCCCCACTTAATCCGTGGGGCTGGTTTATTGATGACCATTAGCGTTATAGCGTTATAGCGTTATAGCGTTATAGCGTTTTGATCATCCTGACTTCACAGTCGCTGTGGCCTGTATTGCCAAGTGATTTGCTTCGTACAGTGTATCCAGAATCGGCTCAACAACGGCAATCAGATAACTATGAGAACGTGATCCCACAGCATGTTACCGACAATGTGCCGTTTTTTATCCTATATTTGAATCACTATTATAATTGTCATTTGTACTTTAGTGATTAAAATCACCAGATGACTTTTTGGTATATCTTTCACTCATTTTATGTCACATTAAATATGCCTTAAAGAAAATTATAAAAATGAAATTTCACTTTTTTATTTAAATGAATTTATTTATTTCTTTTTATTATGAGGTGATAAAAATGAAAGATATTCATGAAATTGCTAATATATATGCGAAAAACTTAGCATCACAAAAGGGACAGAAGGTATATTCAGTTGAGACCTGGAATTATAGCAACACACCTAAACTTGCCCCTTATAAATCAGATCAGGTACGTGTAGAGGCTCATGAGGATATGCAGTGGGAATTTTATGATGTAAAAGAAGATGAATTTAAATTTACTGAATATGATTGGTATAATCATACTTCTGAGGTGATAGAAAAACGTCTGAAATATGAAAAATTGCAAATAGAGAGTGCAACTTGGTCTGTTAGATCACCGATAAAAGTGGGTATAGATTTTCAACTAAAGGTTTTATTTCCATTTGTTTCTGAAGATAGAGAAAAACTTTCCACTAGTATCAAAGTAGGTGATAACTTCTCAAAAACTGTTACTAATACATGGCGATATCAAGAAGACAGAATGCTGGAGATTAAACCACATACACATTCATGGGGCTATAAGCATTTGTTGATGAAAAGAGGAACAGCGTATTGGACTCAATCCTGCCAGTATATTGGTGCTGCCGGTATTTTGTTGCTTGATGGTAATAAAATGAGATTACATATAGTTTATCTAGGAGAAATATTTAATAGAATTAAATATGATATGCATGAAAGTTCACTTCTTGAAGGTTATAAATCAACCTCTAGAAGTGATATTATATTAGCTAACGTATCAGGGAGTCTTGATTATAATTATTTTATTAAACTTAATGAATATGCATATGAAAAACCGCTGGATGACTGAGGTTACCAATCGATTAATTCGGTTATGTACAGTCAAATTTTCATGCTCAATACGTTATGTGAAATTTTTTCCTATGAGGCGCTTGATTTATACTAAAAAGTATGTGGGATTGTGTTCCCATATACTTTTTTCAATAAGTGAGTTTTTCTGATTCACTTAGAAATATCCACGCCAAAATACTTCTCGGAGATACGGGCATAAGTGCCGTCATCTTTCATCTCTTGCAGCGCTTTATTAACTGCTTCTACCAGTTCCGGATCGCCTTTGCGCAGTAAAACGGCTGATTTACTTGCATCGGTTTCCTGGGCGACAATTTTTACTGGAGCATTAGGGCGTCGTTTTTTGAAATCAAGGAATGACAGGCGATCATTTAATGTGGCATCCGCACGTCCGGTGGCGACCAGATCAATAGCCTGGTTAAAACCATCCGTACTGACTAACGTGGCTCCATAAGATGTAGCCAGTTGGCCGTAATTACTGGTCAGAGATTGCGCTGAACGCTTTCCTTTAATATCCGCGAATGTCTTAATATCACTGTTATTGTTACGGGTGATTAACACAACTTGAGAGGTTGTGTAAGGAATGGAAAAACTGAATTTTGCTTCGCGCTCTGGGGTGATGCCCACTTGATTGATAACGGCATCAAAACGCTTGGCATCCAGTCCGGCAATCAAACCATCCCATTTAACTTCCATAAATTCAGATTTGACGTTCAAACGACGCGCAATTTCCCGTGCGATATCTACGTCAAAGCCGGTTAATTTATTGCTGGTATCATGATAGGTGAAAGGTGGATAAGTGCCTTCTGTACCAACCTTAAAAACACCAGAGGCTTTTATCGCATCGAAATCTTTGCCGGCATAACTGGGAGCAGAAATAGCAAGGGCAGTCGCGCCCGCCAGTAACAAATTCAAAATTTTTTTCATTATGCTTCTCCGAATAAATGATGTTGCTGATATTAAACGTGATTGCTTGCTAAATTTCCCAATCAGGTAAAGTTTCTGTCAGGGTTGAGATAAATTCGACAGTACGCACTTTACTTGGACGGGTGAAGATGGTTTTTGCCGAGCCTGATTCAATAATATTGCCGGCTTCCAGAAACACGACATCATGGGCAAGATTAGCCGCCAAACGTAAATCGTGCGTTGCCATTAACATGGTAGTGCCTTCTCCCGCCAGTTGCTTCAAAACGGAAACAACTTCTTTAGATAATTCAGGATCGAGTGCTGACGTTGGTTCATCACACAGCAGTACTTTTGGCGAAGGAGCCATTGCTCTGGCGATTGCTACACGCTGTTGCTGGCCTCCCGATAGTGTGTTTGGCCAAACATCTGCCTTGTGCGACAGACCGACTTTTTCCAGCAACGCCAGTGCCCGTTCTCTGGCGCGTTCGCGTGGCCATTTCTGTACCCAAATCAGCCCTTCCATAATGTTTTCAATCACCGTCAGATGCGGGAAAAGCTGGAAGTTCTGGAATACCATACCGGTTTGTAGGCTAAAGCGCTGAATTTCCCGATGTGGCAGCCGTTCTTTACCGTTAAACTTAATCTGCTCCTTGCCAATTTTCAGTTTGCCAGCCTGTGGTATTTCCAACAGATTAATACAACGCAGCAAGGTACTTTTCCCGCTACCGGAAGGGCCGATAAGTGCCGTCAGGCTGCCTTCTTTAATGGTCAGGCTAATATTTTTCAGCACCTTTTGCCCGTCGAAACTTTTTTCAATGTTGGTGAGCTGAATCATCTTTGCCTTCCTTATTGCTGTTTTGTTGGTTACTGCCGTTTTGCTGAGAGAATTTCTTTTCCAACCGGACTTGCAGAGCTGACAACACCGAGCTCAAGAGGAGATAGAGAATGGCTGCTTCGGTATACAAGATGAGTGGTTGATAGGTAACGGCGGCGATGCGCTGTGCAGCCAGAAACATTTCTGGCACAGTAATGACGGAAGCCAGAGAGGTATCTTTTACCAGCGAAATAAAAGTATTGGACAGGGGAGGGATTGAAACCCTTGCCGCCTGTGGCAGCACGATCCGGTGCATTGACTGCCACCAACTCATGCCAATAGAGTGAGAGGCTTCCCATTGCCCCTTAGGAACTGAAGTCAGTGCGGCGCGGATGACTTCTGAAGTATAGGCACCAACATTCAGGGTAAAGCCGATAACGGCAGCAGTGAAGGCTTCCAATGTAATACCTGCGCTGGGCAGGGCGTAGAAAATCAGAAAGAGTTGCACCAACAGCGGCGTACCGCGGATCAACCAAACATAAAACCGAACCACCGCAACCAGTGGCTTAGGCCCATACAGCCTGATTAAAGCAACAATAAACCCCAATGAAATTCCAAGTACGAAAGTAATCAGCGTGAGGGGAATAGTAAATGTGAGCCCTGCGTAAAGCATCGGCCAAAGGGAATCCAGCGCTAAACTGAGCCAATCTGGGGTCATAGATTCATCCTAATAGATAGATATTAAAAATACGTTTATTTTTTATAGGCTTGTTTTAATGATGATATGGCAAGAAAAGGTGAACGCTATATACAATAAAGTTATAGCTTAGAACGTTAGGATTGATTAGCTATATCGGCAAATGAGGCAAGGAATAGAGGTATCATAAACAATGATGTCATTGTGTTTTTGGATTCATATTTAAAATAAATGGTCAAGTATTCAATCTGTTGATCTAGCAATACACACATTGAATACATAACCTTTATTTTGATTATTCAACTGTTCCCTTAGAAAAATATTTATCCCAAACTTGTTGATAAGTACCATCCGCTTTTATCTCAATAATGGCTTTATCTATTGTAGTTTTTAATTCAGTATCGTTTTTACGCAGCAGTACAGCAGTTTTTGCAGCCTGAGTATCCGCAGCAACAATTTTTACCGGCGCATCAGGGCGATGTTTTTTGTAATCGAGATAAGAAAGTTTATCGTTGATTGTTGCATCTGCCCGACCTGTGCTTACCAGTTCTATTTCCTGACTGAAGCCATTAGTGCCGATGATTATCGCACCATAGTTGCGAGCAATCTGGGCAAAGTTATTAGTCAGGGTATGTGCTGATTTTTTTCCTTTTAAGTCGCTAAACGTCTTAATGTCGTTGTTGTCTTTTCGGGTAATCAATACCGCTTCTGAAACCACATAAGGCAGGGAGAAGCTGTATTTTTTTTCGCGCTCTGGTGTTATGGCGATTTGGTTCATCACTGCATCAGAACGCTCGGCATCAAGGCTGCCAATCAATCCATCCCATTTGCCTTCAATAAATTCAGGTTTTACTTTCATGCGTAATGCAATTTCACGACCGATTTCTACATCAAACCCAGTCAATTTCCCAGAGGTGTCATGATAGCTGAATGGCGCATAAGCACCCTCTGTCCCAATTCTGAATGTTCCCGTGGATTGAATATTATCAAGGGTGGATTGTGCATAAGCAAGATAAGAGATATTTAGTTGGAAAATGCTTACCAGTAGTATACTTATGATGGTTTTCATTATATCTCTGAAGGCTAAAATTAAAAGTTATGTTTACTATCATAACGGTGGTTACAAAACCTTCGTATATAAAATAAAGTTATATTCTATTCATTTATGTACTTCCATTAATAGAAGTACATATTAAATTTATTTAAATTAATTAGTTATTTAGATAACCTGTATTCAGGTCAATAAGAAATGTTTTGAATTTCCATGTTTTTGTTGTGTAAGGTATAGTGAGATTTTTATCATGCTTTTTATAAATGTTCCACTATAAAATAGCGCAATGATTTAATTAAATGGCGTTTATTAAATAAGCCAATTATAGTGGTTGATTTCTTTCAATGATTAATAATTGATTTGTGTTTTTATTATTATTTTAATGTGTTTCTATATGATTTTATTGTGGCTGGTGATGAGGTTATAATTTTTATTAGGCTACTAGTTTGAATGTTTACTACTATTAGATTAATTTATTTTTATCAATCATTGATAAATTGTTCTTATATTGAAGAATATCACGGATTTTAATAAAAATACGATTATACTAATAGGTTTATTATGTCTTTTTTCAATCAGATAACTGGTTGGATATATCGTTATTATGATGTTAGTCGATTACTCTACAATTTTAAATATAGGTGCCAAGTGTTGAATCCGTTCTTTAGAAAAGGCATGGTTGATTCTTTGCCTGTCTGTGTCTCCTTTTTTCTTATTTTTGCTTCGATTGGTGCGCTTTATCAAAGCTATGGTGTTCCATTAATTGAAACATTGGTCGGATCATTGTTGATATACGCTGCACCGTTGCAGGTGGCTGCGGTAGGTTATCTGGCGGATGGCGCGGTATTCTCTGTTATCATCTTGACATTGTTGATTAATTTCCGCTTTTTCCTGATGGCAATGGTAATGTTACAGTATTTTCATGGTATCCCAAAGCGAAAAATCCTGCTGTCGATGTTAGGGTTCAGTGCCAGTACTTATACGGTGACGCATTCACATCTCTCTGCGGAAAATATTATGGATGGAAAATCCCAATTTCATTTTTATCTAGGGGTTGCCGTCCCCTGCTTTATGATTACATTTTGTGCAACTTTGTTGGGATATATCTCAGCAGAACACCTGAATTATAAATCCGTTTCACTGTTTTTAGTGATGTTGGTTCCTATTCATTTCGCATCTCTGACAGCCAAGCGTTCCGGTAAAGATATGTCCGTATTGGCAACAGTTATGGGCGGATTGTGTGCACCGTTATTGAATGAAGTGGATATGAAAGTCATGGATCTGGTCATCCCTATTTTATGTGGAATAGGAATCGCGTTATGGGAGCGGAAAATGAGACGGGATAAAACATCATGATGCTGCTGATAGTATTAATGGGAGTGATAAGTTTTATATTAAGAACAGCACCTTTCTTTATGAATAACAATCGATTATTCAAAGGAAAGAGCTTGATGATTACTTCACTGGATTATGCCATCTGTTTTATTCTGGGTACTATTATTATCAATATATCATTAAATAATTTATCTATTAGCGAATTAATCGGACAGTTTAATATTAAATGTTCGCTTGCATTATTGACGGTTTTTTTGGCTTATTTCATTAGTAAATATACCCATTCAATATTGAAAAGTTTAGTGATTTCGTTGGCGTTTTTTATTTTAGCACAATGGCTATTAGGTTAACTCTGAGTATTATCGATTGAACAGGAAAATAATGTATTAATAAGTAGGATAAGAGTAAATTTTTCTGTTAGTCTGATTCATCCCCAGTTGCATAATTGGCTATGCTACTGGGGTCTGTCTCTTAGCTATCACTGGAAATTTATTAAGATACAATTTCGAAAATTTTATCTTCTTGTTGCAATTGCAATATATAATCAAAATCTTTTTCTACAATCGTTTTATCTTTATGTAATAAATATAAGAAGCCTGGCTCACCAATAGTATCTTTTGTTTTATATACTTTTTTGTTCATCTCAGGTAATTGATTAAAAGAATGAAAGGATGTTAAATTTATCAATGTGTTTTTTGTTGGCATACTTTTAATGATTCCATCTTTTTTGAAAACAAATGAAACTTCTGACAGATTTGCATTTTTTTGATAATTTTTATCTATATATTCTTGTTTGAATTTTTTTGGTTCTAGATACATAAATACACATAGACTTGCTTGTGTATATCCTAATGCCTCATGAAATGCTTCATTACTGATGGATGCTCCCATTAATCTGGCATTTGACTCAATTAATACCGGTCCTTCTTGAGTCATGATTATTTCATTATGTGCTGCACCATAATATAATCCAAATTCATTTAAAACATCATATATATATTTTTTTATTCCTGATTTTTCTGCAATGTTTCCGTCACATAGATGCATTCCTTCAAATATATAAGCACTATTTTTTTCTCTGGTTCTGACTTGTTCCCAAATATCACTGATGAAAGTTTTCCCTTCCCATGTTAATGTGTTTATAAAATATTGTGTGCCATCAATAAATTCCTGAGCAAGTATTTCTTTATTTATTTTTCCTAAGATATTTTTCTTACCTAGTATTTTTTTTATAGCCATTTTTACGGATTTAATGTCATCACAAATAGTAACACCTTCACTTGCAGCTCCATCGATTGGTTTGATTACTATAGGAAATTTTTGTTGTTTATTGACCCATTTTATAATTTCAATCTCTGATGAACTTTTAAATTGATTAATATGTCTCAAGTTAGATTCTTTAAGTTTTTTATGCATTTCATATTTATTCCTTCTGAGATAAGTCGTTTTATAATTATTACTATGTTTTATTCCAAGATTATTAGCGATATAATCAGTGGATTCTACTCCCATCTCTGAACCCGCAATAATATAATTTAGGTTTTTATATTTTAATATGTCTATAGTATCATTTATATTTTCATCAATAAAAATTGTTTTTTTGAATCGTACATCATCTGTATAGGGAGTGCTTGTCGTTCTTATATGATAACATTCAACTCCTTTGCTGATGAATTCTAATGCTAAATTTTTTCCAGTAGAAAATGCATCCACAATGCCTATTTTCATAAGAGTGCCTTTAAGTTTATTTTATAATGAATTAGTGAGTTCATTAGCAGATAAATAACATGTTTCTACTATCCACTGATAATTATTTGTGAATATATGAGTCCCTTCTGCATTATGGCCTACTGCAATTAAATTTTTCTTATAACTTTTATCTCCATTCTTAACGTTTCCTTCTGGATATTTTACTTTAATCCCTCCTGTTTTTATTTCCTGTAGCGATCCTGATTCACAAAGCTGATCAATTAAAACTCCTGTTTTTCCATTACATATTTTTCTGTTAGGTCCTGTTGCATTAATGATATAATCGAATGTTTCTATGCTGCCATCTGAAAAATTGACTTCGAATTTATCATCTAATGATTTTATACTAATTATGCCTTTTTTTAATTTTAGTTTCTCTTCTTCTATCATATTTAATATTTTTCTTGCATTTATTAAGGGAATGGCTCCATGTTTTTGTTGTATATAATGATAGTATTCTGACATAAGTAACTCGATATCATCCTTCTTAACATAGGGTAACGTTCTTGCTAATTCAGGGATTATTCCTAATATGATATTGAAATTTGTTGGTGAATTTTCTGCTAATTCAATTTGTTGTTTAAAATATGATATTCTTTCATTAATGTTCAGTTTGGAAAAATAATAGTCTCGCCATTTAATATCATAAATTTTTAGCTCTTTCCTTAAAAGCCTTAGAATATCTCTCAACCCTATTTTAGATTTTTCATTCATCAATTTTTCATGGGTGAAAAAAATAGGCTTGTTAGATTTTAATTTGTTCCCTTTTACTTCAGGTAGTGCTGCTGTTCTGGAGGATATAGTCAATTTTTTAGCATTTTTTATTTTATTTATTGTGATTGCACAATCGATAGAGGTTAGACCTGCACCTAATATCAATATGTTTTTTTCAGGCTCTATTTTTTCCATACTGGTTATTAATGGGAGTGGATTTAATATAAATTTTTTACTATGTCCTATGTGATAGTGATCTTCATAGTTATCCGGGGATCGGCCTGAAGCCAAAATAACTTTTCTTGTTTCAATTTGTACTCCATTGACGGCATGAATAATATATCCATTCTCTATTTCTTCTAACCTGTTAGCTTTTGAAAAAATAGGTTTTATATGATAAAGAGAATTGTTGTCATAGATTATTTCTTTTATTTTACTCTTTAAGTAATTACCGAAATTATTTCGTGATACATATCTTTCAATATTTCCATGATTAACCGATTTATGCCATGAGATATAATCATCATTGATGCCATAGACAGCAGATAGATCTTCTACCGGGGTATTCATTAACAACCACGGATAATCATTATTATATACATTGCCACAGCCAAAATTCATTTTTTCATCAAATATAACAATTGATGCTTTTTTATTTTTATTAGTCAATGACTTTACTAAAGAATCTAAGTAAGTGACTGTAGTGGCTCCCGCCCCGATAAAAGCGATATCAAATTTCATTATCTTATAATCTCTGAATTAATTTAAAGTTATTGAGCTATTTCTAATATTGTTTTGCATGCTTTTTCAACTTCTCTGGAATTATTAAGTAAACCCGGTGTGATTCGGCAGCTACTTTCTTTATAGGGAGTATAGCCAGCCATGATTTTTTTATTTTTCATAATCTCAGAAAATTCAAAAGCAGGTAGATCTTTTATATTAAAGCAGATGAGACCAGAGGATAACTCTTCATTATTAGGTGTATAGAGAGTGATTCTATTTGACTCAGATAAAATATCTTTGGCTAAGGAACATAGACTATGTATATGTTTTTCAACGTTATTTTTTCCTAATGCTATCATATTTTCAAAAGCATAAGATAATGCCCATTGGTATTCAAAACTTCGGAATCCTCCGGGACTGCATATCGTTGGTTTGCTAATGGATTTTTTGTATTCTTCAACGAACTTTTCTCCCATAAAAGCATTCCAGCATTCTGCTTCAAACGAGGGAATTAAGGGTTGTATATTTTTCCATCCTATTTCAGAAGCCCATAGAAAACCAGTTCCTCTTGGACCAAATAACCATTTATGACAACCTGATGCAATATAATCAACACCAAGATGCTCAGCAGAGGGTATATTTTCAATGCCAATACCATGAACAGCATCAAGGATAGTGAATATTCTTTTTGATTCTGGGCGTTTGGCATTAATATCACGTATGCATGAAGTTAACTTCTGTACTGGTAATTTAACTCCGAAACAAGAATTCACCCATGTGACAGAGATTAATCTTGTGTTTTCTGTGATATTTTTGATATACCGTTCAATAATAGCTTCTTCTGTAATATTTTGAAGATCTTCAAATAGATTGAATTTTTTTACCTTAACACCAAAGAGTTCTCTGGCATGTAATGTTAGTGCATCAACAGAGTAATGCTCATGTTCACTCAAGAGAATTTCATCTGATTGGTTATATTTAAAACCTAAGTAAATCAGAGAGAGACTAAGTGTTGTACTTTCTGTAAGTATAAGGTTATTTTTATGCGTACCGAGATATTGAGCTGCTAATTTTAATGTTTTATCATTGTATTTATGCCGATGACGTCTTGCATCATCAGGGTTCTTATCCAAAAATGTTCTGTGGGCATCAATTATTGAATTGAGAGTCTTAGAGTGGGGAGCCAATATACCTAATCCTAAATGTATCCAATCTTTATCTAGAGTAAAGTCTTGTCGAAAAGCATCAATAGTTATTTGATCTATCAGCATTTTTATTTACCCTTATAATTCTAGTTGTTTTTTGATACGGAAATTATTAATAATATATCCATTCTTGATTAAAATAGAATTTTTTAGATATAGTTAAAATTATTGAAATATATCTCCAATAGGTTTTGGTTTGCAGAGCAATAGCAAGGAAATAAATCTCCTAAATATGTGACTATGAGTTATTTCCTCTGTTGACGAGTAATAATGTAAAATATATTGGGTATATTACTCTATTCATATTTTATTCAAGTTATATTTAGCTTCATTACTTTTTCCCATTCGGTGTTATTCGTACAAGAAGGAAATATTGTCACTACAATATGATTATCATTCATAGATGATGAAAGTGCTGAAGCTGCCAGCCAGTTAGCCGCAGAAGAAGAGCCTACTTTCAATCCTGTCATATCATAAATTTCTTTTACTGCTACAAGAGATTCTGGATAGGAGTAATGAAAATGCCCATTTATGATATTTTCATATGATTCAATAAATCTCTGTTTAAGGCCATAACCAAGACCCCCTGAGCCTAAATATTTAGGTAAGCCATTTGGTGGACTCATTGTGCCATAGGGCATTTCAGATGGAATCACTGTATAGCATTGAGTATCACTCCATTGTTCTTTAAGTACTTTAGCAACACCAGAAAATGTACCACCAGTACCAATAGAGGCACACCAGGCCAGGCTTTTAGATGTAATATCCAGATCTATTAGCGACTGAATAATTTCTTTACCAGTTGTTAACGAATGATAATTGATATTTGAATCATGATTATGTTGATACAAAAATGTATATTTACTCTCTTTGGAAAGCTCTTTAGCTCTCTCTATTACCTTATAAAATCCATCTTCGGCTGGAACCAATATAATATTGGCATCAAGTGATTTAATCTTATCTAAATAAGAGGGGGAAGTGTTATCGGATAATACTAATGTTAGTTCTATATTTAGGTCGTGGCACAAATGGGCTAAACATACACTTAATGTACCTCCACTATATTCGAGTATATGCAATGACTGGATGTTATTTTTTGCCAAATTTGCAAGCGTAGAGTACATTATAGCGTAAACTGTACGTGATTTTACTGTACCGTAATGGTTTTCATTTTCCATTTTTGCATATATTTTAGATCCTTTTCCATATTTAGAAGGAATCTCAATTAAAGGGGTGTTAACCAAATTTTCTTTATATTCATTAAGAGCTGGATATTTTTCAAGTACATGTTTAGATGAGAAATCCTCTAATTTTATAAGCATCTTCTATCCTTTTTTAATCCACTTTTAATATTTTATTTAATTAATAAGTTTGAGTGTGTAGTGTTATTACATGTCTGTATGAGAATTTTTATGGAATATTTTTTGTAAGTGAAATTATTAATATACGAATACTCCTTATTTCTTTTTGTCTTATCTTATAATACTTTGATATTAAATAAAAGTGATAATAAAGTTATTTTTAGTATAAATTATGACGATGGACTAATAAATAATCTTTATGGGAAGATATATATCGAAATAATATGGTTTAAGTATTTAATCATATAATTATTATGATGGAAGATGTAATCTAGAAGGAGATTGGTAATTTCTGATATTATATCAATAGATTTTTAATAACAGTGTAGCGGAAAAGATATTAGGAGCTGAAGCGTGATTTCCATAAGAATTTTCCAATTGGTGTTAATGATGAAAAAACTTTATTTAATATCACGCCTATTTAGGAGAAACACTTGTTTACATTCTATCCATTACTTCAATACCAAGAAGGTTAAGGCCTTTTGCGAGAGTTTTTCCTGTCAGATTAGAGAGAAGCAATCGGCTTGTTTTTATTTCTTCTGCTACATCATTTTTTAATATTGGGCATTCTTCATAAAATCTCATATACAGGCATGAAAGCTCATATAAATAGTTACATAAAATATGTGGTGTTGCATCTTGTATAAGAGTATCCAGAACTTCTTCAAATTGGAGTAATTTGATTGCAATCGCTCTTTCTTTTTCCTCTTGCAAAATAAAGTTTATTGATTGCAGATCATTTTTACTACTTGCTTTACGTAAAATACTTTGAATTCGACTATATGCGTACTGTAAGTAAGGTGCAGTTGAACCCTCAAAACTAAGCATATCATCCCAGCTAAATATGTAGTCATTAATTCGGTTTTTGGAAAGCTCTGCATATTTCACTGCACCGATACCAATTTTTTCTGCGATGTTATCCATTTCGTCCTCAGGCCAATTATTGCCCCGGGCAAGTAGCTTGATTTTGGCTCTTTCTACCGCTTCATTGAGTAATTCACTGAGTTTAATTGTTTCGCCGGAACGTGTTTTGAATGGTTTACCATTTTCATCCAAAATATTGCCGAATGTGCAAATATCTAATGCGACGTTTTTGGCTAACAAACCGGCTTTGCGTGCGGTGATTTCTACTTGTTCAAAATGTAGTTTTTGGCGTGAGTCCACAAAGATCATTATTCTATCAGCTTTTAATTCATGGGAGCGGTAGTCGCATGCTGCAAGATCTGTGGTTGAATATAAATAACCGCCATTGGATTTCTGCACTATGAAAATTGAAGGCTCTCCTGTTTTATTTGCTAATTCATCAATGAAAACGACTTGAGCCCCTTGCTCTTCAACTGCGATATTGAGTTCTTTTAACCGTGTAATAACACCTGGCAGCATGTCGTTATAGGCACTTTCGGCCTTAATATGTTCTGGTCGCAATGTAGTATTAAGTTTTTTATACACATTCTGGGTGTGCTCAATAGAGATCTGAATAAAATTATGCCAAAGTTTACTGCAATGTTTATCGCCGTTTTGGAGTTTTACAACATAATCACGAGACTTATTAGCGAATGTCTCATCTTTGTCGAAGCGCTGCTTTGCATCACGGTAAAAGTTTTCCAGATCTTGCAAGGCGACTTTTGTATCGCCGTTTCCTGAGAGCAGTAAATCATCAAAATAGGCGAGTAACATTCCAAACTGTGTTCCCCAGTCACCGACGTGATTTTGCCGAATGACATTGATACCACGAAATTCAAGGCAGCGAGCAATAGCGTCACCGATTACTGTAGAACGTATATGCCCCACATGGAGTTCTTTGGCTAAGTTTGGGGATGAGTAATCAACAACAACATTTTTTGGATATTTTAATTGTGAGATACCTAATTTTGCATCGGAATAAGACTCTACCAATCTTTTGGCCAGATATTCGGGTTTGAGGTGTATGTTAATAAAACCAGGGCCAGCTATTTCAATTTTTTCTGCTATTTCATCCAGATCTAGATTTTCTACAATTTTGTTTGCTATTTCTCTTGGATTTATATTTAGTTTTTTTCCGGCAGCCATTGCTCCATTTAGTTGATAATCGCCAAATTGTGACCGAGTACTCTTGGTGGTTGCAGGATTAATATCCTTAGGTAAGCCAGAGGAGATAATAGCGTCTTGCGCTTTACTTGCTAAAAAATTGAGTAAATTCATAGGTAAAAGTCTCTGATGACACGAGGAGAGCCTGTCTTAATATAAAGATGTAGGCTATCACATTAAAAAAGATGTGCTAGTGATAATTTGTTATATTTTGGAGTGACTTATCGTTTTTTTTTGATAATCATCGAGTGTTTCTCTATGTTACATATCAATATGATATGTATAAAAACAATAATTACTCATTATCCTTACATTAATTTCTTAGTCGTTATAATAAACAGATTTACCATTGTTTTTTACCATGTGATAACGTAGTGAGATTAATTAAATTAATATTCAAAAAATAGTATTATTTTAATTAATGGGATAGTCACAGTAAGGTAATGATTTAATATGATTATTACCATCTATAAATGATAATCTGATCATGCATTTTTTCTGTTTCAAAAAGAGATATACTGGAGTTACTTTCTGAATTTTATGATTTTGATGAAGTTTGATATTGTCATAGAGTATTAGGGGAAGATATTTAATCGTAAAGGCTGAAGTGATGAATAAAAAACAATATGATTTTGATCTGGAATGTTTTAACCGTCCGAAAGGTAAAGCCCATCAATATATTGCAGAAAAAACCAAAGAGCTTGGATTTGATATGGCTTCAGATCATGCTTCTGGTGCGTTAATCAAGCTTTTGGTTTCTTCTAAGCCTAAAGGTAATATTTTAGAAATAGGAACAGGTACTGGAACGGCTACAGCATGGATGATTGAAGGGTTGTGCCCTGAATCAACACTTACAACGATTGAGCAAGATGAAAAGTTGTTAAATGTGGCTAAAGAGGCTTTAGGGCATGATGAGAGAGTTAATTTCGTTCTGGCTGACGGTTTAGAATATTTAAAAAAACAGCCGAAACAAGCAATTGATCTGATTTTTGCCGATACAGTGCCTGGTAAATATCATTATCTTGAAGAAACGTTGAGTTTATTGAAACCTGGGGGAATTTATATTGTTGATGATATGCATCCGCAAGAAGATTGGCCAGAGGATCATTATTCTTTCGCGATGTCAGCTTTGACGGCGTTAAAAAATATTAAAGGCTTCAATAAGGCCGGATTAAGTTATTCATCAGGTCTTATCTTAATGACTCCAGAATGTCTTGCTAATTAATAACCTCAATATTTCTATTCTTTTCATTTTTAGTTTATTTGAATCTATTGGTGAAAATGAAATAAGAAATAAGATTAAAAGCCACTGCAATTTTATTTGCAGTGGCTTTACATGAATAAATTTCAACTAAGAAAAATTACAGAGCAGCGATAGTTTCTTTCTGCGCCAGTAATTTCTCTTTCGCTGCATTGTTAGTCGCCAGACGCTCGCGCTCTTTGGCAACAACGGCTTCCGGTGCACGGCTGACAAAACCTTCGTTAGCCAGCTTGACTTCAATGTTGCTGATCTCTTTATCCAGCTTCTCGATTTCTTTATCCAGACGAACCAATTCTGCATCTTTATCGATCAGACCTGCCATTGGGATCAGCACTTCTGCCCCATTGATCAGTTTAGTGACAGAAACAGGCGCTTCTTCCCCGGCTGCCAATACGGTAACGGAAGCAAGACGGCCCATCGCCTGAATGAAGTTGAGGTTTTCAGCAACGCGGCGTTGTGCATCTTTATTGGCATCGCGCAGCAGAACTTCCAGCGGCTTGCTTGGTGCAATATTCATTTCTGCACGAATATTACGTACCGCAATGATCGCTTCCTTGATCCACTCCAGATCGTTCAGTGCCAGTTCATCAACTTTCGTCTGATCAAATTCAGGGAAAGATTGCAGCATGATGGTATCGGCATCAATGCCTTTGACTACTTTCACACGTTGCCAGATGGTTTCTGTAATGAATGGAATGATTGGATGTGCCAGACGCAGCAAACCTTCCAACACTTCAATCAGTGTATGGCGAGCCGCGCGGACTTCCGCTTCTGTTCCTTTGTTAATAGCGGGTTTTGACAGTTCTAGATACCAGTCACAGAATTGGTTCCACGTGAATTCGTAAAGAATGTTCGCAGCGATGTCGAAACGGTAAGTATCCAGCGCTTCGCGGTAGGCTTTAACTGTCTGGTTGAATTCTGCCAGAATCCAGCGATCTGCCAGTGACAGCGACATTTCACCACCGTTCTGGCCGCAATCCTGCCCTTCAGTGTTCATCAGCACGAAACGGCTGGCGTTCCATAGTTTGTTACAGAAATTGCGATAACCTTGCAGACGCTTCATGTCCCAGTTGATATCACGACCGGTAGAAGCCAGCGCTGCCAGTGTGAAACGCAGGGCATCAGTACCGTGGGCTTCAATGCCTTCCGGGAACTGTTTTTCAGTACGCTTGCGGATTTTCTCAGCCAGTTGTGGCTGCATCATATTGCCGGTACGTTTTTTCAGCAGTGATTCCAGTGAGATACCGTCGATCATGTCCAGCGGATCGATAACGTTCCCTTTGGATTTAGACATCTTCTGACCTTCGTCATCGCGGATCAGACCTGTCATGTAGACTGTCTTGAATGGCATTTGCAGCTTGCCGTTTTCATCTTTGATGAAGTGCATGGTCATCATGATCATGCGGGCAATCCAGAAGAAGATGATGTCGAAGCCACTGACCAGCACATTGGTTGGATGGAAGGTTTTCAGCGCCTCAGTTTGCTCAGGCCAGCCGAGTGTGGAGAATGTCCACAGACCAGAGGAGAACCAGGTATCCAATACGTCTTCGTCTTGGGTCAGGGTGATATCTGCGCCCAGATTGTTTTCACGGCGAACTTCTTCTTCATCGCGACCAACATAGACGTTGCCCTGTGCGTCATACCATGCCGGAATGCGATGGCCCCACCACAATTGACGAGAGATACACCAATCCTGAATATCACGCATCCAGGAGTAATACATGTTTTCGTACTGTTTTGGTACGAACTGGATATCACCGTTCTCAACTGCTTCAATCGCCACTTTTGCCAGTGGTGCGGTGCGGACGTACCATTGATCAGTCAGCATCGGCTCGATAACCACACCGCCACGGTCGCCGTAAGGCACAGTCAGGTCATGAGGTTTGATTTCAAGCAGCAGACCCTGTTTTTCGAACTCTGCCACAATCGCTTTACGGGCAGCAAAACGCACCATACCGCGATATTCAGCTGGGATATCCGACGAATACACATCAGAAGCTTCGCCATTGGTGTCGAATACTTCTGCGGCTTCGCGGATATCGCCGTCAAAGGTCAGAATGTTGATCATCGGCAGGTTGTGGCGTTTACCGACTTCATAGTCATTGAAATCGTGAGCTGGGGTGATTTTCACGCAGCCGGTGCCTTTTTCCATATCTGCGTGTTCATCGCCAACGATAGGAATACGGCGGTTCACCAATGGTAGACGGATTTCTTTGCCGATCAGATCCTTGTAACGCGGATCTTCCGGGTTAACCGCAACGCCGGTATCCCCCAGCATGGTTTCTGGGCGGGTTGTGGCAACAATCAGGTATTCTTTGCCTTCTGCGGTCTTAGCGCCGTCAGCCAGCGGATAGCGCAGATGCCACATGGAACCTTTTACTTCACGGTTTTCGACTTCCAGATCCGAAATCGCTGTGCGCAGTTTCGGATCCCAGTTAACCAGACGCTTGCCACGGTAAATCAGATCTTCTTGATACAGGCGGACGAAAGCTTCTTTAACCGCTTTGGACAGCCCCTCATCCATGGTGAAGCGCTCACGCTCCCAATCCACGGAGTTACCCAGACGGCGCATCTGGTTGGAGATATTGCCACCTGATTCTGCTTTCCATTGCCAAATTTTGTCGATAAAGGCTTCACGGCCATAATCGTGACGGGTTTTACCTTCTTCCGCCGCGATTTTACGCTCAACAACCATTTGGGTTGCGATGCCTGCGTGGTCAGTTCCCGCTTGCCACAGAGTATTTTTCCCCTGCATGCGTTGGTAACGCACCATAGTATCTATAATCGTCTGCTGGAATGCGTGCCCCATGTGCAGGCTGCCGGTGACGTTTGGTGGCGGAATGACGATGCAGAAACTTTCACGGCTGGTATCGCCATTAGGCTTGAAGTAACCACTCTGTTCCCAGTGGCTATAAAGAGGTTGCTCTATCTCTGTCGGATTGTACGTTTTATCGAGAGATGGCTCAGATTGCGTTTGATTAGCGGGTGTCTTTTCCATTGTGTCTTGATATTTAATAGGTTGGCGGGGTTGCCATGGTCAAATTAAAGCCGACGCTACGATAAGATTTATATCGTTTGCGCGCTAACTGTTTCAGATTTTCATCAATAGGAACGAAGTCTATCACTTCATGGAAAGCTGTGGCAAAGTCTGCAAAATGAGGAAGCAGTGTCACCAGCACATCGCGGGGAGCATTGCCTCTTTTTTGTGGCCAGCACAATTCTACAGGTGCGCCATAACGAGGGCCTTCTCCGGCAAGATTGTGTGGTACAAATTGACTCGGCTCCCGTTGCCATAATGCTTCGTCCAATTTTTCGGCCTGTTGCTGACTTTCACAAGCAATCAGAACCCGCTTCCCTGCACGCCATTGGTCAGCAGCAAGCTGACATGCCAGCCATTCATGTGGCTGTAAATTATCTGACGATGATTGTTCCGGTAACTGGTTTTCCAATAACTGCTTTTCCAATAAATAGAAGGTGGCGTTTTTCATAGTTTCTTGGTTGCAAGATTACGGGAAATAGTGACGGAAAAGGGTATTGCAATACCTTTCATTACAATACCCTTAATTCCATTTATTCCCTCAATACCTTTGTGCCATATTTTTATCGCGCTTATCGAATAAAATATGAGGTTGGGGCATTAATCATCAGAATTCAAACCTGAACGATTTAGCAGGAATTGTGACAGGAGCGTAACCGGACGACCTGTTGCTCCTTTCGCTTTACCTGAACGCCATGCTGTACCGGCAATATCCAGATGTGCCCAATTATATTTGGTGGTGAAGCGGGACAGGAAAGCTCCTGCGGTAATTACGCCACCAGAACGTCCGCACGAGTTTACCATATCCGCAAAATTGGATTCTAACTGTTCGGTGTATTCATCACCCAACGGCAGACGCCATGCGCGATCTCCTGCTTGCTCTGAAGCATTCAGCAGTTCATGCGCCAGCGGATTATGGTTGGACATCAGGCCTGTGTAGTGACCGCCCAGTGCGATGACACAAGCGCCTGTCAGGGTTGCCACATCAATGACTAATTCCGGTTCAAAACGCTCAACGTAAGTCAGCGCATCACACAGAACCAAACGGCCTTCCGCATCGGTGTTTGTCACTTCAACGGTCTGACCGGACATGGTGGTCAAAATATCTCCGGGACGATAAGCTCGTCCACCGGGCATGTTTTCACAGCCTGCCAGAACACCGATGATATTGATTGGCAATTCCAACTCAGCAACAACGCGCATGACGCCATAAACGGAAGCTGCGCCGCACATGTCATATTTCATCTCATCCATGCCTTCGGATGGCTTGATGGAGATACCGCCGGAATCAAAAGTCAGCCCTTTGCCCACCAGTACGATAGGTTTCGCATTGGCATCTTTGCTGCCTTTATATTCCATGATTGCCATCAAAGATTCATTCTGTGAACCCTGACCAACCGCCAGATAAGAGTTCATGCCCAACTCTTTCATCTGCTCTTCACCAATCACTTTGGTTGTCAGATTAGCTGCATTGTCAGCAAGCTGGCGCGCCTGTGATGCTAAGTACGCGGCATTACAGATATTGGGTGGCATATTGGCCAGATCTTTCGTTGCCTTGATGCCTGATGCAATGGCAAGACCGTGCTTAATGGCACGTTCACCGCTGGTCAGTTCACGGCGGGTCGGTACATTGAACACCATTTTGCGCAGTGGACGGCGCAGTTCATTTTTGTTGCTCTTGAGTTGATCGAAAACATACAGTGACTCTTTGGCTGTTTCGACCGCCTGACGTACTTTCCAATAATTGTTGCGTCCCTTCACATGCAGTTCTGTCAAGAAACAAACTGCTTCCATTGAACCGGTTTCATTGAGGGTACTGATCGTTTTCTGGATAATTTGCTTATACTGGCGTTCGTCCAGTTCACGCTCTTTTCCACAACCAACCAGTAAAATACGTTCAGACAATACATTAGGAACATGATGCAGCAACAAGGTTTGACCTACCTTGCCTTCAAGTTCACCACGGCGCAATAAGGCACTGATATAGCCGTTACTTATTTTGTCAAGTTGCTCTGCGATAGGGGAAAGGCGGCGGGGTTCGAACACGCCGACAATAATACAGGCACTACGCTGTTTTTCCGGACTACCGCTCTTTACACTAAACTCCATGAGTTCTCCTGAATCTTAAAGACAAAGACGGATACAATCGCTAAAATATCGCGTTGCGCATTAATTCATCCCAAAGAAAAGTAACTGTTATGTTAAGCTAAGCATATTATTTTTTGGTACTTAGCTAACGATAAGTATGTTCTAATTGGGAACCAATATATGGGATGCTTTGGTATCATTTTAGCTATGGGGAAGCCAAATTGATTCATACAAATGGTAGATATACGACGAAGTTAGCGACTTTCCTGCAAAAAGACAAGTTTTCACAGGCGTAATAAGCGTGATCATCATTAGATATCTAGTACGGGAAACCCTGAAAAGCCAAATCGCAATACTTTTCATCTTATTGCTGATCTTCTTCAGCCAGAAATTAGTTGAGGTATTGAGTGCGGCGGTAGAAGGAAATATTCCTGCAAATTTGGTTCTATCGTTGTTAGGTTTAGGTGTGCCAGATATGGCGCAGCTTATTTTGCCCCTGAGTTTATTTCTCGGGGTATTAATGACGTTCAGCAAACTCTATACCGAAAGTGAAATCACCGTTATGCATGCCTGTGGGTTGGGCAAAAGTGCATTGGTGAAATCAGCTCTTATTCTGGCTCTACTCACATCAGCGCTGGCGGCTGCCAACGTTATCTGGCTCACTCCGTGGTCTTCCAAATATAAAGAACAAGTAGTGGCGGATGTAAAAGCCAATCCAAGCCTGGCGGCAATTATGGAAGGGCAATTCAAGTCTTCTCGTGATGGCAACATGGTGCTTTATATCGGCAACGTGAAGGGCAATACGTTCGAAAATGTTTTTCTGGCTCAGCTCCGCCCGACGAATGACCAGCGTCCTTCCATAGTGCTTGCGGATGGTGGACATATGGAAGAGCGCCCGAACGGTAACCAAGTGGCGGTACTCCACAAGGGGACGCGTTATGAAGGTACGGCGCAGTTGCGTGATTTCCGCATTACTGAGTTCAAGAATTATCAGGCAGTAATTGGGCATCAGAGCGCAGACATCGATGGCAACAAAGTTGAACAAAAATCGATTGAGCAGCTTTGGCATGGCACTGACAATGATTCCCGTTCAGAATTTCACTGGCGCCTGACGTTGATTGTCTCGGTGCTGATCATGGCGCTGATGGTTGTTCCGTTGAGTGCCGTGAATCCGCGTCAGGGACGGGTACTCAGTATGCTGCCAGCCATGTTGCTTTACCTGATTTTCTTCCTGCTGCAAAGTTCCCTGCGTTCCAACGGGGGGAAAGGCAAACTTGATCCTATGTTCTGGATGTGGCTGGTTAACGGCGCGTATTTTGCCTTGGCTGTGGTGCTTAATCTGTGGGATACCGTACCCATGCGCAAACTGCGTTCACGCTTTAAGAGTCAAGGAGCGTCATGATGTTTGGCGTATTGGATAGGTATATTGGTCGGACAATCCTGCAAACCATCCTGATGACTTTGTTCATGCTGGTATCCCTTTCCGGCATTATCAAATTTGTCGATCAACTGCGCAAGGTCGGGCAGGGGGAATATACGGCATTTTCTGCCGGCATTTACACACTGTTGAGTATTCCCAAAGATATTCAGATCTTCTTTCCCATGGCCGCCTTGCTCGGCGCGCTATTGGGTTTGGGAGCACTGGCAACGCGCAGTGAGCTGGTGGTAATGCAGGCTTCTGGCTTTACCCGCCTGCAAGTGGCGGGTTCTGTCATGAAAACGGCGATTCCGCTGGTCTTGCTGACGATGGTCATCGGTGAATGGGTTGCTCCACAAGGAGAGCAGCTTGCCCGTAATTATCGTTCCCAAAAAATGTTCGGCGGCTCGCTGATGTCCACGACCAAAGGTTTGTGGGCGAAAGATGGGCAGGACTTTGTCTATATAAAGAGTGTGGGCAAGGATAATTCTCTGAATGGCATCAGCATCTATCATGTTGATGAAAATAAAAAATTGTTGTCCGTTAGGTATGCTGCTTCGGCGGTGTATGACAAAGATAAGCACCAATGGAAATTATCTCAGGTTGAAGAGTCTGATTTAATGCAGGATGGGAGAATTACGGGATCACAGCGTTTATCGGCAGAATGGGAAAGCCGGCTGACACCTGAAAAGCTGGGAGTGGTTTCCCTTGATCCTGAGGCGCTTTCTATTCGTGATTTGCATCAATACATCACATATCTGAAGCAGGGACAGCAAGATGCAGGACGTTACCAGCTCAATATGTGGAAAAAGGTTTTTGCACCTTTATCGGTTGCGGTGATGATGCTGATGGCACTTTCTTTTATTTTCGGGCCACTGCGCAGCGTACCAATGGGATTCAGGGTGGTTGTGGGTATCAGCATGGGCTTTGTTTTCTATGTCTTAAATGAGATATTCGGCCCACTCAGTCTGGTTTATAGCATGCCGCCGATATTGGGAGCGCTGCTGCCAAGTTTGTTATTCTTTGGGGTGAGTGTTTACTTACTGTTAAACAAGAAGACATAACAGGCTGATATTTAACTACACTTATTTTTCTATCATAACCAATCAGAGTATTCGCTGTGTAATACTCTGATTGGTATCTGGCATTACTTTAATAATAACGAAACTAAATTTGATTATGATTGCGTGCCAATGCAGCAACTAACTCATTAACCCCACTTGTCACACGGCTAAATTTACTTTGCTCCTTACGCGTCATCACCACAAATACACCAATATTTCGTTCAGGTATCATCGCCATATAGGAATTAAATCCGCCACCGCCACCAGTTTTCTGGTAAATGCCGGGAACATCGCCTTTGACCTCCATATATACCCAGCCAAGCCCGATACCATCCGCCAGACCTGCAACATCCATTCCTTTGATTGACGTCAGATCGGCACGTTTAAAGTAGATACCTTGTTCACGGCTGGCAGTCTGTTTTCTCAATTGATTATGGGAAGATAAAAATTGCTGCATCCAGCGCTGCATATCTGCGGGGGTAGAATAAATCCCGCCACTACCTGCTGCGGCAATGGTAGTATGACTAGCCAAATGATACAGCCTGATTGGCTGACCAGCGCCATAGTCTGGCACATGAACACCATAATGCGAGTACTTCTGTAACGGATCGGTAATCTTAAGGCGTTTATTCTGTGCCAATTTAATCATGACCTCACTGGTCATTAATTTGGTAATAGAAGCAATACGAATCAAAGAGTCCCGCCGTGGCCGAACGCCGCTCCCTGGATAAGTTTCCCCAAAACTGCGATGCACAACCTGATTATTGTCGATCACCACCATTGCCATTCCCAAAGGATTGCCTTCATCAAAGATGGATTGCGAATACTGATCGACCAGCGCGGTAGCCATTTTCTTGATCTTGTCGTTATCCTCGAAAACTTTCCACTTTGCCGGTTGCGCATTGAATTGCTGAAATTTGCTCTGGTGTGAATTATTAGAATCCGCACAAGCTGACATCACCCATACTAGGGCGGAAACTGTACACAGTTTATATAGCCGTTTTTTCATTTTTGGATTAACCAATCAGGGAGCATTCAAGTGGGGAAAGTAAAGCCGTTATTTGTTTTTCTTAAATATCGCGATAATGGCACCAATAACGATACCTACTAAGATACCCGTGAAAATCCAACTGATAATAGTCATGATAATTTACCTCATAGCAGTGTATTGTTTGGAATTATATAAGGAGTTTCTGGGTTGTCTATTGGTAGGACAGGATTGTGGGAGCGGAATTTTGAGATGTGGTGGTAAAAAAAGATTGTGTTTTGAGCTGTGTTGGTCAAAAAAAGTCATGAATGATTATTTTTTCAGCACTTGAGCAAAATTGAAAGGATAAGTATTGCGAACGTTCTTCTTACAGGTATAATCATTCCCGTTCTCCGAACCCTTCAGTGCCGAAGTGGCGAAATCGGTAGACGCAGTTGATTCAAAATCAACCGCCTTCGGGTGTGCCGGTTCGAGTCCGGCCTTCGGCACCATTCGTTAGTTTACTAACGTCTACCCAAGTCTACAAACTCCCAAAAAAACCCAATAAATCAAGATACTTAGTTATTTTGCCGTCTACTGTGGTCTGTTGCAATCAACATGCAGCAAGGGGCATAATTTGGGGCACCTACACTTCGATTTTAAATGTGCCCCAAAAATGAAACTAAACGCCCGACAAATCGAGACTGCAAAACCGAAAGAGAAATCCTATAAATTAGCGGATGGCGCTGGCCTATATCTCGAAATCACGCCACGCGGTTCTAAATACTGGCGCATGAAGTATCATCGCCCAGCCGATAAAAAAGAAGATCGGCTGGCCTTTGGTGTCTATCCTGTCGTTTCATTAGCTGATGCTCGTGCTAAACGGGACGAAGCTAAAAAATTACTTGCTCAAGGTATTGATCCCAAAGCAGAGAAAAAAGATGCACAAGCCGAATCAAAGGGGGCATATACTTTTGAACGGATCGCCCGTGAATGGCACGCCAGCAATAAACGGTGGAGTGAAGACCATTGAGACCGGATTATGCGAAGTTTTGAACAATACATTTTCCCTTATATTGGTACTCTCGATATTCGCGCTTTACGAACCAGTCAACTGTTGGCACCAATCCAAGCCGTTGATACTGATGGTAAACATGATATAGCCCAGAGATTACAACAGCGTGTAGCTGCCATTATGCGTTACGCAGTTCAAAATGACATTCTTGAATATAGCCCTGCCAATGATATGGCGGGCACTCTCACCATAGTAAAACCCAAACATCACCCTGCATTGCCTCATGAACGCCTGCCTGAATTTTTGGCTCGTCTTTCCTGTTATCGCGGGCGCTTGCTGACCAAAATTGCAGTAGAACTGACTTTATTAACATTTGTTCGTTCCAGTGAAATGAGATTCGCCCGTTGGGAAGAAATCGATCTTGAAAGGGCTGTCTGGCATATACCAGCAACACGAAAACCCATTGATGGCGTTAAGCATTCTCAACGTGGTATGAAAATGAAAACTGAGCACATTGTACCGTTGAGCCGTCAGGCGATTTCGCTTATCGAAACCTTGCACAGCCTGAGCGGAGAGAGTGAGGTAATGTTTCCCGGCGATCACGATCCAAAGAAAGTGATGAGTGAAAACACCGCCAATAATGCGTTACGTACAATGGGCTATGACACCAAAACAGAAGTTTGCGGGCATGGATTCCGCACAATGGCACGTGGTGCAATGGGAGACTCTGGCCTGTGGAGTGATGACGCTATCGAGCGCCAGCTAAGCCATATTGAAAGAAATAATGTCCGGGCGGCGTATATTCACACATCCAAACATTTGGATGAACGGCGGCTGATGATGCAATGGTGGGCGGATTATCTGGATGCTAACAAGGAGAAATTTGTAACTCCTTATGATTTTGCCAAACCGCTTCGTGGCAGGAAAAAATAGTAGCGCAACCAACAAAATTTTATATATAGGATAACCAGTTACGTAATACATAAAATCATGACATAAAAAACAACGCCCCGAAGTGCAGCAAACACTATCGAGGCGTCTAACCAATAACCGTTATACGAGGTAACGATGATGGCTGATATACAGCATACCCAAACTCATCCTAAATTTACATATTCAGATAAAACAGACGGACAAAAACCGCTCGACCTAATCCAATCCGTGAAAAAATCCGCTATGTATCATTGGGAAAATCTGCTACCCGCCTGTGGTATTGATATTCCCGCAAAAGGCAAACATGGGACCTGTCCTATTTGCGGCGGTACTGACCGTTTTCACTTTATTGATGATCACCACAATGGCAATTGGCATTGCCGCCAGTGTGACGCCCCAAACTATGGCGATGGGCTGGATTTAGTAGCGAAAACCAGCCGGATCTCAATTCTTGAAGCTGCAAAGATTATTGCTGATGTACTATCGCTACCTTTGCCTGAACTCAAGCTAGCCAAAGAAAGCATTCAAACAACACAGCTGATTGCCGAAAAAGTAGCGGCACTAATGGCGCTAACTGTCACAGGACAATCTCCCTATCTGACTTCAAAAGGACTGAATTGCTCTAATCAGCGATTGCTGGAAGATGCTTCGTTGTTATTGCCGCTGAGAACATTAGATAAAAAAGTAACAGGGGCGCAGATCATCAAACCGGATGGAACGAAGAAATTACTGTCTGGTAGCCAAAAGAAAAGTGCTTTTATTGCATTATCAGAGATGGAAGAATATCCAGGAATAGTGATCATTACCGAAGGTTACGCCACGGCACTGACCGTTAGCTGGTTACATCAAGGCACCGTTCTGGCTGCAATAGATGCAGGCAATCTGCTTTCTGTCGCAAAAGCCGTTCGGGAGTGTTGGCTGGATACAAAAATTATTATTGCCGCAGATAATGATTGGCATCTTCCCGATGATCTGGATAAGAACGGCAAACCGATAAAGAACATTGGCAAGATTACAGCAGAGAAAACAGCCAAATCGCTCAACGGATGGGTAACGTTACCACCAACTGAGTACAAAGCCGACTGGGACGATTATCGCCAGCAACAAGGAGTGGAAATAGCACGGCAAGCCTTTGCTCAGGGGCTTTATCAACCAACATCAATAAAGAAAAAAGCAGCCGTTAAGCTTAATAATAATACCGAATCTTCAAAACTGACATTATGCCAGATGGGAGCCAGCCAGCGCGGAGAAGTGTTACTGGCGCGGTATAACAGTGATTTGGCACTGGATGGTGCTTCGGAAAGCGTTCATCACTATGATGGCGTTGTCTGGCGTCCGGTCAGTGATCGCGATTTAAGGCGGGAAATGGTCGCCGCTTTTATGGAAGAGAAGCTACCGCACTCACCGCATGGTATTAGTTCTGCGGTGGATGCTCTGAAATTGCAGCTTCCCATGATGCAGCCGCCAGAACACCACTTAATCGGATTCAGTAACGGCGTGTTTAATCTGAAAACCTGCCAGTTCCGACCACATAGTAAAAATGACTGGTTGCTGCTTGCCAATGACGTTGAATTCAATTCCCCTGTTTCGGGGGAAACCCTGCAAAATCACGCGCCACAGTTCTGGCGCTGGCTCAATCAAGCAACTGACAACTGTGAAAATAAAGCAGACAGAGTGCTGGCAGCGCTGTTTATGGTGTTGGCGAACCGTTATGACTGGCAGCTTTTTCTGGAAGTCACCGGTGCCGGAGGCAGTGGTAAAAGCATCTTTGCTGAAATCTGTTCAATGTTGGCAGGCCCAAGCAATACTGTTTCTGCAAGTATGGCGGCACTGGAAAACCCACGGGAACGGGCGCTGATTGTCGGCTATTCGTTGATTATCCTGCCAGATCAAACTCGCTATGTGGGCGATGGTTCCGGCATCAAGGCAATTACTGGAGGCGATGAAGTCGCTATCGATCCGAAGCACAAACAACCCTATTCAATTCGTATTCCAGCGGTGGTACTGGCAGTGAACAATAACGCCATGAGTTTTAGTGATCGAAGTGGCGGTGTGTCGCGGCGTCGGGTAATTTTCAACTTTTCCGAAGTTGTGCCGGAAAATGAACGTGATCCACAAGCTGCAAGGCACTTATTGGCAGAGCAACAGAAATCAGCAGAAGCGCTGGATATTAAGCGTGGCACAGATTCACTGGTCGATTTTTGCGGATACCTGATTGCGTCCGATGAAGCTAACGGTTTGTTAATCGGCAATGCAGAAATTATGCCGTTCAATCCTAGTAAGTATCTCTATCTTGCTTATCTTGCTTATATGAAAGGTAATAACCTAAACAAACCTGTTTCCGTGACTCGTTTCGGAATGGATATGTCAGGCGCACTGGCAGAGTACAGCCAGCAATATTTACGCAAGAAAAGCAAACAAGGTATTCGTAGCAACCTGAGCCTAGATATTGATACTGCTATCGAATGGATGCCGAAACTGACAAGGGATAGCCTGCCAGAAAAATAATTTTTCAAAGAAATATAAAAAAGTGTTCACTACTATTCACCCTATAATTTAAACCAGATATATCAAAATATTACAGGGTGAACAGTTATTCTAAAACTATTCACAACTATTCATCACTGTTCACCTTATTTTCCGGTTCAAGGTGAACGGTTGGGTGAAGAGTGGTGATGAGTTTAATTTCAAGTCATCACCACTTAATAGTATGAATTTAAATAAAAATATTTAAAGGTGAATAGTGTGAACAGTTTTATTACTAATTCTTTAATAAGGGGGTAGACAAAAATTTTTTCTCTGGCAGGTATTTTTTTCGGATCTCTGAGTTAGCGGGTTAATGTATTAGCCCGGTAACTCGGAGAAGACAAGCGTAGCGCGTCAGTGTGGTTTTAATTTTTTGTATTTTCTTTTATGGCGAGCATGGTGATTTTTAATAAAAATATATCGATGAAATTATTATAATAAACCTAATTTCACTCATTGATGGAATACTGATCATAGTTATTGCTTTTATTTCTACTGAATATATGGATAACCAAAGAGTTATCCATATATCTTTTATTAAGCATGTAGAATGACTTGCTGCTGTACCTGTATAGGCTGTAATGTCTGATATTTTTGTCGTATATTATTATATAAATCTGGCATTTCCCCAGCAGATAAAGTAACAATTAAAACATAAGGTAAGTCGTCAAGTTCAGAAACATCGATTGGCATCCCACAGTCGCGACCATGATAAATAATATCAAAGCATGGTGTAGTAAGTTCATCTTGTTTGAATGTGTGCTCACTTCTTAATGTTGTTTCCCACTTATGACCGTCATTTCTTTGTTCATTTTCGTCTGCATAAATATTTTTTAAGTTAAAAAGCGGGAATGTTAAGCCTTTTGTCGTATCAGATATCCCCTTCCTCATAGTAATTTCTAAACCACTTCGAGTGTAATTTAATGGGTGTTCTGCGTCCACTGGGCTAGAAAAGCAAAATGTTGCTCGAAGATTGACACAACCTGTAGTTGGTTCATCTGGATAAGGAATGAATGCTCGCATATGTTGAGAAGGTTTGAGCACACCTTGATAAATGACTTTTACTTCATTATCGTCACAATAAATAATATCTGAAATATTATGCGGAAATCTACCCCAGCCAACTTCTGAACGTTCATGAGTGCTGTTTTCAGCATGATGAATTAAAAGAGCTTTAGCAGTTAGAGGTGTAATATTATATTGTAAAGATGAACTTAAAGCGATTGCTTGTCTTAATGCTAGTGGAGCAGCAAAGCTAGTGCCTGCGGTACTTGCCAATCCATTATTCATGGGGCTGAATACCTTGAAAGGTTCTTCTGAATTTCCGCCAAAAGCAACACCATCTGGTTTCACGAATCCAGGACTTCTACCGGGGCCAATACAGCTATAATGGCACCTTTCCCAGTTTTCTGAAAGAGATGTTGCTGCACCTACAGATAAACCATTGACCAAATCGGCAGGTGGTTGAATCCTATTAAGACCTGCTGGCAAATGGCCATCATTTCCAACAGCAACTGTGCATAAAGTATTCCCTGCTGAGAGGGCTTCCTCAAGTGTTGAAGTCCAGACATGAACATCATCATCATCAACAGGTAGCCTCGGCCCCAAGCTTAAATTAATATAATCGTAGTGTTGTGTGCCAAGCACACTCTTTATTCTGATTAGCACATCAAAAAGGTCAATGTCGGCATTATTTATGTTCGAATCTAAGACTCTGTAATGATCAATATTACAGTAAGGAACATTTAGTTTTACAGCACCTGAATCCATAACGCCAAAGAGAAGCGTAGAGGTCACATCTTGTCCATGTGAGAGAAGTTGGGCACTTGTTTTTCCATCTTTGTTAAAGGTGTACTCAGTTACCCACTGACTAAAATCATCAGTACTTATTCCTCCGTCAAATATTGCTACCTTTAAATTTGGATTGATTGCTCCTTCTGATGGTAATTTAAAACTAGAAGGGGAATTCACAGAACGTCTAATTACTGGCTCACTAACTCTTAACTCTGGAAGATCTCTAAGCGTCCTTAAAAAAGAAAATTTTGCTATTTCATAAGCCGTTTTTTTATTGGCTTTAATAGGCATAAAGGTCAATCCTTTGACTTTTATGCATCTTTCTTTATCAACGGAGGCACCTTGTTGTAAAGCAAATATAATAAAAGAGTCAACTATAGCTGAATTTTCATCTGGGGTATGTAAGGCTACTTCAATACTTCTTTCATCATCACCTTTTAAAGACTTAATTTTATCGGAGGGGTTAAACATTGAAACACTTTCAAGTGTGATGAAATCATCTTTTTGGCTTTTATTTAAAGTATCATCGTTTAATGCACGCAAAAACGATTGAAAATTTTCAGTTTTCCCTGAAACATAGATACAAGCCGTTGTATACTCATCTTTTCTACCTTTTTTCTTTATGTCTTTACGAGGCTTAATTCTGACAGATTTACTACCTACACTTGTAAGAGAGAATTTGTTAAATAATCCTACCGGAAAATAACTTTTAGCTAGAAAAGCTGGATGAAGCACGAATTTTGCTACTGCTTTACCATCTGGTAGTGCGGAGGCTGGTACGTTTTCAATTTCACTGATTAGTGATGCTAAGTCACTCATTATTACTAGCTTATTTTCATTATAGCTATAGGGTTTATTTTTCCCTCCACCACCTTTTTTTATTTTTACATTACCCGTCAGTGTTTCTCCGTAACCCAAAAGCATATTCTTATCATTCATTACCTTCATCCTCTATTTTAATGATTTTTCTAATTTGCGATCTTGGTATTCCTAAGTCTGACGATATTTTTCTTTGGGAAACACCCTCATCAAGCATCGTTTTTATGACATTTTCCAATGCTGTATTGTTCAGTAATTCATCAATTAGAGCTGAGCTTAAAGGTATCTGCTCTATAATAGAATTCCGCTTCGCTTGATTGATGGATTTTTCAATCACAGCATAAGATATTTCACCTAATCTTGATGAAATATAGTGCGCTAAACTTTCTGCAATTTCTTTCGATATAAGATAACGTTGAATTAAATCATTAGTAGGATATTCAAAGTTTATAACTCTATCAAATCTTCTCCATGCAGCAGTATCCAAAAGTTCAGAATGATTAGTTGCTGCTATGAGAATAGATGTGTTGGGCCATTCATCGATAGATTGTAAAAGAACGGTAACAAGTCTTTTAAGTTCACCGACATCTGTAGCGTCATCTCTTTTTTTGGCAATGGCATCGAACTCGTCAAGTAGTAATATACATGGAAAAGATGAGGCGTAGTTAAGTACGGATCTTATGTTATTTCCTGTCTTACCAAGATAGCTGCTCATCACACTAGCAAGATCAAGAGTCAATAAGGGCATATTTAGTTTGCTGGCTAACCATTTTGCAGCCAAAGTTTTACCTACTCCAGGAGGCCCGCCCATTAAAAGGGAGCGGGACGGATGTAGGCCCTCTTTGTGCAAGAGCTCTTTCATTTCCCATTCGATTACAAAACGATTTAGAGCTAACGATGTGCTTGTTGGCCAAACAGGTTCAACATCTAGAATTACAGGATATGTTTCAACTAACAATTTTTGCCTTGTATCTGCATCTACGGGGGTTGCTCTAGGGGTAATCGGTTGAGCTCTTTCTACAGCATATGCTCCACTAGTTTGCATAAGTAGGCTTTCTAATTTTGTTGCTAATTCTGGTGACTCTTTTTTGAGCTTTTTTGTCACCATGCGTAGTCGCATGACAAGACTGTCTCGCTTGCCAGACAGAGCATCACTGACGACGTCAATGAATATATCATTAGTTAAGTTAATCACTCTACCACCTCATGATAAAATTAAACCAATTTTTTGGTAATGATACACCAATAACGATGTAATTAGTTAAAAAAAACATAAATCCATGCATTATTAGCCCAGATTTAAATATTTTTGTACCACCTTTGAGTTTGCTAGTATTTTTAATTTTAGTTTGAACAGCTAGCATCTAAATATTGTATGCTTCATCACCCTTACCGATCTTTGCCTACTAAATGCGGTGTTTTTTGCGAATCAGTTAAGAAAGTACTAATAGTTCCCAATATTAGGGGGATGACTCTTTATTTATCGCATGGTTTGGTGTGAAGAATAGATATAGTTTTTATTGTTCAAACTACCCGTTTCTTGTTGCCATAACTGAAAAAAACGTCTAGTCTGAATTGGTTTACTCGCCATCATAGATGGCCATATAGCTGTAATGGCAACAAAAACTCCCGTAGCCTGAAAGGGAGAGCAAGAATTGTGGTACATCTGCACACCTTTGGAAGCAGATATTGTCAGACACTTAAACCACCGTCTGGCGATGAAGGTTTCTTAAACGAAAAATACACCCAAAAGGTGTTTTTATATAGCCAATCAAGTGTAGTGAACATTAGATCATGCACTTATCTTTCATATAAATACAAAGCATATTTTCCTTTATTTTCAATAAATAACAGGATTCATTTTGTACATCCGATTTATATTTCTCACCTATCTCTGTTTGAATTATTCATCAGATAAATTTTTTACACCGAAACATTTTACTAATTACTACCATTTGGCACTTAACCTTGCGGCGTTTTGCTGTGCCCGCGAGCATTCCAACGTTCGCACAGCTTTTACTGACTGTTTACGGAACTCAAGGCGTCACTTTTCGCAGGTTTACCGCTGAAAGTGACGCCGCAGCCAAAGAACATCACAATCCTGACAGGCTCACGCCTGCTTAACCACACAGTGAATTTGACACTGCATTTTATAGATTGAAAAAGTATCAAAAGGAGAACTTGACGATATCAAGGCTGGCTTTTTGCCGGTGGGGATGACCTGTTTATACAGGCGGCAGTACCGCGTACTCAACCGATACCCCGCAATACCTCAACTTGCGTTCACTCTGGCGCACAGATATCCGTCAAGGGCAAAGCAGATATTTTCTGTTTTGTCCGAACTGTCGCGCGCCAGAGATCGCATGTTTTAGGTATAAGTAAGGAAATTGATGAGCTGGTTGATTAAAGAATTGACCATATTCGAAACGCTGGGCGTTATGTCGAACGTGTTTATAACCGTTAAACTTAGTCGTTCGGTTATTGAGTCCAATAATACAATCAGTTAAAGTATTCCCGCCATTGGCTCAATCCAATGGTCAAGGTTTAGCAGCCTTGTGTTCACTGACACTGGTAGGATGTTTCTGCCAGTGCGCCTGCGTTCACCCTTTCAATGGTGATTCAGGTAGGGGAGGCTTCGGCCTCGCTGGTGTGAACCCAGTCTGCTAACCCTGCCTTGAATCACCACCATCAATATTAATTAATGGAAGGGGTAACAGGAATGAATAACAACAATGTTCAAAATGACTGGCATCAGGCCGATATCATCGCAGCATTACGTAAACGTGGTACAACCTTAGCGGCTATTTCTCGTGAAGCAGGACTCAGCTCATCAACATTAGCAAACGCACTCAGTAGGCAATGGCCTAAAGGTGAGTGGATAATCGCTAACTATCTCGGTATTCACCCCTCAGAAATCTGGCCTAGCCGTTATTTTGATAAGCAGGGTCGATTGATTGAATGTAAGGTTCGAGACAAACCACAGGAATAACCAGCTTCAACTTGTGATCTACTTTGTGAAAATGATAAATTTTTATACAAAGCCCTGAGAGTGAGATGACAAACTAATTTAAACCTCATGGCTTTTTAACTTTACTCTTATACCAATATATCAAGCAGTTCATAAAGTATGTTAAAATCAAATACATGAACAAGTAAAGGGAGTAAAATAAATATGGGGCACAAAATGGGGCATTTTGAAAATTTATCTTTAATAATTTATTTAATTTCAATTAATTATATTCTTTTGCGAGTCCGGCCTTCACCATTTACATTTCTATAGTCGTATCCTAACGTCTGCTACCAGAAAAAAATCCCTTAAAGATCAATAAAAGTAGACCACTCTAGGTCTAGTTACGTCCATTGCAATCTGACATGACTGGCGCTCTCGCCACAGTAAAATCTAAACATCACTCTGCATTATCCCATGAACGTTTACCCATCTTTCTTGTTAGCGTGGACGCTTAATTACCTGAGTCGCTGTAAGACTGGCGTTATTAACGTTTACTCGTTCCAGTGAGATGAGATTTGCCCGTTGGAAAGAAATAGATCTTGAAAGAGCTATTTGGTACATACCTGCAACAAGAAAACCTATTGAAGGGTAAGATCCAAAACACTGCATGGATAAATACCCGATTGTCTTAGGCTTCCCGCCCCGTGCGCCTTTACGCCCCGGTAAATGTGGCTCCAATAAGTGCCAAACATGATCTGAAATATCATGACGATATTATCTAACAAGGGGACTTGTATTCGAAATTTATATAGTTAATTATTAAATAATAAGATTAAAAGATAGTTTAGTAACATATAATAATTTATTGGTATTATAATCCTATTGTCTTATAGGAGGCTTGAATGTTGTCTCATTTCCTGAAACAGATCCGTAGTTATCCGGACAAGATCGCTATCCTCACACTTGAAAAAGAACTTAATTACCGCACACTCAAACAGCAAGCGGCTACCGTTGCGGACTCGTTACGGTCACTTGGAATAAAACATGAAGAGCCTATTGCGATCCTTCTGTCGCCGGGCATTGAACAAATCACGAGTCAGCTTGCCATTCTTATGGCTGGCGGAAGCTGAGTGCCTCTCGACCCGAATGTACCTCCTGCACGCCTAATGATGCACTCCACGACGAATTGGCCAACACAAGTGATGTCATTTTTCATCTGGGCAGGCGCGGGAACTCGGTATCCCGTTGTCCGTCTACCGGCCGGGCTTCATTATGGGTGACAGCGTTAGCGGAGTCGGCAATCCGAATGACTTCGTCGCCTGCCTGATGAAGGGGTGCATTACTATCGGTGCCTATCCAGAACTGCCGCGTCAGTGGAAGGAGTTCGTCTCAGTTGACTATGTCAGTGCGGCGCTTTTGGCTATCGCAACTGACATACGGAACCTGGGTCAAGCTTACCACCTCGTCCCGGAGAGAGAGCAGTCCATTGACATTGATGAGTTCTTCCGTCTTTTAGAGGAATGTCATGGATATCCATTGGAGTCACTCCCTTACAACGAATGGCTCTCCAGGCTGACCGCCGATCCTCATTTAGACGAAAATGCATTGTTGCCCTTGCTACCAATGCTTGCTGAGCGCGTCTACCAGCAGAGAAGCCGATGGGAGGTCAATGAAAACATGCCGATCTATGATATCCAGAATACGAATTCAGCATTGGCTAATGCAGCAAATCCAGTGCATTTCACTCCAATGGGGAAAGAACTACTCTCAAAGTACCTCGCCTATTACCTTCCCAAAAGCGGTCAATAGCACTCTCGGCTACCTGACAATAGTCAGGTAGTTTTTTCATAACGGCTGTTCGATCTCTGATCTGGCATGCGCTTCTACCCCGTGGCATCGGATAGCATTGTGGTTTGTTGCCACGTGTAGGATTACTTTGGGGAACATCGCGAGGAAGTCGATTTATCTATGACGATGCGTTTTTCCTGAAGAGGCAGGAACAAGACTCTCCCCACATAATGCCGCAAATCCTGATTATGAGATGTGGTTCACAACTAAATTAAATTCACGATTTTTACGTGCCTTACATGTGAAAAATTTAGTGCTTCATTAATTCAGTGGACTTATGCTCCCATGCTGATAACAGAGGTGAATCTATAACTACTGGAGGTTGTTATGAAATTTTCGGATTTAGGAAATAGAATTTGTATTATGGGGCCTTCAAATAGCGGTAAATCTACGCTTGCTAATGCCATCTCCATAAAATGTAATTTAAAAGTAGTTCACCTGGATCAGCTTTTTCATCTACCAAAATACAAACTGGCAGGAACGTCCTGTAGATGAATTCATCTCATTGCATGATATGGTAATAAAAGAGGAAAGCTGGGTTATAGATGGAAACTATAGAAAATGTCTACCACAGCGCTGATCCAGAGCGACAGGTGTTATTTTATTAGATATCTCAACGCCAGCAAGCCTGCTGCGTTATGCAAACAGAACTCTTTTCCAACATAACCGTTATGGTGGTCTGGAAGGCAATAAAGACAGCATCAAATGGAAAATGATTCATCATATTACTGTCGTCACACCAAAAAAGCAGAAAACGTTATACTGCATTGTTTGAGCAATTAACGATACCTAAGGTTAAATTGACTTCTATTAAAGAAATTAAGGAACAGTTTGATGAATGAGGGCTTATTCAGTAGCTATTTCTGTAAATTGTCTTTCGCTATATTTAAATAATAATTTTTTCACAATATATATCTAAATACATTTTTATGGACTTTTATTGAATATGAATAAAAATATAATTTTATAATCGCGCTAATTCAACACAAATTCCAGTTTCTATACAGATTAAAACCTCATCTCGTTTTAAGAGAGTGCTAACAATAGGGAAAAGTATATTAAGTTAATCAGATAAATTATCTGCATAATTGCTATAATCGATATACGATAATCGAATTTTCCACTGTTCTGATGAAATCGACGATAACACTTTCTGAGCCTGAACGAATTACATTGCAACAACTGGCTTTGAATCATCCCCACCGGG
>NZ_FOVO01000040.1 GCF_900115195.1 Xenorhabdus japonica
GGATTGTAAATCACAAACGATCATCAATGTTCCTACCTTTATGTACTGAAGGCACATCACTGAACTAACTGTTCAATTTAGACCCGTTTGCCCTAGGCCAGAAGGTAGAAAGCCTTTCGAAAATAGAAGGGAATTTTTATATTCGCACACTGGATCTTTTAATTTCGATTCGTGAGCGAAGTCACTGTGAAAAGCAGGTCAATTGAAGGGAATTTGGCGATAAAAGAAAAACTGCGCCGCCACTCCGTCGCCATTTCGTCGCCACTTTGCTATTTTCGTGCAGTTTAAAACCATGAAAAAAGCCACCCAAAAGGTGGCTTCTTCGTATCCTAACTTACTGTTTACCAGTAAGTTTTTATTTGGTGCCCAGGGCGGGACTTGAACCCGCACAGCCTTACAGCCGAGGGATTTTAAATCGTTGTTATTTTCAATAAAATCAAAACGTTAAATCACTTACTCCTAATATAAATCACTGTTAACACTCTTAAAAACCAAACGATTACATGTAATTGCCATTGATAATTAGGAATAAATAGAGCATAAAATGAACATTGAACCTTGCTTATTGCTAATCATTTCTATGTGTTTTCTAATCGAAGAAGATGAGATACCACCTCTACAACGCAACAGTTCGCCAACTACATTGACAGAATATCCAGCATCACATGGTGAAAGAAAAGCGAGAGATCATAGATGTGCTAGGAAGTAAACTGCTGGCGTTTTTGCAAGCAGATTATAATTGTGGAGATGAAGAATTAGGAAAAGTATGCTAATATTATTTTTATTTTACTATTAAACAATATTAATTATGAAATTAATGAGCCACACTTTTTACAAGTATATTTTAACAATTGTTACAACATTGGGCTTATCTTATCTACTGAATTTTTTTATCTTTCAAAAAGATTCCAGTATACCTCACATATCAACTTTTGCATTGCTCTTATCAATTTTTCTGTTAATTAAGGGAAACAATAAAATTTTGTTCAGCACTGGTAGTACGCTACTTTTCTTTCTTATCATCCAAATAAATTACTCTCTTTTTTTCGGTGAAAGAATATCTGTATCAGTTTTAGATTCATTTGTTGAGACGAATAAAAAAGAATCATTATCTATGGCCAGGCATTTATTTTTTATAATGTTATTGCCGTCTTTAGTAGTTACAATAATTTTATTTTTTCTAATAAGAAAAAAAGCAAAAAACATTCAATATCATATAGTATTTAAAGTATCACCTATTTTTATTTTTCTTATCACATTTTGTCTTAGCACCTCTGCTGTCGACAAACAATTATTATCAGACATAAGAGAGGATGATAAAACAGTTGGTCGATTTATAAGAGATAGATACCCTGCTGTTATTGGGGATTTTGCTTATTTATACATTTCAAGCCATTCAAATGATAAATATGCAAACATTAATAAGATAAATGAACTTAACAAATCAATAATAGGAAGGAATAAGCCTGGAGTTAATACTGTTATTTTAATAATGGGGGAATCATCACTATCAACCCATTATAGTGCATATGGATATAAATTAAACACAACCCCAAACATGGATCGTATATTTTCTTCTAATGGAGGTTGTATAATTAAAGATGCACATTCTAGCGCACCAATAACAAGAAACTCTGTCTCTATGTCTCTTGCATTTCATACACCTGAAAGTGAAGAGAACTTATTTAAAAATAAATCAATAATAGAAATGGCCAAATCAAATGGCTACAAGACTTATTGGCTAGGCTCGCAAGATCTGGATGGACTTCATTCATCTAAATACGGGTTTATCGCAAAAAAATCTGATATAATAAAATTTACAAACTTTAAAGACAATAACCTCAGCACTCTATTACATAACGTTCTTTCAGATAACGAAGAAAAAAAATTTATTGTAATTCACTTACATGGTAGCCATATGCCTTATAATAATTACGATAATGATGACAAGTTAGCACTACCTAGTGCTGATAAATATGACTTAACTATCCACCATACAGATAGAGTTATAAATAATATATTTGACGTCATTAATAAAAACAACATTAACTACTCTGTGATATATACATCTGATCATGGAGAAATAATTAATAAAGGACATGGTTATCAAAAAGGCAGAGATCAATACCTCGTGCCTTTCATGTACAAATCAAATGATAGCCAATATAATTGCCAATTTATAGAATCATTCCGAAATAAAGATGGTTACTTAAGTGGGCTAATGAATAAATACATATTATCAGAACTTATAGGATACGATATTGAACCATCAATTCTTAACAGAGAAAAAAATAATGATAGAGTGTTAACAGCAGATGAATCTGTTTTGCCATTTTCACAAATAGAGTAAGCTAACATATTACGACCACTTGGTCTGTGTGGTCGTAAGTTATTCCTATTTTGACAATACCACTTCGACCATTATTTGTGATCCATCTTGCCATCTCAATGTCGAAGGTGGGATAAATTCAATTCTACCCCACCATCCCGCGGGCCATTGTGTAATAAACACTCTCCGATTAACAGGTACTTCTAATGGCATCCACAGATCATTATCAAGCTTAATATACACTAAACAACCGGCTATATTTTCAGTACATACCATATCTCCGCTGTCTTGTACCCAACCATACCAAACAGTTTTTTCTTGAGTTCTACGAGTACCAGTATCTTTTTGTAGATACCTACCATCGCTCTCTCCTTTGGTATAGCTTTCTCCCCTCAATGCATAATTACCAACAGGTTGGTAGTTCCCACTCGGTTGATACTTACTATCTGACTCCCTTTTTGTGTAACTTTCTCCACGCACTGCGTAATTGCCTGCAGGCTGGTAGTTTCCTTTAGATTGATACTTCGAATCTGATTCCGATTTAGTATAACTTTCACCTTTCAAGGAATAGTTACCAGCGGGGGCATAATTGCCTTTCGGTTGATAGCGGTTGTTACTTTCGTCTTTTGAATAACTATACCCGTCAGTCAGATAATTCCCTACAGGTTGATACTTAGCATCGGATTCAGATTTAGTATAACTCTCACCTTTCAACGCATAATTCCCAGCAAGAGCGTAGTTGCCTTTTGGTTGAAAGAGTTGATTAGATTCCTCTTTGCTGTAGGCATCCACCTCTCCAGCTGTCAGATCAGCTTTTAGTTCTACCCAAGATATACCCGTCTCTGGCTCTTCTCTGTTATTCTCAAGGCGCGACTGCCAGATTTTTTTATTGTGATAAACCAACACCCGCATGGGATAAGGCTGTGCATCACTGTTCCATTGAGCAGTGCCAAAGGTCTGCATTTCCCCCACTGCTTCGGTGATATCGTGGAAAATCCCGTTCATCTTTTCACGTTCAATATTCATTGCGGTAGGATCTTCATTTGGATCAAGTCCATATCCACTACCATAACCTTTTGCATAGGAAACAGCGCCATCAGCTTGAACTTCATCAGGAATAGAAAATCTATCTCCCTGCGCTGCAAAGGGAACTTTAAATGTTTTTGTCATGGTATTAGGCTCCGAAGTGGCTGTTGAAGAAATTGGCATGTGAATAGCCAAAGCCAAAGATATTACTGACACCGCTTTCAGCTCGGCTTAGCGTGGCAGTTTGTTTTTCCCTGATTGGGATATCAGGAAACACATTATCTTTTTTCGGTGCCTTATCAGGTTTGCTATCTTGAGTATTCATATTTAACCCTCATTTAATCAACAAAGTACATTGCTAAATAATATGAAGGCGGTTGGTCATCTCCGCCTATAAACATCAGTAATTCGGTTTATCAATACGGAAGAATCTATTTGGGCACTTTTCAATGAATAGATTAGAAATTTATTACGTCACATTTTATATCATAAGAACGACATATAAGACCAAGAAGGGAATTAATGAAATTTATCTCATGAAGAATAATTAATGAAAATATGCCATAAAATTTTTAGGTAGGTATGTGCTCTGATATAAATCATATGTACCTCTTTAGGGAGTAGCCCTAAAGAGGGTATAGACTTTATTTTGACAATATCACTTGATCCATTATTTGTGAACCATCCTGCCATTTCAAGGTCGAAGGTGGTACAAATTCAATTTGGCCCCACAAACCTCCCGGCCATTGCGTAGAGAATACTCTTTGATTAACAGGAACTTCTAGTGGCAACCATTGACCTGACGTAGTTCTAACATAAACCAAGCAACCAGCTATACTTTCAGTACAATTCATAGTTCCACTATCTTGAACCCATCCTGTCCAAACAATTTTTTCTTGAGTTCGCCGAGTACCTGCATCACGCTGTAAATATCGTCCATCAGACTCCCCTCTGGTATAACATTCTCCCCTAACCGCATAATTCCCGGCAGGCTGATAATTTCCGGCTGGCTGGTAGTTCCCCGCTTGCTGATAATTTCCACGGGGTTGATATCTGCCGTCACTTTCTCCTTTCGTGTAGCTGTCCCCTTGCAGGGAAAATATCCCCCCTCTACCGGGATGCCTAACCTCACCTATCCAAGCGCCATTTTGTTGAGCGGTCCAACACCAAATACCATCTCTTTGAAAAAAAAAGCTTAGATTATTACCTGAACCCGTTACGATATGTGGTGCCCTCACTTCACCCGTGAAAGTTTGAGAGGCAGCACTGGCATAATTCCCTGCCGGCTGATAATTTCCGGCGGATTGATAGTTACCGCGAGGCTGATATTTGCCGTCACTTTCTCCTTTCGAGTAGCTATAGCCGGCTACCAAATAATTCCCCATTGGCTGGTATTTCGCATCCGATTCTGGCTTCGGATAACTCTCCCCCTTAAGTGCGTAATTGCCCGCAGGCTGATAATTTCCTTTCGGCTGGAAACGGGTATCCGATTCTTCCTTATTGTAGCTGTATCCCGCAGGGGTATAATTCCCCAACGGCTGAAAGCGCTGATTGGCTTCTTCTTTATTATAGGCCCCCACATCACCCGCCGTCAGGTCGGCTTTTAACTCCCCCCAGGCATGGCTCACCTTCGGCTCTTCCTTGTTATTTTCAATCCGCGACTGCCAGAGTTTCTGGTTGTGGTAGACCACCGCACGCAAAGGATAAGGCTGTGCCTCTAACGACCATTTCGCCACGCCAAACGCCTGTATTTCCCCCACCGCTTCGGTAATATCGTGAAAAATCCCGTTCATTTTCTCACGTTCAATATCCTTCGCGGCCGGATCGGTGTTCTGGTCACGTTCGTAATCATAGCCGTAGCCCTGAGTATACGAGACAGCCCCGTCTGGCTGGACTTCATTAGGAATAGCTACCCTGTCCCCCAGTGCGGCAAAGGGGGTTTTAAAGATTTTCGTCATGATTAAGCTCCGAAGTTGCTGCTTAAAAAGTTGGTGTGTTTTTTACCGAAGCCAAAGGCTTGTTTGGTGACAATACGGTATTTGACGCCCACGCCAGAGGGACGCGGCATCAGGTCAAAATTTTCGAGTAAAACCCTGAGATGCTCATCGGGGTTGAAGTTGAAAACGTAATACAGGTAGGTCATGTCGAGCGGGTCGAGCACAAATACTTTGCTTTCATTACGCCAGAAGAAGCGCTCTAAAAAGAGGTTGATGTTAACCACAGTCGGGCTTTGCGTCAGATTGAAATAGCGCATACGGATAATCAGGCGTTTTTGTTCAGCGGTGAGTATCAGGGTATAATCGGCATTGCGCCGGAAATTCCCCTTGAAGTTGCGTTTCTTGCCGAAGCCAAAACCCATTTTGGTTTTATCACTGGGGGCCACATCAATGCCCAAAGACACATCCAGAATACGCGCCCACACGGCCAGTCCGAAATCATTGGCCGTATCGATATTAAACACATCGTGATACCAGTTGTGCCAGAACGCCACATTGCTTTGCTCAAAATACGCCGCCTTACGACGTGCCAGCGTGTTCAGCTTCGGGGCATTTTCGTATTGCCAGAGGATCGCTCGCAACAGGTCAGAATGAAAATCAACGGCCTGTATTTTCATGTCATCACCACCTGCACCGAACCCCGATGTAATCGGGCCACTTCGTTGAGTTTGACAGGGATCGTACCCATCAGCCAGTTCTGGCCATCCGTTGACAGCTCGACTTTAGTGATAAACAGTCGCGCTTCAATACTGTTAATCGCCGCCGAGATTTCAAACGGTGACACCTCCCGCCCGACCACCAGTCCGTTATCACCTTCCTGCTCACCCCGTACCCATTGCTCAATCGCCGCCGGAATGATGCTTTGCGCATCCATCGTGGACTTTTTCACCGTGACCCGGCATAAGATGATTTTTTCGGTCGGACGATCAAAACGAATTTCATATTCCTGCCCGCTTACCCGCTCCGTCACCGTCACCACTTCTTTACCGTTATAGGCCGCCCCGATGGTTTTGGTGCGCAGTAAGGCCCGGGCGATTTCCTCACGGTCGCCGCCTTCCACACAAACATAGACGCTATGGGGCAACAGCTTAATACCATCAACCGTGATGATCTGCGACGCATAGTTCTCACGAAACGACAACGAATTCACGCCCTCCAGTTCGTATAGCGAAGACGTGATGGCTTCGCCCACACTGACAGTGTTCTTAGCCAGCGTCTGCTTGCGTCTTCGCCGGGCGCTAATATCCGATTCCGCTTCACGCCCGACCACCGCATGGGTGGGATTATTAACGGTTTCCCAGCCCAGCACCGAACTGGCGACCCGTTCAAGGTGGCCGGCCTTGCATTCCACCGTGCCGAACAGTACCGCACGCATATCCCCGGTGGTTTTGCCGTTCTTGCCGATAATCAGGGTGCTGATCGTTTCAAACAGCGCCCCGGTGACCGATTCCGCTTGGGCGCCTTTGGGAATAATCGTCTCCGGCACACCGCCGAATTCAACATTGGAAAGATAAGAACGGGTAGCCGCAAAACGGCTGCCGCCCATCAGCGCCCAGATTGCATCCAGAAATATCCCCCCGGCGATATCGGGATTAATCTGGTTCGCCAGTTCCGCATTGTTCCTGACCATCGCATCGCGGTTTTCGGTCTCCATCGTCACCAGTACCCCTTGTGGAGTCTCCGGTGACAGATCGATGTCCTGCCCGAACGCGGCGAAAAAGTCATTTTCCACCTCGCCGCGCAAATCCGCCGTATCCGGCACAATCACGCCCTGCCGGGTTATATATTGATAATCAGCCATTGAGGGTAAAACTCCCGTAAGTTGAGCGGATCACCGCGATGTAATGTAATTCGTTATCTGCAATTTCTGCCTGAAAAGAGACGACTTCTTCCACCCCGTCCACCTCGTGCATCCGCTCACGAAACGCCGCTTCAAACATGGGTATATCGGCGTGACGGCCAAAGGTGGTTTTCCAGTAGGGGATGCCCTTATCGACCTTGTGCAACATTTCACCCCGCAGGGCACGGGCATAATGCACACAAAGGTGGCTGACGGCCCCGGCATTGCGGGCCATCGCCAGATTGCCGTCATCCCCCAGCTTCAGGTCATTATTGTCATCCACGGCAAACGTGATCATAGTGGCCCCCCCGTATTGCCATCGCCTGTCTGTACACCACGATGTTGATGGGTATCGCCAATATTGTGGCCGTTATGCCGCATCGTACCGCCGTAAGAATCACTGTTACCGTTCACGGCATGATTGCCATTGATGGTGACATTGCCGGTGAACAGGGTTTCCGGGGCGTTGACTTCAAAACGGGGTGTTTCCAGTACGGCTTTATTGCTGTGTAACGACAAACAGACTGAGCCATCCATCGACTGGATAACCAGCGCATCCAGATTTTTACCGTCAATCGCCCAGCCTTTAATCGTGTCGGGAAAGAACATTGCATCACTGAACGAATGGAGCCGTGCGGTATTGGGCTGGTCTTCCTGCCCGCCGCGCTGAAATATCAGGCTGATATCACGGTCATTGGCTTTCAGCCAGCCAACATCGCCGGGTTTGACGGGCACACGCAGAAAGAAACCGCCGCCGCCAAAACGAAACACCGGGATATTATGCACCGGTGCGCGGGAAAGGGTCTGCCCTTCAGTGGTCGCCATCATCACCAGCGGCTTGATGATCGCCCGGTTGGTCTGGTCGTCATAACTGACGACCGTCGCCGGTAACATATCTTCCACGTTTAACATCAGGTTACGAAAGGCGGCCATAAACTGCCCCGCGAGGCTGCCTTCGCTCGCAATATCACTGTTCGGTTGATTCATGGTTATGCTCGCTTGCAGGTTGCCGTGTAGAAAAAAGCGTCATCATGGGAGGCAATATCGAATTTCAGTTGCTCAATAATGTAATCGCCGTTGAGGGATTTATTCAGTTTACTGTCCAGTCGCAGCAGGCCGCCCAGAAACGATTCGCCGTCAATCAGGAAGCTGACATCCAGTCCCTTTTCGGTGGCTTTGGGAATACCCACCATGCCCGACGTCATATTTAAAATGCGCAGGCGGTTTTTTAACGCCCTGTGGCTGTCTTTGACATACAGGACTTCATCATCAATAAACGCCTTCACCCCACCAGATTCCTGCAAGCGCGCGATTTGCGACAGCGCCGCACCGCAGTAGTACCAGTTGGCAATATTTTTATCCGTCGCCTGAAAATCCAGTTTCACTTTGCAATCATTGGCGATGCCCTGCGCAATCTCAGACAGCGGTTTCATTGCCCCACCGGACGAGGAAATTATTTCCCCGCTACGGCTGTTACCCGTTTTAGCTTTTAGCGTTAGCGTGACATCGGGCGGTGAGGCAATCTCCGCGCTGACGATATCGCCGACAAATACCCGGAACAGACCGGTATTGACCCTGCCCGCTTCCAGTATCAGGCGGCGTGGCTGTTTGTTTTTAGTGTAGGGGCTGGTCTGAGTCAGGAGATAATCGCGGGTATCGCTGCCCAGGCCGTCGATATTAACCGCGCATTCATTTTGCAGCGGGTTGGCGTATTTAGTGCCGGAAGCCGAGAGGCGCATGCCTTCGTACCAGTTGAGCCGCCCGCTGACTTCAATCCCCAGCCGGATCCGTCTCAGGTCTATCATCGTGACTCCAGTAAATTAAGGTTTGAGTGGACTCGAACTGTGCCCACCACGGCAGCTCATCCTGTTCGGTGAGCAAAACAAAATTCCCTGCCGAACCGAGGCAGGCATACGGAATTAACGGAGCATTGGGGATTAACCGGCTCCCCTGAATCACCATCACCTCATCGCGCTGGATATCACAGATCATCATCTGACGCGCTGCTTTTATCGTGATAACCCAGTTGACGCCGTCCAGCGTGACCGCCAGCCGTTGATTGGGTATCGCCCGTAACGGAATTTCACGCATAGTCACCTCCGCATGGTTTATGACGAAAACAGGTCGTCGCCATCCATGATTTTGACGGCCACGGATTTTTTACGCCCCGCCGCTTCTTTGGTCTGCACATTGCCCCGGTTGACCGTGCCGGACTGGGTTTTCTTTGCCACTTTTCGCGGCGGCAGTTCCCCGTATTCCGGCTCAATCGTGCGCCATTCCGAAAACCGTAAAGACAGTTTGATGGCATCCGCCATCTCCGGGACTTCATCGTGGTAAAAGTTGACCAGTATCATCGGCTGGTAGGTTTTTACCCGTGTCTGGATACCCACCAGTTGATGGGTGTCATAGGCTTGCTGCATAGCCGAAAAGCTGTTTTTCAGTTCACCGGTGAGCAACAGTTCCATGCCAATTTCTACCGCCTCCACCACAATATGATCACTGCGGGTTTCGCCGTTCTCCACCTGAAACTTCGTGACTTTATGCTCATCGCGGACACTGATTTGTATCGGGCTGGCACTTTCGAACAAGGTGGCGAAGCTGTCCACATGAAAGATTTTCACCTCGGTGATCATTTGGCTACCCCCGTGGCGGTTTGCTGACTCAGATCTTTTAACTGATTGCTTAGTTCACCTTTCATATCTTTGGCAATGCCCTGTGCATCTGTTGCTTCTGTTTTGATGTTGATTTCCCCAATTTGCGTATTCACTTCATGGGTCTGGTGCGACTGGTTACTGATCGCCTGACTGGTCACTGGATTAAGCGGATGATTGGACGCAGCGGTCAGGCTCTGGTTGAGTTTGTCGATATCGGCTTTCAGTGCCTGTTTGTCATCGGCTTTGGTATTGTCTGGCTTCGGCGGTTTGGCCGTGATTTCACCCGCTTCATTAATGGAGCGCTCAACCACTTCCACTTTCTTATCCTCGCCAAACCCAAACCAGCCCTTCACGGTGCTTAATCCTTTGGACACGGCATCCAGTCCGTTACTGATCCAGCCAATCACTTTCTGCACCTGTTCCCACATCCATTTAAATGCGCCCACCACCGTATCCGAGACCGACTCAAAGACGCCGCTGAACTGACTGCCCCATTCGGTCAGGGAAGCCACCGAACCCAGCAGCCAATTGATAAATTCCGTGATTTTCTGATCCATATAATTAAAGGCGGCAATCACGATATCCGCGACAAATTTCACCGCCGTTTTGAGGTAGCCAAACAGGGTCTGCCATGCTTCCCACAGCATCATCACGACTTTCTTGAGCATCGGGTACTTGTCCAGTATCCGGCCTATCATCGAATCGTTGCCGTCAATAAAGTTCATGATATCGTCATAAACAAGGGCAAAGGCCGCGGCCAATAATGCAATGATGGCGATAATGGCCAGAATAGGCCAGGTTGCCGCCAGTGTCGCGGCGGCAGCCGCTAACATGGGGGGCACATAGTAGGCGGCGACCGCAATCCCGATAGCGAGAAAGAAGCCGATAATCAGGTTCTTATTGTCCTTGCAGAAGTCAATAAACTGAGACAACCACGTCATGCCTTTGGCAAGAACGGGGATCACCATCTCCAGAAAGCTGTTTTTCAGCAAGCCCGAAGATTGGTTGAATTTGTTCATGGCGGCATTGAACTTGATAGACTTTTCGATGCTCTCCTTGGTGATACCGGAATATTCCTTTTGTATCCCCATAACCCGCTCCAGCTCCTTGCGGCCTTTCATCATCAGCTCGACGGTTTTCTCATCGGACACACCCATGCCTTCCAGTGTGACTTTGGCCTTATCAAATTTCATTCCTTTGACTTTATCGGCGGTAGACAGAATTTTTTCCATTGACGCCGTGGTATTGCCAAAAGTTTTCGCCATTGCAGTGAGATCAGCCTGCGCGGCTTCGCGACTGCCGCCCAACTCGGCCATGGCCCCGCTGAATGCATCCATATCCGCGGTGGCGATACCGATTCGTTGACTCAGTTTATCCAGTGCCTCAATCTCCTGTGAGCGTGAGACGGCATCCGCAAAAATGCTGCCAATGCTCATCACAACACCGACTGCCCCCAGCGCCTTAGTGGCAAATCCGGCCACAGATTCCCCCGCGGCTTTGTATTTGCCCTCTGTCTCGGTCAGCATGCTTTGTAAATGGCTTTGTGCCTTAGCCTCATCAATAGCGGCCTGAATACCCTTGGTGCGCATGGTTTCAATAAACTGGGCGTAGTCGGCATGCAGAGACGCCACAATCGCGTCAACCGATTCTTTCGCCTTGAGGTTCTTTTTCTCGGCCTCCGTGAGATTATTGAGTTCGCCATTCAGGGCAGTTAATTCATTCTGTAGCTGTGCATACTGCGCATTCAGCTGCGTCACCGTATCGCCGCTGTCCTGCATGCCCTGATTAGCCTGCTCGCGCTGGCTATCGAGGGTGGCGATAGCGCTTTCCAGCTCGCTGATTTGGGTACGAACCGACGTGAGTTTTTCGTGGGTGTCATGGATATTGACGTCAATGTCAAACGACTCGCCGCCGGATACGTCCTGCAATGTTGCCGCCAGCTCTTGGACAAAACGGCCCACACTGCCTGCCCCGTCCGTGGCAGCTTCCTGCGCCTTTTTCATATCGGCGATAATGTCATCGGTTGAGCGGCGGAACCGGTTAAACGCCGCATCCGCCTGACGGGTATCAAATTCAAAGAGCTGCACAAAGGTATCTAACAGTGACATAACTTACCTCGATGTTGACGCCGCAAGCCGCTCGTTATACCGATTGGTGATGGCGATTTCCCACAGGTCAAATGCCTCTTCCAAATCTATGGACGTTTTGAGTTCGGTGAGGGTGGCGTAGCCGGCGCTGACGATGACGGCAACGAACCCATCAGCGTTTTGATAATCGACGGGAGTGAACCGCTGATTTTGTCCAGCAGGAATTGGAGGAAACCGAGGCTCCCGTCGGCCCCGAAAAAACTGGTGTTATACCGCAGCATTTCCAGCTCTAGCCGGATCAACGCTTCGCCATCCGGGACATGGTTATCAATCAGGGTTTGCGTTTTCAGCAGCATTTCCTCGCCATCCCGTTCAACCGCGACATAGCGCATCATCTTCAGCATGGCTTCATGGCTGATGGCGTAATCACCAATTTTCGGCGCGTTGGACAGGGGATATTTCGCCAGAATCTCACGCCCCACCGTGGCAGGCAGTCGGCTGATAATAAAAGTATGCGCTTCACGATCCGCATCGGTGATCGTGATGGTTTTGGGTTTAATTAACATCATGGCCTCAGATCAAAAAAGGCGGAAAAATCCGCCTGATAGGATGAAAAAACTTAGCGAGCGCGAGTGCGGTCGAAATCTTGGAATACAAAGGTGTATTGCTTGGATTTCAGACGCCCGGCACTAGCGGCAGAGTTACCCCGGCTGCCGTTGGTGATCTTGCCATTACGGGCTGTGGTGGTCGAACCATCGCCATAGGAGGCAACCAGTGTGATAATGTCACCGGCATGGCGGCGACCACGCTTGGCAATGTTGGCTTCCAGCAAAATCGCCAAATTTTCATCTTCCTCACTGCCTGCCAGCACGTTAATCGTGATGGTTTGCGGGGTGGGCGTTGACCAGTAGTTCAGGTTGCCATTGATATCCATGCCCGTTTGCGCGATATCGACAGCGGGCAAATCCAGCGGATCGGCATCATCGGCAAACCGGGTGATTTGAATCCCTGCCGGGAAGGTGGTGCTGGCCTGTATTACCAGACTTAAGCCGGTGGCAGAAACATCGTACATTTTTCTTACTCCTTAAAACCAGCCTTAAACCAGATTGTGCGAGCCATCGACTTTACGTACCCAGTCGCCCTTGCTGTAAATCAGCACGTATTTCATGACATATTCAGGTAATCCCGATGGGCCTGTCTGCTCCACAATCTGCGTGTTGTACCAATAGCCCTTGTCCTGTACGTCATGCCAGGCCAAATCATCGCCAGACGCATCGGCTACAGCGAGTTTCTGCACGTCGGTTAAGATTTTGCCCGGTAAAATCGTGCCGTTATTGAGCGCTTTGGTGACTACGCCCGCAATCACGGTCATGGCACGGGCTGCGCCGTCTTTATTTCCCGGCAGTCCGCGGGTACTCATCATTAAACTGAACCATTGCTGGGTAATATGGGCTTTTAACCACTGTTCGTTGGCATGAACGCTCATATCCAGCGGGTTAGACGACGAACCGCACAGGAAACCCCGCTGATAAAAGCGGATTTGTGAACCCGCCACAGCCGTTTCACCGTAATAGTTGACGCGCAACTTATCGAACCGGTCAGCCTCCCGATCGGCGCTGATTTGGGACGGAAAGGTCACCCCAAACTGACGATACATATAGTTGGTGGCGGCATGGGTCCGGTCGTAATCGGTGGCGGCCATGATTGCCATCGGCAACGCCTGCACAAACGCGTTATCATCCGTCTTAAGGTTCAGCCCGGTTGAGGCCGTACCGATCAATGCAGCACTCCAGTCTTCCGCTTTTTCTGCCGTGACCGCCAGATGCAGCTGATATTTAACGTTTTCCCCGGCGACATACTGCGCCAGTTCAGCGGCCTGTGTTAACGCCATCTCCGTCAGGAACGTGGCGCTGCCAAACGAGTCAGAGATTTTTTCGGCTGCCAGAAAGGCATCCAGCGGGGATTGCGCGGCATTGCCTGCCGAACGGGTGCCGGAGGATAAGCCCATTGCATCCGCCAATACCGAATAGGCCACATTGATCTCGGCTTTTTCCTGCACGCCGCCGCTTAACACAAAGGCACTGTCCATCGCGTTAAAGGTGAGATAAGCATTGGAGAACTGGGGCGTTTTGTCTGCGTTTAGTTTGGCCTGTACCGCCGAACCGATATCCGCGTAAGACGTTGCTTTGGACAGATCAATGTCGCCGAACACTTTCATCACGCCGCCAATGGTCACGGTAATGGTGCCATCCACTAACGCTTTCAGTTCATCAAGCGCAGCGGCTTTGGTGCCATAAATCGCAGGTGCCCGGCCTATCGGCTCATACGCGGCAATTTGCAGCGCCTTCGGCTTACTGACCGGCGCCGGGCTGACATAGCTGAAATACTGACGGGCGAACTTCGCTTCCGGGGAATCCGTGCCCAGCAGGTCGTCTACCTGACCGGGGGCGAACTCCAGTACCTTGCCCGCCGGAATTTTGGGGTGCGTCGAAAACAGACGAGCCGTGAGTTTGCGCATCGGTACGGCAGACGCGCCGATCACCGCACTGGCGATATCGACGTATCGGGTTTGTTTGATTGGCATAAAATACCTTTTAGATTCGGTAAATATCGGGATACAGCGCGCTGATAGCGGCTGTGTTGGGCGTGATGACACGCGGGTGTGTGATTTTGACGTCAAACGAGGGTGACATCTCATAGTCACCCCGGTCGTTAATAAAAAACGGGGTACGCAGGTTGCCGGCACGCTGAACGCCGATCCCCTGTTTGCGCAGGGCTTCCACAAAGGGCAAGGAGTTCACCATCATACGCACGGTCGCCGTGATATCGTTCGCGGTGTACTTATCGTGTGCACCCACACCCTGCACCTGCAGTGTTTTTTCCACCAGCTGGGTTTCTTTGTGGTTAGCATCACGCCCGACAATGTGATAATTACGCCCCTGCCAACCATGGGCGGCTTCTTCAATGGGAAAGAACATCACAAAGCTGTCCTCCCGTCCCTGCTTGGTCGATTGGAAACCTGCCACTACCGGAATCGCAATCCCCGCTTCCGCTAGCTGTATCAGTAGTTGATTACGGATAGCGCGATAGACTTCCTTATCCGTCATGGCTGCCTGCCTCAATGCAGATCACCGACTTCCAGCCATCTTGGGCATACCAATCGGCATCCCCGGTGACCTCATAGCGGCGGCCCGCAAAGACCAGATAATCCGGTGCAGCCCCTCGCTGGATATGGCTAATATCGTGCGAGGTATAGAGCTTGCGATAAACTTTCGCGGTATCCAGCCCCATCTCCTGCACATCCTGCGTATCGACCGCCTGCCAGCTTCCGCTGATGGGAAGGGGTTCATGATAGACACTTTGCCATTGTCCTAACTCATCCTCTTCACGCGTCTTAAAGCGATACCAGAGCGCCGTTTGTTGCGGGATATAGCGCGACGCCATACGGTGTAAATGGCCAAACATTATTTGTCCTCCACGGTGAACGCCACGGCCTGTAACATCTGTCCGGTATCCACCAGCGGTTTATTGGTGGCTTTGCCTTTGTTGTGGCGGCCTGCCCGTGCGGCTATCGTGCTGTCTTTCAGGGGCGGTGTAGTGACGGCACGAATGGCCAGCTTGATATCACCTGCGGAAACACTGCCCACCTGTGTTAACCCCGCCGACACCGAGATATCCCCATTGATAGCAGCCTGAGCGGCATGTGCCATTAATCCGCTGTACTTAGCCTGATTCTCACTCATGGCAGAACGCATAAAAGGACGCGGAGGAATACCGCCTGCGGGATAGCCTAACTCCTGAATGGTGGCAACATAAGCCATCGGTGTCCCATCGGAATATTGGCTTTGTGCAAAGAAACCGACCTTCACCTGCTTCTTGCCCAGTTCGTCATAGATCCGTTTCAAATGTGCCAATTTGGGATTCATCGCAATACCCTCCCACGATGAGGAAAACGCCCGCCCACACTGCGAAAGGCTGACCGTTCACCGCCACCCCCCACATAAAATGGCGCCCGGCCACAGCGATTCAGTAACGCCAGATACTGCTGGCCAAACGGCGTCAGATTGAACCAGTGGGACGTATTCGATCCGACCGGCGGCGCAGTAAACGACACATTCACACTGCCTATGGTCGCCGCTGTCACTACGCCTGTGGGGGATTCACCCTGAGCAATAAGCTGGCGCAGTTGCAGCATATGGGCGACCACCAATATCCACAACTCATAGGTACACACACCCCGACAGGGAGAAAAGTAGTTGCGGGCAGATTCGGCAATAATAAAAACGTCATCGTCGGGTAGTGATTCAAACTGCGGATACAACACCTGAAACGATTCTATGGGGAATGTATCCGTCATCATTACTTACCCTTCCCGTTATTGGTTTTCGGGGTGTCCTTGCCTTCCGCTTCCAGTGACTCTGGCGTATCCGGGGCGGATTGATCACTGGCTTCCATCTCCGTGGCCACTTTTTCCGGATCGGCTTTGCGGCTTTCCACCGTGATAAAACCGTTTTCCTTATGCAGCGTGAAAACAGGGTTATCTTTCAGTTGCGCATATTGCTCAGCACTGACTTCGGTCACCCGTCCACGCGGGGTGTGCATGGCTCGGGTCATAATGTTAGCCTGCCCGTGAATAAAGACGCACCCGTCACGCACCGCGTAGTTCTGGTCATTGGACAGAATGCAATAAACATAGAGAGATTGAGACATGAAGAGACTCCTGCCTTACATTTCAAAATAGAGTGCCCCCCTGCGAGGGCAGGAATTAAATACCGGTCAGGCGCGTGATCGCCCACGGGCGGGTCACAAAAATACCGGCGGTGGCGTTGGTCGCATCTTCCAGATAGCCCTTGATGCCATTATCCGACCCCAATAATTGATATTTCACCGGCACGACTTGCAAGAGTGTGGCATTGGTGGCGGTTGAACCATCGTCCACACTGTCCGCGAACAGATAGGTGCTATTCGCGCCACCATTGGCCTCCCGGAATTCCGGCGAGAACACAAAGCGCAGGTTCGGGTAGTTCTCTTTGACCCACTGCATCACCGTCTCACCCCGTGCCACCGGATTGGCAATATTCAGCACCGAACGGTAACCGAGCGGCAAGACCTGCGTAATAGCGGTGTCGTCCTTGATACGTCCACCAGACGACAGCTCGATACGGGAAAACATCGCAGTAATGTCTGCGGTGATCTCGGCAAAAGTGGCATCCGGCCATTTTTTCTTGGCCGTCTCATAGGCAGGCAGGTTCGGATCGTTCAACAAACCAAATACCCGTGTCTCTGCACTGTTAAAGCCAAAATAGCCGGTACGCTCACGGGACATTTCCAGTGATTCGGTCGCCGCGTTGCGTTTTTCGGCGGCGGCTTCGAACCCGGCAGCGCTCTGACGGGCTTCCTCCAGCTTCCCCACCTGAAAACCCTGCTCATAACGCACAATGCCCCGGCGTTCGATATTATTTTCATAGCTGGCCAGCGGGATATTGGTGTGGTCACCGTACAATTCCGCTTTCGCTACCGGCGTGGCCACATTGAGCATCATCTCTTCGTGATGCCATTCACCCGCGTTCATCACACCGGTGATCTCATCCAGAATGCGAATACGGGTCGCGGTACGGATCAGTCCCGGCAGGACATGCTGCAACATATGACGCTGGATAAAGCCGCCCGCTGCCGCCGGGCCGGTTAACGCCGAGTCCATCGCATGCAGGCCACCAAAGCCGATTTGCGCCAGCTCGCCATACGTCCACTTCTGGTCAGCCGTCATATTCAACGGGCCATGTTGACGGATCTCTCTTCCTGACAGATAAAACTTCTCTTGACTGACAGCCATGTTATTCCCCTTTTGCTGTGGTTGGGTACGGAATTTCAGTCAGGCGAATGACACACAAATGCGGATCTTCCGCTGACTCCAGATGGCGGGACACAAAGCCGATAACCCGGTCTCCTGCCGCAATACTCTCTTTGGCGGACAGTTCCCCCTCTGCATTGAATATCACCGGGGCATTAATGTGCTTGATACCGGACTTCAGCTGCACATTGACTTCCCCCATGGTGAGAAACTCGCCTGTCGTGCCGTTCAGGGCATAGTTTTCCCCGATACGGTAGGCTTTCGGGTTGATCATAATCCCCGCAAAAGGCTCGGTTCCCCCCACCTGCACCGACTCCACCTCAAAATCCCTGTAGGTATAGGCCCGCCCGAACAGGTTCTTTTTTTCATCCGCTGAGGACAGCACCGCGCTGATTGCACGAATGGGGCCAGTGTGAGAGGTTTCCCCCACGACACCACTGACCAGACCGCTGAGAATACTTTTCGGTATTGCCATTATTGCTGACTCCACTTGTCTTTAATGGATTGTTGGCTGGTTGTGCCATCCATTGTGGTTGTTGGTTTTTGTGCATCCGGTACGCGCCCGTGCATCCACGCGTCCAGCGCAACAGTTTCCTGTCCCTTCTGGCAGGGAATACCGAGCTGTTTCACCCCGTATTCCGCGACTCCCTGTTTAGTCATGCTGCTGTGGTCAAAGACGCCGACAAACGGGGTCAGCTTCTGCGCCAGCGTGTCACGGCCTGCCAGTTGCTTAATCATTTCGCCCGTATCCAGCGTGGGCTTGGCTTTCTCCAGCCGGCTAACCTTGCGTTTCAGGCGGGAAATATCATCCATCGCCTGAATGCCACGACGAATGCGCTTGATGCGACGGTTCAGGCTGTCAGTCGTTGCCTGAGCAAGATGCTCCTTGGCTTCTTCAATCGCCTGCTCTGCGGCTTCAATGGCAATCTCGGCATTTTCCACCGCTTCGGGTTCACCCGTTTGGGCAGCTTCGGCGGCGGTTTCCGCTTCTTCTACGGCGTCTTCGGCTTTCTTTTCTTCTTCCGAGTCCGGCTGCTTTTGCTCAGGATCTTCGTCGCCGGTTTCTTTCTTTTCCGGGTCTTCGTCAGCGGCAGGCGCTTGACCCGCCATCGCGGCGGCAATCATGGCCTGTAACTGCTCGACCTGCTCCGGGGTAAAACCGTTGTCGGTCGTCGGCTTGTCTTTGTTCTCTTCTGGATTCATGTTGACTAACTCCATCGTATCGATAGTAATAACACTGTGGTCTTGTACGGCGACGTCTGTCCCCGTTCGGCCTTCTTCCACCAGTGCAAGGTGGTTCGCTCTGATATCCCGCTGTATGGCGTCATAACGTTCACCGTTAAATTCGCCGGGGGTAAAATCGTATTTACAGCGATAACCGGGGGAGAGTTCGATCTTGCCCCCGTTGATTTGGCTTAATGCTGAATTGGAAAGGACTTTGATATTGCCTTTGAGGTAGGGATAGTCGAAGTAGACAGTTTCACCGATAACCCCCTGTATCCCTTTTTTCTCGGCGGGTGTAGCGTCTCTTCCCATCATCTCGTGCTCATCCACAAACGGCATCAGTTTGAATGATTGGATAGTGGCTGCACTTTCCAGCTCCTCTTGTGGACGGAGCACTTTGTAGAGCTTGTCGGGGATAGGGGCATTAATTTCAAAGCCCATATAATCAAAAACTCCCACTTTTGAAATGGGGTTATCTTTCACTTCCAGCCAACCGTTGAGGTCGTAAGTGCGTTTACTCATGTCATGGGTTCTCTCCAAAATCGACGACCGGTGTCCAAAAGCATTTGCAGTTCGGCAATTCGCCCGGCAATCCGCGCTGGCCTGTCCGTTCATCAATAATCGGCGGGTTATCCAGCTCGAACACCTGACCGTCGAGTTTTTGATGTAATGCTCTGGGTTCGGCACTGCCACCGGAGTGATGCCAGACCGCCTTGCGAATGCCGGCTGATTTCATGCGCTCATAGTTCGCCACCGTAGTGATCTTACGGGTCTGGTCTACGGCAATAAACTGCGCCCGTTTTTCGGTGACACCGCCAATGTGTTTAATTTCCTCCAGCAGTGTTTTCGCCCCCTCGCCCGCCTGACTGATCGAACGCAGCGCCGCCCCTTCAATACGAAAGTGGAACTGTTCAGGCAGGGATTTAATCAAGCCGATATTTTCCGCTGTGGCAGCCGTGATACGGTCTTTCATGGCCTCCGGCATAGCGGGGGTTTTGATGGTCAGCCCGCCGGAGAGTTGTTTAAGGGAATCATCCAGATTGCGTTTGGAGTTTAAATCGGCCTGACTGACAAATTTATCCGCCATCTCATTGGCTCGCTGATTAAAGATACTGTCCCAGCGACGCTTTAATTTGTTGAGCCAAATGCGGGTTTGGCTGGCAAAACTGGCATCCATTGCCACGGGGCCGAAGTCATCCGGTAAGTGGGTTAATGCCTGCTGGTATTCCCTTATCATCCGTTTTATCAATCGTGACAGGTCACGCTGATAACGGTCGGTTGAGGCCGCCGGATAATGCAGCGGTTTGCCCTTCATGACCGCCTGTCGTTGCACCGCCCAGCGTTCACGTTTCACCCGTAAGCGGATCTGCTTCGCCATAGTCTTCCTCATTCACTTCTAAGCCGAAATATGATGACTCTTTGTCAGCCGCCAGTTTCTTACGGATATCCAGCCCGTCCACCGCGCCCACGTTGGCGTAGTTCACCGCGGTCTGGGAGTCTTTCAGTTCAATGTCGGCATACTCGGCGGCGGTCGGACTGTCCAGTGGCCGCCATGAGATACTGATATCGACAATCGGCAGCCCTTCGCTGCGTAAGAGAATGTCATAATGGCGTTGTAACAGGTCTTCCAAATCGTTAGCCTGAATACTTTCCAGCTCTTCGCGGTAACTGGCCTCTTCATACTCACCCGTGGCATTAAAACCTTTGGGTGTGGTCCCCAATAGCTTGGTCGCGGGGACATTCGCCGCCGCGGCCACCAGCTGGTACTGGGTCATGATGGTCGCGTCCAAATCGGCGAGCGAGGTATCAAACTGCTGAACCGTATCTTGATTGCCGGTGACCTGCACACCGTAGTTATCCCGCATCGCGGTAAAGTAATCGATGTTTTCCGCAATCACATCCTTATCCGCGTTTTCAGCATCGGCCATGCCAATGGTCAGTAACCGTTTGGTCATCGCCAGTTGCGGGGCTTCGTTGGCGGTACGCTCAGAAGCATACACCCGTTCATACACGCGCTCAGGCACCGACACACCGAAATAGTTGTACATCGGCTTTAACACATTCGGCACCGGGAACGGCACAAACTTCACCAGATGCGATTTGTGATAACGCCGCCCGCCGATACGGTAATAGGTCGGTTCATAGAAATGGAGTGAGGCCGGGTCTTGCACATTATCGGCCGTCAGTTCCGGTGTTACCCATTGCGGATCAATCTGTTTAATGCCCTTGTACGCCCCTTTCTGGATGCCGTCAGGGTTAAACGGGTTTTCGTAGAATTCCTTGGGGTTGGCGGTTTCCACGACAAATAAAGCAATCCGTCCCCCATACACACGCCCAAAATGCACCAGTTCTTTCATGGCATTGTTGATACGGTATTTTTTATCCAATCTTGTGAGCCGGTCGATAACCGTGCTGTCTTCACAGTCAATGTCGTACCCCTGCCGGATGGCATCACGGGCAGGCATGTTACACGCCTTGTCCACCAGCCAGTGTTTGGCAATCACCGCACACAGATTGTTGCCGATAAACATCTGATTGGCGTACCACGCCGCTTGCGCTTCGGGAACACCATAGACACTGCCCGCCTTAAATTGGGGGACTGAACCATCAATCGAATCCATCGCCACACCCGGTATAGCAGGTTGCGGTAAATCCAGCCCCTTGAAGCCGTTCTCTTTTGCCAATGCGGGATATAAGTCGGTGGAGAACGCCGAGCGTTTAACCGGGGATGTGGTGAGCTTTCGTTTTGAAAATGGCCACATGAAAATTACCTCTTTCTTGTAAAGAAACTGCCCTTCTTCTGTGACAGCTCCGTCAGCCCCCATACCATGGCATCCAGCCGGTCAGGGGATTTTTTCGCGGTCGCCGGCACATATTCCATCAGTTGGTTTTCCAGTGGGTACAGGCTGCCACGATGCGCAACCCGCCCTTGTGAATAGAGCGCAGATATCGGTTCGGCACGGGCAAACTTCCCCTTACTGGCATGCACACGAATAATCCGGCCTTTGAAGCCGGCATTCCGGAGGGTGCTTTCGGCCATATCGCCCCCCTGATTGGTTTCGATAACAATCGCATCGGCCTCGTGCTCTTCATAGGCGGTCATCGCTTTGGTCGCCCAGCCATTGGGGGAATACTTGCCACTGTAATCGGCCTCAACGCTGTATTGCTTACTGTCACCGGTGCCATAGCGACTGGTCACCACAATCCCCGTTTCATCACTCTCTTCAGAATTCGTTGCCTGCGGGTCGATGGCGACGACAGTACGGGTCAGTTCCTGAATGATCGTCATGGCATGGGAGGCCACTATCATCTGCTCATCCCACAACGCCCCTTCTTCATTGAACTTACGCGGCCGCTGCATATATTGCGCCTCAGCCGTCCGGCGATGAGAGAAGAGAGAGACTCGGTGTGATTCGTTGTGCTTGAACGGCCATAACCAGCCATCCGGCAAGCCATACGCAATGGGAATGGCATGGGTGTGTTCAGGGAACAGGGTTTCGTAAGAAGCTGCGTTATCGATAATCACCGGCAAACAAAGGTGATGCCATTGCTCACCACTGCCTCCCCGTAACAGATAGCCGCTCAGGTCGTGATAGTGGATACGCTGCATAATGACAATCATCGGTGTCGTCTCGATGGCCAGACGGGATTTGATGGTTTCATTGAAACGGTTATTCACGCCATTACGCACCGTTTCACTGTAAGCATCATCGGGCTTTACCGGGTCATCAATGATTAATGCCCCCTGCCAGCCGGGTTCCATATGACCGGCACGAAATCCGGTAACCTGTCCCGCGGCGGAAGAGGCATAGACCCCGCCGCCGTGCGCTGTCCACCACATCGCCTTACTGTCGGCATCATCACGTAAGGCCATGGGCCACAGTGATTGATACGCCGGTGATTTCACCATATTGCGGGTAGTTGATGAATTGAGTAAGGCCAGATTGTGGGAGTACGACAGGTGCATAAACCGGGCACGGTGATTGAGGGCCAGCCCCCGTCCCATCAGATTAATCGTCGCCAGCTCCGTTTTGGTATAACCGGGCGGGACATTGATAATCAGCCGGGATATTTCACCGTCTATCACCCGCTGTAGGGTTTCATCAATCACCCGGTGATGCGGGGCCACAATCATCTTGCTGCCCATGCGTTGTTTGAAGAAGTAACGGGAAAAGTATAAGCCGTCTTCTTCACATTCCAGTTTGCGGGCAAAATCCCGCTGCTCAGCAGTCGTCCTCATCTAACATCTCCTGCCGGGCTTGCTGATATTCTGCTTTGGTCAATGCTACCGTTTGAATTGGTCCACCGTTCTTGCCGGTGACTTCCGTTTTCTTCGGTGCCTCCCAGCCCATTAATTCAGACAACTGCTTAATGGCCGCTTTCGGATCATGGAGTTTTAATTTGATGCCGTCTTTGCCTGTGGTCAGTTCGGAAATAGCGCTGAGTGCTGCCGGGTTCTGCAAAGCCGAATCTTTGAATTGCCATGAAGCTTGGAGTACAGGCCTACCCTCGTCATCTTCCCCTATCTGGCTGTTACGGAAGTCGGCAATATCGTGAATAGATACACGGCCCATTGCTGATAAGCGTTCTAGGGCTTCCTGACGACTCATCACCGCATCGGAAACGGCTTCTTGGTTCATGGCATCGAGAAAAGTTTTTACCTTAAGATTTCCGAAGATCTGACTGGCTGAAACACTGGCTGTGTTTTCGTTCTTTGCCTTATATCCAGCCTGTTTGTAGGCATCTATCTGATTCAGTCCTTTCAAGATGCCTAACACGAATTGCTGCTGTTGTTTTGTTAGGGCATCAAAAAGAACTTGTTGCTCATCGGTGAGCTTTAGTTTCTTTTGTGCCATTGTCCTGTTCCTTACTTCGAAAGCTCACAGGCCATCTTCATAACCTGTTCTAGTTCGTCGTTACTGAGTCCGTGGTATCGCTTTAACTTTACGATATCCAATAACATCTTGGCTTTTCTTTCTTCCTTTAGGGCGGCACTTAACATTAATCCAGGAGGACGTTTGTGTAGTGGTATCTGGTGCTCAAGCATATTTACCTCACTTTTGGTTGCAAAATGCGCGGTTAAGTCAATATGCAAAAATGCTAATTTTTCACTTGCCTTTATTAGCATTTTTGCATATAATTATTTCAAGTTAACCGAATGGAGGAGCAGTGAAGCAAAGTGAATTTTTAAAGTGGCTAAAAGCGCAAGGAGTAGAAACAGAAAATGGCAAAAAGCATCTGAAACTCTACTACAAAGGCAAAATAAGCCACCTCCCCAGACACCCAAGTCAGGAATTGACAACAGGGCTAGTCGAAGGAGTCAAGAAGCAGTTAGATTTAAAATAAACTCTAGCCCTCAATACGAGGGCTATCACTGCACCGACAGATTATTAAAGAGGCCAATATGTACTATCCTGCAAAATTTGTTAAAGAAGATAACGGATATACAGTCACATTCAGGGATATCCCCGAAGCCATCACTTGTGGTGCAGATATGCCTGAAGCTATGGAAATGGCCGAGGATGTTTTACTTTCCTGTGTCGAAATCTACTTTGACATGGATAAAAACTTTCCTTTGCCTGATCCTGAGATTCAAGAGGGTGAACAGTGGGTCTATTTACCTGATAGCGTGTATGCCAAAATCTTACTCAATAATGAGCTACTAAAGGCTAATATCAATAAGGCTGAGTTATCACGCTTAACCGGTATCCGTCCACCTGAAATCCAAAGAATACTTGCACCACGTCATGCAACTAAAATTGATACGATTAGCCGGGCGGTTGCCGCTATAGGCAAAAAGCTATCACTTTCAGTTAGCTAATGTTTAGCCCCTATTGCAGGGGCTTTCATTTCAAGCATTCCGTCCTAACCTACTCCTGCCACCCCAATATCATTTGCTCTGAGGTGGCGGGTTGTTCTCTTCAATTTCCCGTATCGCCTGTTTATCCAAATTGCATTGTTCAATCACCGTCAGTAGTTGCTCATTCAGGATGAGGCTGTCACTCCATGTCATTGTGTCCGGTATCACGGGCGGCAGACAGTCAGCGAGCAGATGCGCCGGAATGGGTATCGGTGGTACCGGAACGTATTCGGTTCGTGTGTTGCTGCAACCGGATAACAACCCCATCAGGCACACTGCGATGGGCACAATCATCACTGACAACCATCGTTTTGATAGCGTCTTTAGTCTGCTCAGAATCCACGGCTGCCCGGTTCCGGTCTTCGCTATTAATTCGTGAGATGTCATTGAATAACCTGATAGAGTGGTAGGCGTTGTCGGTAATGGCTTGTTGATGCTCGTATTTCGTGTTCAGGTCATTGTAGTCTCTGTCCCTTTGCTGATACTTGCTGTAATAAAACCAGAGCAGGCCACCGAGCAGACAAAATACAGTTACCAACGCACCAATGAGGAGTACGCGCAGTTTTAGATTCATAGCATCTCAAATGCCCGTGTGAAAACTTCATCAGAATAAGGTTGCTGGCCGTTCTCGTGCCGTATAATAGATTTAGCCAGGGCAATCAGCGTTTGCCTGTTGATATCGATCTCTTCGAACTGGTCAACATTGAGCACTTTAGCAACTCCATTAATGTATGCCGTAGTGTTATTCTCATTTGAAGGTGCATATCGATTTATGATTTTAGACACACTGTTGTGTCCACCTTTATGATAATTGCACAGCAACTTCATGAGTGCTCGGATACCCTGTTCCGCAGTCTCGAAACGGCAGAACCGCTTTTCAATCTTTGGGTCATGTGGCAATTGCCCCTGCCACTTATTAGCCGAGTTGTGATCAATATTGCCGGGGTTGTTATTGCGAATGCCTCTGGTCACTGTTTATCTCCCAATTTCTTATTAATGGTGCGAATAGCAAACTCGCGTATCTTCTCAACGCCAATAAAGCCCACCAGCCCGCCTGCAAAGGGGGCTGCGCTGCTGGGAATGCCGAACAGTTCTAACCCGCTCGAAATACCCCATGACAACGCCCCGCACAGAACGCCTTCTATCCATTTGTTTTTGCGGTCTACGCCGTCATAGACCAGACGCCCGTAACAAATGACGATGGCTAAACCTGAGCCGGATATTTGTGGCCACGAGTTTTTCAGGCCGTTTAATAATTCGGCCCATAAATCAGGATTTTCTTTCATCTTCATATTCCACCCCATTAGAGCAATGGGCGTCCGTGGGGTGAAATAGGTTCGCCCCTGTGAGTTGTAGTAAGTGGGATGCCAGCCGCAATAGGAGATACTGAAATTCTGGAAGTGATTGCGGTGGCAAATTCGATTAATACATTGATGGCTACTTCTTATTTTCGCCCCTCAAATGAGGGAGAAAAAACGGAAAGTGGCGATAAAAAAGGCTACACCGAATAAAGTGCAGCCTAAAACTCAGAGTGTAAATTGAGGTGAGTTATTTCCAGTTGAAACAATAGGGCAGTGAATCCCCTGCGTTCTGTTGTTGCAGCAGACTACCCAATTTTTTAGCATCATCGTTACTATATTCACCAATGAATTCATATTCGTGCTTGCCAAATAGATGGCTGTCGATACTGTTACCCAATGAATAAGGGACTCCGTCCACCGTTATCGTGAGATTCTGTTTAAATAAATCCACCAGCTTCTGATAACCGGCTTGATTGCTATCCGAAGAGACCCGGATAAAGATTTTCTGGTTTAACCCATCCCAGACAAGCAATGCGAATTTTGTGATAACGGTTTTATTCTGGGGGTCAGTCAGCATACCAAATGGGCCAAGATGCTCACCTGCAGGTTCAAATTCCGCATCAGCAAGATATCCCCACATCTGATCCTTGTTAGAAAAAGACCCTGTACCGACCACGAGATCAAAGTTCAGCATACAATCAGTCGGTTGTGGCTTTGCCCCTGATTTCACCAGATGCCAGTCACACGCCATCAGATCATCAGGGGTAGGCTGCCAAGGAAACCACTCGCCGTGTTTATTGCTCTTTTCGATATAAACAGGCTCATGAGATGTCAGGCGCATATGTTCACCCGGCGCATCCCAATCACTGCGGTGTAATTTATTTCCCAAATACACTTGAATCATCGCCCACGGACAAGAGCCAACAGGCGCAGTTACCGTATCAATCTTATATTGTGCGGGAATAATTTTGCATTGCTTTTCAGCGTTCAGATTTTCTGGCTTATTAACTTCAGACATAAACACCTCACTTAGTTGTTAATTAATAAAGGTAATTTCATCCCGTTGCCAAATAGACAGTTAATATTACTTAGGGCAGGTTTTTATCTCAATTGAATAGCCTGTAACGGAATCAATACGCATTAAAATGCGGCTACCTGTTATAAAACCTGTCTATCTATCGAGTACATAATTCAGTGAGGTGTAAACTCACAATTTACTACTGGTAGAACATAACTCGCTGATCTCTTGCTCAGTCTGCTTATACCGTTCTTCTTCCAGCTCAACACCCAAAATCCGGCGATTGAGTTTCAATGCTGCTTTCAGTGTCGCCCCGGAACCCATAAAGAAATCGGCGACCAGATCCCCTTCCCGGCTGCTGGACTGAATAATATGTGCCATCAAATCAGCGGGCTTTTCGCAGGGATGCTTGCCCGGATAATATTGAACCGATGCAAAATGCCAGACGTCGGTATAAGGTACGGCGGCTGTGACTGTGAATGAACGGCGCACTAAGCCGTATTCCTGCCGCAGTTCTTCATACTGCCGCGATAATGTCAGGTGAGATCCCACCAACTCATCATAGGGCTTGTTCAGTTCGCCGCGCTGGTGCTTTTCTTTGGCGATACAGTCAAACAGCACCTGTAACTTCTGGTAGTCAGTTTCATTGGGTAACTGCCATTGGCTATCGCTGAACCAGTGACTGGCCATCTGCTTCCCGGTTACCTCGTGAATGTCTTTTGCCGTGACGCCTAACGCTTTTCGGGCATCACGAAAATAATCGATCAACGGTTTAAATACCGACTGTTTCAGTTCCCGGCATTGTTTGAAATAGCCATCCCCTTTCGGGTAATAAGGCCCTTGGTAATGTTCGGCAAAAATGATGCGTTCTGTGGCCGGAAAGTAGGCCCTTAAACTTTCTTTATTCTGTCTGCACCACGGGCCGGACGGTTTCGCCCAGATAATATGGTTCAATACATTGAATCGCTCACGCACGAGCAGTTCCGTATCAGCTGCCAGACGCGAACCACAGAACATATACAAGCTGCCATTCGGTTTCAGTACCCGCCAAAATTCGGCCAGTATTTCGTCCAGCCAGGCAAGGTACGCTGTCACGTCTTCCCACTGTCTGTCCCAACTGCACGCTTTCACCCGAAAATACGGCGGGTCGGTGGCGATCAGGTCTATGCAGTTGTCCGGTAACGTTTTGATAAATCGCAGAGAGTCATCATTAATTAATGTGATATCACTTAAATTCACAATATTTTTCCCTAAATCGATACTGACTTGCTCTCTGGAAAGTCACAGGATAAAAGGCAGGGGCCGTCAAAGCCGCCTGCCGTCTATTTCACCACTTAAGAAATTGCCCTATTAGGGACAGCGCTTGAAAAGCGTGTCATTTTCCCGGCTTTCCATCAGGCCAGCCAGACAAAATTGAGTTAAAAGTAATTGGCAACGCGGCGCTGATAGCCCCGTCAGGGTGGAAATATCCGAAACAGGCACCCAGTCATACACAGGTACGGTTTCCAGAACACAGGAAGCTGCTGTTGTCATATCTTCATGTTTTAGCATGATAATTTAAACCTTGGGTCAGTTATTCAGCAGAACACACATGTAACTCTGACCAATGACAACAGCAAGTCTTATGTTTATTTCAGGTATAAAAAAACCTCGCGCTTGGCGAGGCCTGTTTGTCACGGTTACAAATAGCGCAACATATACTGAAATAGTGGCTCATTGGCTCAAGCATGTCAACACGTTCGTGACAAGATTTTTGATTTTCTTTTCTGTTCATGACACGTAAAAGCTTCTTGCAATGGTTGGTAAAGCAAATATTCCGTGGCTTTTAATATTTCCTCCACTTCACGACGGCAGGTTGATAGCGAAGGTTTCCGTAAAACCAGTTGACCACTCCGCTTCATCATCTTTCTCGGTTTAACGATGTTATGGTAATAACGGGCAATGGCCCTGTCTGAGCTGTTAAACACATATCGGCTTAACAACATGGCAAAGGCAACTCGGTCGAGATGATAAATATGATCGACTACTCTGGCGATTAACATGCCTTCGTCGTCATTGCACATCGGACGTTCTGGATAGTCTCGAGGCTCTACTCTTGCCATAAACTCAGCAATCACACTGCTTTGACGTTTATCCAACCTGCCGGAGTAAACCCACGCACCAAACTTAGATAACCATTCCTGTAACCAGATTGCTTGTGATTGGGTTAATTGCAGCCCATCCGTTGAAAATCTCAAACCCGACATAACCGTACCTCTTTCACTTCCCTTTTAACCTGATCTAATAATTCAATTTCTGTTCCGTGAGCCGCCTGCCATGTTTTCGGTGCGGCATGAAATCCGGTCGGATAACACGCCCGATGATGGCGAGGACATAACGGCAGAACGGAGAAGTGATCGGCGCGTTGTGCCATCCCCTGCCCGGTTCGCACATGATGAATTTCAGCCGGAGACGCGCCCAGCCCTATATTTCTGCAACAAATACAGCCCAGTGAGGCCACATCCGACAGCCACTGTTTTTCATTTTTGGTAGGGCAAACGGGTCTAATTTATACAGATGAAAATCCCACTGTCAGGATTTTCATCATATAGCCATTATCCCAGCCAGCCTTCTGGCGCTTAGT
>NZ_FOVO01000043.1 GCF_900115195.1 Xenorhabdus japonica
GATTGTAAATCACAAACGATCATCAATGTTCCTACCTTTATGTACTGAAGGCACATCACTGAACTAACTGTTCAATTTAGACCCGTTTGCCCTAGGCTGGTTGCCGGAATAGTAAACTCACCGATTGCGACTACCGGTTTCCCTTTACTATTCAGCCAGGAAAGTTCCCACGCGGTCCAAAGATCAAAACCCTGAAATGGCAATGAATCAGAACTGATATTGATAATATCGCGCGCGAGTGATCGCGGAAGTGTTTCAAGTAATTCTGGAGAATAACTTTGTATGTAATCGGTTTTTGTTCCAAGATGTGTTATTGATTTTTTAATATCCATGATGACTTCTCTTCTATGAGGTTATATATTTTCTGAATAGTGCCCGGGTAGCATAGATAGGTCCAACACCGACAATGGCATAGGTCATTTTGATAATAAACTGGGAAAAAATAATTGTTTTAATCGTGTCGGCATCAAGCGTGTTATAAAATGCCAGTGTACAAAAAATAATACTGTCCAGTGCGGCCGCTATTGTTGTGCTGGTTATGATGCGAATAAAAAGATAACGGGAATTGGTCAGTTCTTTGATTTTACATAACAGCCATGAATTGACATTCTCAGAGACAATATAAGTCACTGAAGACGCGACAAGGACAGCCGTAATGCTATGGACAATCTCAGTATAGGCTCCTGCTAACCCCCATTCTTTAAGGCCCGGCAGCACTGCGGTGAACATCAGGCCGAGAACAAACAGGATATTGGTAATAAACGAAAAAAGAATCGCCTTTCTGGCCAGGCGAAGGCCGTAAAACTCATTGAGCATGTCAACAAGGATGAATGTGAGTGGGTAAAAAAAGACTGCGGCGGGTATCACCATATTAATATAGGGAATGCTTACTGGTTTTATCCCTGTCACTGTGCAAAAAATACAGATAATGGCCAGAGAAAGCGCAATCACCAGATAGGCGAACCAGGAACGTTCGTGCCGATCAGTGAGGTCATAGGCGGTTACCGTATCCTCACTGCCATAAATCCGGTGATAGACCTCCCTGAGTTCATTTCTGTTGAGATCTTCTGAGACCTGGCTACTTTCCAATTCCTTTAACGGTATACTGATGCTTTTCCCCGTAGACAGGATCATGATATTCGCCCTTATCGCGTCGGAAGAGCGACTGAAACCCAGTAGTTTATATTTTTGATTACCTGACACAGCTAATGCTCCTTTGCTTACGAAATGCGTTCTTCAATGATGATTCCAATCAATTGCTCATTTATGGTTGGCACTTTTTTTGCGCAACCAGACATATCATGGAGATAAAATCCTTTTTCGGGTGTATATATTAGCGATGGCTGATTTTTTACAGGTGCGGCATAGCGCTTAATGATTAATGATTAATGTATCACCGGGGGAAAAAATTTTATCAATTTCAGTTTCTACCGTCAGCCCAATCAGATTTGCGCCTTCTTCGAAGGCCCAGATGACCGGGTATTTCATGACAAGCTGACCAATACGATCTTCCATACTGGCTAACACGTCTGACTGGGGAACAAGCGGAATAGCAGATGGGTTTCTGTTACCCTCAGCGGAGAGGGTATTGTCTATGCGATCAAGTTCTTCAATGTTGCAATGTTCTATGACATCGCACTTGACACCGAAAAAATCGGCAATCCTTGTGATAGTTGAATGTTGAACTTTATTTATTTGACCATCAAGAATTTTATAGAGTGTTGTTCTTGTAACACCTGAGCGCATAGCCAGTGAGGACTTATTCTCACCATTTTTTCTCATCATGTACTCAATGTTACTAATAATATTATATTTTCTTTTTATTCCTGATGTTTTCATTTCGGAAAATAATAATGTTGTTAGATTTTTTCTTCAGACATTACATGATTAACTTGTTACTTTCCATAATATTTTTCGATACGTAGCTTTATAAGAACAGTCAGTAGTAAGTTTTTTTTACATAAAAAACATGACAGTATGCAAAGAATGTACAGTTTCATGCACTTTTTGATTATTTTTATGTTGACCTTATTGAATGATGCGTGCTTAATTACTCGCAGTAGTATCTAACTGACTGAATATATTAATTATTATACAAATAAAATAATTACAATATAAAATTATTAGCGAAGCCACACCAGGGCACGAGCACACTATTTTGACTGCTTTTTAAAGGTGATTATTTTTCAAAAAAACAACGTTAATGGTGTTTGTATCGGGTTATTATTTCAATAAAGGAATTTATGTAGGGTTACCATTTCTATGGGTTTTATATTTTATCGCGTTAAATTTGAGTTATTGAAGATATGAGAAGAGCAGATCATAAACATGTTTTACATTTAGAATAATCTACTTATTTTTCACCGATGAAGTAAATGAATTATCTTATGTACACTAGGGAAACTTCATTTCTGGTAGGATAGTTTTGTCAGGAAAGTATATAAGTGAAATGAGCAGTTATACAATAGCAGAGAGTAACTTTTCAGTACCGGACGTTGGTATCGGTGGTGATTTGAATATCTAAATGTGGATTTAGATAAATATGTGGTACGGAGCGGTTACCTTTTGAGTGTCTAATTTCAAGTGTGAGTAACACCCATAAAGATAATCTATTAATAATTTAAAGAACACAATATGACTATCACACCAGTTTAATTTTGAGATTATTGTCACGATTATTATGATTACTTTTCTTGTGATTGAGTAAAATACTTCTTTAAGGAAATCCCTAACTGTCTATTGGATTTGTAGTGGAGCAATGGTTCTGGATATCTGACAAGCCAATTAAGGGTATGAACAAAGGAAAAATTATTTTCATCAAGAAAATAATAGTACGTCCTTTCTCACCTTATCATCGAATAAAAATTTGACCTCGTTCAACCCAACCGATAAGGTATTTAACTGTTACCAATGGTCCATCGCCTGTAAGGATCAGCGTTGAGCGGCGGACTAAAACTCCCGTAGCCTGCAAGGGAGTGCATCACAATGCGGTACATCTGCGCACTTTTGGAAGCAGATATCATCAGACACATCATTCAACGCTTTGATGATGAAAGTTTCCCGGTGTTATTCACAACCGGCTTACCCACACAATAGAGGCAGAACACACTCTGTTTCACACTAATCAATACCGCTTTAACCGGTGCAACATTCACCTACATTTCAATCCATCACGATAAACGTCACAAAAATTGCGCGGCGTCACTTGTGTTGAAGCGAAGCGATTACCAAGTGACGCCGCCGGTCGGCTAACGTCCATAGCTCATCCGGTCTGACTTTATGACCGATTTGAACCCCGTATTACTCAGTGAAACCACGCAAAACAGACCATTAACCGCTATCTTGTTTGATTGATAAACGATCGTCATATCGGATTTTCAACCCACTGCCTGATTGCAGGCTGATGCAGTAAAAATTAAGGAGAAATGAATCACGTCAAGATAATGAGGCGTTCACCCTGATTGGATCAGGCTCTGAACGGGGAGCATGCCATCGCCGTGCTGAGCACGTCGCGAGCTCCTGCAATAACTCAACACACTTCCGCCCTGCTACACATTATCTGACGCACCACGGAACGGTGAACCTGAACCGACACGCAGGGAATTGTTTTAAAAACGACCAAAAATGAAAAAGTAGCAAGAGAGGCGAGAATGGCGCAGGGATCGACACGTTCAAAGGTTGAACAGTTCAGAAAAGCCTTTATCACTCATGCCCGACAGGCGGGCGGAAGTTTTGTTACGGTGGCGGATCGTGAACGGATTGCCCGGCAGTTCCTTGATTATTTGAAAAACAATGGCATCAAACTCCGGCAAATGGATAGCCTGAAGGTGAAATATATTGAGCGCTATATGGCTGAGCGCAAAGCCAACAATATCAGTCACCGGACACTGCAAAATGAGATGTCGGTGCTGCAAGCCATTTTAACGCAAGCCGGAAAGCACAAGCTGGCTGATCCCGAGAATGACCGTCTGAGTAACCGGGCATTGGGTATCGCTGAGATGAGCCGCAAGGGAACAAAAATTGCGCTGATACCGTCTGCATTCCGGGATATTTTTCAGCAGGTGGAGCAAAAAGACCGGAGCGTGGCAGCGGTGATGCAACTGGCTTATGTGCTGGGGCTGCGCACCAAAGAAGCGGTCGAAGCCTACAAATCTTTAGCGTCCTGGAAGAAAGCGCTGGAAAACGGGCATACCTCCGTGCGGGTGGTGTTCGGCACCAAAGGCGAACGTCCACGGTAGACGGTCATATTGGATCGGGAAGCCCTGCAACACGCGATTGCCTATGCGGAACGTGAGCAGGCCAGGCGCAGTGGCAAATTGATTGATAAACCCACGATCACGCAGGCCATCGACCGTTACCGCTATATTGTCAGAAGTGCAGGACTGCACGGCAATAAAGCGCCACACAGTATACGTTATCATTTTGCTCAGCAATCCGGGGAGCATTATATAGCGCAAGGATTTAGCGAACGGGAAGTGCTGGCGCTGGTATCGATGGATTTGGGGCATGGCGACGGGCGCGGGCGCTATATCCGGCAGGTGTATTACCAGAATATTGAGGGTGAATAAGCTGTATTAAGTCATACGCGGTCTGCTGCTTTGGTCATTGGAATATGAGCAAAGCAACCTTGAATCTTAGGCGATTATTCATATGTTATCGCTAACTCACTTCTGGACATAAATGAGTTACAGAGCTTACCCTTGTTTGGTTAGTTCTAATGAGAAAAAGTAAGTCAAAGCTCAGATGGTAAAAGGCAAGACATGATGCTATTGTCCTGAAAATCAACAATAGCATCATGAAACTCTCAATAACTTGGATATATAGATAGCCTCAGTAGTAAAATTGTAACAAGTAGGTCTGGCAACTTGCCAGCCCACCTAAATCGAATAGATTACGAACTACATATAGGATAGTGCTTTCTTAACAAACCCTAACTCATACTCCGATAAGTATGGATATGATTTTTCATCTGACGCAATCAAAAAGTCAATTACTGAGTCTATGCTATCTATATCGGCAATTTTGTTTTTATTATTCTCGACAAACTTCTTAGCCACTTGATTTGGTATCCCAAACTCTTCCAACGAGTTTATTGCTGCTGGATAATAGAAGTTCTCAAGTGAGGCCGCAAAAGGTTTATAGTCACCAAAAGGATATTCAAACCTCTTAAATATCACCTCCTGAACATCACTTATAGCATATATTATTTTAGGAAGATTATAGTTGACTAGATTTTTCTTGAAATTAAATACTGCTTGAACAGAATCATCGACACTATAAGATTTATCCCGTCCATTCCAATAACTATAATTCTGCAGAATTAAATCTTTATCATCAACTTTGTTTATTATATCTAATAATTTCCTATGCAATTGACTCGCAGAGCGAACCGTACCGCCACCCATAGAGGATATATTGAAATGCTTGAACAAAATATTAGACAAATGCCGTAGCTCCACGGATGTTGGATAAATACTATCCCAACACATCAAGCTATTCCAAGCATTACATTTTTCTATTAGCTCTTCCGCTAACTTTATCAATTGGTTAGGGTCAATACCTTGGTGCTTAAGCAGTAATGGCATTGGAAGAACTTTTTGATCATAGAACTTCTTAACTCTGCCTTTATTCTCTTCATTAACATCTGCGCCTAGGTGAAGTAACAAAGACTCTGATGCATTTTCACTTTGAGTTACAACGGGCATATCAATAAACGGAAGCTCCACTTGCGGTTTATCGCCAAATATATATACATTTCCAACAAAGTGCTCAAACATTCTACCCGAACGTCCAGATATGTTGTTAAAAGTAAACATATCTAGCTTTGTTTTCTTTGTGATGCAGTCATCATATATAACAATATTCTTAGCGTTAGTATTCACACCCTCTATCAGCGTGGAAGTGCAAACAAGAATATTGATTTTTGATTCATTAAATAGATCGACTATTAAAGCACCTACTGCTCTTGGAAGCTGAGCATGATGATATGCGATACCATGTTTCACTCCATCAACCAAAGACCAATCACTGTGGAAGTTCTCAGCCAACCAAGTAGCAAGGTTGTCATTTGTATCATCTGCCGTCAGCAGGCCTGCGCTCAAAAGACGATACATCAATGAACTAACTCGTTTGGGTGACTTACAGTAAATTACCGTTTGTTCTTTTCTACCTATTGAAGTCAATATGGAATTCAAGATCCCATCTCTCTCTTCATCGACTAGAACATCTTTCCCCGTCGTTTTGAGAGGATAGTAAAATTCATTGGTTGCAACCGTAGCGTACGAATCAAATTTAAGGAACGTACATCTTAGTTCATCTTCAATACCAGAAACCAAGCCGTTAATCTTAGGACCCAGCATGTAGAATCGCTTGCATTTCGCATATAACGCTCTAAATGCTAGGTTTAAACGGTCACACCTTTCATCATCTTTACTTACTGGAGCAAGTTTGTAGAACTCATCAATGATAAAGAAATCGATCGAATCCAAATCACCATATTCCAAAACCCGTTCTTGAGTAAGAATGAATACATTCCTTTCGCTAGGTTTCTGCGATACCTGAGTAACTATTTTGTATTGTTCCCTATACTTAAATAGTTTTTTCTTCAACTCATCAATTAGAGCAATCGTTGGTACAACTATTACGATATTGTTGAATTCATTGCTAGCAACAAGCGCTTCAATTATGAGGCTTTTACCAAAGCTAGTCGGAGCACTAAGAATAACATTCTCACCACTCATTATTCTATGGAATACTTCAGCTTGGCGGATATGAAAAGTTTTCTCTTCATCTTGAGGAGTAGTGAAGATGCTACGTCTAAACTTATCTTTTGATGTGTTACTTTCTTTATCAACGTATGGATATAGACCTAACTCACCCAAAATATGATCCAAAATAAAGCCACAAGGCATTTCATCTTTTCTTTCCAACGCCCTAATAACAATATCTTGAACCAATGATTCATTGGAATGTTCATTGTATTTATTTATCAATGATATCAAAAAGTTATCCCATTCAGTGAATGATGGATCATTTAGTTTATTCTTTGAATCTTGATACCAAGCACTCATGAGTTTAGCTCCTCAAGTAATGCACCATTTACTTCATTGACATCTGACACTGGAAAATAAAATACTCTTAAGTCGAGCAAATCAATTACGCCTTCATCAAACTCTGCTTGCAACAGCCCTCTACAATTTGCAACTTTCTCGTTGAACAAGTTCAAGAAATTACTTTTATCATAATTTGTAATCAGTTCACTATCATGCATAATGAATATAGGAATGATAATTTTGTCAAACCTTTCATCTAATTCCAGACTTGAGTTTGCTAGCCTTTGTAGCTTCTCTTTATGAGGCCATGATTCATCTATTTCAGAGGTGAGAGTGAACAGTCTGTTTTTAAGTGATTTTATATCCATAATATATTCAACACTTTCAATAGCTGACTGAACGGCTTCTTCAATGTTAGTTGTGACGGCGGAGGCTCCAATCCATAGCTCAATACTGTCAAAATTAAGTACGGCGTGAGTACATGAAAAAGTCTTATTATTTACATCAAAAACCTTGTTCATTACAGGAATTGTCGAGTAAGACTCACGGATCGCGATATGCAAACAGAGATCACCTAGTGCATTTAAGTCATCTGTTGGATAGTGAGACCTCGCGTACTTGAATAGGCTTCTGCTTCCTCCAGTAAAATTGGCTTTTTGCTTATGTGATAAACAGTAATCGATAATCCAATCGTAAACAGTCTCCGTAAAGTCACTGATATTCCACCACTCCATCGTAAAGCCAATATCAATACCTTTAATGTTGGGAAGGCCTACATTGCAGTTAATACAGTACTTAAATGGAGATGCAGGAAAGTCAGGAGCTTTATAACCGATGCCCTCTTGAACCGTTATCTCTACACCATGATCATAAACGATTTTCTTTAGTGACGCGTCTCCTAGAAAGTCTTTCGCAGATACCGCATACAGAGTATTACCGCCCTGCTGAACCAACAAAATGCCTAAACAACGGCCATCATGTATCACTGGAGAGCCAGACATACCGCTGTACTTACTAACCGTGTCAGATTGTGAAACCTCAAAGCTGTATTCACGGCTCGTCATGTGCTCAAACGTGTTCGTCACTTTGACTTTGATTGGAGCGGGATAATGTTCTTTTTCTACTGGGTAACCGCAAGATTTCACATCACTATCCAAGTTCACGCTCGTCGCATACAAGCCCAAAGAACTTGTTGTAGTTCCATCTGGTAATTTCAGGACTGCAACGTCGAGATCTACATTGCTGTAGATGCATTCAGCTTCAATATGCTGTCCCTCTGCAAAAGAGTCACTCGTTAAAAATACTTTTACTGAAGTTGCATCCTTTACGACATGATTCGCCGTTAGTAGCAAATCCTGTTCGATAGAAAAACACGTCCCGCGCTTTGTTCCACCACCAGTAAATGAAGTCTGGAGGATATATATAGAATCGAGCTTAAACTCTTCCAATGCCCCTACTGTCATAGTTCAACCTCGCAAGAGTTCATTAGTAACTTTATTGATGGATAACTTGCATTCAGCTCGGTCACAAACCAATCAGGTATCGTTTCTAGCTCGTAGTTGAGGAAAATTTCAGTCTCGAAGTCGGCATTCACGAGAGCAATTCTGGCTAGTGTTTCTAAGTTTGGATGACCGTGGGATTTACCATTTGTACTAATCAAGTACTTGTTACATTCAATGAGTCTTAACAACTCTAAGCTGGTGTTGTTTTGACTCCCGTGGTGCGAGATTTTTACAACATCAACTTTGATTTTCTCTAGTTCTTGCTGGTCTAGCCAAGATGTAACGACTTCAGAGTGACAATCACCCAAGTAGAGAATCCGTTTACCATCCGATTCAATTAAGAATGAAAAACTGCTTCTGTTTGTTGGTGAATCATCATCGTCAAAAGGTGTGTTAGCTAACGTCTGAATACTGCTTTGTTCTGTGGATGAAATTTCGTGATTGTTAGGGACTGGCTCTCTAACATTGCTCGCGTACTGCTCAAATGCATCATAGTAAGACTTGCTTATAATCCGAGGTCTGATGTTCCGCTCTTCCAGCTTGTCTTCCCAGATTCTCTTTAGTTCACTTAGAGAGCTGTGCACGGGACCAATGAGAGTGAATTTTAAAGAGCCAATGTCAAAGCCCTCACATTTCTCTCTGTATAGAGCTTCACCATCAACTACGTCATTGCACTTGATCCCATTGCTAGAAATCACATACGACAACGACGTGCCCTCAGAGTACCCAATTGGTTCCTTATCGCCTACATCAGAGCATTCTTCCGATAAGGCCTGTAGCTTAACGTCTGCACGCTGATCAACTTGACCATCTTCTGCAAGTTGACCAAATAGTTGCTCTGCACCATTAAAGTAAACCTGTTCGATACTTGGACACTCAGGATGAATCAACAACTTGATAATTCCATTTACATGGTCGTTATCGATGTGAGTGACAATTAGCGAGTCAATCTTATCAACCTGTCCAACAATCTGTTTTTTCCAGTTATCGAAGGATTGTGCAGTACCACCGTCAATTAAGATGAATTCAGACTCCGTTTCAATAGAAACACAGTCACCGTTATCAGCTTTGTGCATTCGTATTTTGAGCATTATCTCGTTCTATCACCTAGATAAACTAATAACATATTACCAGTTTTATGCTGTAAGTGAATGATGTTTAATAATTATTCAACAAACAACTTCTATCTGTGTGACTTCGGTAATATTGGTGTATCAAAGCTATGAACACTCAGTATCTGTAGGCAATAGACCTCCCGCTAGAGTCAAGTTTTGTATCTTGAGCATCCATTAGTTCAGGTATAACGAAATCACTCCCAAGTAACTTGCTCTTATATAGGACTAACAAATTTTGGTGCAAAAGCGAGTTAGTTGTACCAATGTGATTACCAAATAAGACTCGATCTGACACTATTGATGATCTGAGCTAGACCTAATCTGATGAGATGGACGCCCCGTATGGCGTCAATTGTACCAAAATGAAATAAATATATTGTGAGATCTCTGACTTCGACTGACAGATCATTTTTAGCTATTTAAATTGAACGCTTAAAGGTGTTTACTGTTCCATTGTTCCCGAGATCCCTATGAACTGTATATTTTGTCTCCCGTTATTAAATGAAAAGGATTCAGTTATGGATATTCGAACTACTCTCCGGGCTGCGAGTCTTTCTCTCGCTCTTGTAAGTACGGTTACTGTTGCCAATGAAGCCCTGGTGTTTCAGACAGATTTCGGCCTAAAAGATGGGGCAGTATCGGTTATGAAAGGGATATCTTTCAAGGTGAATCCTAGCCAGCCTATTTATGATCTAACACATGAAATTCCACCTTATAATATTTGGGAAGCTTCATATCGCCTTTACCAGACTCTACCATACTGGCCCAAAGGGACTGTCTTTGTAAGCGTGGTGGATCCGGGAGTGGGTACTGACAGGCGCTCAGTGGTTCTCAAGACACAGAGTGGTCATTACATAGTCTCACCGGATAACGGAACATTGACCTTGGTAGCTGAACATTTTGGTATTGAATCTGTACGTCAGATTGACGAGAAGTTCAACCGTGTACCTGGCTCTGAAAAATCATATACTTTTCATGGACGTGATGTATACGCATATACTGGGGCACGACTTGCCTCAGGTATTATTAGCTATGAACAGGTGGGGCCGCTGTTACCAAATAAAGTAGTAAAGATCCCTTATCAGACTGGTGTAGCTGAAAGGGATGGAACTCTTAAGGGTACTATTCCAGTTCTAGATGTACGGTTTGGTAATGTCTGGAGTAATATCAATGACAGCCAGGTCAGTAAGGTGGGTATTCACAAAGGGGATAAGGTCTGCATTAAAATAAGTGAAGGGGATAAGATCCGGTATGAAGGCAAAGCCCCATATGTCAGCAGCTTTGGTGAAGTTCCTGAAGGTCAACCTTTGGTGTATCTCAACAGCCTGCTACAGGTATCGGTAGCACTCAATATGGATAACTTCGCTGCCAGATACCAAGTGCAGTCTGGTGATAACTGGCGCATCAGCCTAAAAAAGTGCTCAGATTAAAGGGAACTGGCAACTACACAAAATGCTAATTAAGGTCTGGGTTTTCCACTATATTTACATGCACCTTTGATTACTTAACCCATTGCTGGTCTGGCGAGCAGGTATTCCCGTGGCGAACGGTCAGTACACTGTGCAGATGCTGCCCGCTCAAAGAATCTCGGGCAGTTTTGAGCGAATAGCCGACTTAACTTAACACATTGTTATGGTGCAAACTTACGTTGTGTTTCGGTTATGCACCATAAAGCCTATTAGTTGAGCCTTTCTTATTAACTCTTTTAATTAGTCATTAGATTTTCTAGGTGACCCCATCCAGTTTAACCTTTTTAACAGGAGTAGTGTGCAACACATTTTGGGGCAAAAATGATTTAGACAAACGACCAGAACGGGTCACCTCGTATTGACAGCCTCTCCCTGACTCCCCCAAAATCCCGTCGTGTTCCTGACATTATTTTTTGTCCCGGGAAATGAATTACCCATTGACCTGATGATTTCCGTTTATTAGCGTAGTCAGACTTATTAATGATCCGGTCACTTGTAAGGATCACCCTCGGGCAGCGACAGCAACACTCCCGTAGCCTGCAAGAGAGTACACACTGTGTGGTACATCTGCGCACCTTTGGAAGCAGATATCGTCAGTCTGATGACGATGAAGGTCTCTTAATCTCATCCATGATGGCCAACAAGCCAGTCACCCAACGGGGAACACATTTCCCATTGGGTCAGGTGTTCTCCGTTGTTTTATCAGGAGAATACGATGCAACAAAATATCCCCCCGGCCACGGTGCACACTGTGTCTAAGTCTGAATTATCCCCTTTTTCTGAAATTTTTCCGCACACCGGTTCACTGGAACTGATGCTGCTTGAGCACATGTTCATTAAAGCTGTTGTTGTGCTTAGTGACGATGAGCGTATTGCTGAGTTGGATGAACCGAATGCGGATACGTTCCGCTTCTGCGAACTGCGGGAATATGCGCTGCACCATCCGGAAACCGGGCTGATACGTGCGGTACTGGCGTTGCAGCCTAAAGAGGAAGTCATCAGTTCGGCACTTGTCCATAGCCCGAATAATAACAATGACCATTGACGTTATCAGCCCATGGAGCTGTTAACCCTTTTCTTAAGCGCTTGACCGGGGAGCCGACAACACCTTCCCGTATTGGGCGGGTGTTGTCTTTTATTGACGTCAAATCAAGGAGAGCCACACCCTGAACCCGATTTTTTTACCGGTGCCGGATAACACGGCATTGGCCTCGCAGGAAGACATTTTTACCGTGCAGGTCACTGGCCTGATGCAACATCCCGAAAGGCCCCAATCACTGCGGGAGGAAACCCTGACCGTGTGCGAGACAGCTTCTGTCACCGAAGCGGTACAACGGCTGAAAGTTATGCATCTTTTGGGTGACTGGCCGGTACCGGAAACGCCCTCGGGTCAGTGCCGGCGGGCTTTTTTTCCAATGACCGTGATGATTTATGATATTCAGGATAACAAGGTACTCGGCGGTCGCTTTTATGACGAGATTGTCTGGGCGCAACCGGTGACACTGGCATCGGAGCGCCTGTCACTGGAAAAGCAACAGCAACAGTTGTGTCAGTCAGTCGTGCTTGAGCAGGGCTGGCAGAATACACAGGCTGCCCGTGTATTATGGCATGAGGCGCATTTACTGTCGCTGCATATGGTTTCGCCCTGTCATCAATAATGCCGCGAAGTGCAGGATATTCTCCGGCACGGACGACAGGCAGCGTTTAACGTGTGAGGTATCACGATGGCACCTTTGCGTTTAACCGTCTGGCAGGTGATTGCCGGCACGCTGCTGAAACGTCATTTTGCCCGCCAGCCTGTGACATCATCAAAATCATCCGGACAACAAGCGGAAACCCTTCGCGACAACCGGGGGTATTTCCTGCCACAGTCAGCGGAAGCGCTGCTGGCAAACTCAGAACGTTGTCAGTCTCTCCGGCAACTGTGGGAAAACAGTGCGCTGCCCGCGGGGTTGTATCAGCAGTTTTATCTGGATCCGCTCCGGCAATTATGCGCCCGTGTGCAGCATATTCCTGCCACACAGGAAGGAGTCTGGTCTTATCGTGGTGGGTTTATAGATCTGACCCTGCAATTTACTGCCTGTGCCGTGCGGCTGGCGAAAGGACACATGCTGCCACCCGGCGTGGCGCCGGAAACACAGGCCGCGCAGAGCTTGTTGTGGCAGACAGTGGTATTCTGGGCCGCGTTGTTTTACCACCTGCCTCTGTTGCGGCAACTGGAAGGTGAACTGGATGATGGGCACCACTGGCTGCCGGGGTTGTGGGTGCCTGCACGCCGTTTCCGTTTCCGATTTCATGTCTCGTTGCCTGAGTTGCCTGTTTCTCATAAAACGCTGCTGGCTGCCCGTTTGTTACCGGAAGAAGCGATCACCTGGCTGTCTTTAGTACCCGACGCGTGGCAGTGTCTGATGTTGCATCTTGGCGGGCATCCTTCTTCTGTTCCGTTGACGGATTTACTGCTTCAGTCAGCGGCTGAGCAGGTGAAGTCGCCGTTGCTGAAGCCTGTTGAGTCTGCTGAAGCGAAGGTGGCTACCGTTCAGGCATCACCAGATCCGGTTACTTCGCTTGTCACACCGATAACCGCCCCTGCGCCCGACACCGCCGATGATACCCGGACATTACTGTCATTGTTTCAGGCACCGGAGTGAAATTTCGATGAGAAATAATACAAATAGTAACAATAACGATTTGAAATTGTTCAAGCGCCCCGTATCAGCGTCAGAATGCCTTGTTTCTGCAATGTGCAAAAGGTCATTATATGAAAAATAAAATAATTCAACGTGTTAATTAATTTTCAGTTTATTAATGGGATGCTTCTGTACCGGAACACAACTTTACACACTAAGGAAACAATCATGTTAAATAATGAGGAAAAAATGGGCTGGGATGCGTTGCTGGACGAGTATTTTTTTCACGGATGTTACGGCCGGCAACCGAATGGAGTTATCGCAAGGTGGTACGGGTCTTTATCCGGTATATGGGTGAAACGGGATCACCGGAGAAAGTGACTCACCGGGATGTTCTGCGCTGGCGGCGTGACCTGCTGATAGAAAAAATAGTCCGGGTATACGTGGAACAATAAAGTGGCACACCTGCAGGCCATTTTTAATTTCGGCATGGAAAGAAAACTGTTATCACACCCCAAAAATCCGTTTCACGATGCGGCAGTGAAAAAAGAGAAAAAAAGAAGAAAACCCTGTGTAAGGCGCAGATAACCGGGATTTACCTGCGGATGCAGCAGTATGAGGAGGAAGAGCGTTTACAAGCCGCTTTGCGGGGAGGACGTTGTGCCTTATACCCGACGTGGTACTGGCTGACCGTACTGGATACCTTCCGGCTAACGGGCATGCGCCTGAATCAGCTGCTGCATCTGCGGTTACAGGATATTAATCTGGACAACAGTTACATTGAATTGCGTGTGGAAGGCAGTAAAAACCACAGTGAATGGCGGGTACCGATGATCCCGCAACTGAAACCCCGACTGGCGCCTGTCTCTTATACACAACTTTGTATCCTGCTGTTTTTTATATAAATTATTTTAAACTCCTCGAGACAGCATTGGAGAATATTTCCTTTAAAATCAGTTGGGTATATTTATCAAATTGCGGTTATTTGCTCGTAATTTAAGATGTGACTAAAAGACAGGACTGGCGCAGCTGGTTGAACAGGCAGAAGCCTGTGGGGCGAAAGAGAATGATCTGCTGTTTGATTTAACCCGTCTGCGTTTTCGTCATCACGGACGTCATGTCAGTCACCTGTATAATCATGACAGAGAAAAGCAGCATCTTCGTTCTTTCTTTAACCGCCTGTCTAAAGAGTGTGGTTTTGCCGTCTCCCCCCATCGTTTTCGTCATACGCTGGCGACAGAGCTGATGAAGGCACCCGACCGTAATTTGCAGCTGGTCAGGTGTTTGTTGGGACACCGCAGTGTGGCGACCACGATAGAGTATATTGATATCGATATGGACATCGCGGGTAAAACACTGGCGAATGAACTGGCGTTTTATCTGGATATTTCGGTGTAATCCGTTAACGCGATGTAAAAAAACAGGGCAAGATATCAGCGGGATTGCCCTGACTGTGTCACTGGGTTAAGGGATGGTTTGGAGGTGGAGACACAAAACGAAGAACAGGGAAGTGTGTTCGGCGGTCAATTCTGACAATCACCTGACTTGACATCAGAATCAATTACTGAAATCATTACTTTCAGCGTAAAAAGGTGAGCACAAACTGTGTTCATCTGACTTCGTAAAGTAGCTGTTTTTAGTCTATTAACTTACGCAAAGTAATAGGTTATATTTATTAACATTTGCTTAACAGCACTTATTTCTGACTCACGTGTTAAGTTATTGATATCACTTCAACAAACGAGTTTTAAAATTGGTGCCCGGACTCGGAATCGAACCAAGGACACGGGGATTTTCAATCCCCTGCTCTACCGACTGAGCTATCCGGGCTAACGAGGCGCATTAAACCGTATTCAGCCTAATCCGTCAAACACTTTCTGCATAAATTTATTTATATGCTCTTAAATTACACAACAAGCTATAATTCCAAACAAAATGGAGAGATAATCACCTCTCCATTTGTTAGTTCTTTACTATAAAAGAATTTATTATCAATTATCTGCGATAGCTTTTCTGCGCGTTGTTCACTTTGATTAAATAGCGACGTGATTCGGCAGAAGGATGCTTATTAGTCAGCGTTTCATAAATATCGCCCGGCTTCATTGAATTGATGATCTGAGCTGCTTTTTTCTTGTCACTGGAGAATACGCGCAATACACTGCCTGCACCGCCATTATAAGCCGTGATAACGGCATATCGACGTGAGGTAGCGTTTTTGATTCCACCTAAATATGTATTTTGCAATATTGATAGATAAGCTGTGCCAGCATCAATGTTGTTCTCAGGATCAAAGAGATAACTACGGCTAGGTTGGCCTGATTTTCCTTGCATCTTGAAAACATCTTGTCCGGCTGTGTGTTGCATTACTTGCATAAGCCCCAAAGCATCAGAGCGACTAACGGCATAAGGGTTAAAACTGGATTCAGTCTGCATGATGGCAAGGATTAGGGATTCATCAACGCCATATTTGATAGATGCTTTACGAACGATAGGGAGATATTTATGGGTGCGTTTATCTAAATGGTTAGGAACCAACTGCATGGTGACTGACCAAATAACGTGTAACCCCGACTGGCGTTTTTGCAATTTGTTCTGAATCAGATAATTGGCAAAGTGACGTGCGCGCCATTCCCAGCGAATAGGTTCACCACTATTATCTAAAACCTGCCCATATAGAAACGGTTCTTTGCTGATCGGAATATCATTGGCATCCGAATAAAGATCGATAGTTCCCGGAGCATCTCCCATCAGTAAAGTAGTAACGATCGCTTTACGTAAATGCTCATCGGGTTCAATTGAAGATATGGTTTCAATCGTAATATTTCCCGTCTCAAAATTAATATGGCTGCGGGTTTTATATTGATCTGTATATTTAACGTAATCTTTTGGGCCTGCGATTAAAATTTCCTGCAAACCCCAAATATTTTCAATATTGTGAGCAAATTGTCCTATTAAGATATCGAATCCATTGGTGTCTTTTACATATTCTTCGTTGTATTCAATATCTTTTTTGCTAGAACAGGAAATTAAAAGTGGGGCGAGGAGAATCAGAGCCAGCAGTCTTTTCATTTTACAATGCCGTTGGATATTAATGCTGTTGAATATTGAGATTTTATTAATGCTCATGTTTAGAGCCATAAAAAATGGCTCTTATTATGCCAATCGAGTAGTAATATTATTGTTCCGGTGGTGTATAACCGTCGATTTGAATGTCATGTCCTTCAAACAGGAATTTTACCATCTCTTGTTCAAGCAGCTTGCGATCTTCTGGATTCATGGTATTTAGCTTTTTTTCATTAATCAGCATGGTTTGTTTACCCATCCATTGTTGCCATGCTTCTTTAGAAATCTCATTAAAAATACGTTTGCCCAATTCTCCGGGATAGAGCTGAAAATCTTGGCCTTCGGCTTCTTGTTGCAAAAAAGTACAAAAAATAGTTCTGCTCATAATTAATCCTCAAAATAGTGGGTAAATTAACCCAATTGTTGCAAAAGGTATTCAACGGGAGCTGCCAATCCAATCATTGCTGGCTGGCGTAAGTTATACCAAAGTCCTTTGTTTTCATCCATGCAGGAATCAAAAGATAAAATATCAATTCTAATGGGGACGATATCTAAATGAAAATGACTGAATGTATGACGGAATGCTATCAGTTGTTCAGGTTTGCTGTGAGAAATGCCTGAATTTTCCAGCCATTGTTCCAGTGATGCCTGATCCGCAAATTGTGGGAAAGCAAACAAACCACCCCAAATACCTGAAAGTGGGCGCTGTTCTAGCCAAACCGTATCACCATGTTGCATTAATAAAAAGTAGGCGGTTTTTTCAGGAATGCTTTGTTTCGGTTTTTTCCCCGGATAATTGTCCCAGCTATGCTTGGCGTAAGCAATGCAACCCGCATTAAGTGGGCAAAACTCACATTTTGGTTTGCTGCGGGTACAGACAATAGCACCCAAGTCCATCATCGCCTGATTAAAAAACTCGACGCCTTGTTTGGGGGTAACACGTGTGCTGATATCCCATAATTGGTTCTCAACTTCTTTTTTCCCCGGCCATCCGTCAACGGCGTAACAGCGAGCCAAAACACGCTTCACATTACCATCAAGGATAGGGAAATGCTTGCCTTGGGACAGCGAAAGAATGGCTCCGGCAGTCGAGCGCCCTACTCCGGGCAGGGCAACAACATCATCAAATGTTGTCGGAAAATTGCCGTCGTGTAACGTCACAATCTGTTGCGCTGCTTTGTGCAAATTACGAGCGCGTGCGTAATATCCCAAACCTGTCCACAAATGGAGAACTTCGTCCAGTGGTGCAGCAGCCAAAGAAGCAACGTTGGGAAAACGTGAAATAAATTTTTGGAAATAGGGAATGACTGTCGCGACTTGCGTTTGTTGCAGCATCACCTCTGAAAGCCAGACGTGATAGGATGTTTTTTCCAATTGCCACGGCAAAGTCTTGCGGCCATAGCGGTGATACCATTCAAGTACCACCTGTGAAAATTGCTCGGCTTCCATCATTAGAATAATTGTCTTTATATCTGTTTATTGTTTTGTGAGCGGGATTGCAACATAGTGTAACCTCAGTGTAAACCCGAACTTTGTTTCGAAACGTTACGCAAACTAGCATTAAAGTTGTGCTTATGGACACTGAACTTGATAAACTCAGCCATCTTTGCATAATTGCACTCTCTTAGGGCAATCCTGCGGTATATAAAGTCCCGGGCGCCTGAAAAAATGTCTTTAAAACTGACAGAAAGTACCATGATAAATAACGTAATTTCACCGGAATATGATGAAAATGGCAGGGCGTTGCGCCGTGTCCGCAGTTTTGTGCGTCGGCAGGGACGGTTAACGAGTCGCCAGCAGCAAGCGCTTGATGATGTGTGGCCGAAGATGGGGGTGGACTATCAGGCAGAAATTCCCAATATGGAAGAGCTTTTTGGTCGTAAGGCTCCGGTAATACTGGAGATTGGTTTTGGGATGGGTGCATCATTGGTGACGATGGCAAGCCAAAATCCAGAGAAAAACTTTTTGGGGATTGAAGTTCATGCACCAGGAGTTGGGGCATGTTTGGCATCCGCAGAAGAAGAGAAGCTCAGTAACCTGCGTGTCATGTGTCATGATGCTATCGAAGTGTTGAACAATATGATCCCAGATCAGGGTCTGGAAATGGTTCAGCTTTTCTTCCCTGATCCATGGCATAAGGCTCGTCACAACAAGCGTAGAATTGTGCAGCCTGAATTTGCACAATTGATTAAAAATAAGCTGAAAATAGGTGGTGTCTTTCATATGGCAACTGACTGGCAGCCATATGCAGAGCATATGCTGGAAGTGATGAGCGCAGCAGAAGGGTATCGAAACTTATCGGAAAACGGTGATTATGTGCCACGTCCTGATTCGCGTCCGGTCACGAAATTTGAGATGCGTGGTCAGCGGTTAGGTCATGGCGTATGGGATCTAATGTTTGAGAGGGTAAAATAATGGCTAAAAATCGTAGTCGTCGTCTGCGTAAAAAATTGCGTATTAATGAGTTTCAGGAATTGGGTTTTTCTGTAAAGTGGTATTTTCCGGCTGATACATCCGTTGAGGTTGTTGATAGTACGGTGGATGCCTTGATTGAAGAGCTGATTGAGCCAAATGGCCTTGCTCTGGATGCCAGCGGTTATTTGCAATGGGAAGGTATCGTCTGCCTGCAAAAAATCGGCAAATGTACTGAAGAACATCGACAATTGGTAGAGAATTGGTTGAAAGATCGCGGTATGGAAGAAGTTATCACATCAGAACTGTTTGATGTGTGGTGGGATTGATTCGCTGTTGCATAAAAAATAGCGCTGTATGCAGGGGCTCCTTGGGGAGCCCTATTTGTCTGGAGAGAAAGTGGTGAAGGTAAGGTTCTCTAATTCGTTATTGGCAGATATCTTAGAAGAAGTGCGCCCTTTGATTGGCCAAGGAAAAGTAGCAGGTTACATTCCTGCTCTGGCGGAAGTTCCGGTAAATAATTTGGCGATGGCCATTTGCACGGTAGATGGGCAGGTTTTTAAAGCGGGAGATGCAGATAAACGCTTCTCCGTCCAATCGATTTCTAAAGTGTTGAGCTTAACATTAGCGATGACACGTTATAAGGAAGAGGATATCTGGCAACGAGTGGGTACGGAACCGTCGGGGCAGCCATTTAACTCATTAGTACAATTGGAATTAGAAAAGGGAATTCCTCGCAATCCTTTTATTAATGCGGGAGCATTGATTATTTGCGATATGCTGCAATCACGTTTGAGTGCACCTAAGCATAGAATGCTGGAGTTTGTCCGCAACCTCACCAGTCAAAAAGACATTTGCTATGATGATACCGTTGCCCGTTCAGAAATGGAGCATTCCAGTCGTAATGCCGCGATAGCTTACCTGATGAAATCATTCGGTAATTTTGAGAATGATGTTATTACGGTTCTGCAAACGTATTTCCAATACTGTGCTTTGAAAATGAATTGCGTTGAATTGGCTCAATGTTTTATTTATTTAGCCAACCAAGGACGCATGATTGGTTCCGGTCAACAAATTTTGAGCCTTCGACAAACTCGCCAGATTAATGCTTTGATGTTGACGTGTGGTATGTACGATGGTTCCGGTGAATTTGCTTTCAGGATCGGTATGCCAGGAAAATCGGGTGTTGGCGGTGGAGTTATTTGTGTTGTCCCGGGAGAATTCACCGTAGCGGTGTGGTCTCCTGAGTTGGATAAATCCGGTAACTCATTGGCGGGTTGTGCGGCACTGGAAAAGTTGGCCGGGCGTATTGGACGTTCTATTTTTTAATTTTGTTCGTGCTGATGAGAAGCTATTACACAAAATAAATACGCAAAAAAACACACAAAATAAATCAGGAGAATGTATGTTCCGCAGAATCACGATTGCTGCATCATTGTTATTTGCGTCTCAGGTAGTTGTTACTCAGGCACAGGCGATTTCTGAATGTCATGTGACGCTAAATGATGACATTATTGTCACGCCAAATTCTGTCCAGATTGCAGGAGCTAGTGGAAACCTGAAAATACTGCCTGATGGTTCCATTATGCGTGATGGTAAAACGTTACCATTGAGTACAGAACAACGTAGCAAGGCCCTGCAATATCAACAAACGATTCGTCAGGATTTGCCGTGGGTTAAGAAAGAAGCGCAGAGTCATTTGGCAAGTGCCCGTCAGTCGCTGGATAAAGTAGTTGTTGAAACGATGGGCAAGGAAAGCAATGTTCGCACCCGTTTATCTCAATTGGAATCTGAACTCAATAAACAAATTGATAAAGTAATTGAAACCCGTGATGATGGTTTTATGTTCAACGCTCAGGTAGCTAAACAAGTAGAATCCGAAGGTAAAAAACTTATCGAGCAGAGCCTTGGTGGTATTTTGCAGGATAGCATTAACGAAATGAGTCATAAAAATAGCAATCAAAATGGTGACGGCAAACAGGTGTTAATGTCTCTCCTCGGTGGGTTGGGTGGAATGCAAAATGGCTTTGATGCTGAATGGAAAAAGCAGGAAAAGGAATTCAAGCGCTTAAAAGAGGAAGCGTGTAGCAAAGCTAGTAACTTAGAACAACAGCGTATTAGCCTTATGAGTTCTATTAAGTAAATCACAATATATCTATCCAAGAAGAATCATTAATATATTGGCTCTTCTTGGTCTGTTTTAGTTCTCTCTATTTTGAGAGAAGTATTATCTCACAAATAAATAAATCTTTTACAAGACAATATATTAAAAAATAAACCGGGCATTCAGCCCGGCAATAGTTAAGTTGAATATACTCCAGAAGTTAAGACAGCTAATCTATCCGACAATAATAGGAAGCTGTCACGGGCGATAACCGACAAAGACTACACGCGACAACCTTCGCTCAATTGAAATTAATTGAGTGGTGGACAAGAAGTTCTGCATATTTTCGAACGCCCCGTCACCTTCCATGGCGGTAAGCTGCTCCTTACGCTTTTCACGCGCGACACGCCAGCGTTCACTCAGCTCAACAACGCTTTGTGTGAGATCCTCCTGCATTTCAAGGCAAAGACCGGCTTCTCTGATCAAACGCTCGTTCAATCCGACTGGGCTATAAAGGAAATAACCTGGAGTGCCCCGCAACATAATTTCTTCTTTACTGAGCATACCCGTTACCAATGTGGGATCGGTATATAAAAACCGCCCACCTGGTTTCAGTAGTCGATACCATTCGCGTAGCAGAGCCAACCGATCCCAAATATGAATCACAGAGTCGATACACCATAGTGCGTCAAAAGTGCCATCAGGAAATGGCAGAGGCTGACGAACGTCACTGTCAACAAAGTTACAACGGGATTGCAGTTCGAAATCTACTGCAAGTTGTCTGGCAGTAAGAAGGCCATCAGGATGAATGTCAACACCTGTCACTCTACAGCCGTTTGTTTTTGCCAGGAACAGTGCGGGACCGCCAGATCCACTACATACATCTAACACATGTGAGCGATCGGATAATTTAAGCCATTGCGAAAACTTTCTAAATTCATCAACAGAAGACCAGTTGTTCTGTCCCAAATCTTCTCCATAGGTTTCTTTGCGCACTTCGGAGACGGCTTTAGAAGAAAAACTTCCGAAAGCTCGCTCATAAAAACCAGAGCTTGGGGAAGAGGTTTGTATGGTCATGAATAGTTCTCCTAACGCATTGAATTTAATCGGAAGAAGAGGTGTTCGATTGCGGTATCTAATACTTTATTGTCAAGATCTGGACTTAGACAAAAACGAACTGATGAACCAGCTTGAACAGCGCTTAAGCCAACAGTTGTAAGAACGTATGAGGGTTGTAGTTCTGTGGAGTTGCAAGCAGAGCCTGACGATATAGCTACTTGGTGCAAGCCAGATATTAGTGCTTCCGAAGCAATGCCTTCAAACCGAACGTTCACGATATAGGGTGAGCTGCAAGAAAGATCTGTGTTCAACACAGCATTTGGTGCTTTTTGTAGAAGACGAGTCACGAAATAGTTTCTCAGCGCCGTGACTTTTGTTTTATGTTGCATAAGGTTCGATTGAGCTATTTGGCACGCAAGACCGAACCCTACAATCAATGATGTTGGCAAGGTGCCGCTGCGCAAATGATTTTGACCGCCACCATAGATAAAAGGCCTTAAATGCTTTGCTATGCGTGAATCGACAAAGAGCGCCCCGATTCCTTTCGGCCCCCGCAGTTTATGGGCGGAAAGTGACAATAAGTCAACCCCGGTGTCCTTAACATTCAAGGGAAGTTTTCCGACGGACTGGACTGCATCTACATGTAGCCAAGTCCCTGATCGGCGTGTGATCGCAGCTATTTCATCTATCGGCTGAATTGTTCCTAGTTCAGAATTCACATGAGCAACACTAATAATGCGGGTATCAGCCGTCAATTTAGTCATGACATCTTCTGGTTGTACTCGACCATTAGCGGCAACAGGGAGGTAGTCGATAGCAAGCTTCCGGCGAGCTAATTCTTTACCAACATGCAGCACAGATTTATGGTCAATGGGGCAAAGCAGTGCTCCCGCAGGAGCACGTTCATTGTGGGCAAAACTTGAAAAAAGCGCGATATTATTGGCTTCTGTAGCACCCGATGTAAAAACAATTTCTTCTGGGCGAGCACCGATGAGCGATGCAATTTGCTGAGTTGCACACTCGACAGCATATCGGGCACGACGCCCCATCACATGAGAAGAAGACGGGTTACCAAATTCATTGTCCATGTAAGACCGCATGATATCAGCAACTTCTGGAAAACACGGCGTTGTGGCACAGTGGTCTAGATAGATGATGCCATTAGCGTTTTCATTGACATTCATAACAACTCTCCGTTAAGAAGTGAAAACCTCAACGTTAACGAGCTTCGAAAAAATCTCTTCTGGTTGCATTTCTCCGCTTCCACCTGGATCTGCGACGATGACCTTCATACCAGACAGTCCATATAGGAAGAGAGCTGTACTTACCCCTGTTTTGACGGGGTGGAAGCACTCTCCGGGGGCAAAGATAACCAGAAGACGATGCTGTGCATTATAAACCTCAGCTATCATTTCGGTAATCTCCCCTGCGCACCCAGTAACGCCACAGGTAATGAGAGGTCTATAGTCGCCGTTTTCATCTACAAGGGAGATTTCGGTTCCGGGATTAGGGCCATTATCAAGAATGCGACGTTCCAAGCGTCCTGCTTTGACAAACTTGTTGGCACTTTTTTGGAACCGATATTTCAGCCAGGTTTCCGGGTAGGCAATAGGATGTTTTCGACTTGCAAGTATGTTCTGCTCAGAAAACTGTCCACTACGTTCTAAGATAGATTTGTACGAGGTCGGAAGTGTGCTGAATTTCTCGTAGAAGGCCTGTCTTAATTCGGATGCAGAACCGCTATCGTGCGAAACATATTGCCAATCATTGATGAGTAGCAAGAATTTGATTGCGTCGAATTGCGGCTCAAGCTGCTCTGCAATCCGAACACCAAGTTCCCAGGTGTATCCTGGAAAAATACCTACACGCCGCGCAATTCTTTCGCGCATGGGTGAAAAATTTTCCTCAATGATCCCCGGAACAAGGAGCTTTTGCTCTTCGTCGAGGAAAAGCATGAAATGTCCTGCCATGATGACGAGATCCGGATGTGATGTATTAGTTATTTCGGTTAGAATAAGCTCGAGTATCTCAGCCTCGGATCGAACCAGACGGTGGCTATTTGTGATATTGAGTTGTTGCATATATACCTATATTTATTTTATTGGTTTATTAGTAAGTTAAAGGCTGTGCTATAGCTCTGAAAGTCGTATGAACCGTTTCAACTTTTGTTTGTGGAGCACTTAATTTCACGCATTATGCACATCCTGCCTATGGCATTATTAATTATCTAATTGATAGATAATTGTTCATATACTTACATATAATTAATTAGCTAACAATTAAATTGATTTGTTATTGGTGTTATTTTTTTAATATTTTATATGCATTAATATCAAAAGTTGATGCTGTATATTTTTACGGTAAAGTATTAATGTGTTTACTTGATGTTTCCTATTTTCCATGTGCGTAATTTATATCTCAAATATTGGAAACCATACACTCACAAGCATCAGGATTAACATGCTGGCATAATTTATTATATCTTGTGACTATTACTGGAATATATTTAATCATGACAAAGATATTTCCTATAAAAATGAATTAAATTATTTGTGAGAAGATTATTTTCTTTAGAAAATCAATGATTGAAGTTGAAGGAATATATTTATGAAAGACTTGGATTTGCCTAATAAGTGCAATTTCTAAGAAAGGCGGTTAGTTGCTATAGTAGGCATCTTTCTCGCCAAAGGAAAATACGCTATGACCTATACACAACTGACCGAAATAGAAAGATATCAGATTTTCAGCTTAAAAGAAGCCGGTTTTACCCAACGCTTTATTGCAACATCGCTTAATCGAGCCCCATCAACGATTAGCCGAGAGTTGAACCGAAACAGGAAAGCACAAAATACTGTCCTAAACAGGCTCAGCTTAAAACCTCAGAGCGCCGCCATATTGCGGTAAACGCAGTAAAAGTGACACCAGAGATCACACAATTGATTAAATAGTTAACTTGGCAAGATTTAAGTCCTGAGCAGACAGTCGGCTATCTCAAAAGGGAAAATATAATATCTTTACATCATGAAACAGTTTATAGATTGATTTTAAAGGATAAAATTAATGGTAGTGATTGATGGCAGCCTCTCAGAATTGCTAAAAAACCGTATCGTAAACGCTAGGGAAGTTATGAACGCAGAGGCAAAATCAAAAACAGAGTCAGCATTGAAAAGTGCCCAAAATGTGTTGATAAAAAACAGCATATTGGAGATTGGGAAGGGGATACCATTGTTGGCAAAGATCATCAAAGTGCATTATTGACCTTAGTTGAACGAAAATCGTTATTTACAGTCATAATTAAACTTGAAGATAAAACAGCCGAAGAGGTTGCAAAAGCAATAACAAGACACTTATCACCGATAAAAAATAAATTTAAAACAATCACTTTTGATAATGGACTCGAATTTTCTGAACACGAACGTATCAGTAAAAATTTAGAGACAAACATTTACTTTGCTCACCCGTATTCTCCCTGGGAAAGAGGGATAAATGAGAACACGGATGGATTAATCAGAGATTACTTTCCAAAAGGAACCGATTTTAATCAGGTATCAGAGTTAGAGATTAACCTTGTGGCAAATCGCTTAAATCATCGTCCTCGTAAAACACGCGATGATAAAACACCGAATGAATTATTTAAAGGAATACCCACTCATTTACTTCGTTCGTTACGATGTTGCACTTAATATGTGAATCCAAGAAACTCATAAATTTATTATCTTGGTAAATACAATTATGGAGAGTTAAAGTATCAATAAAATAACAATCAGTAAAAAAATAATTAACTCGAATACCGTTTAAGCCATCACGGGCAAATCGGCCTCTGAAAAGAAATTCTTAAGTGATGGCTTTTTCAATTTCAGGCAATAAGCAATCAGCTCACATAAAACATTTATCATAAATCCTTTTATACTCCGGTGGCGTGAGTGCTCGATCTGGGAAATTAATTTTAATTGTCCATTAATCGTCTCAATAATAAATCGCTTTTTTAACATTATCTTATCCCACATATTTTGCATGTGTGCTTTCATGTTACGGAGTTTTTTTGTGATAAGTGTGATACCATTTTTAGCTAAATCATCCGCCAGTGTCTGGCTGAGATAACCTTTATCACCGTAAAGCGTTCCTACCCGTTTTTTTGATAATTCACGTACAGATTCCCTATCATCGACATTCCCCGGCGTCACTTTCAGTGCCAGAATGTCACCGTGATGGTTAACAATTAGGTGTAATTTGAAGCCGTAGAACCAGCCCATTGAGGTTTTCCCACGTTGTGCTATTCCTTTAAAAACTTTATGCTGGGGAATACGGATGTTATGACAGACACTCAAACGCGTGGAATCAATAAAAGCTATGCCTGTGGGTTTTCCTTTTAATTGCGTCAGATAACTGCACAGCGGCACTAAAACGGAAGGAGCGACACTGATAAAACGAGTATAACTGAGCAAGGTGGGGAAGTCGTGATGATGATATCGCCAAATATGCTCCAGATAAAAATGTTTAAAATCACGATAATGCGACAGATGAAAGAGGATCAAGATGGTCATGATTTCACTGGGATACATATGACCTTTTCTACGACGTAGGCGATATCCCTTATTGAGACAAAATTGTTCCCATTGTGGAATGAAAAAACAACAAAAGTCATCGACATCGATGAAAATTTCAACTAATTTGTTCATTGCCTGTTCCTCCCCGGAGCGGTTTTTGGTATGCACCAAAACATTGCTCCTGAAACAGGCTTCTCGTCAATTTCTTATCCAGAATTAATGAAATGGACACCTCCCCTAAGCGGCTTCAGTGAGCCATGCTGAATATATCAGTAAAAACATGAAGAGGTGCCCAATGGAACAAGTTATCGGAATTGACCTAGCAAAGCGAGTGTTTCAATTACATATTGCATCCCCGCTTGGAAAAATGATTAAAAATACGGTGGTTTCACGCGATAAACTGACGGCTTTCATTGCGCAACAACCCCCTTCAAAAATTGTAATGGAAGCCTGTGGGAGTGCAAATTACTGGAGTCGCCAATTTAAACGCTTTGGTCACGAAGTGAAGCAAATCAGTTCCCAATATGTCGCGCCCTTCAGAATGGGCAGCAAGAATGATAAAAATGATGCTATGGCTCTTGTGGAAGCAGACAGTCGCCCGGGAATACTGTATGTTCCGGAAAAAACACAGGCACAGCAGGATATTCAGTGTTTGCATCGGGTTCGCCAGCGGCTAATGAAAAACAGAACGGTGCTGATTAATCAAATCCGGGGATTAGGCTTGGAATATAGCATTGCTATCCCAGAAAGCGCTCACAAAGTTGAGCAATGTTTGCCTGATCATCTGGAAAACGCGGAAAATGACCTGACTCAAATGAGCCGTGAACTGTTTCAGGAACTGTTGTTTGAACTCAAAGAACAACAGCAGCGCCTGATGAAGCTGAATAAACGCCTCGACCACCTGAATACGCAACAGGAAGATATCGGGCGGTTACTGACACTGCCGGGTATCGGTCCACTGGGAGCATCGGCTCTGATGGTCGTCTTGGGCGACAGCAATGACTTCAAAAATGGCCGCCATTTTGCCAGCTATCTGGGGCTGATACCAAGGGAACATAGCCGCGGAGGAAAAGTCAGGTTATTGGGGATCACGAAACGCGGAGATAGCTATAGCAGAATCAATATAATCAGGCATAGTCAACATGCACCCTAAACAGCTCATCAATTGAACACCTTTCTCTTCTTCTGATTGCCTTTACTTCAGCCGATTTGGGTTCGATGGGATTCAAATCCGGGTAAGCAACTGTCTTGAACATAAAAATTATGGCGCAACGTGATGGTAAGATTCATTCCATTCTTCGTTCTTTCTGAGCATTGCATTCAGGATAGTCA
>NZ_FOVO01000089.1 GCF_900115195.1 Xenorhabdus japonica
GACTAAGCGCCAGAAGGCTGGCTGGGATAATGGCTATATGATGAAAATCCTGACAGTGGGATTTTCATCTGTATAAATTAGACCCGTTTGCCCTAATTTTTGGTCTCTGGATTTGATTCTCCTCAAATTACTTTACCAGAGTTAAACTCTTTTACTGTTGAACCATTAGATTATGCTTTTTTGCGTGGGGTAACCGAACACCGTATTTCACTCATTTCTTCTAATGATGAAATTGTTTCTCCACAATCTTCACGAGAGTTAGCTTGTTCTTTACAAGCAGAAGTGATTAATGTTGATAATGGTGGACATTTTCTTGATAGAGATGGTTTCACTCACCTGTTACCTGTCTATGATATTTTGGATCATGATATCAATTTATTGAATCATGTATAGTATGTCTATTTGGAGAACATTCAGATGGCAAAGATTGATGTGACCTGCCCATCTTGTTGTGCAGTTAAAGGGATCTACCGTAATGGGCGCTCTCGCTCTGGTCATCAACGTTATCTTTGCCAGTCCTGCCGTCATTCTTGGCAACGGGAATTCACTTATGCCGCTTGTCGTCCCGGTACACATAAGCAAATCGTCGATATGGCCATGAATGGAACGGGATGCCGGGCGACAGCGCGTGTGATGGGGATTGGTCTGAATACTGTCCTTCGCCATTTAAAAAGCTCAGACCCCAATCGGTAACAGAAGCCATTGCTCCCGGCACTGAAGTGATTGTCTGTTGCGAAATGAATGAACAGTGGTCGTAGGTGAAGTTAAAGAATCAGCCCCGTTGGCTCTTTTATGCTTACGACCGGATCAGACGGAAAGTGATCGCCCACGTTTTTGGCCCAAGAACAAAGAAGACATTGATGCGTCTGATGGCGATACTGACTCCCTTCAACATTGTGATCTAGATGACCGATGGCTGGAGAAGCGATGAAAAAACACTGGCGGGGAAACTGCATGTGGTCAGTAAGCGTAATACATGACAGAGTCATAGGGTATTATTTAAACATTCATCGCTATCAATAAATTGGCATCATGACCCAAAAGATGCATGCATTATTATGAAGTTTTATTTAAATTATAAATAACAATATGCAATCAGATGCATAACATATTGTATATAACTTGGATTCACATATTAAGCGCAACACCGTAATGAACGAAGTAAATGAGTGGGTATTCCTTTAAATAACTCATTCGGTGTTTTGTAATCTCGTGT
>NZ_FOVO01000086.1 GCF_900115195.1 Xenorhabdus japonica
GGGCCTCAAACAGGCTTTATTGTTGAGTTCCACAATAAATACAAAAATTCAAAAACAGATGCAACTTCCGGCAATATTTGTGTAGGAAAGACAGGCTATGCCGGGGGATACTTATTTACTACCAGAGCATTGCAGAACGAATCACAGTAACGCATGGTTATTGGGTACACCTTGGATGTTAAAAACCATTTTAGATGTTACCCGTATTAGTCATAGGAGATAACTCAATGCCAAAATTCACAGATAAGCAGATAGCACTGGTGCGGTGTAGTGCGTTTTACATGGGGGTTTACGTTTATTTCGTGGGAATTACGTGACGTGAGCGTGATGTGATCCAAATGAACCCATCTTAGAGCGCAAAGTTATATCTGCATAGCTTAGCGTGCGATTGGTTGCGTTATATGAGGATATAAAAAGCCGCTCTTAAAGGTAATCCGTGCCGAGATCACTATTGTTGAATAAACACTCAAACCACGTACAATTCACATGTACATATTTGGAGATATATTATGCGTACATACACCTCAACCCAAGCACGAGCCAATATTTCAGAAGTGTTGGATGCTGCTACTCACGGCGAACCTGTTGAGATTACTCGTCGGGACGGCAGCTCAGCAGTCGTTATCAGTAAGGCAGAATTCGAGGCATACCAGAATGCCAAACTGGATGCAGAGTTTGATTCGATTATGCAGCGTCATGGGCATACGGTAGAGGCACTGACAAACCGATGATATGGGTCAGCGCACAGGAAGTTATCGCTTTTCATGACCGTATATTGCAGCGGCTTCCCGGCGTTGCCGGAATGCCCGATTCTGGCAGAGCAAGCACTCATCTATCGAATGCAAAACCGAACCCACTACGAAGGCATAACAGACATTTTTGAACTTGCAGCCACCTACTGGGTTGCTATTGCTCGCGGTCATATCTTCAATGATGGCAATAAGCGCACGGCATTTTTCGTTACCATGACCTTTCTTTACCGCAACGGTATCAAGATCCGTGATAACGACAATACACTGGAAAACTTAACAGTAGAGGCTGCCACGGGTGCGAAAACTGTTGAGCAACTAGCGCAACATCTGCGCGAATTGGTAGACCGTGCTGATCCAAGCAGTAAGACATAATCACAACTTACTTTTTATGAGAATAAGTGAACACCTCGTTTTGCCGTGTACACATGGGTGTACCCCTAGAAAATATTGAATAACAACAATCCAGTATTCATGCGGGTTTAAGCCTGATACTCAATGAATGGATTCATCATAACGTTTCGAAAAGCCAGTTAATACGCCGTTATTACTGGCTTTTATTGTTTCAGATAATTGTATACAGCCTCACAGTAGCACATGATTAAC
>NZ_FOVO01000011.1 GCF_900115195.1 Xenorhabdus japonica
ACTAAGCGCCAGAAGGCTGGCTGGGATAATGGCTATATGATGAAAATCCTGACAGTGGGATTTTCATCTGTATAAATTAGACCCGTTTGCCCTACCCATCATTCCATCATTCCATCATAAGAGTCGATTAACCATGAGTACACCTGCACACCGCCGCCACGATATTTCAGATCGCGCCTGGAGCCTGCTTGAACCTCATTTGCCAGGGCGTAAAGGCGCTTGGGGGCGTGTAGTTGAAGATAATCGGCGTTTTATCAAAGGGGTGTTTTGGATTTTACGGACGGGTGCGCCTTGGCGAGACCTCCATACTGATTATGGTGACTGGAAAAATACCCACCGTCGTTTTTGCCGCTGGAGAGACAAAGGTATATGGGAAAAGCGGCTCGAACAGTTGGTCAATGACCCCGATTTCGAGTGGTTAATGATTGATGCCAGCCATATTAAGGTTCATCCCGATGCGGCAGGAGCCACAGGAGGTAATCAGGATATGGGTCTCACAAAAGGGGGCTCAATACAAAGATACATTTGGCCGTGGATGCGCCTGGTATGCCAGTCAGAATTGTTATTACAAGCGGTACCACAGAGGATTGTTCACAAGCTGAGACCTTAATTGAAGGGCTCAATGCAGAGCATCTCTTGGCGGACAAGGGCTATGATAGCAACGCAATAGTAGAAAAAGCTGAACAACAAGGCATGCAAGTCTAGATCCCTAGCCGGAAAAATCGGAAGGTCGCCAGAGAATATGATCGTGAACTCTACCGGCTTCGCCATTTGGTTGAAAATGCTTTCTTCATCTTAAGCGCTGGCGTGGTATAGCCACTCGCTATGCAAAAAATAGTGCGTCTTTTCCTGCCGTAGTGCAAATTCGTTGCTTTGTTCTTTGGCTGAAAATTTCATGACGACAGTATCTAATACTACAGCCGTAGATTTTCGCAAATCAACGTGTTATCTGATAATCGCTAAATTAAGAAACTATGTAATTTCAATCTTTTTATGGCGGATCTCCTATCGAGAAATAGTGTTCACGGCTGTAGTACTAAGTTGGTAGGACCAGAAGGGAACGTTATCGGCGTGGATACTACTCTTGAGCAAATTGAATTTGCCAAGAGTTACGTCGAATATCACCGAGAAGCCTATGGCTACAACGAAAGTAATGTACATTTTATACACGGTAATATTGAGTTCTTGGATCTACTCAATTTACCTTTTAAACGTTGATACCTGCACTGAAAATTATTCTTTGGCTGCGTGCCGTTCCCGCAATTGACGGATGATACTACTGAGATCGCGTTCTTGATCTTGGAGTAAAACCAGCAGGTGATAGATCAAATCTGCGGCTTCGTTGGTCAACTCTTCTCTATCATTGACTGTAGCCGCTAATGCGGTTTCTACACCTTCTTCGCCAACTTTTTGGGCGATGCGTTTTGTTCCACTGGCATATAAGCGAGCAGTATAGGAACTGTCCGGTGAGGCATTTTTTCGGCTTGCCAGTAATTGTTCCAATTCATAGAGAAAACTCCATTCGGTTTGTGCAGGCGCAAAGCAGCTCTCAGTGCCTTTATGACAGGTTGGACCAATAGGGTTCACTAAGGCTAGCAGAGTATCATTGTCGCAGTCAGGATAGATCTCTACCAGATTCAGGAAGTGGCCGGAGCTTTCGCCTTTTGTCCACAATCGCTGTTTAGTACGGGAAAAAAAGGTTACCTTGCCAGAATCGAGCGTTATATTCAGTGCTTCCTGATTCATGTAGCCCATCATTAACACCGTTCCAGAGGTGGCGTGTTGAACGATGACAGGCATCAGATTATCTACTTTTTTCCAATCCAGTTTCTCAATTTCTTGAGCTGTTAATTGTCGTGCTGTCAACATGTTCTAACCTCGACACCCTGTGTAGCAAGATATTGTTTAAGTTCACTGATATTAATGATCTGTTTGTGGAAAACGGAAGCAGCCAAAGCTCCATCAACATTTGCAAGTTGGAAAGCATCCAGAAAATGTTCTGGTGTGCCAGCTCCCCCGGAAGCAACCAATGGCACAGAGCAGACATCGCGCACTAATTTTAGCTGAGTAAGGTCATAGCCATTACGGACACCATCTTGATTCATCATGTTCAGAACGATTTCACCAGCACCACGTTGTTGTACTTCTTTGACCCAATCCAATGTCTGCCAGCGTGTTGCGGTTGTGCGTTTTTCATCTCCTGTAAACTGGTAAACCTGATAGCTGTTGGTTTTCTCATCAAACCACGTATCAATACCCACGACGACACATTGGACACCGTAGCGATCAGCCAGACGGTTAATCAAATCCGGGTCAGCTAAGGCTGGAGAGTTGATAGAAATCTTATCTGCACCGAACGCCAATATTTGCCCTGTTTCTTCGACAGTTTTAATTCCACCTGCCACGCAGAAAGGGATATCGATGACTTCAGCAACTTTTGCCACCCAACTTTTATCTACCACGCGACCATCGGAAGAGGCGGTAATATCATAAAATACCAACTCATCAGCACCCTCTTGTGCATAGCGCTGTGCGAGAGGAACAATGTCACCAATAGTTTCGTGGTTACGGAATTGTACGCCCTTGACGACTTGCCCATCACGGACATCCAGACATGGAATTACGCGTTTTGCCAACATTGGATAGCCTCCGTCAGTGTAAATTTTTCTTCCAGTAATGCGCGTCCGACAATAACGCCTGCGACACCAGATGCAGGCAGGGGAGAAATATCGGTGAGGCTGCCAATACCACCAGAGGCTTGAAATTGGACTTGTGGATATTGTTGGCTGATCTCCTGATAGAGCGCAATATTGGAGCCGCTTAATGTGCCATCACGGGAAATATCGGTACATAAAACATGTTTTAGTCCAACAGGGAGATATTGTTCAATGACATACTCAAGAGTGGCATTGCTGTTTTCCTGCCAACCACTGATGGCGACTTGTTTAACCCCATCTGCATTGATGCGGATGTCCAGCGCCAGTACAATTACTTCTGCCCCATATTGTTGAAACCATTGCTTGACTAATTCAGGTTGTGTAACTGCAGTAGAGCCAATTACAACTCGGCTTGCTCCTGCTTCAAGTAATGCTTTTACATCTGCCTCTGAACGAATTCCTCCACCGACTTGAACGGGAATAGTAACTCCTGCCAGGAGCTTTTTCAAAAGTGCAATTTGGCGTTTGGCGGGATCTTTTGCGCCAGTGAGATCCACCAAATGCAGCCATTTAGCGCCTTCCTGTTCATATCGTTGTAATCGGGAGAGTGGAAAGCTGCCATAATCCCGACGTTGGTCATAATCTCCTTGATGCAGGCGCACCACATTTCCATCAATTAAATCTAATGCAGGCATAATCATGCGCTTACATCTCCAAAAAATTTTTTAGTAATTGTGCGCCTGCTGCACCTGAGCGCTCAGGATGAAATTGCACACCAAAGAAATTATCTCTTGCAATCGCACTGCTGAATGTATTGCCATATTCGGTTTGGGCAATCGTAAACTCACCAACAGGCAGAGCATAGCTATGAACAAAATAGAAACGGGAGTTATCGGTGATATAGCGAAACAGCGGATTACCTGACTGTGCTTTCACTTGATTCCAGCCCATATGTGGTAATGGCAGACCTGCGGTCATTATTTTTTCGACGGGAGCATCAATTAATTTCAGTAGGGGAACGTTATCTCCCTCTGCACTGACTTTAGCAAGTAATTGCATGCCGAGGCAGATACCCAATACAGGTTGGGTAATAGAATGAATTAAGGGAATTAATTGTCGCTGTCCAAGCTGTTTCATTGCGGTGGTAGCCGTACCTACCCCCGGTAGAAGTAATTTATCGGCTGTTCGTACAATATCTGCATCTAAACTTATAATGGGTTTATAACCTAACCGACGGATAGCATAGGTAACAGAAGCAAGGTTAGCGCAGCCTGTATCTAGAATAACAACGTTCATCATGACTTCCTTTATAGCATTTCCTATAAAACACCTTTGGAGCTAGGCAGAGTATCGCCTTCTATGCGAATGGCCTGCCGCAATGTCCGGCCAAAGACTTTAAACAGGCTTTCTGCCCGATGGTGATCATTCTTGCCTTTGGTTTTCAGGTGTAGGGTGCATCCCATGGTGTAAGAGAGGGAACGGAAGAAGTGTTCGATCATCTCTGTGCTCAAATCTCCAACACGCTGATGTTTAAATTCGGCTTTATATTCGAGGTGTGGACGACCGGAAATATCCAGAGCACAGCGTGCAAGGCACTCATCCATTGGCAGTGTGAAGCCAAATCTGGCAATGCCACGTTTATCTCCCAATGCTTGCTTTAACGCTTCTCCCAGCGCGAGACCGGTATCTTCAACAGTATGATGATCGTCAATATAGAGATCACCTTTGACTTGTATATTCATGCGGAAGCCTCCGTGAGTCGCAATCTGATCCAGCATGTGATCGAAGAAACCGACGCCAGTATTGATGCGGCTTTCTCCTTCATGATCCAGCCAAATTTCAATATCAATAACGGTCTCTTTGGTTTTTCGTTCAACGTGAGCATGGCGATCTTTACGGGTTAATTCGTTACGAGTTAATTCATTGCGGAGTAATTGATCACAAATGGCTGACCATCCTAGTGTTTCAGGTTGATAACGAATGCCTTTGATACCCATGTTTTGGGCTAATTGCAGATCGGTTTCCCGATCTCCGATGACATAACTGTTTTCAGTATCAATAACATTTTCGACCAGATATTTTTGTACCAATCCGAGCTTGGGTTTACGGCAAAGACAGCTATCTTCTGGTTTGTGTGGGCAGATCAGCACCTCTTCAAAATGGATACCTTGTGAAGTGAAAACCTGCATCATCAGGGCATGGGGTGGTTCAAAATCCGCTTGTGGAAAACTGGCTGTACCTAATCCGTCCTGATTAGAAATCATCACTAATTTGTAATTGGCTTTTTGCAGAGACAGTAAGGCAGGGATCACTCCAACCTCAAAAGCCAATTTATCAAGGCGATCAACTTGGTAATCACTGAGTGGCTCGGTGATCAATGTTCCATCGCGGTCAATAAAAAGCATTTTCTGGCTCATGGGTTCTCAGTTTCCTTGATTTGTTGAGTTTGACTGGAAAGTGCACTAATGGCACTGACTAGCTGTTCACATTCATTCCGGCTGCCGATGGTAATGCGCAGGCAATTTTCTAATCCCGGTTGTTTACTTTGATCACGCAAGATGATCCCTTGCTCCCATAGCGTTTTGAATACGAACTCTGCATTGATAAATTTCACCAAAATATAGTTGGTTTCGCTTGGAAACACGTTTTCAACCAATGCCAATTTACTGAGTGCTTGCTGGAGATAAGCCCGATTGCTGACGATCTCTTTCACCCGATTTCTCATTGTTTGAATGCCCGTTTCAGTTAGCGCTTGTGCCGCGATATCTGCGATAGGTGTAGCAAGTGGATAAGGGGTAATCACTTTCAGCATCAGCGCGATGATATCGGCAGAAGCCAATGTAAATCCACAACGCAATCCAGCCAAAGCGAAAGCTTTCGAGAGGGTTCGCAAAATGACTAAGTGAGGATAGTCTTGTAGCCAACGGGTGGTAGCATGGGTAGTTGCATGTTGTGGGCAAAATTCGATGTAGGCTTCGTCAATGGCAACGATGGCACGGTTACGAGTCAATTCAAGGATCTGATGTAATGCAGCCGGATCAATGAGGTTGCCTGTAGGGTTGTTGGGACTACAGATATAGATTAGCTTGACGCGATCCAGATTATTTTTGATGGCGGCAATATCCGGTTGCCAGTCGATGCCGGCAGGGATCTTTTTCTGCTCTATGCCGAAGGTTTCGGCACTAACGCTATACATGCCATAGGTGGGCGGACAAAACAGTACAGCATCGCGTCCCGGCTCACAAAAAACTCGGATCAGCAATTCGATAGATTCATCTGCGCCACGGCTGACAAGAATTTGCTCCGGTTGCAGATCAGCGTAATCGGCATAACGTTGAATTACTGTTGCTGGTTGGCATTCAGGATAGCGATTGAGTGTGTTTTCAGTGAGTTGGAAATTGGGTGCGATGGGGTATTCATTCGCATTTAACCAAATATCACCATGACCGCCCAGACGGCGGGCAGACATATAAGGGACTAATTTGCGAACGTTTTCTCTTGCCAGTGAATTGATATCAAAAACCGTACTCATGATTGTTCCTTAACTTTTTATGGTTTTAAACCCCGTGGTTCTAAATCTGAGTTGTTCAAGGCAGTCATGCGTAACGTAACGGCATTTTTGTGCGCGATGAGCTGTTCTGCCTGTGCCAGTGTTTCGATAGTTGGTGCGAGGTTTCTTAATCCTTGGGGAGTGAGCCGCTGAACGGTCATTCTTTTCAGGAAATCAGCCAGGCCGAGGCTGGAATAGGTTGAAGTATAGCCATAGGTAGGCAGAACGTGATTAGTGCCAGAAGCGTAATCTCCAGCGGATTCAGGCGACCAATCACCGAGAAAAATAGAACCAGCATTAGTAATCTGCTCAACCAGTTGCTCAGGCTGACGAGTTTGAATGATCAAATGCTCTGGGCCATATTGATTGCTGATTGTCACGCATTGGGTGAGATTTTCAGTAATAATAATCCGGCTGGCTTGCAAGGCTTGTGTTGCGATCTGCTGGCGTGGCAAAACTGCAAGCTGGGTTTCAATTTCACGGATAACTTGTTCTGCCAAGTTTTTATCGGGGGTTACCAGTATGACTTGAGAATCGGGGCCATGTTCTGCTTGTGAAAGTAGATCCGCTGCTGTGAATATGGGGTTGGCTCCGCTGTCAGCGATAACCAGTACCTCAGATGGACCAGCGGGCATATCGATCGCTGCACCGTCGATCTGTTGGCTTACCTGACGTTTGGCTTCTGTAACCCATGCGTTTCCGGGACCAAAAATTTTGTCTATTTTGGGAACGGATTCGGTTCCGAATGCCATTGCTGCAATTGCTTGGACTCCACCGATTTGAAATATTTCACTGATCCCACATAGTTGGGCAGCATAGAGGATTTCATCGGCAATGGGGGGAGGTGAACACAGGATGACTTTACGGCAACCCGCAATATTGGCGGGTGTACCTAACATTAGTACTGTGGAAGGCAAAGGGGCAGAGCCTCCGGGAATATAGAGCCCAACTGAATCTATTGGGCGCGTAACTTGCTGGCAGCGAACGCCCGGTAATGTTTCAATGTCAATTTCTGCTGGTTTTTGGGCATTGTGGAACTGACGGATATTGTTCATGGCCTGTTGCATGGCCTGCTTGATTTCTGGCGTTAGGCGAGTGACGGCGGCATTCACTTCATTTGTAGAAATCTGAATGGTTTCAATAGTCGTTTTGTCGAAGCGTTGGCTGAATTCTTGTAATGCTTGATCTCCGCGTATTTTTACGGTTTCCAGAATCTGTTTAACCGTGTTGGAAATATTGTCGGATGCGGCAATCGCCGGGCGTGTCAGCAATATTTTTTGTTGTTCTGGCGTGCATTCTTGCCAGCGAATGATGGTCTTAAAATTGGTGTTCATCAAGGTTACTCCATCATTTTTTCAATTGGCAGAACCAGAATGGAGCTGGCACCTAATGCCTTGAGCTTTTCCATCGTTTCCCAGAACAGAGTTTCACTGCTGACCATATGTATAGCTACGCGATTTTGTGCACCTGCCAGTGGCAAGATAGTGGGGCGTTCTGCGCCCGGAAGCAGGGATATAATCTCTTCCAGTTTGTCATTGGGAGCATGTAGCATGATGTATTTGGATTCTCGCGCTTGAATGACGCCTTGGATGCGGAGCATCAACTTGTCAATGAGCTGCTGTTTGGTTACTGGCATTTCTCCATCACGCTGGATCAAACAGGCTTTTGAGCAATAAACAACCTCAACTTCCCGTAAGCCATTGGCTTCCAATGTAGCGCCCGTTGAAACTAAATCGCAGATAGCATCAGCAAGCCCTGCACGAGGGGCAACTTCAACTGAGCCATTGAGAAGGCAGGATTTGAAGCGAATGTTTTTTTGATCTAAATAACGTTTCAATAAATGCGGATAAGAGGTAGCAATACGGGAATTTTGCAGACATTCCACATCTGTATAATCGAAATCAAAAGGTGTTGCCAGAGAGAGGCGGCAATCGCCAAAATCGAGGCGACGCAATGTTAAGTAGCAAGGGTCTTCTCCTTGTGCCCGGCGAGTCAGTAATTCTTCTTCAAGGACGTTTTCCCCAATAATACCTAAATCGACAATACCATCCATAACAAGACCTGGGATATCATCATCGCGGACACGCAGGATATCGATAGGCATATTTTCAGCAAATGCAATCAGGCGTTGTTGTTGTAAATTAATTTTGATACCACAGCGAGCCAGCAATGCTCTGGAGTCATCACTAAGGCGGCCTGATTTTTGAATGGCTATGCGTAAGCGTGTTTTATCTAACATGTTGTGTTTTACCCTATCTCAGTATTCAGTCAGTAATTAATTCGTAAAAATCAGGAATAAAAAAACCCCCGGAAAATCTTCCGAGGGTTTTTCATCATATTCATGCCACCGGAAGACGGGTCAAATGTCTTCCAGCACACAGCAGCCTGAAAGACTAATCAGGATGATGATGATGGTTAAATTGAATACGATTCATGTATATGAGTTCTCTATTTGCGCTTGATGTTATGTTCAGTGCTATTTTTTTATGTAAGACTGTTTTTGTATAAAGACTGTTTTTTATAGAAACAGCCTTTATACAAGGATACGTTGCACTGAGTGATGCTTATACGTAATGTTGACGACTAGGAGTTGGTTGCATGTTGTTTAACCTACCCGATTTTATGGATGAAAGGCAAACTTTTTTTTGAAAAAGATGTTTATTTTGCGTTAACACATTGTTTTTGAATTGAAATGTGTTCAATTGCCATTAAGTCAATATCTGAGTAATGTTAGTCATGGTCACATAATGGCCTACCGGTAAAAATGATATTGCTCTTGGGAGAATCATGGTGAGAAAAGTTTCTATTATTGGATTGGGCTGGTTAGGAATGCCATTGGCCCAAGCATTACAAAGCGGAGGGATGCAGGTCGTGGGTAGTAAAACAACACCAGATGGTGTTGAAGCTGCATGTATGTGTGGGATAGATTGTTATCTATTGAACTTGGAGCCTCAGATTATCTGTGATGCAGATGTTCTTGATCAACTGATGTCTGTTGATGTATTGGTTTTGGCACTGCCCGTTAGTGGTGTTGCTGGTGGTGGGGAAAGATATGTGCAAGCAGTGCAATTGGTTGTAGATACCGCGCTTGCGTATTCGGTTCCACGGATTATCTTTACTAGTTCAACTTCAGTTTATGGATCGTCTGTTGGCTATCTCAATGAAGATGAACTATTGCGCCCCGAAACTGAATCAGCCAAGGCGTTAGTAGAGTTGGAAAACTGGCTTCATCAACTCCCCAATACATCGGTCGATGTATTACGTCTGGCTGGTTTGGTGGGCAATGGACGTCATGCTGGGCATTTTCTTTCAGGGAAAAAAGCACTCAGGGGAGGAAACAATGCGGTCAATTTGGTTCATCAAGATGATGTTATTTCTGCCATTAAGCTTCTTATTCAACAACCGGAAGGTGGGCATATCTTTAATTTGTGCGCGCCAATACATCCGAAAAGATCGGAATTTTATCCGTTAGCCAGTCGTCAGCTCAATCTGACTCCACCAGAATTTTTGCAATCAGAAAGTGTAGAAATCGAGAGCAAGATAGTTGATGGTAGCCGTATCTGTCGGGAACTAGGGTTTGAATACCAGTTCCCAGATCCCGGCAGAATGCCAATGAGCTAACAAGAAAAAGCTTAATTTATTTCTATCATAACTCTTATAACATCCTATATTAATAGAGTTTTTATTTTTCATATTTACTCTGTCGATACGACACAAAGTTGAGTGGTAGAGAAAAAGGGAGAGCGACGATGAAAAAAAAGCAGCAGCAGATATCGATAATTAAATCTTTTACTTTTAGCTTGAGTGTTTTCTGGTTGGTAAGTGTCAACGCATACGCAATAGAACAACCTACAGCACCTGGAATTGATGCAAAAGCTTATGTGTTGATGGATTATTCCAGTGGAAAAATATTAGCTTCACATAACGCGGATGAGCGGTTAGACCCTGCCAGCTTAACGAAGATGATGACCAGCTATGTCATTGGGCAGGCGATTAAGTCAGGCAAAATTTCTACAGAAGATATGGTAACCATTGGCAAAGATGCTTGGGCTACAGGGAATCCAGTACTTAAGGGATCATCCCTGATGTTTTTGAAGCCGGGTGACAGGGTTAAGGTGATTGATCTGAACCGCGGTATTGTAATTCAATCCGGTAATGATGCCAGCATTGCACTTGCAGATTATGTAGCAGGCAGTCAGGATGCTTTCGTTGATTTGATGAATAAGTACTCGGAAACACTAAAATTGACGAATACCCACTTTAAGACAGTGCATGGCCTTGATGCAGCAGGGCAGTATAGTACCGCCCATGACATGGCTCTTTTGAGTCAGGCTATGATCCGTGATGTGCCGGAAGAATACGCCCTGAATAAAGAAAAAGATTTCACTTTTAACAACATTCGCCAACCTAACCGCAATCGTCTGTTGTGGAATAAAAACATGAACGTGGATGGTGTCAAAACCGGACATACAAGTGGAGCTGGCTATAACCTTGTTGCATCGGCAACTGAGGGGTCAATGCGCCTTATTTCAGTAGTATTGGGTGCTCCCAGTGATCGAGCGCGTTTTTCTGACAGCGAAAAACTTTTGTCATGGGGATTCCGTTTTTATGAATCTGCTACACTGTTGAAGGCCAGTGATACATTGGTGACGGAAAAAGTATGGTATGGAGCTCGTTCAAAAGTAGCATTGGGAGTGGAAAAAGATGCTTCTGTGATAGTTCCCCGTGGACAAACAGGAAACCTGAAAGCGAGCTTTACTCTGAATAACGCTTCACTTGAAGCACCATTGGCTAAGAATCAAATTGTAGGCACAGTGGACTTTGTGCTGAATGATAAAATCATTGACCAGCGCCCGTTAGTCGTTAAAGAAGCAGTAGAAGAAAGTGGTTTCTTTGGACGTATGTGGGATTTCGTTGTAAAAACGGTTCTTGGTTGGTTTAACTCGATTTTCGGTTAGTAAAAATGCCAGTCAGCCTTTTTGGTGACTGGCATTTTTCTAGGTGCTACCGTCGAAAAAAGTAGTGCATGGATTTTGATTACATGACTGAGTAAATTGCCGCTGAAATAGCAATTGAACCCGTCACAATAACAAAAATATTGCTTGGTTTACCTGCATATTTGCGCATAGCTGGAACTTTGCTGATTGCGTACATTGGCATGATAAACAGGATCATCGCAATAATTGGCCCACCCAGTGACTCAATAATATTCAGGATACTTGGGTTAAGTGTAGCTACGAACCAAGCACTGATTAACATAAAGAGACTGGTGATACGATTCAGCGTTTTGTGCTGAATAGTTTTTCCTCTAGTGTTCATCATTGCTTTGTTCACAATGCCGTTGAAACCTTCACGAGCACCGAGATAGTGACCAAGGAAAGACTTGGTAATAGCAATAAAAGCGATGAGTGGAGCAATATATTCAATAGTTGGTACGCGGAAGTGGTTAGCCAGATAGGACAGAATAGTGATGTTCTGTGCTTTTGCTTCTGCCAAGTTTTCAGGTGACAAGCTCAGTACACAGCTGAAAACAAAGAACATGACTGTCAACACCATCATGATATGGGCATAAGCCAGAATGCGTGAACATTTTTTCTCTGCATGTTCACTATACTCTTCACGTTTTGCAACTGCAAAGGCTGAGATGATTGGAGAATGGTTAAAGGAGAAAACCATAACAGGAATTGCCAGCCACAGGGTAAATAGCAAACCATTATTGCCTGTGGAAGACATGGTATTGCTCAGCGACAGGGTATCAAAGATGGTTGTGTTCCAGTGAGGGATTAAATACAGTGCCAACAGCATTAAAACGGTGACAAATGGGAATACCAATATACTCATCGCCTTAACGATGGCTTTCTCACCGAAGCGGATAATGCTCATTACACCAAGAAGCAATACCAACGCCAGCAATGCACGTGGAGGAGCATCTATTTGTAGCTGATGCACAATAAAGCTCTCTACCGTATTGGTCAGTGCAACGCTGTATACTAGCAGGATAGGATAAATGGCAAAAAAGTAGAGGATCGTGATCAGGAAGCCTGCAACTTTACCAAAATGTTCTTCTACTACTCCAGTGATATCTTCACCGCTGCTTTTACCTGATAAAACAAAACGACACATTCCACGGTGGGCAAAAAATGTCATGGGAAGCGCAAGAGTTGCCATAATGATGAGTGGAATCAAACCACCGATACCAGCATTGATGGGAAGAAATAAAACGCCGGCACCAATCGCTGTGCCATATAATCCCAACATCCATACAGTGTCTGATTTACGCCAGGTAGTGTAATCGCTTTCGCTGGAAGCAGAGGATGCGATTGAACCTGATTGAGATGTGTCCATAAATATCTCCGAAATAACGCGGTAAAGTAAAATTTAAAAACTGCTAAACCCGCACATTAATTGAATGCGCGAGTTGGATTTTTTTATATGTATAAGTTGTCAGATATTACGTTGGTGTTTATCTAAACGTCTTTATTACTACATTGTTATTACACTATTATTACATTAATAAGTTGACTAAAATCTGTTCATTTAAAACAATGGATTTTTCAACTCATTTGCTTTGTTTTTTTGATTCCTAAATCCAAAAAATTAACCCCAGACTTTTGATGGGGAAAATATAGTTATTTTCAGTGAAATGTACCGTGATCACTCTCGCAATTGCAAGATTTATATATAAAATGAAGGTTGTTATAAATATTCGTCTAAATGTTGATTAAATATTAAATAAAATAAATCTCAATCTCGGTTAAAGGATGTATCATTATTTTTATTTTAAACTCTAATACCTATCTGATTTTCCGTTCAATGATATTTATATATTAATGAGTTCTATTTTTTGATGTTGGCATGGTCTTAAATTGAATTATAAATGTCAATATTTTTATCTTTCTATATTTATCTGTAATCTGTGTTTGGTTAACTAAATGATAAATAAGGTGAATTTTTTTTATTTTTGTTTTATATGACATTTTATCTTTAGATGAAAATTTGTTTTTTATTGATTGTGCATCGATAATGGTTTAAGAATAAGCAATTTTTTCGCGTGAGGTTTTGTCATTTACTCTGTGTTTATGAAGAGATGGTAATCATTTGTTAGATTATATATTGTTAAATATAACGAAGGATTTTATTCTGATATCTAAAGTTACCATGAGTGGTAAATTACATGTTAAAAATTTGTTTTATTATGCGGTGATGTCTTTATTCATTTTGTTAACTATATGCAGCCATATCAGTGACAACAGCCACATAGTTATTATAGATATGTGACTGGTGCATAGTTACCATGTACTTAAGAACCCGTTTCTACGCCACTATTTGAAATCTATTGAGGCTGTATTATTGGAGTTTGATTAATTTCTTATCCATCCTTTTTTGATAAAGAATGCACAGCAGAATTGGTAAAGCTGAGTTAGTTTGTTTTGTAAACGTTCTCCATATTGTTTCCAAAGTATTTGGGAAAAAGCACACCCTAACAGGCTTACTAAAAATGCGCCTACCATATCAACTGGCCAGTGAACCCCCACATAGACACGAGACCAGGCAATTGCACAGGCAATAAGCATTAAAAATAAACCTGACCAAATCCGGTGCCAAAATATAAATGCCAGGGCGAAAGTAAAAACTGCTGTGCCGTGGTTACTGGGAAAAGATTCCGTAGGAGCGTGATAGAGAACGTTATAGCCAAAACCTTCAACAAATGGCCGGGCATGTGGAACAATTGTCCCAATGATATAGGAAGCAGTAATACCAAAGGCAAAAGCAATGCAAGATTTACTGACAACTATGCGTTGAGATGTAATGGCCCTTTCTTTTCCCCAAAGCCAACAAGTGGCCAATGTGATGGGGTAAATAAATACGCAATATTTCGCTATAAAGATGGCCAGCGAGATCATTACTGGTGGCGAATCTGGTGTTGCGTTGATAAACGTAAACAGATTGTGGTTAAGTTGTTCTAGCAAAGTAAGCCTCATAAGCGAGATATTATGCAAACAAGATGATTCTATTTTATCAACTTATTGTTAAAAACAGTAATTTTACAAGATATAACCTATAAAAAAAGAGAATCAATCTATTGGGTATGGTAATGAAAGGTAACTTCTATCCTGCAAGTAACTCATAATTAGTATCGTGAACAATAAAAAACCCGATAGTCTTTAACCAAAGTGGATGACTATCGGGCTCCTCAATATGGGGACATCAAAGAAAAGCAGTGGCAATAATTAAGACTACATTATGATGTGAAAGTTCTCATCCTTGAGAAAAAAATTACAAAATTTTTTCAAGAAGATGGAATCCCTTTCGAAGAGTAGTATGATTAAGGTTACCGCTATCCAGTAGGGATAAGGCTTATGGCTGGATAACGGTTTTTAAGTGACCGATTTTCTAGCTAATTATCTGGTTCAGTTATTTGTATAGTTCCAGATTTTCTTTGGCATAGGCTTCGAAATCTGTGCAACCACCGATGTGTTTCTCGTCAATAAAGATCTGAGGAACAGTTTCAACAGGTTTGCCCACTGTTTTTGATAAGTCGTCTTTGGTGATGTTTTCGGCCCAGATATCCACATAGCGGTAATCAAAATCGTCGCGCTCTGTTTTTAGTTTCTCTGCTAGCTCCTTGGCACGAACGCAGTATGGGCAACCAGGGCGGCCAAAAATGACAGTGTACATACAAACTCCTTAGTGGTAATGATCATTAACTTTATTGAGTGTTATCTGGAGTAACTATGCCTGTAAGCATTAATAAAAAAAAGCAGGAATTACCTTTTATTGTAATTAGCCCTGTCAATAAGTGGGCTCAGGTATGATAGGCTTACTATAATCTACTGAAGTCTAATGAGTCATAGAAAACCTATTTTTCAGACTGAAACAGGTTAAAGAATGAACATTAAACCATCAAAAGAGATGCGCTCATTGGTTGATATGCCTAATTTAGTAATTTTATTGGAAGTATTGGGAATTGGTCTATTAGTTCTGGCCTACTTGTCGATAACTGATAGCATAATTCTATCACCTTTATTAATGACGACAGAAGCGCACATTGCTATGATCTTATTGGGTATCGGTTGCCTGATACCGGCAGCTATCCATATTATCTGGCGTGCGGTCTATAATCTTTCCTTTTTGGGAATCGATCATAAGACAGCGGATAAAAATCATCGGATTGTCACTGATGATGAAAAAAATAAAGTAGATTAATTATTGTTCATTCTGCTACTTGCAGGGGGTCCTTTAGGTAGCATGTGTAACTTCTCGGTCATATGAGGTAATTCGATGGATTCTATGGTTATTCCCGATTTGTCAATTTTGCGCACGTGGCTTGAACAACTCAAGATCTCTTATTTTGAGAATGATTCAGGCTCAGTCTTGCATTTGCCTCATATGCAGAATATTGATGGCTTGTTTGATGCGAAGATCGATCTGTTGGGGGATGTAGTATTGTTTTCTGCTCTGGCTGAAGTTAGGCCAACTGCGATAATTCCACTGGTTGCTAATTTGAGTCAAATTAATGCCAGCTCCCTCACTGTAAAGGCATTTCTTGATATTCAGGATGAAAACTTGCCTAAGTTGATTGTTTGTCAGGCATTTCCAGTTGCTGCTGGAATGACTTTCAAACAGTTTTCCAATTTTATACAGCAGGGTGAAGAGCAAATTGCTAATGTGATTTTTGAGATTCACAGCAATAATCTTCTCTATGTTAATCATGATATGGAAAGTGAGATGGATATTGAGGTAGAAGATGAAGACTCTTTGATCTCGACGGAAACATCAACATTTACTTTGCACTAATATTTTTTGATACGGTTTTTTACAATGCAATGTGTGCAGTATACCGCGGGGCATTGTCACTCTTGCCAGTGGCTCGATAAGTCCTATTCACAGCAATTATCTGATAAACAAGAACATTTAAAACAACTTTTACAGGAAGCATCAGTAGTACATTGGCTATCGCCAGTGACCAGCAAAACGAGTGAGTTTCGTAATAAAGCCAAGATGGTAGTAAGTGGTAGTGTTGAACGCCCATTGCTTGGCATGTTGCATCGTGATGGCAGAACGGTGGATCTTTGTGACTGTCCTCTGTATCCAAAATATTTTCAGACAGTATTTGCAATAATAAAAACATTTATCGCCCGAGCTGGCTTGGTTCCGTACAGCGTTGAACGTAAGAAAGGGGAATTAAAATATATTCTTCTGACGGAAAGTCGTGCTAATGGTGAAATGATGCTGCGCTTTGTCTTACGTTCAGAAACAAAATTGGCTCAGTTGGAGCGGGCTTTGCCTTGGTTAAAGGAACAGTTGCCACAAATAACAGTGATTTCCGCTAATATTCAACCAACCCACATGGCGATTTTGGAAGGTGAAAAGGAAATCATTTTTACTGAGCGAAAAATGTTGATGGAAGTTTTTAACGATATTCCGCTGTATATTCGCCCACGTAGTTTTTTCCAGACGAATCCGGATATTGCTTCAGAACTGTATGCAATAGCTGGGCATTGGGTTAGGGAATTGAATATTAGCAGTATGTGGGATCTGTTTTGCGGTGCTGGTGGTTTTGGCCTGCATTGTGCAGATAAAAAGACCAGGCTGACGGGTATTGAGATCAGTGCAGAAGCGATTAGTTGCGCCAAAAGTTCTGCTGAAAGCCTTGGATTAGAACAGGTGGACTTTCAGGCGCTGGATTCCACTCATTTCGCTCTTGATGAATCACAAATACCTGAGTTAGTACTGGTAAACCCTCCTAGGAGAGGCGTTGGTAAGGAACTCTGTGAATACCTTAGCCGGATGGCGCCAAAATTTATTCTTTATTCGAGTTGTAATGCTCAGACAATGGCGAAAGATATAACTATACTTAAACAATATCGAATAGAGAAAATTCAGTTATTTGATATGTTTCCTCATACTGAACACTATGAAACATTGGCATTGTTAGTTCTTGACATAAATTAATAACCTGATTTATATGATTACCCGTGATAACGGTAAGTTATCACGGTAGGGGAAGTAAAGTCAGGTTATTCAGTATGGAGGTTGATTAATTTCGATGTTCAAATGATAAGGCTTGCTGTTCAATCATACGCATTAGTAGTGTCAAAAGACCATTTATGCAGAGGTAAATAATACCTGCAGCAACAAATACCGTTACATCATAACTGCGCCCGAATTGGAGCTGACTATATCCCATTATGTCTAATAGGGTGATTGTACTGGCCAGTGAAGTACTCTTGAAAATCAATACAACTTCATTGGAATAAGAAGAGAGCGCTCGCTTAAAAGCATAAGGTAACAGAATGCGCATAGAATGCGCTTTAGGCATACCAAGAGCTTGGCAGGATTGCCATTGTCCAGCAGGAATTGCTTTGACAGCCCCGTAAAATAGCTGGGTTGAGTAGGCTGCGCTATTTAATGCCAGTGTAACCATTGCACACAGCCACGGCTCTGACATAAGTTTCCATAACCACGGATATTCTTTGATTGACGGGAATTGCCCCGGCCCATAGTAGATCAAAAAAAACTGAACGAGGAGTGGGGTTCCGGTAAATAGTGTGATATAGCCTTTTACCAATTGAGAAAGTACGGGCAATTTCATTGTCAGAATCATGGTCAGGACAATGGATAGCATGAGTGCAGTCAAGAGTGCTGAGAAAGTCAAACTGAGGCTGGTTTGCAAACCGGGTAAAATTTCCTTGATATGCTCAAACATTATGTAGAACTCCGTTCAAAATGGGTGGTGCGTATTTCAAGCTGTTTGAGAATAAATTGGCTGATCAAGGTAATTATCAGATAGATCGCAGCAACAATCATATACCATGTGAATGGTTCTTGGGTTCGGGTTGCAATACTTTTTGTTTGTAACATTAAGTCATTAACACTAATTAATGAAACCAACGCAGTATCTTTTAATAAAACTAACCACTGATTACCCAGTCCTGGTAGTGCATGGCGCCACATCTGAGGCATAATCAAGCGGAAAAAGACACGACTTTGGCTCAATCCCAGAGCTTGTCCGGCTTCCCATTGCACTATTGGAACCGCTTTCAGTGCTCCCCGCAGCGTTTGTGAAGCATAAGCAGAATAGAGTAAAGACAAAGCAATAACGCCACATAGGAAAGGACTGACATCAAAATTGTCAATTTCCATCTGTATTCTGAAGTGCCAGGCAATAAGATTGATATCAAAACCTTCGGACAGCATAATTAGAAGCTGTGAACTTCCAAAATAGATGAAGAGAACAACTAAAATCTCAGGTAGCCCTCGGATCAATGTAACCCAGCAGGAGCCTAAAAATGCGATAGGTTTCCAGCGAATAGATTCCCATGCAGCAAAAAGCATTGCCAGAATTAAACCGATGACCAGCGAAGAAAGAGCAAGGCCGCCGGTAATTCCGGCGGCACTGATTAAAGATTGAAGTTCATTCATTGGGATTTAGTTTATTGTTTGAACCATTTTTTGTAGATGGTATCGTAAGTACCGTCCTGTTTAACTTCTGCTAGTGCTTTGTTCAGTTTATCCAGCAATTCAGTATTGCCTTTGCGAACTGCAATTCCTAAGCCGATACCAAAATAGTTTTTATCTGTCACTTTATTGCCAACTGTGCTTAATTCTTGGTTCTTTTTCAGCCATTCATTGACAACGGCAGTATCACCAAATACAGCATTAATACGACCATTTTTTAAATCCAGAATTGCATTTTGGTAGCTGTCATAAGGTACAGTCTTGATCTCTTTATGCTGTTCCATCAAATACTTTTGGTGTGTAGTTCCATTCTGGATCCCTACTTGCTTGCCTTTGAGAGCCGTAATTTGGTCAAATTTCCCTTTGGTGACAATAAAAATGGCAGAGTTATCATAATAGGGGTGGGTGAAATCAACTTGTTTCTGGCGGTCTGGTGTAATGTCGATGCCAGCCATCAGAGCATCAAAACGGCGAAATTTCAGGCTGGGGATGAGGCTATCGAAAGCCTGATTGGAGAATGTACATTTTGTGTTGAGCTTTGCACATATGGCATTTGCCAAATCGACGTCGAATCCTTGAATCTTATTGTTTGCATCAATAAATTCAAATGGAGGGTAAGTTGCTTCTGTTGCAAAACGGAGAATGGCTTTTTCTGCTGCGGTTGCTGATAAGGTTACTGCACTCAACAAAGCTGCAAACAATAATTTTTTCATAGCAATATCCTGTCGTTCATGATCTTTATGGTTGATAACTGCTTTGATGTTTATTTTGCAATCGATTATCGATATATACACTTCATTTTTCAAGCTGCTGCTTTATTGGTTATGCCGTGGCTTGAAATCTATCGGATTTATAGATTCAGTCTGGTATTTCAGTGTGATAAATAATGAGCAAAGGCTTCTGTTTGAGGCCGCATAAAATGAGTTGCGTCACCTTTTTCAATAATGTGTCCTTGCTCCATATATATAACTTGGCTTGCTGTTTTGCGGGCTAGCTCCATTTCATGAGTCACGATAATTTGGATGATACCGGTTTGAGTCAGTTCTTTGATAATGTCAACGACTTGGGAGGTGATTCCGGGATCGAGTGCTGCAGTGGGTTCATCAAACAATAGAACTTGAGGCTCCATCATTAATGCGCGTGCAATGGCAACCCGCTGTTGTTGCCCACCGGAAAGATGTAGTGGAAAACGATTGGTGAATTCATCCAAACGAAGTCGGGAAAGTAGTTTTACCGCTTTTCCCCTCGCCTGTTGTTTAGATTGCTTCAATACTCGGCAAGGCGCTTCAATCAAATTATCCATCACGGTTAAATGTGGCCACAGATTGTATTGTTGGAAAACCATACCAACTTTTTGTCGCAATGCTAGAATTTCTTTGTGGTTAGGCCGTTGTTTGAAATCAAATTGGTGTGTTGCCACATTGAGCTGCCCAGAGCGAGGCATCTCCAGCAGATTCAAGACACGCAGCAAAGAGCTCTTTCCAGCCCCACTTGGCCCTAGTAAGACAACAGTTTCTCCCGATGTACATTCAAAATTGATATCGAACAGAGCCTGGTGTGAGCCATAGAAACAATTGATGTTTTTTAGTTGAATGCTCATGCGAAAAATATGAATAGTTAATTGGTTGGTGTGATATTAATCTTGCTGGCATAACTATGCAATAATATCCGGAAAAATAGTTATTTTAATCGAATTAACAGGTTAAATAATCAAGTTGAAGCCATTTTTCATATCAATTTTTGTTCTTTCCTTGATTAAATAGGCTAACCTTTATATCAAGAAAGCTTTTTTAGTCAGTTCGTGTATCAAATGAAGATTGCTCTTTATTGAGTAAAAAATGCGATAAACAAAGGAGTTATTAAGCTTAATATAAAACCATGAACGATGGCCGCCGGCACGATACTTACACCACCACAGCGTTGTAAGATTGGTAAGGTAAAGTCGATTGAAGCAGCACCAGTTAAACCCAATGCGGTTGACCGGTAGCGGTTTATTAGCATGGGAATAAGCATGATTGATGCCAGTTCACGAGCCAGATCATTGAAAAACGCAGTACTACCAAGTATAGGCCCATAAGCATCAGAAATTAAAATGCCGGAAAGCGAATACCAACCATATCCAGACGCAATGGCAAGTCCTGTTTTGATGGGCAATCCCAGTAAAAATGCGGCCAATACGCCGCCAAGCAAAGAGCTGATGGCAACCACTATGGCGATAATTGTGCCACGGCGATTCAACAGTGTTTGTTTTAAGCTCATACCGTTATTACGTAGTTGAATTCCAACCAGAAATAGTAAAAGAACCAAAGCAATTTCACTGGCTCGGCTGGAAAAATGAAACCATGACCAGCCTGTTAACCCAATAAGAAATCCCAATATTAATGCACCACATAATTTGACGGAATCTAATGCCATATGTAATCGGGAAGGGGGTTTTTCCTGTTTATGTACATTAATAATCCACGGATCTCGTTTATCCAAGAGGTAAAGCGCTAGTATATTAATTATAAAAATGCACAGGAAAAACGTCATCGCATACAGCAAAATAGAAAGTAAATTACTGCTTAGGTTTTCCAGCATGGCGAGGCTGATGCCCATCAGAATGAGAATGATATAAACCATGATATTGAGTAGCTGATGCACAAGGATTAGCATCGATTTATTATTCAGATGAATAAGGTAGCCCAGAGTCAAAGGCAGGAGAATAATCAACAGTCCTGAATACATGATTCATATCCTTATCCAATAAAAAACATCTTCTTATCTAGTCCTGATAACTAAAGCCAGTCATAAAGGCTAGTAAATATATGGAAACAAAAAATTTACACTAAAGAAACAAAAAGGATAAAGGGAAACATACTGAAACTCAACGCATTTTTTAATCTCTGATTTGCCGCTATCCCATTACTTTTAAGAGAGATGAATACACGACCGCGTACGCAAGAGGTAGGAGATTGGTATTCGCATGGCAGTTGGTGCCATAACTAGTGACATTATGCAGCAATTTCTTATTGAAGCTGTTTTGGTTTGTTTAATCGGGAGAATACAGTGGATGCTGCCGAAATGGAATTTCGTTTATAATCCCATTGTATTTATTATCGCGTTTGGTTGTTCAACGGCAATAGAATAGTCTTTGGCTTCCTATCTGCGAGAAATGCAGCTCGTCTCAATCCCATAGAGGCCTTTGCAAGGGAATAAAATAGCACGCCACAAATAAGCCCATAACCTATTTGTGGCGTGGAAATTATGAGTTTATCGGTTACTCTTGTTTCGATTTTGAGCTATCTTGCAGAGGCACAATAAGGCTGGCGTGGTTACCCTTGGGGCCTTGATGAACGCTAAAGTTCACTTTCTGCCCAGCTTTAAGCGTCCTATAACCATCCATCTGAATGGTTGAATAGTGAACGAATATATCATCGCCCCCGCTGGCTGGGCAAATAAAGCCAAAGCCCTTTGCATTATTGAACCATTTGACAGTACCTGTTTCCATACTTCTCTATCCCTCGTATCTCGATTTCGGGTTTAAGAGTCACTAAACATTTTGAAATATGAACAGACACCCAGACAGAGGGTGGTGTTCATAAAATATACTGTAGTGAAATTGATTGCGTCGTCAAGCATATAAACAGCGTCAAGTTGTCTCAAATGACCAAAGTTTGATATAGATAACGATATCCGATTTTTAAGCAAAATCCTTATTCGTTAATCAAAGAGGGGTAAGCAGAGTGCTTTATGAAGTGATAAAATATATAGCAGTAGAATGAATTAATTCATACTAAAATTCAGCGGAAAGCTAATACCCAATGGAAGAATAATGACTGAGTTTTATAACACCTTGAAAATTGAAGAATTTATTGGGGATGAAGCAAAACAAAAACTACAACCACCATCAATGTATAAGGTTATTCTTAATAATGACGATTATACCCCTATGGAGTTTGTGGTTGACGTATTGCAAAAGTTCTTTTCTTATGATGTTGAACGAGCAACGCAACTAATGCTGGATGTCCATCAAAAAGGGAAAGCAGTTTGCGGAATTTATACGGCAGAGGTCGCAGAAACTAAAGCTGCGCAAGTGAACATGTATGCTAAGGAGCACGAGCATCCGTTACTTTGCACGCTGGAAAAGGTCTGATCTGGCTCACTGAATTTAGGAGGAGGTGCTTATGCTCAATCAAGAACTGGAGCTTAGTCTCAACATTGCTTTTGCCAAAGCAAGGGATAACAGACATGAATTTATGACTGTAGAGCACCTGTTGCTGGCGTTGTTAAGTAACACATCAGCGCGAGAAACACTGGAGGCTTGTAAAGTCGATCTGGCAATGTTACGCCAGGAATTAGAAAGTTTTATTGCACAAACCACCCCCTTGTTATCTGAGAATGATGACAGGGATACACAACCTACATTAAGTTTTCAGCGTGTTTTGCAACGCGCGGTATTTCATGTTCAATCTTCGGGACGCTCAGAAGTTTCAGGGGCGAATGTCTTAGTTGCCATTTTTAGTGAACAGGAATCACAAGCTGCTTATTTATTGCGTAAGCACGATGTCAGTCGTTTGGATGTTGTGAATTTCATCTCTCATGGAACACGTAAAGATGAATTCGATAATGATTCTCACCATAGTATTAATCCAGTTCAGGAAGAGCAGGTAATTAGTGAAGATAGATTAGAGAATTTCACTACTAACCTGAATCAATTGGCACAGAAAGGGCAAATTGATCCGCTGGTTGGTCGTCAGAATGAATTGGAAAGGACAATTCAGGTACTGTGCCGTCGCCGTAAGAATAATCCTTTATTTGTTGGGGAATCTGGAGTTGGTAAGACGGCTATTGCTGAGGGGCTCGCATGGCGTATTGTCCAAAAAAATGTTCCCGAAGTAATGCTGGATTGTACCATCTATTCTCTGGATATTGGCTCATTGCTGGCAGGTACAAAATATCGCGGTGATTTTGAGAAGCGCTTCAAATCTTTGTTAAAAACACTGGAGCAAGACAGTAAAAGTATTCTCTTTATTGACGAAATCCATACTATTATTGGAGCTGGTGCTGCCTCAGGTGGGCAAGTGGACGCAGCTAATCTTATTAAACCGCTGTTGTCCAGTGGGCGTATACGGGTGATTGGCTCAACGACTTACCACGAATTCAGCAATATTTTTGAAAAAGATCGGGCTTTAGCTCGTCGATTCCAAAAAATTGACATTCTTGAGCCTTCTTCTGAAGAAACGATACAGATTATCAATGGGCTGCGTACTAAATATGAGGCACATCATGATGTTCGTTATACAGCGAAAGCCATCCGTGCTGCAGTTGAGTTATCTGTGAAGTACATTACCGATCGTCATTTACCGGATAAAGCCATTGATGTCATTGATGAAGCAGGGGCAAGGACAAGATTAGTACCAGTTAGCCGACGCAAGAAAACGATCAATGTTTCTGATATTGAGTCTGTGGTTGCTCGCATAGCTCGTATTCCAGAAAAAACTGTGTCAGCCAGTGATAAAGATGTATTGAGAACACTGGATGATCGTTTGAAAATGTTGGTTTTTGGTCAAGACAGAGCTATTGGTGCCTTGACGGAAGCTATTAAGATGAGCCGTGCTGGATTGGGGCAGGATTATAAGCCAGTAGGATCTTTCTTGTTTGCAGGGCCTACCGGGGTGGGGAAAACGGAAGTAACTGTCCAACTTGCCAAGGTATTGAATGTCAAATTATTGCGATTCGATATGTCAGAATATATGGAACGTCATACTGTCAGCCGTTTAATTGGCGCTCCACCGGGTTATGTTGGGTATGATCAGGGCGGATTATTGACCGATGCAATCATCAAACATCCTCATTCTGTACTGTTGCTGGATGAGATTGAAAAAGCCCATCCCGATGTATTTAACCTGTTGTTACAGGTTATGGATAATGGTACATTGACTGACAATAATGGCCGTAAGGCTGATTTCCGCAATGTTATTTTGGTGATGACAACCAATGCTGGGGTACGTGAAATACAGCGTAAATCTATTGGGTTCACTATACAGGATAACAGCACAGATGGAATGGAAGAGATAAAACGGATTTTCACACCTGAATTCCGCAATCGTCTTGATGGCATCATCTGGTTTGATGCACTCTCTTCCGAAGTTATTCAGCAAGTTGTTGATAAATTTATCGTCGAGTTACAAGCTCAACTGGATGAAAAAGGTGTTTCTCTAGAAATCAGTGCAGATGCCCGCCAGTGGTTATGTGATAAAGGTTATGATAAGGCAATGGGTGCTCGTCCTATGGCTCGTATAATTCAGGACAACCTCAAAAAACCATTGGCGAATGAGCTGTTATTTGGCTCTTTGGTACATGGCGGTTCGGTCAGGATTAAACTTGACAAAGCTAAACAGGCATTAGTATATGATTTTAAGAGCGCTCAAAAATCGAACAGAAAGAAATCAGAAGATGCCGTGTTATAAGCATAGGGTATAAGTGGTATCAGTGATAGAAACTGGTAACTGGTGGTAAAAAACATAGCCACACCACAGGTGAATGCGATCACCTGTGGTGCTAAAGGTATCTTAATCAGCGGCTACGGAAAGTGATGCGTCCTTTTTCCGGATCATATGTAGTTAGCTCAACTGTAACCTTGTCTCCAGTCAGGATGCGGATATAGTTCTTACGCATTTTTCCTGAGATGTGAGCAGTGACAATGTGCCCGTTGTCTAATTCAACGCGAAACACAGTATTTGGTAGTGTTTCTAACACGGTACCTTGCATTTCAAAATTATTGTCTTCTTTGGCCATTTAATCCTCTAAATGTAACAACCCTAGTTTTTAATCGGCAAGATAATGCCGAAAAACCATCATTATGTAAAGGAATGTTGTATTTTAAGCCATCATTTTATATACGATAAGATGATAGTTAGTGACATTCCCACCGTGAACAGCATTAATCTCTAAGAGATGATTATAAATCCAGTCTTTGTACAGACCAGCATCCTGATTGCAATGACTGTCTTCTTAATTGATAAAGATGCTGGAGAAACTTGTTTCTCGGAATATTTTTAGCACCCAATGATTCTGTATGGTGATTTAATACCTGACAGTCAAACAATTGGCCGCCATAACGTAAAAAGTGGTGATAGAATGCTACAAAAGCGCACTTGGAGGCATTCTCCGTTTTGCTAAACATCGATTCACCGCAAAATAGTGTACCGACACAAACGCCGTATAAGCCACCCACAAGTTGATGATCATGCCAGACTTCTATTGAATGAACCAAACCTTCCTTATGTAAGGTTTGATAACCTTTTTGAACTTCTGGCCCAATCCAGGTGCCTTCTTGCCGTTGGGAGCAATTATAAATCACTTCATCGAAAGCATAGTTTACCGTAATTTGGTAAGTATGTTTGCGAATAAAACGACGTAGCGTTCGGCCAGTATGCAATTCTCCCGGAATCAGCACTGCCCGAGGATCGGGAGACCACCATAAAGGAGGCTCATCAGGCAAATACCATGGAAAAATCCCCTCATGATACGCTACTCGTAAACGTTCTGAACTCAGATCTCCTCCAAACGCCAGTAAACCATTAGGTTCAGCTAGTGCATTGGTGGGATGCGGGAATTCATATGAGTTATCCAGTTGAGCTATTGACATCATAAGTTGAATTACCCTTGCTCAGGGTAGCTCTGTGGCTGATAAAATTGTTGCCGTTGATAGAATTGATAGTAACGCCCTTGTTGAGCTAGTAGCGCATTATGCTTGCCTTGCTCGATAATATGCCCTCCATCCATCACACAGATTCGATCCATATATTGTAAGCCTGTGAGTCTATGGGTAACAATAATTAGTGTCTTATGCTGACAGCTACGGCGTAACAGCGATAGAATCTGTTGTTCTGTATCTGCATCAAGCCCTTCAGTCGGCTCATCCAGAAGCATCAAGGGAGCATTGTGTAACAATGCCCTGGCAATCCCCAAACGGCGCTGTTCTCCACCAGAAAGTTGACGGCCACCTTCTCCCACCCAACAGTTTAGTTTTTTATCAATGTCTAGCAAATATCCTAAACCTACTTGTTGTAATACGGTTGTTAATTCATCGTCATTAGCATCTGGTTTTGCCAATAAAAGATTTTCACGCAGGGTATGACTAAATACATGTATCCGTTGGGGAACAATAGACATCATTGAACGCAGCGTTGCCTCATCATAGAGGGAGATAGGATGCTGATTGAGTTGAATCTCACCGCTATCGATGTCCCACGCACGTGTCAATAACTGCAAGAGTGTTGATTTACCACACCCTGTTTTTCCTAATAAAGCAATATGTTCGCCTGATGTTAGGGATAGCGAAATGTTTTTCAATATTGGCAGCAGTTGCTCAGGGTAGGTGAAATCGACATTTTTTATCTCAAGGCTGATTTCATTATTCGCCTGAGGTCCATGAGAAGGGAAGGTGACTTCCGGTTTTTGGTGCATTAACTGAGAAACACGAGTCGCAGATGAAATGACTTGCCCCATGTGCTGGAATGCTACTGTGACTGGCCCAAGCGCCTCGAACGCAGCAAGGGTGCAGAATGTGAACAGCGCAATTAGTGCACCCGCCTGACTATTTTCTCCAACATCTATTTCACCAATACCAGCCGCAGCGAGCCAAAGTATCAGCGTCACTGTCATGCCTGTGGCAAAAATCATGATGGCTTGTGAAAGCCCGGTTAAATTGGCTTGTTTTTGCTGGCTTTTCAACCAGTCGTTTTCAACTTCTGTCATGGATTGACGAAAGCGGTTGAGTGCGCCGAATACACTTAATTCAGCTTGTCCCTGCAAGGCGCTGGTAAGTAATGTACGATACTGACCGCGTTGTTGGGTAATGTTCCTGCCGTAGGGTTTTCCTGCGTGGTAAAATACGAAAGGTAATATCAGCAGTAGCCCTAGCATTAAACCGCCAATGGTATAGGCGAGGGTGATATCAAGGAATCCCAGGCCAAACGTCAGTACCAGAATTACGACAAATGCGGCGAGGACAGGAGAAATAACTCGTAGATAGAGATGATCCAGTGTTTCGACATCAGCAACGAGCCTATTTAATAACTCACCTTGACGAAAACGGGCAATGCCTCCGGGAGAAAGTGGCAGTATTTTTTGAAAAGCAAAAACACGTAAATGAGCCAATACACGAAATGTTGCATCGTGGCTAACAAGCCGTTCGCCATAACGGCCAGCAGTACGGAAAATAGCAGCTCCACGAACGCCAGCGGCGGGCAGCATGTAGTTGAATGTATATAACCCCGCGAATCCAGCCAAAGCTGTGCCGGCAAGGAACCAACCAGATAGTGTTAGCAGCCCAATACTGGCTAGCAGCGTTACAATTGCCAATATCATGCCTAAGCTAATGAGAAACCAATGGCGGCGATAGAGGGCGAGAAATGGGAGTAATACACGCATGATTAAAGCTCCACACTACGGTGAGACAACAAACGAGAAAATACACCTTGAGACTGGCTTAAAGTTTGATAATCACCTTGCTCAATGAGTAATCCATTTTCCATTACCCAAATCTGGTCATATGCTAGTGTTTCTTCCAGCAAGTGAGTCACCAGCAATGTGGTTTGCTGATGAGATGCTTGATTTAAGGCCATCATCACACGTTGTTCGCTATGAGCATCAAGGCTAGCGGCTGGCTCATCCAATAGCAATAATTGGTAAGGATTTAATAACGCTCGTGCCACCGCAATACGCTGTGCTTGTCCGACAGACAGGCGGGCAGCGTTATCACCTACCACCGTATTGATTCCATCCGGAAGATCGTTAATAAACTCACTGACATAAGCTCGTTCCATCACATCATTGATTTGCTCTTGTGTTGCGTCATATTGACCAAGACGAATATTATCGAGCAGTGTTTGTTCTGGCAGATGTGGGTTTTGCCCAACCCAACTCAAACATTCGCGCCATTTAGTAAGATCGAGTTCACGCAACTCAATTCCATTAATTTTCAGGGAACCATGGTAAGGTAGGAATCCCAGTAATACATTGATCAACGAACTTTTGCCGGCCCCACTTTTTCCAACCAAAGCAATTCGCTGGTGTTTATCAATCATAAAATTCAAGGGTCCAGCAAGGCGATGACCATCGTGAGACATAATTTCCAGTTTGTTGGCTTCAATGGTTACTGGTTTTTTATCTGCTGTTTTTTTATCTAATAGTGTTTTCTCACCACTGATTGCGGCCTGTTCTCCATTGCTGCTAAGCAAGGTGAAAAGCGATTCTGCTGCTCCGATTGCCTGAGCTTTTGCATGATAAAACGTACCTAAATCGCGCAGAGGTTGAAAAAACTCAGGGGCAAGGATTAAGGTGAGAAATCCTGCAAATAACGTTACACCCATCCCATAACTGCCAAAATGCAATTCTCCTAAATAGGAAAAACCAAAATAAACAGCAACAATGGCAATGGAAATTGCGGCAAAAAACTCTAAAACAGCTGAAGATAAAAATGCCATGCGCAATACTTCCATCGTTTTACGACGAAAGTTTTCTGTTGACTCAGTGATTTGTTTAACTTCAGCTTCTCCTCTGTGGAACAGGCGCAACGTTTCCAGGCCCCGTAAACGATCGAGGAAATTACCGCTTAATCGACTGAGAGCAACAAAATTGCGTTGATTGGCATCTGCTGCGCCTAATCCAACCAAGGCCATAAACAGAGGAATTAATGGTGCGGTTACAAATAAAATCAATCCTGCGACCCAATTAATTGGGAACACGGTAATCAGGATTAAGATAGGAATCATCATAGCAAGAGTAATTTGAGGTAGATAGCGAGAGTAAAAATCTTGCATGTCTTCTATCTGCTCTAGGATAATGGTTGCCCAGCTTCCTGCTGGTTTCCCCTTAACCCACAGTGGTCCCAGTTGTTCAAGCTTATCCAGTACCATATTACGGATTTGTTGGCGTACAACCTTGCCACAGATAAACCCGACACGTTCCCGAACGGCATTGACAATTGCCCGTAATGTAAAGGTGACTGCCAACATGAAAAACTGGTTGATAAGATTTTCGCGGGGAACATTGTCCATAATCAGGGCTTGAAGGATGGTAGCTAAGAGCCAGGCCTGAGAGATAATCAGCAGTCCACTGATTAGGCCAAGTAGCATTGATAAACGAAGCCACCGACGGGCAGGAGCAGTTTGCTGCTTCAGCCATCGAACAAGTTCAGATTGTCTTACTTTGTCCATAAGAAAAATTTCTGATTAAGCGGGTGATGATACGGAATATCAAAACAAGCTGTATGTTACCTGTAAAAAAGCGCTATTTCGATAGCGCTTTTGGGGAAAGATGGATTATTTGATTGCCAACCCGTCAAGGAAACCTTCTGCATCCAGTGCAGCCATACAGCCTGTACCTGCTGAGGTGATAGCCTGGCGATATACATGATCCATAACATCTCCAGAAGCAAAGATACCTGGAATAGAGGTTTGGGTGGCATTACCATGCAATCCAGATTGAACTTTGATATATCCGTTTTCCAGTTCCAATTGACCGTCAAAGATGCCAGTGTTCGGGCTATGACCAATGGCGATGAACACTCCAGTGACATCTAGTTCTTCAATATTGTCATTTTTCATATCACGAATGTGGATACTCGTAACCCCCATATCATCACCGAGGACTTCATCTAGAGTACGATCAGTATGCAGAATAATATTGCCGTTCTTCACTTTCTCCATCATGCGGTCAATCAGAATTTTCTCTGAACGGAAAGTATCACGACGGTGAATCAAATGTACTTCAGAGGCAATGTTCGCTAAATACAGCGCTTCTTCGACAGCAGTATTACCACCACCAACTACAGCAACCTTTTGTTTGCGATAGAAAAAACCATCACATGTTGCACAAGCAGACACTCCGCGACCTTTGAAAGCCTCTTCGGAAGGCAATCCGAGATAACGGGCTGAAGCGCCTGTAGCGATGATTAAAGCATCACAGGTATATTCCTGCTCATCACCAAATAAACGGAACGGCCTGTTTGAGAAATCAACTTTCTGAATATGGTCAGAAATGATTTCTGTTTGAAATTTTTCAGCGTGTTGGAACATGCGCTCCATCAAATCTGGGCCAGTCAGCCCTTCAGGATCACCGGGCCAGTTTTCAACCTCAGTCGTGGTGGTCAATTGGCCGCCTTTCTCAACCCCAGTAATGAGGACGGGATTTAGATTAGCGCGGGCTGCATACACAGCAGCGGTATAACCAGCAGGACCTGAGCCAAGAATGATAAGTTTACTGTGTTTGGCTGTGCTCATGAATACCTCATTTCCATTATCGCATATTGCGGATTAAGCGATTGTAGGAGAAATAATAAGTTAAAAAAAGCGATTATCAGATAAAATATTTATGTTATTAACGATTTTACCGATAGATAGTAACTGTGATGTAATCGAATTGTAAGAATAGATTGTTTAACTTTCTGAATCGAATATCATTTATACATTTGAGGTATGAAACAAGCTATTGAAACGATTTATTGAAAATTTGTCCGGTAGGTTGTTCTGATTTTTGTTCATTTACTTTGACAATCAGCTGTGCATTTGCGAAAACATCGGTGTAAGGGATAACTATCTGCGTCGCTAATCAATTATTTATATAGAATAGACAAATTAGTGTGGATAATTTTCTTATTGAATATTAAAAATTGTCGTTAAGCTGTTTTCTGAAAAACCTGATGTTTTAGGAGATAGTATTTTGGGAAATAGTACTCCGTAAAATAGTGTTCTGGAGAATATCATTCTGATAAATCATACTATATGCCCAATAGATTATAAGTCGAAGTTTGGCTGCAAGAGAACGAAACCTTAAGTGTATAGAAATTATATTAGCGGCTGAGGTGTGTGAGCACAGCCAATATAGCAGCAACTTGGAAGGTAAAAAGGGATAATAATCGAATGTCAGAAGATTGTATTCTGAAAAATTGTGGTAGACCTCAAATCTTTGGTTACAGATTGAGCTTTAGCCTTTGAAGACATCTTTTCCAGCTCAACTGCTTGAAAGAGATAGGGAAAATGTTATAGGTGTAGGAAATAAAGAGAGAGCAATAAGATGATAGATAATAAGAAGCGTCCAGGAAAAGATCTTGATCGTATAGATCGTAATATCCTTAACGAGTTGCAGAAAGACGGCCGTATTTCTAATGTGGAGTTATCCAAGAGAGTTGGTTTATCACCAACCCCTTGTTTGGAACGTGTACGTCGCTTGGAGCGTCAGGGTTTTATCTCTGGCTACACAGCTTTGCTGAATCCTCATTATTTGGATGCATCATTGCTGGTATTTGTTGAAATTACGTTGAACCGCGGCGCAGCAGATGTATTTGAACAATTCAATACAGCTGTTCAGAAACTAGAGGAAATTCAAGAATGTCATTTAGTTTCTAGTGATTTTGATTACTTGCTGAAAACACGTGTGCCGGATATGTCTGCATATCGTAAATTGCTCGGCGAAACCTTGTTACGCCTTCCTGGCGTTAACGACACCCGTACTTATGTTGTAATGGAAGAAGTGAAACAGAGTAACCGTTTGGTAATTAAGACTCGTTAAGCTTTTGCCTAAAAAAATGTACAGATGCAAAACAGGAAAAATTTAGGTACACTCCTGTTTATGTATACAGTTTCAACGCTGAGCTACCCTCAGCGTTGTTCCGTTTAATCAACAGGAAAACCTGGAGAGTCTTTCTTGAACCAGGAATATACAGAAGACAAACGTGTTAAGTTAAAGAAAATAAGCAGTAGCCGCCGGCTTCTGGAAGCCTCTCTGTTGGTTATTGTTATTTGTGCCGTGTATTTGATGGTAGCGCTTATCAGCTTCAATCCATCTGATCCTAGTTGGTCACAGACATCATGGCATGAACCTATTCACAATTGGGGCGGTAGTGTTGGTGCTTGGTTATCTGACGCGCTGTTCTCAGCATTTGGTGTTCTTGCCTATGCAGTCCCGCCGTTTATGTTTTTAGGTTGTTGGAATGCTTTCCGTCAGAAAGATAGGCAAGAGTACATTGATTTCTTCATACTCGCATTACGTGTCATTGGCGCTTTAGCCCTGATACTGACTTCATGTGGCTTGGCTGCACTCAATGTTGATGATTTAAATGATTTTGCTGCAGGTGGAGTCGTTGGTAATTTATTCAGCAATGCGATTCTACCTTGGTCCAATACCCTTGGAACAACATTGGCTCTTCTTGGTATCTGGGCGGTTGGATTCACCCTGTTTACGGGGTGGTCATGGCTCACGATCGCAGAAAAAATTGGCGCAGTTATTCTGGATTCGCTGAGTTTTGTAGTCAACCGTGGTCGTAATGATACTGAATATGACGAAGATGATTCAGAAAATGCGTTAGTTTCTAATCGCTCAGTCAGTGAACAGAAACGAACAGAGCATGTAGATGAACATGATATGGATAAACCAGCGGTTGTTACAGAAACGCTAAGCACAGATGAAGATGATGTATTATTGATAGCTCCGACGGTGGTCGAATTAGCTAATACAGATCCAGATGTGCAGCCTGCATTGGCTTCTCTGGTTATGGAAGAAAACGAAAAACTTCAAAAAAATATTTCAGTAGAATCTCACTCCACAGACTCTTCTCCAGCATTTGATCAACCTGAATTACAACATCAGGAAGGAATAAACCAGGAAGAGGGAAGTCAGGGACAAGAGCCTGTTCGTTATACTTTTGAATTACCCGACGATTACCAATCAGGTACAAATCCAGAAGCGGGTAACGTTAATGCCAATTTAAAAAATGCGGCAGCGGGTATTGTCAACTCTACTGTTGCATCGAAAAATCCACAGGTTAAGCAAGGTATTGGTCCAGAAATGCCTCGTCCTAATCCTGTTAGGATCCCAACACGCAGAGAATTGTATGGCATCAAAGTGCCCTCTTACCGTTTGGCAGAACACATGCAACGGGAGGAAAAAGAGAAACAGAATGAGCTGATTGCAGAAACCAATGAACAGCAAATGGATGCTCAACAGCAAGATATGTTGCGTCAGCAATTTATCGAGCAACAGCGTGAACGCTATGGTGCCAATTTTGAAGAAGAAAATAGAGAGCATAGTGAAGAAGGTACGTTGATACATAAACAACCATCAGTAGCCGAATTTACGAAAAATAGCGTAGATGAACAGAAAACGCAGGAAGAAACGTTGCGAATAGCATTTGAACAACAGCAACGTGAACGTTATCAAATAAATCAACCTGCCTCTTTGGTACAAGTTTCAGCACAGGATGAAATACCAGAATCCAATTATTTCCCTCAGATAAGTGATCTTAATAAATCTGAGTTTGCTGAATCTGCATTGATGCCAACAAAATCTTCGACTCAACAAGTTGAGGAGAAAAATATAGCTATTGCTCTTGATTCTCACAAATTGAAAAGTCAGCATACTTTTGCGCAGCAACCGCAGCAACCGCAGCAACCGCAGCAACCGCAGCAACCGCAGCAACCGCAGCAACCGCAGCAACCGCAGCAACCGCAGCAACCGCAGCAAGATAGCTTGTTCCATCCTTTTTTGATGCGAAATGATCAGCCATTGACAAAACCAACTACGCCGATGCCTTCTCTGGATCTTTTGGCGGAACCTCCAGAGGAAGAAGAACCGGTTGATATGTTTGCGCTTGAGAAAATCTCTCGTTTAATTGAAGTGCGTTTGAATGACTATCGCGTTAAAGCGGATGTTGTTGGATTCTCTCCAGGGCCTGTAATCACACGATTTGAATTGGATCTGGCTCCGGGAGTGAAAGCTTCCCGTATTTCTAACTTATCGCGTGACCTCGCTCGCTCGCTTTCAGCGGTAGCCGTCCGTATCGTGGAAGTTATTCCGGGGAAACCTTATGTTGGTTTGGAATTACCCAATAAAAAACGCCAAACAGTTTATTTAAGGGAAGTTCTGGATTGTGAGAAATTCCGTGATAATCCTTCCCCGTTAACTATCGTTTTAGGCAAGGACATTGCAGGGCAGCCGGTTGTGGCTGACTTGGGTAAAATGCCTCACTTACTGGTAGCAGGGACTACTGGTTCGGGGAAATCGGTAGGAGTCAATGCAATGATCCTCAGCATTTTGTATAAAGCGAAACCAGAAGATGTTCGCTTTATTATGATTGATCCAAAAATGCTTGAATTATCGGTGTATGAAGGTATTCCGCACTTATTGACTGAAGTTGTTACCGATATGAAAGATGCAGCCAATGCATTGCGTTGGTGTGTAAACGAAATGGAGCGACGTTATAAGCTGATGTCAGCTTTAGGGGTGCGCAATCTTGCAGGCTATAATGACAAGATCAAACAGGCGGAAAATATGGGACGCCCGATTCCTGATCCGTTCTGGAAACCGGGTGACAGTATGGATGCAACGCATCCTATGCTGAAAAAAGAGCCTTATATTGTAGTAATGGTTGATGAGTTTGCCGACTTAATAATGACAGTCGGGAAAAAAGTGGAGGAATTAATCGCGCGCTTGGCCCAGAAAGCACGAGCAGCAGGTATTCATTTGGTACTGGCAACACAGCGCCCTTCTGTTGATATTATCACCGGGTTGATTAAGGCAAATATTCCAACGCGTATTGCATTTACGGTATCCAGCAAAATAGATTCCCGGACCATTCTCGATCAAGGTGGTGCAGAATCATTGCTTGGTATGGGGGATATGCTTTACTTGGCACCAAACTCTTCCATTCCTGTACGTGTACATGGCGCATTTGTACGCGATCAAGAAGTTCATGAAGTCGTGAATGATTGGAAAGCCCGCGGTCGCCCTCAATACATAGATAGTATTATCAAAGGGGGAGAAGATGGTGAAGGCGGTATGGGATTTGATAGCGATGAAGAGCTGGATCCTTTGTTTGATCAAGCAGTTGAATTTGTAGTTGAAAAACGTCGTGTTTCTATTTCGGGTGTACAACGTCAATTCCGTATTGGATATAACCGCGCAGCCCGGATTGTTGAACAAATGGAAGCGCAGCAGATAGTCAGTACACCAGGGCATAATGGTAATCGTGAGGTTTTGGCACCTCCGCCGCATGAACATTAATTACCGCTGTGAAATGCCATACAGTATCGGCAGTTGATGGCTAATAATAAAACGAATTGAAGGTATCTCGCACATGAAAAAACTGATGTTAATTGGTTGCCTAATGATGGGTGTGAGCATAAGTTCTGCGTGGGCTGATGCAACGCAGGATCTACAAGGGCGTTTGGGAAAGGTGAATAGCTTTCATGCTGGTTTCACCCAAACAGTCATTAGTAATGATGGTTCAACGATCCAAAAAGGAGAAGGGGAACTTTGGATCAAACGCCCTAATTTGTTTAACTGGCATATGACATCACCTGATGAGAGCGTTTTAGTTTCTGATGGTAAAACTTTGTGGTTTTATAACCCTTTTGTTGAACAAGTAACAGCAAATTGGTTAAAAGAAGCAACGGGAAATACGCCATTTATGCTAATTGCGCGTAATGATCCGGCTGACTGGAAACAGTACAAAGTTGTTCAGAACGGCAATAACTTTGAGCTGACTCCTCATAATACCAATGGCAATTTAAAACATTTTTCAATTACCGTGACTCCAGAGGGAACGATCCAAAAATTTACTACTGTTGAACAGGATGGGCAAAAAAGTGCTTATCAATTGAAAGGGCAGCAAAACGCAAACGTGGATGCGGCAAAATTCAAATTTACCGTACCGGAAGGAGTCACGCTGGATGATCAACGCCAGTGAGGTTTAAGTGAACAATCTTTCTCTCGATTTTTCACAGAATGAATTTCAGCCACTGGCCGCAAGAATGCGGCCAGCCACATTAGATCATTATATCGGTCAGCAACACTTATTGGCGGAAGGAAAGCCTTTGCCAAAAGCAATCCGAGCCGGTCACCTCCATTCCATGATTTTGTGGGGGCCGCCCGGAACAGGAAAAACAACGTTAGCTGAAATCATTGGTTATTACGCGCAAGCTGATATTGAACGTATTTCGGCAGTCACTTCTGGCATTAAAGAAATCCGCGAATCCATAGAAAAAGCACGACAAAATCGTAATGCAGGGCGCAGAACTATCTTATTTGTCGATGAGGTTCATCGATTTAATAAAAGCCAGCAGGATGCATTTTTACCACATATTGAAGACGGTACGATCACGTTTATTGGTGCAACAACCGAAAATCCTTCTTTCGAATTAAATTCAGCATTGTTGTCACGGGCTCGCGTCTATTTATTGAAATCACTTTCGACAGCAGAAATTGAACAGGTGCTTATTCAGGCCATGAACGATACAGAGTGTGGCGTTGGAGGACAAAACATCGTATTACCGGACAATACTCGCCAGATGATAGCAGAACTTGTTGCGGGAGATGCACGTCGTTCACTGAATTTGCTAGAAATGATGTCAGATATGGCGGAAGCCAATGCACAAGGACAACGGATTTTGACGCCGGAGTTGTTGAAAGAAGTGAGTGGGGAAAGGAGTGCAAGGTTTGATAATAAAGGTGATCGATATTACGATTTAATTTCTGCTTTGCATAAATCAATTCGTGGTTCAGCACCTGATGCAGCACTTTACTGGTATGCCCGAATTATTACCGCAGGTGGTGATCCACTTTATATTGCCCGTCGGCTACTGGCAATTGCTTCTGAAGATGTGGGTAATGCTGATCCACGTGGAATGCAGATAGCTATTGCCGCATGGGATTGTTTTACGCGCGTAGGAGCGGCTGAAGGAGAAAGGGCAATTGCCCAGGCGATTGTCTATCTTGCATGTGCACCGAAAAGCAATGCGGTTTATACAGCATTCAAAGCCGCTATGGCGGACGCGCAAAACAAGCCAGATTATGATGTTCCTGCTCATTTGCGCAGTGCTCCGACTAAACTGATGAAAGAGATTGGATTTGGCGAAGCGTACCGTTATGCCCATGATGAAGCAAATGCGTATGCCGCCGGCGAAGTCTATTTTCCACCAGAAATGCAACAAACACGTTATTATTATCCGACTGCCAGAGGGTTGGAAGGTAAGATAGGTGAGAAGTTAAACTGGCTAATAGAACAGGATCAAAATAGCCCAATAAAACGCTATCGTTAATTTTCTTGATACGGTAAGGTTTATACTCAATGGGTTTCAAGATGCATCGCGGCGGCAAGGGAGCGAATCCCCGGGAGCATAGATAACTATGTGACTGGGGTGAGTGAGTGTAGCCAACAAAGAGGCAACTTGAAAGACGAAGAGTATATATCTAACAATTTCAAACTGCAGCTAAGAGCTGTAGTTTTTTCAATAACAACAAGCACAGGACTAGCATGCTCGATCCAAATATACTGCGTAATGAGCTAGACGCAGTCGCCGAAAAACTGGCTCGCAGGGGTTATACCCTTGATGTGGAGATGCTGCGCAAACAAGAAGAGCGCCGCAAAGTTTTACAAGTTGAAACTGAAACCCTGCAGGCAGAACGTAATTCCCGATCGAAGGCTATTGGTGCGGCTAAAGCTCGTGGTGAAGATATTGAACCACTGCGTCAGGAAGTGAATCAGTTGGGAGAAAAACTGGATTCAGCAAAAGCTGAACTGGAAACCTTGCAGGCTGAGATCCGTAGCATCGCATTAAGCATGCCGAATATCCCAGATGATTCTTCTCCGGACGGAAAAGATGACAGTGATAATCTGGAAATTAGTCGTTGGGGTGAACCACGCCAATATGACTTCGAAGTCAAAGATCATGTATCACTGGGAGAACTGGCTGGCGGCCTCGATTTTGCTGCTGCGGTTAAATTGACGGGTTCACGTTTCGTGGTAATGAAGGGTCAGATTGCTCGTCTGCACCGTGCCATCGCGCAGTTCATGCTGGATTTGCATACAGAGCAGCATGGTTATCTGGAAACTTATGTCCCTTATCTGGTTAACCATGATTCCTTATGTGGTACAGGCCAGTTACCTAAGTTTGGTGAAGATCTGTTCCATACTAGACCACTGGAAGAAGAGTCTGGCAGTCATTATGCATTGATTCCAACTGCTGAAGTACCAGTGACCAACTTAGTTCGTGATGAAATTCTGGATGAAAGCGCATTACCACTGAAAATGACGGCACATACACCTTGCTTCCGTTCCGAAGCGGGTTCTTATGGTCGTGATACTCGTGGTCTGATCCGTATGCACCAATTTGACAAAGTTGAATTGGTTCAGATTGTTCATCCTGAAAAATCCATGGATGCACTGGAAGAACTGACAGGGCATGCAGAGAAGATATTGCAATTATTGAATCTTCCTTACCGCAAAATGCTGCTGTGTGTGGGTGACATGGGAGCGAGTGCAAGAAAAACTTACGATCTGGAAGTTTGGTTACCTGCGCAAAATACTTATCGCGAAATTTCCTCTTGCTCTAATATGTGGGATTTTCAGGCGCGTCGCATGCAAGCGCGTTTCCGGGGTAAAGATGACAAGAAAACCCAGTTGGTGCATACACTGAATGGTTCTGGTCTTGCGGTAGGTCGTACTTTGGTTGCAATAATGGAAAACTATCAGTTAGCTGATGGCCGCATTGAAATTCCGGAAGTATTGCGTCCTTATATGAATGGATTGGAATACATTGGTTAATGCCATTTACTCATAAAAAAAGCGCCAAATAATGGCGCTTTTTTTATGAGTAAATATCATGAACTAATTTATCATGGTGAATTCATCTCTTTTTGTTTCTTTTTTATAAAAAACACTGCGATAAGAGGTGTAAGATATTGCCAGACTCAATGGTGTTGTGAAAAAAAGCCCCAAGAATAGAGGAATTGCAGAAATAAAGATCAAAAGGTACATAAAGAAAAGGAATAGTAATACCCCTAAGAGATTTTTCCATATAGCTTTTAGACTGTTTGAAAGAGCTTTTTCTATGTTAAAACCGTTTAGTATAATCAATGCAGATGCAAACCAAGAGCACGCGCTAGATAAAAACAAGGAAATCAGGATAGTAAAGAAAGATAAAAATGATATTTCTGAATCATAATTACTATATAAAGAGAGATCATCTAAAATAAATTGATAGAGATCATCGTTACCATCTAGCAGAGCAGAAATAAGACTCCCTAATATCTTTATTCCAAAAATAATGATACCGACTGCCAGCAGGGCACCACATTTATTATAAATACTATAGAATAGTTTTCCTAACACAAATTTACCAGTTATTCTTTGTGTTTCACAAATGGCAATAATTCCAGCAAAAAATATAGCTGCATTTGCTCCAATTGATTGACCGTTGGGAATGAAGATACTGTTTTCATTGTCTGAATTATTAGGTGATTTTTCCAAATCCGGATGAATATTTTGATTATTCATTATTTTTTCATCTCAATATACATAACATTGAATAGTAAAAAAGCTCTATCTCTAGCGCTTTTTACGTATAAATATTTATTAGAAAATGTTTAGCTGATTAAGCGAGATTTTGTCTCTTGAGGTTCTGGATAATAAAAAATGCTGCGATAAGTTGTATAATAAGTTACCATATACATAGGAAAAGTAATAAGCAGACCTAATAATAATGGAATTGCAGAAATAACCATCAGAATGCCCATCAGCAAGAAGAAAAGAAAACCACCGAATAGGTTTTTCTTTACAGCACTCAAGCTCATTGATGCTGCTTCACCAAATTTTAAATCATTAATGATAATTAGAGCAGGAGCAAACCAGCTAAATGCAAGAGCAACCATCATGAAAAGGTATAGAACAAGGATTGCCAAAAATAAAGTAGATAGGCTACCTAGTAACAGTGCAGGATCTGAGTTTTGTTCTGATAAAATTAATTGGAATATACTTGCTCCGCCAACAATCATAGCAGCTATTATACCAAGCAGATATATACCAAAGAACAGTCCTCCAACAGCAACGAGTGAACCTAACTTATTCTTAAATCCATAGAAGAATAGCTCTATGTCAAAGTTACCTGTTGTCCGCTGTTTTTCAGCAGCAGCGATAAAACCAGCAATAAATACAGATCCAAATAACATTGCAACGATACCGAAGAAAGGAATGAACTGAATTCCAGTTAGGATAGCTAAGTAAATTAAGGTTAGCAGTATCCATTTTATTGGATTTACTTTAAATATTTCCCATGAATTACCAATCCACTCTATTGCTGCTCCAGCTCCTACGGCACGACCACCTGGAATAAATACATTTTTTGCTTTACTCAGGGAAACGTTTTTCTCTCCTGAATTTAAATTAATCTCTTGATTATCCATCTTTTTTCCGATTTATCATTATTGAATGGCAATTTCCGAATTGATTTTTCTCTATTTTCATTCCATTAACACAAATTGTTAGAGAAAACGGCAGGATTATCATATAAAAATTATTAATCAACAAGTATTAATTTTGATTCTTATCAGGAGAGAAAGGTGTATTTTTATATGTAATAACGAATGATTTTAGGTTTTTTATTACTTATGCTGATATCACTTTGAGTTAATTTCCTAGGTCATCTTTACTTAAGGTAATGATTTAATTTTGGTTATCAGGGATTATCTGTTTTTAGAATAAAGTATTTAACACTATTGTCAGTAGATTATTCTGATTTATTTTTCCTCCAAATATAGAGGGATAGCTTATTTTAGATGGATAAAATAATAAAATGCATTAGATATTAATTGCTTATGGTTGATTAATTTTACTTAAAAACGGGTGATAGCTAGCAATAATATTTAGGATATGTACGTAGATTGTATCTAACAGTATTTCTTACTATCAGCTATGGAGCAGAATATAAAGGAGTTTAAAAATTTATTCAATGTAATGGTTGCAAATAGCCGATTGGATTTAAATTCCTTCGAAGGAAACTGACCTCAAGTGATTGAGAGAGCCAGTTTCTCTTAAGAATTACAGACTAGGTTATTAATTTGGTCGTTGGAGAAGAGAGATGAATGTATCTAATAAATTACATGATGCCCATAACTGCTTAAAATTCCTTTTACTCTTTCCATTGTTTCTTTTGATGGAGGTTTAACACCTTCTAATTTATATTCTTCACCCATGGTAATCCATTTGTGTTTACCAAGTTCGTGGTAAGGTAATAATTCTATTTTTTCAATATTTTTCATATCATTGGTGAATTCACCCAGTGAATGAACTGATTGATCGTCATCTGACCAATCAGGAACGACAACATAACGGATCCAGGTTTTTTGATTGCGTTTTGCCAGATAACGAGCAAATTCAAGAGTCCGATGATTGGATACGCCGACTAATTTTTGGTGAATATCATCATTAAGCTGTTTTAAATCTAGCATAACCAGATCAGTCGTATCTAATAGTTCATCGATCACCGGATCATAACGGCGAACAAAGCCATTGGTATCCAGACAGGTATGAATACCTTCTTCATGGCAAGCTCTGAACCAGTCACGAACAAATTCCGCCTGAAGAATTGCTTCACCACCGGAAGCAGTGACTCCGCCACCCGAAGCATTCATAAAATGACGATAGGTTGTTGCTTCTTTTATTAATTCTTCAACAGTTACTGCTTTTCCTCCATGGGTATCCCAAGTATCGCGGTTATGGCAATAGAGGCAGCGCATGAGGCAACCTTGGAAAAACGCGATAAAGCGGATACCGGGGCCATCTACGGTTCCGCAAGATTCAAATGAGTGGATACGACCAAGTACGGACATGAAAGGATTTCTCCAAATACTGACAAGCTGATAAAGGCCCCAATTGAGGAGGGCCTTTAGTGTATTTCATTTTATTTCGTCAGAAAATAATGACATTTTCGATGCTACTATTCTATTCTGATTATTTACATTGATTGAGTAAATGTACGGGTGATAACGTCTTGTTGCTGTTCTTTAGTCAGCGAGTTAAACCGCACAGCGTAACCTGATACACGAATAGTCAACTGTGGGTATTTCTCAGGATTTTCCATTGCATCCAGCAGCATTTCGCGGTTCATCACGTTAACGTTCAGATGCTGACCACCCTCGATATCTACTTCGTGATGGAAATAACCATCCATCAGGCCCGCCAGATTTGCTTTACGTACTTCGTCATCTTTACCCAATGCGCCAGGCACGATAGAGAAAGTGTATGAAATACCATCTTTAGCATAGGCAAATGGCAGTTTAGCAACCGAAGTCAATGAAGCAACTGCACCTTTTTGGTCGCGTCCGTGCATTGGGTTAGCTCCCGGCCCAAATGGTGCACCAGCACGACGTCCATCAGGGGTATTACCCGTTTTTTTACCATAAACCACGTTTGAGGTAATAGTCAGTACAGACTGTGTTGGAACCGCATTGCGATATGTTTGTAGTTTCTGGATTTTCTTCATGAAGCGTTCAACCAAATCACAAGCGATATCATCAACACGTGGATCGTTGTTACCGAATTGTGGGTACTCACCTTCAATGTTGAAATCAATTGCCAAACCATCTTCATCACGGATTGGGGAAACTTTCGCATATTTAATGGCAGATAATGAGTCAGCAGCAACGGACAGACCTGCGATACCACATGCCATGGTACGGAATACATCACGATCATGCAGTGCCATTAATGAAGCTTCATAACTGTATTTGTCATGCATGTAGTGGATGATGTTCAGAGCAGTGACATATTGTTTTGCCAGCCAATCCATGAAGTGATCCATACGATCCATGACCTTGTCATAATCCAGTATGGCATCTCTCATTGGTTCCTCTTTCGGGCCAACCTGCATTTTCATTTTTTCATCCACACCGCCGTTGATGGCATACAGCATGGTTTTTGCCAAGTTTGCGCGAGCACCGAAGAACTGCATTTGTTTACCAACAATCATTGGGCTGACACAACATGCGATAGCGTAATCATCGCTGTTGAAGTCAGGACGCATCAGGTCATCATTTTCATATTGCAGGGATGAGGTATCAATCGATACTTTTGCTGCGAACTTTTTAAAACTAATTGGTAGTTTTTCAGACCACAGAATGGTCATGTTAGGCTCTGGGGATGGCCCCATGGTGTATAGCGTATTCAGGAAACGGAAACTGCTTTTGGTCACAAGAGTACGGCCATCTAAGCCCATACCGGCCAGTGATTCAGTTGCCCAAATCGGGTCGCCTGAGAACAGTTCATCGTACTCAGGAGTGCGCAAGAAACGCACCATGCGCAGTTTCATGACCAAATGGTCGATCAGCTCTTGAGCTTGTTGTTCGGTCAATTTACTTGCTTGAATGTCCCGTTCGATATAGATATCCAAGAAGCTGGAAACACGACCGAAAGACATCGCAGCACCGTTTTGAGATTTAACGGCTGCCAGATAAGCGAAATAAGTCCATTGTACGGCTTCTTTAGCATTGGTAGCAGGATTGGAAATGTCATAGCCATATTTAGCGGCCATCGCTTTTATTTGACCAAGAGCACTGTGCTGTTCAGCAAGTTCTTCGCGTAGACGGATAGTAGATTCCAAATCTTCGCCGTTTTCCAATTTTTCCTGTAATGAAGTGAATTGGGCAAATTTTTCATCACGCAGGAAGTCGATACCATACAATGCTACACGACGATAATCGCCGATGATTCGGCCACGACCGTAGGCATCAGGCAGACCAGTCAGTACACCTGATTTACGGCATTTCAGGATATCAGGTGTATAAACATCGAATACTCCCTGATTATGAGTCTTACGATATTCAGTGAAAATTTGTTTCAGTTTCGGGTTTAGCTCACGATTGTAGGCTTTACAAGAACCTTCAACCATTTTAATGCCACCAAATGGAATAATGGCACGTTTCAGAGGCGCTTCGGTTTGCAGACCAACGATTTGTTCCAGATCTTTTTCAATATAACCAGCATCATGAGAAGTAATTGTAGACGCAACGTCAGTATCAAAATCCACTGGCGCATGAGTGCGGTTTTCAATTTTAATACCTTCCATTACTTTTTCCCACAAAACATCTGTCTCTTTTGTGGCACCTGCAAGGAATGATTCATCACCTTCATACGGGGTATAGTTTTTCTGGATGAAATCACGAACGTTGACTTCATTCTGCCAACTACCCTCGTTAAAACCTTGCCATGCTACAGAAAATTTTTTGTTTAACTCGGACATGATACTTCTACCTTTTAACAGTGGAACTTTTAAGAAATCTGACACGGAGGTGAATTAGTGTTTTTTACCACCACGTAAATAAATCAGCCAATAAGTCAATCCAACCAATACCGCACCACCAATAATATTACCTATTGTCACCGGAATTAAGTTATCGGTAATAAAATTTGAAATGTTGAGTTGAGGAAACTGCTCAGGGGTTGCTCCTGCTTTCACCCAAAATTTATCTGGTGCAAAATTTTTGATAACGATCCCGAACGGAATTAAAAACATGTTAGCGATACTATGTTCAAAGCCACTGGCGACAAACATACCAATTGGCAGTATCAATGCGAATAATTTATCGATTAGGCTGCGTCCGGCATAGCTCATCCAGACCGCAAGGCATACCATCAGATTCGCTAAAATGCCCAGGCATACCGCTTCAATAAAAGAATGGTGCATTTTATGGTTTGCTGCCTGTAATACATTCAGACCCCAAGCACCATTGGCAACGGCATATTGGCCGGAATACCAAATTAAAGCCACGAAAAATAGTGCGCCAATCAGATTACCGATATAAACATTAATCCAGTTTTTGAACATTTGGGACCAAGTAATACGTCCTGTTGCTTTTGAAATGATTGTCAATACTGTGGAAGTGAAGAGGTCAACACCACATATTACTACCAACATCAAACCAAGGGAAAAACAGATCCCGCCAGTTAATTTAGCCAATCCATAAGGAATGGAAGAAGTTCCTGTTGTTGCCGTAATATAAAAAACAAAAGCAATGGAAATAAACATACCTGCCATGATTGCCGATAAATAAGTCACTGCGGGATGTTTATTGACTTTGTATACACCACTATCATCAGCGATTTGTGCCATTACAGCAGGTGGAAATAAATTAAAAGGGTTGTCAGTTTTCATCCTAACACTCTCTTTATCCTTAATTAATTATAGCACTCATTGATAGTAACAAATGGACATTGGCCTGAATTTGATATGGATCATGTTAGACTGAAAGTCTGATGAAATATGGCTGCCTAAATGTGGTAATTTGATTTTAATAATATGATTTATAGAGAAAAAATATTTTTTAAAATTTATAAAAATATTTTATATAGCAGGTTTTGATCTTTCAGAAATGATTTCGGTATGTTGGACGCTAAAAGTAAAATAACAGGTTAAATTGTTATTTATTTGTTATTTCAAAATGAATTATATTTAACCTGAATTTTACTTTTAATGATTAATAAACTTTAATTTAATGGTTTATTTATTGACCCAAAATTCACGCTTGGCTTTTTGCAGTTTTTCATAAGCATTCAATAATGCTTGATGAGTTGGCAATGTTTTTAATTCCGAATCAATAGCCCATAAACCATAGAAGCAGTTTTCTCCGACAATGGTGGCAGAAGCAGCATCGACAGTGTCTCGACCGTACATTTTTACAAATGCCTGATAATATTGTTCTGGTTTGCGATCTTCTTCTTGGGTCAACAGTAACAGCGTTTGCAGACAGCGATAATAGTTAGCTCGTTCGGCGGTGAAAACAGAGGCATTGAAATCCTGTGTCCATTCAACCCAAATCAGCGCTTGTTCCAAATCGCCACCAGCCAGTGCCAACATGGATTTCAATTCACCGATACGCAGGTTGCTCCAACCATTATCTTTACCCGCAGCAATCCCCAATAATTCACGGACACGAGTGAAGTCATCCAAACCTTCATCATCTAGTTGTTCGAGGAAAGCCAGATATTCTTTTGGTTGCCATTGGCTTTCCGGCAATGCCAGAATAGTGTCACGCAGATGAGTTCCCATAGTGTTATTGGCAATATGCAGGTCTTCGACCGGATAAATATCTGATATACCGGGAACCAGAATACGACAGGCATAAACACCAAGATGTTCATAATCAGTAATGTAAACTTCAGCATCCAGTTTATTGAAGATTCTCATCAGGGTGGCAAATTCTTCTTCTGTCGTTCCGCTAAAATTCCAGTCAGCAAACTTATAATCAGCATCTTGCTTAAATAGATCCCAACTGATTGCACCGCTTGAATCAATAAAGTGAGTTTCCAGATTAGTATGTTCAGAAACTTCCTCGTCATCGAAACTTGGTGGAGTAAAGACATCAAGATCTTTTAGACTACGGCCTTGTAGTAATTCTGTGACTGTACGCTCCAGCGCAACACCAAAGTCAGGATGAGCACCGAAAGACGCAAAACAAGTGCCATTATTAGGATTGAACAGGATGACGCAAATAACCGGGAATTGTCCACCAAGCGAAGCATCGTAACAATAGAGTGGGAAGCCTTCTTCCTGCAATTTATTGACTGATTCAACCACACTTGGGTAGCGGTTCATAATATCCTGTGGAATTTCAGGCAAGCTGATGCATTCTGCGATAATGCGGTTTTTCACATATCGCTCAAACAATTCAGATAATCCCTGAACGCGTGCTTCGTTCATGGTATTGCCAGCTGACATTCCGTTTGAAACATATAGGTTTCCGACAATATTCATTGGAATATAAATAGATTGGTTATCTGATTGGCGAGTGAATGGCAGGGCACAGATTCCCCGTTCTTCATTACCAGATTGCAGATCAACTAACTGGCTAGCACAGAGCGTGTTATCTGGATTGTAAAAATCATGCAGGCGTTCGTCTAAAATACCTTCTGGCAGAGAATCATCTTCTGGTAACGGGAACCATTTTTCATTTGGGTAATGAACAAACTCGCCATTGGCAACGGTATCGCCGAGGTAAAAGTCAGCAAAGAAATAGTTTGTTGATAGACGCTCAAAATATTCTCCCAATGCGGAAGCCAACGCAGCTTTTTTGCTGGCCCCCTTGCCATTGGTAAAGCACAGAGGACAGTCACGATCGCGGATATGTACTGACCAGACATTCGGGACAGGATTCAGCCATGAGGCTTCTTCAATATTAAAACCAAGAGACTCCAGCTTATGCTGAAAACGATTAATGGAGTCTTCCAACGCGGCGTCTTTGCCTAGGATATAGGTTTGCGTCATCGTAGTGATTCACTTCAATTTATGTTAAAGGCCGTATATCATACGGCGTTTTTTTCATCCGCTCTATTAGTTCCCCCAAAATTATTGTTAATCAGAGTTTCTTTATTCTGAGTTTACATAATAAAATGGCTTTTTTTACGAGAGGTTGAATAATGAAAAAGACTAAAATAACAGCAATAGTCGGTTTTCTGGCTTTAGTCAATGGCTCTGCTTTCGCTCTGCCAAGCATTACTGTTTTGGCAACTGGTGGCACAATTGCTGGTGGTGGTGAATCTGCAACTCAATCTAATTATACCGCTGGCAAAGTGGGAATTGATGTCCTGCTGAATGCTGTACCAGCAATTAAGAACATTGCTGATTTGAAAGGCGAGCAGGTTGTCAGCATTGGTTCTCAGGACATGAACGATCAGGTGTGGCTGACTCTGGCGAAAAAAATCAATGCAGATTGTGACAAAACCGACGGTTTTGTTATTACCCATGGTACTGATACCATGGAAGAAACCGCTTATTTCCTCGATCTGACCACTCAGTGCCAGAAACCTATCGTGATGGTTGGCGCAATGCGTCCATCTACTGCACTGGGTGCTGATGGCCCCCTGAACTTGTACAACGCTGTTGTTGTTGTTGCTGATAAAAATTCTGCAAACCGTGGTGTTCTGCTTGCGATGAATGATACCGTTATTCATGGTCGTGATATTAGTAAGCTGAGCACAACTGAAGTTCAGGCATTTCAGGCTGTGAATGCTGGTACACAAGGCTTCGTTCACAACGGCAAAGTGAACTACTATTCTGCGGCACCAGTAAAAGCCAGCAAAGCCGCTTTTGATGTTAGCAAATTGGATGAATTGCCAAAAGTTGGCATCGTTTATAACTACTCCAACGCATCTGATCTGCCAGCAAAAGCTTTTGTTGAAAACGGCTATAAAGGCATTATCAGCGCAGGTGTAGGTAATGGTAATATCCATACGTCCATTTTTGATACTTTGGTTCAAGCAGCTAAAGATGGTGTTGTTGTTGTTCGCTCTAGCCGCATTCCTTTTGGCTATACAACTCAGAATGCTGAAGTTAACGACAGTAAATATGGATTTGTGGCATCAGAACGCCTGAACCCACAGAAAGCTCGAGTTCTTCTGCAATTGGCTCTGACACAGACTTCTGATGTGGCAAAAATTCAGGAAATGTTCAGTAAGTATTAATTTCTGATTTAATTCCTGATCTATAAAAATAGGAAAGTGCTTTATGCACCTTCCTATTTTTTGAGAAAAAAGATCATTTAATTAAGATATAAAACCAGTTTGTATCCAATAAGAGAGATAGCGTTCTAATAAATAATTATCCATAGGTAAATATAAATCGTATTTTCCCTTTAAAGCTGACTCTGTATTCTTTGCATCATAAACGGGCATATTTTCGTATACTTCCCATCGGGTAAGTTGCCCATAAATTTTTTCGGATAACACAGGCAACAATGGCATTAATGGATTTTCTACCAGTTTTGGATCTGACTCTAATTTATCCAGCCATTCAGAGTAATGTAATCCTTTAAGCTGATAACCACATTGATTAAGTAACTCAAAAAACGGATTCATATCGACGGATTGTTGATTATTAGGGGTTCCTAAATGGTAAGCTTTGCCCAATCTGTGATTATCCATAGAAATATTAAGCAAGGCTTGGCTGACATAATTTACTGGTACGAATTCTTTTCGTTGATTAGCTAATAATGGGTAAGCGCCTATCTTTATGCAACCTTGAACTAATCTAGAGACAAAATCTTTAGGGTTACTGGCTCCTGTCAAACTATCCCCCATAATAAAACCAGGTCGATATACCGCAAGAGGTATTCCTCTGTCTCTGGCTTGCCATATCATTCGCTCAACAACCCATTGGCTTTGTGAGTAACCTGAATCATATTTCAGTCCATTCAAATAAGCTATGATGTCATCATCCTCATAAATTCTGGTTATAGATGAGCAGAGTTTTGCTGGGCCAAAAACAGCAAGAGTGGATACATAGTGCAAAGGTTTTATTTTCTTGCTGACAGCAAAATGTAATACGTTTAGTGTCCCCAAAACATTTCCAGAATAATGAGCTGAATAAGGTTGGATATAATTTACATGAGCAGCCAAATGAAAAATGACATCACATTCTACAGATAATTGTTCATAAATCTGTTGACTAAGTGCTAGCTTAGGTTTGGTAAGATCGCTGGCAAGAACCTGTAATTTAAAAAGAAACTCGTCTTTCCACAGGCCATATTGCTTCAAATTATCTTTAACTCTCAGTAAAGCCGAATCATTATTGTGCGCACGAACTAAACAAGTTATCTGATTAATCCCAGCTTGTAACAAAAGATCACGTAGGAGAAAAGCCCCTAAAAATCCGGTTGTGCCAGTTAATAACACTCGTCCGGTATCAGGTGTTAACCATGGCTGGAGTGGCTGAGACAAGGGCTGAATATGAGAAGGAAGTAAACTATCTTTGAGCATAATGTTGCATAAATCAGCGGGTTCTAGCTTATTTTGTTGGAGAGCTTCTATTAATTTTCGTGGTGTGGGAGAGTCGTACAAGAGCTGTACCGGCAAACTGCGCTGGAACTGGCGTCCAATATCAATAATGAGTCTGGTTGCCTGTAATGAATTTCCGCCCAGCTGGAAGAAATTGCTATCTAGAGTAATATCATAAGAATCTAAGGCTTGCCGCCAACTATTTAAAACGATTGATTCTTCTTTACTCATTTTTGTTTTTTGCTGAGATAGTTGTTGTTGTTTTTGATTCTCCGCATATTCTGCTAATAAGCGCGGCCTATCTGTTTTTCCGTTGAAGGTGAGGGGGATATGCTCGACAACAACAAGTCTGGGCAGCATATAATCTGGTAAATAGAGGTTAATCCATTGTTTTAACATTTGTGTTGAAAAAGTATTTAAATCTTTAGGAACGATAAAAGCAATTAAATAAGGTTCTATATTCTCTTTTTTTACTACACATACAGCTGTTGATTTCAATAACTGGCTTTTTAGTAGCTGAGTTTCTATCTCTCCAATCTCGATACGATAACCACGTATTTTTATCTGATTATCCATTCGCCCAGCATACATAAAAATACCATCAGAACGCTGCCAGCCTAAATCACCAGTGCGGTATATCCTTTTTAATTCATTATTGTTTTCAATATCAACCATAATGAAACACTGAGAGTTTATTTCTGGGCGATTCCAATAGCCACGTGCTAATCCCTCTCCACCAAGACAGATTTCGCCGATTTGACCCGGCGCAACAAGCTGTTGTTGATCATCTAAAATATAAATTTCGCTATTAGCAATTGGCTTTCCAATTGGTATATTTTCTTCTGTCAGTTGATCCAGTGTGATCTCATGAATTAAAGACATGACGGTACTTTCAGTTGGTCCATAACCATTTATTAAATGTTGTGGTGGAGCAGATTGCAAAACTTGACGCAAGGTATAAGGGTTTAGTGCCTCTCCACCGGGAATAAGGTAGCGTAGACCACGGAATGCTTGAGGGCAGGTATTAGCGACCAAATTGAATAATGTAGTAATAATCATAAAACTGACGGAGAATTTTTCTAACATTGCTTGAAACAGATAGGGATCGACAACCATTTTTCTCGGAATAATGACTATGGAAGCTCCATTTAATAATGCTCCCCAAGTTTCAAATAGAGAAGCATCAAATGTAGGATTGGCAATGCAAGCTATTTTATCAGTACAGCTTAAGTTTATATAAGTTGGATAATACCTTGAGCTTCAATTTCAACTGCTTTGGGCCTTCCGGTTGTTCCCGAAGTGAATAAAATATGAGTTCGATGATTTTTCCCACCATGAACCAAAGGAAAGTGCCCCGTCTCTGGGGATTTCAGTACATCTTGATTAATAATGATAAAATCTGTGGGTAAGGTGCGTTCTTGAAACTGAGGAATTGTTAGTGTCAGGTTTATTTGTAAATCCTGTAACATAAAACACAGCCTGTCATCAGGCATTGTGGTATCGAGTGGAACACAGCTTCCTCCCACCAGTAAAATAGCGATTTGGGCAATGATTTGCTCAATTCCAGGCTCCAATAAAACAGCGACAGGAGTTTCATGTTGTATGCCCATTTTATATAAATGAACAGCCAGTAACTGCGCCTGCTGAGCAAGTTTTCGATAACTGACAGTACGTTCTTCAGTAATGATTGCATGATGTTCAGGATATTCTTTTGCTTTTTGTATAAAAATATCAATTAAATCATATTCAGTGTTTTTTTTTGTTCTAATTGATGGAAATCAGGAACTATTTTTTTAATCATCACATATCCTTATTACGTCAGTAAAATATTGGTGAGGCCAATAACAATATTTATGGGAGACTTCTATTTTCTGTTACGAAAATTAGAAAAGGTTATCTTACTTATATATTAAAAATAGTATCTCATATATTAATCAGTTAATTCATTTTTTAAGGTAACAACTTCCCTTTTGTTAACTAATGCATTTTATATTAATTAATATATCATCTGTTAGGATGTTGTTTTTTCATGTTTTTATTAGAACGAAATATCCATATGTTTATATTTATAGATGTAAATTATTCTTGAGGTGAATTTTAACCATTCTGTATAGGTTGAAAAATTTTATTCTGACTTTCTTATTGGTATTTTTGATAATTAAGTTTCCGGTAACACAATCTATCTGCCAGTAATGCAATAGGCTGTAACAATAGTTTGCAACAATCTTTTAATAACCATTGCAGCGGCAGAGCGGGAGTGATAAAACCAATGCATCCGATTTGATTGTATCCATTGATAGGGTGAGGTTAATGAGTCAGGTATATAATTTCAGCGCTGGTCCAGCTATGTTGCCAGCAGAAGTATTACGACGAGCAGAGCAGGAACTTTGCAACTGGCACGGCCTGAGGACATCTGTGATGGAAATCAGCCACCGTAGCAAAGAATTCGTGGCTGTCGCAACAGAAGCAGAAAAAGATCTCCGAGATTTATTATCGATACCTGAGAATTACAAGGTGCTGTTTTGTCATGGTGGGGCTCGTGCACAATTCTCGGCATTGCCACAGAACTTATTGGGTGATAAATCAACAGCAGATTATATCGTTAGTGGTTACTGGTCTGAATGTGCAGCGAAAGAAGCAAAAAAATATTGCACACCAAATGTCATTGATATCAGAGTAGAAATAGATGGTATCACCAGTGTGAAACCAATGAGTGAATGGGGTTGGAGCAGTGATGCTGCTTATGTCCATTATTGTCCTAATGAAACTATTGAAGGTATTGCTATTTTTGAAGAGCCTGATTTTGGTGATGATAAGATTGTGATTGCCGATTATTCTTCAACCATTCTCTCTGCACCTATTGATGTTAGCTGTTATGGTGTCATCTATGCTGGCGCACAAAAAAATATTGGGCCAGCAGGGATTACCGTCGTTATTATCCGTGAAGATCTTCTGGGTAAAGCACACCAGCATACACCGTCGATCCTGGATTATACTGTACAGGTTCAATACGACTCTATGTACAATACGCCACCGACATTTGCATGGTATCTATCTGGCATGGTATTTAAGTGGTTGAAAGAGCAGGGAGGGTTACAAGAAATCCGCAAACGCAATCTTGCAAAAGCTGAACATCTTTATCGTGCCATTGATAACAGCAAGTTATATATCAACCATGTTGCCCCTCAAAATCGTTCTATCATGAATGTGCCATTCCAGCTAGCTAACCCAATGTTAGATGGTCAGTTCTTGGAAGAAGCCTATGCACATGGGCTACATGCGTTGAAAGGGCACAAAGTGGCGGGAGGCGCTCGTGCTTCTATTTATAACGCCATGCCTTATGAGGGGGTAAAAACATTGGTTGAATTTATGGCTGATTTTGAACGTCGTAACGCTTAATTTTTATCGTCGGGAGAGATGACACCTCCCGATCTCAAAATCCTCAATTTATCCTAAAAGTTAAAAATATATCCCAATTAAAAACCGGAGACTCCTCTCTATTATGCAATCCCTTACGTTACAACCTATTTCCCGTATTAATGGAACGATTAATTTGCCCGGCTCTAAAAGCGTTTCTAACCGCGCTTTGTTACTTGCGACTTTTGCTAAAGGAACTACCCGGCTAACCAATTTATTGGACAGCGATGATATTCGTTACATGCTTAATGCGCTGACTGCTTTGGGCATTTCCTATCGTTTATCCGCCGATCGTACTATTTGTGAAGTAGATGGTATTGGAGGCCACATTACCGGAAAAAGCGGAATTAAACTGTTCTTGGGCAATGCAGGTACAGCAATGCGCCCATTGGCAGCGGCGCTATGTTTGGGAAATAGCGGTATGAGCGTGGTGTTGACCGGTGAACCGCGTATGAAAGAGCGTCCGATTGGTCATTTGGTCGACGCACTGCGTCAAGGGGGGGCCGAAATTGATTATCTTGAACAAGAAAATTATCCGCCTTTACATATCAAGGGGGGATTTTCAGGTGGAAAAATTACTGTTGATGGCAGTGTTTCCAGCCAATTCCTGACAGCTTTATTGATGGCAGCACCATTGGCAGCAAACGACACGGAAATTCATATACAAGGTGATTTGGTCTCTAAACCATATATTGATATTACATTGGCACTGATGAAAAGTTTTGGTGTAACGATAGACATTGAACAATATCAGATTTTTCACATTAAAGGGCAGCAACAATATTTGTCTCCGGGACAATATCTGGTGGAAGGTGATGCTTCATCGGCATCTTATTTTCTGGCAGCGGCAGCAATTAAAGGTGGAATAGTTCGTGTCACTGGCATTGGCAGAAATAGCCTGCAAGGGGATGCCAAATTTGCCAATGTGCTGGAACAAATGGGAGCTACTATTCGCTGGGGGGATGATTTTGTCGAATGTGAACGTGGTACATTGACAGGCGTTGATATGGATATGAACGCGATTCCTGATGCTGCAATGACTATTGCGACAACTGCGCTGTTTGCGCAGGGAGAAACAATTATCCGCAATATTTATAATTGGCGGGTAAAAGAAACAGATCGGCTCAATGCAATGGCAACTGAATTACGAAAAATAGGTGCCGAAGTGGAAGAGGGACATGACTATATTCGAGTTTGTCCACCAGAAAAGCTCAATTATGCTGAAATTGAAACCTATAATGATCACCGAATTGCAATGTGTTTCTCGCTGGTGGCTTTGTCTGATACACCAGTCACCATCCTTGATCCGGGTTGTACAGCAAAAACATTCCCAGATTATTTCAATCAGCTTGAAAAACTTAGTCAATATACAAAATAGATATAACTAAATGGGTTTTAAAGGAAAATTCGTGGTGAAAAAATGACTCGATATGAAATTTGGGGATAATTGTGCTAAGCCTGTTTCTCTCATCTGCTGAGCGCGTATAATAAGACAGGTTTTTTATTGCTTGCTAATTAAGCAATTTTATGCATTCGGTAAATGACCTGCCTGTTATACGAATGTCACGCGAAGAGGAGGATAATGATGGCGGCAATAGCTCCAGTAATAACCGTTGATGGGCCAAGTGGTGCTGGCAAAGGAACATTATGTCAGGCGTTGGCTGAAGCGTTAGATTGGCAATTACTTGATTCAGGTGCCATTTATCGAGTATTGGCATTGGCTGCCATTCACCATCAGGTGGATATCCAGTCTGAAGACGCTCTGGTTCCTCTGGCTGCAAATCTGGATGTTCGTTTTATGCCTGCAAATGGTAAACTTCGGGTTATTCTGGAAGGCGAAGATGTCAGCAATGAAATTCGTACCGAAACTGTTGGAAACACGGCTTCACAGACAGCGACATTCCCGCGCGTCCGTGAAGCGCTCTTACGTCGGCAGAGAGCTTTCCGCATTGCTCCAGGGCTGATAGCGGACGGTCGTGATATGGGAACTGTTGTATTTCCTGATGCACCAGTAAAAATATTTCTTGATGCAAGTGCGGAAGAACGTGCCCGCAGACGCATGTTACAGTTGCAGGAGAATGGTTTTAGTGTTAACTTTGACCGCCTTTTGTCCGAAATACAGGAGCGGGACTTCCGAGACCGCAATCGGGCAGTTGCGCCTTTAGTGCCTGCACAAGATGCATTGATCTTAGATTCGACCAGCATGTCTATCGAAGAAGTGATTAATAAAGCACTGACTTATGCGAAAAACGCGCTGGAAATACCTGCATAATCGTTAATTTTCGCAAATACGCTATTGCAGTAGCGTATCAAGAAGATGTATATAGAATTCTGGTGTATTGGTAGTGAAATATGCTGGTACACCAAAACACCTTATAACAAGGAAAAGTTGTGAGGTATGTAAAACAACCCCATTCGGCTGGATGCTAAATGGACGTTAATTAAAAACCTTGAAGATCATTAACATGACAGAATCTTTTGCTCAACTCTTTGAAGAATCCCTACAGGTTATCGAAACTCGTCCAGGTGCCATTGTTCGTGGTGTTGTAGTTGCTATCGATAAAGACGTTGTATTGGTTGATGCAGGTCTGAAATCAGAATCTGCAATTCCTGTAGAACAATTCAAAAATGCTCAAGGCGAGCTGGAAATCCAAGTTGGCGATGAAATTGATGTAGCTCTGGATGCGGTAGAAGATGGTTTCGGTGAAACTATCCTGTCCCGTGAGAAAGCGAAACGTCACGAAGCATGGCTGATGCTGGAAAAAGCATACGAAGAAGCTGAAACTGTCACTGGCGTTATCAATGGCAAAGTAAAAGGCGGCTTCACTGTAGAACTGAACGGTATCCGTGCGTTCCTGCCTGGTTCATTGGTTGACGTTCGTCCAGTTCGTGATACTGCTCACCTTGAAGGCAAAGAGCTTGAGTTCAAAGTCATCAAGCTGGATCAGAAACGCAACAACGTAGTTGTTTCCCGTCGTGCTGTTATCGAATCTGAAAACAGCGCAGAGCGCGATCAGCTGCTGGAAAACCTGCAAGAAGGTATGGAAGTTAAAGGTATCGTTAAGAACCTGACTGATTACGGTGCATTCGTTGATCTGGGCGGCGTTGATGGCCTGCTGCACATTACTGATATGGCTTGGAAACGCGTTAAACATCCAAGCGAAATCGTCAATGTGGGCGATGAAATCACAGTCAAGGTACTGAAATTCGACCGTGAGCGTACCCGCGTATCTCTGGGTCTGAAACAACTGGGTGAAGATCCATGGGTAGCAATCGCTAAGCGTTATCCAGAAAGTACTAAACTGACTGGTCGCGTAACTAATTTGACTGACTACGGTTGCTTTGTTGAAATCGAAGAAGGCGTTGAAGGTCTGGTGCACGTTTCAGAAATGGATTGGACCAACAAAAACATCCACCCATCCAAAGTTGTTAACGTTGGTGATGTTGTGGAAGTTATGGTTCTGGATATCGACGAAGAACGTCGTCGTATCTCCCTGGGTCTGAAGCAGTGTAAATCTAACCCTTGGCAGCAATTTGCTGAGACTCACAACAAAAACGATCGCGTTGAAGGTAAGATCAAGTCTATCACTGACTTCGGTATCTTCATCGGTCTGGACGGCGGCATTGATGGTCTGGTTCACTTGTCTGACATCTCCTGGAACGTTGCAGGTGAAGAAGCAGTTCGTGAATACAAGAAAGGCGACGAAATCGCTGCTGTAGTTCTGCAAGTAGATGCAGAACGTGAGCGTATCTCTCTGGGCATCAAACAACTGGCAGAAGATCCATTCAACAATTACCTGTCTGTAAACAAGAAAGGCACAATTGTTACTGGTAAAGTTACCGCACTTGACGCAAAAGGTGCTACAGTTGAATTAGCTGCCGGCGTTGAAGGTTACATGCGTGCATCAGAAGCTTCTCGTGACCGCGTTGAAGATGCAACTCAAGTTCTGAACGTTGGCGATGAAGTTGAAGCTAAATATGTTGGCGTTGATCGCAAAAACCGCGTAATCAACCTGTCTATTCGTGCAAAAGACGAAGCTGATGAAAAAGACGTTATCGCTTCTGTGAACAAACAAGAAGACACAAACTTCGCTAACAACGCAATGGCTGAAGCTTTCAAAGCAGCTAAAGGCGAATAATTTAAGTCATAACTCGGGTAATATTCTCTATAATGATAATATTACCCGAATACGGTAGTTTAGGGAGGTACCATGACCAAGTCTGAATTAATCGAAAGACTTACAGAGCAACAATCTCACATGTCGGCTAAAGTCGTTGAAGATGCAGTGAAAGAAATGCTTGATCATATGGCAGAAACACTAGCCTCAGGTGAACGTATTGAAGTTCGCGGATTCGGCAGCTTTTCTCTTCACTACCGGGCTCCGCGTGTGGGTCGTAACCCAAAAACGGGTGATAAAGTGGAATTGGACGGTAAATATGTTCCCCACTTTAAACCTGGCAAAGAGTTACGTGATCGCGTAAATATCTATAGCAATAGCTAAGATATTAGTTATTACTTAATTAAACTAACGGCACTTTCGGGTGCCGTTTTTTATGTACCTAAAATTTGTATATCCAACTTTTGCATATCCGATTTTTGTGATGATGATTGTATTATTTTGAGAATAGATTCTTTTGTTTGAAAATTAATTTGTGAAGTGATTCCACATTATTATTTCTCTGACTGGTAGTCAGGATTATTATGCAATAGGCTGTTTTGCGTGAATGGAATGTCAGCATAGAGGCATAACGGATGCAGCACATAATATTTTTTCCTTTTACTTATTTATTCATTATTTGGCGAAAATTAAGACTTATTATTAATATAAATTTAGCTGCATTGGCCATTGTATTGGGAATTCTTCCCTTATTATTCCTTGCTAACCTACCTCAACAAAAAACTATTAATTACCTGATTCTATTTGCATTTCTCTTACTAATTTTTCCTCATAAAATCATACGATTTATATCATTGGGTCTATGGGTTTTTATTTTTGGGTGTTGGCATGGTCATCAGATATTGGCGCAGATAACTTATTTCAGCGAAACTTCCCGCACCGCAATTGTTATGATTGATAGTGTATCGTTGGAAAATGAAACTAAGGAGAATGATAAAAAGGCGCGTTATCGTATTAGACTGATCGAAAGTGATGGGAAACATATTTTTCCAGCTTTATACGCATCAGTATTGTGGGACTCTCAAGAATTGCTATGTGCTGGTCAGAAATGGTTGGTGACCATGAAACTAAGACCTGTCCATGCTCAATTAAATTATGGTAGTTATGATAGCCAGCGATATTCACTTGCTATACGCCAGCCGTTGAATGGAAAAATTATTCAGGCAAAATCACTCAATAAAAATTGTAACCTCCGACAAGATATCATTAATAAGTTGTTGCCAGAAATTCAGCCACTAAAACAGGCTGGTGTTGCTTTAGCTCTTGCATTTGGTGAAAGGGCGTGGCTGGATAAATCTACTCGTTTGCTATTACAGCAAACAGGTATTGCTCATCTGATGGCTATTTCAGGGCTACATATCACTATGGCCAGCTTATTTGGCTGGAGTTTTGCGAGAATAGCGCAATTCTTTTTTCCTGCGAAATGGATTGGATTTCGTTTCCCATTAATTATGGGTTGGTTAACTGCAATGCTGTATGGATGGTTGTCTGGTTGGGGAGTACCAGCTGTTCGGGCAATATTGGGTCTTACTTTATGGATTTATTTACGATGTAAAAGCAGACTTTGTTTTTCATGGCAATGGGCTTTATGGAGTGCTGCGATTATTTTACTTTTCGATCCCTTCGCAATACTTTCTGACAGTTTCTGGCTCTCATTTACTGCAGTTATGGCACTGTTATTTTGGTTTTATTGGATGCCTTTGCCAGAAAAAATACGCTATGGTTGGCAATGGATATGGTTGCGTGGATTGCATATGCAATTGGGCATGATGTTAATGCTGTTGCCGCTGCAGCTTTTATTATTTCAGGGTATTAATATTGCATCATTGGTGGCTAATCTATGGGCTGTTCCGATTATCTCTTTTTTATCTGTGCCATTAGTTATGTTGGGAATAGTTTGTATTTTTCTTCCGGCTATCCAGCCATTCTTATGGCAACTTGTTGATTATAGTATTTCACTCGCTGTAACTCCTCTATATGTTTTAACGTATTCATGGGTTGAAACAGGAAATTATCCAATCATTATTACGTTAGCCGGATGGTTTTTAGTTGTGATTTGGCGTTTAGGTTGGTGGAAATCTTATAAATGGCTGTTGGGAATTTGTATTGGAATTATTGCCTGTTATTCAAAGCGTTCCAATGATTATCAATGGCGTTTTTCAATGCTGGATGTAGGACATGGATTAGCTGTGGTGATTGATAAGGGAGGAAAGGCGATTGTTTTTGATACAGGAAATCGCTGGGAAACGGGCAGCATGGCAGAAAAAGTCATTGAACCTTATTTGCGTTGGCATCGATTATTACCAGAACAGATAATCCTTAGTCATGATCATTTGGATCATACAGGAGGAGCTGTGTACATAAATGAAAAATACCCTGATATCCAAATTAGAAGTCCTTCATTGAATCATACCCATTTACCTTGTGTTCGTGGTGAGCAATGGATGTGGCAAGGGTTGAATTTTAAAGTCCTCTGGCCACCAGAAAAGGCAGCTATTGTTGGAAATAATCAGTCTTGCGTGATCCACATTGATGATGGTAAGCATAGTCTATTATTAACGGGGGATTTGGAGAAGCGGGGAGAATATAGCTTATCAGAGCTTGAGAAGAGTCATCTGAATGCAACAATACTGCAAGTACCTCATCATGGGAGTAACACTTCTTCAACTTCGGTATTTATACGTAGAGTTATGCCTCAATATGCTTTGACTTCAGTAGCGCGCTATAGCCCGTGGAGACTGCCTTCAATAAAAGTGAAGCAACGTTATAAGAATGCTGGGGTTGAGTGGCATACTACAGCAGTATCTGGTCAGATAACAGGCTATTTTTATCGTGATCACATTAAATTAAAAGGTTATCGACAACAAATAATGACACGGTGGTATCATCAGTGGTTTGGTATTCGTAGCGATCATGAGTAGAATGACTCGCTATTTCTTTTGGTTTTGGTAACTCAATAATGAATGATAAAGACCTTTCTACTTGGCAGACCTTCCGTCGATTGTGGCCGAGCATTACTCCTTTTAAAATCGGCCTGCTAGTTGCGGCGGTTGCGCTAATTATTAATGCTGCCGGTGATACATTGATGATTTCTTTGTTGAAGCCTTTGCTTGATGAAGGTTTTGGCAAGGCAGACATTAGCGTATTGAAGTGGATGCCACTGGTTGTTATCGGTTTGATGTTGTTGCGTGGCATATCTGGTTTTGTATCGAGTTATTGTATCTCTTGGGTATCAGGCAAAGTAGTTATGCAGATGCGTCGTCGTCTGTTCAACCACATGATGGGGATGCCTGTTTCCTTCTTCGACCAGCAATCCACGGGAACTTTGCTTTCTCGTATTACATATGATTCAGAACAGGTTGCTTCCTCCTCTTCCAGCGCATTAGTGACGGTTGTTAGGGAAGGGGCATCAATTATTGGCCTGTTTATACTGATGTTCTATTACAGTTGGGAACTTTCCCTCATTTTGATTGTAATTGCACCGATAGTTGCGGGTGTTATTCGCCTTGTTTCCGTGCGCTTTCGTAACATCAGTAAGAATATGCAGAACAGCATGGGGATGGTGACAACCAGTGCCGAACAAATGCTGAAAGGGCATAAAGAAGTTTTAATTTTTGGTGGTCAAGACGTTGAAACCAAACGCTTCAACAAAGTCAGCAACCATATGCGCCAACAGGGCATGAAAATGGTTTCCGCTGATTCTATTTCAGATCCGATTATTCAGCTTATTGCTTCTTTTGCACTGGCATTTATTCTGTATGCCGCCAGTTTTCCTGAAATTATGGGCGCTTTAACCGCCGGGAAAATCACCGTCGTATTTTCATCCATGATTGCCTTGATGCGTCCACTGAAATCTCTGACTAATGTGAACGCTCAATTCCAACGCGGCATGGCTGCGTGTCAGACTTTATTTGCTATTTTGGATATGGAGCAGGAAAAAGATGACGGTAAATTGGAAATCAAAAAAGCAAAAGGTAATATTGAATTCCGTGATGTCACTTTCTGTTATCCAACCAAAGATCATCCTGCACTGAAAAATATTTCAATGACGATCCCAGCGGGAAAAACTATTGCATTGGTTGGGCGCTCAGGATCAGGTAAATCGACAATTGCTAATCTCCTCACTCGTTTTTATGACGTGGATAAAGGTGGGATAATATTGGACGATCATGACCTGCGAGAATATACGTTGGCTTCACTGCGTAACCAAATTGCGTTGGTGTCACAAAATGTACATCTATTCAATGATACGGTTGCCAATAACATTGCCTACGCCAGCGAAGGACAATTTAGCCGTGAAGAGATAGAGCGAGCGGCAGAAATGGCTTATGCAATGGATTTTATCAAAAAGCTGGATAACGGCCTTGATACCATGGTTGGTGAAAACGGCGTTTTGCTTTCTGGGGGACAGCGCCAGCGTATTGCTATTGCCCGTGCTTTATTGCGCGATTCTCCGATTTTAATTTTGGATGAAGCAACCTCAGCATTGGATACGGAGTCTGAACGTGCAATTCAGGCTGCCCTAGATGAATTGCAGAAAAACAGAACTTCATTAGTCATTGCCCATCGTCTTTCTACTATTGAAAAGGCCGATGAAATTATCGTCATTGAAGATGGGAATATCATAGAAAGGGGCAATCATGCTGCTCTGTTGGGACACGAAGGAGCATATGCACAGTTACATAGGATGCAGTTTGGCCAATGATTGAACGCATATGGTCAGGCCATTCATGGCTTTACATCGTATTATTACCATTATCAGCCCTTTATGGGCTGGTAATTGGCTTACGTCGTTTAAGCTATAAACTAGGATTGAGTCGTTCTTGGAGAGCACCCGTGCCTGTTGTTGTGGTCGGCAATTTGACAGCAGGGGGGAATGGTAAAACCCCTGTTGTTATTTGGCTGGTTGAACAGTTGCAGCAAAAAGGTTATCGGGTTGGCGTTGTTTCACGTGGTTATGGTGGGAAGTCGGAACATTACCCGCTATTAGTTACAGAGGAAGTAACAACAGCACAAGCAGGAGATGAACCTGTTTTAATTCACCGCCGTACTGGTGCACTTGTTGCTGTGGCACCAAAACGGGCTGAAGCGATCAAAGCATTATTGGCACATGCTCCGGTTGATATCGTAATTACAGATGATGGTCTTCAACATTATGCCTTACAGCGTGATTATGAAATTGTGGTAATTGATGGCGTTCGTCGTTTTGGTAATGGCTGTTGGTTGCCTGCCGGACCCATGCGAGAATTGGCAGGGCGCTTGAATAGCGTTAACACGATCATTGTTAATGGTGGAACACCGGAAGAAGGTGAGTTGCCAATGACTCTAAAGGGCGATTTGGCGGTTAACTTGTTGACTGGGGAAACGAGGAAAGTCACTGATATTCCCAATGGCGTAGCGATGGCAGGGATTGGTCATCCACCGCGTTTTTTCGCGACATTGGAGCAATTAGGGGCTAGCTTACAGAAAACACATGCTTTTGCTGATCATCAGTCTTACGAAAAATCTCAACTATTGGCTTTGGTAGATAGTGAGCAAAATTTATTGATGACAGAAAAAGATGCGGTCAAATGTTTTCAATTTGCGCAATCTAACTGGTGGTATTTGCCTGTACACGCGGACTTACCAGAGGAAAAAGGGCAAAAAGTATTAAACGACATTCGTGCCTTGCTTCCAGAATTAAACACTCACCAATAATATTGGGCAATTCTCGCCATATTAAACAAAATAAGGGAAATTAAACCAAGCAACAAAGTTAACGGTGATACATGGCTTGTGGTATTCTGAGCCGCATTAAATTTAAAGCCCGTTACTTGGGGGAGATATGGATCACCGTTTACTCGAAATCATTGCTTGTCCGGTATGCCATGGCAAGCTCAGTTATGATAAAGAAAACTTTGAACTGATTTGCAAGCTTGATCGCCTCGCTTTTCCTTTCCGTGATGGCATTCCTGTATTGCTAGAGAATGAAGCACGTGTCTTGCCTACAAAGGAAAACAAATAACCATGTTTACCGTTATCATTCCAGCACGTTTTGCCTCAACACGTTTACCTGGAAAACCATTGGCTGATATTCATGGCAAGCCAATGATTGTGCGTGTGATGGAGCGGGCTGTCCGTTCTGGTGCTGAGCGGGTTATTGTGGCGACAGACAATCGAGATGTTTTTGATGCAGTGACTGCCGCAGGTGGTGAGGCTTGTATGACAAGCGAAAATCACCATTCAGGTACAGAGCGTTTGGCTGAGGTTATCGATAAATACCAATTTGCTGATAATGAAATTATTGTGAATGTGCAGGGAGATGAACCCCTTATTCCAGAACAGATCATTAAGCAAGTGGCCGATAATTTAGCTGGTAGTGATGCTGGAATGGCAACCCTTGCCGTGCAGATCCAAGATGCGGAAGAGGCATTCAATCCTAATGCGGTCAAAGTCGTTATGGATTCGAAAGGTTATGCACTTTATTTTTCTCGCGCTACTATCCCGTGGGAACGTGATCGCTTTATGCAATCAAAAGAGACTATTGGAGACAATTTCCTGCGCCATATAGGAATTTATGCCTATCGGGCAGGGTTTATTCGGCGCTATGTTCAGTGGGCTCCAAGTCCATTGGAAGGTATTGAAATGCTCGAACAACTAAGAGTGCTTTGGTACGGTGAAAAAATTCATGTAGCAAAAGCGCTGCAAGCACCCGGCGCAGGTGTTGATACACCAGAAGATCTGGAAGCTGCCAGAAAAGCTTTTGTAGCGTGTTGATCTTCTTCTTTTATATAAATACTAATCGGGTGTGATTTAAAAGAGAATGCCGTAATGTAATACCGCATTCTCTTTTTCCCCTCTCTTCTTCCGTTTTTTCTTTTCAATCAGGTGTTATTTCTCATCACTTTTTTGCTGAGAATCTTCTGATTTTTCGGTTTTCATATCCTTATTCACAGGCTTAATCGCCTGCCAGATACGTCCTAATGTTTCATACCAAGCGCGTTCCGTGTGTGATAAATAGTAGGAGGACGGAATATATTTTTCCCACAGATACAAAGGTGTTGTTACAGCCAATTGATTAGCTGGGGCTGCAATTGGATGTAGACCTCGTTGTTCAAAAAACTTGAGTGATCTTTCCATATGATTGGCGGAAGTAACAAGCATAAATGGTTGTTGCCCGACTACTTTTTCAACCTCAGCAGCTTCTTCTTCTGTGTCTAAAGGTTTTTTTAATGCTATCGTGTCGTCTACAGGAATTCCCATAGATTGTGCTACCATAGCGGCAATTTCGGCACTGCTCATTGCATTAACGCCTTTACCACCGGTGAAGATCATTTTAGCGCCGGGGTTAAGGTGATATAACCGAATACCTTCAGTTACTCTGGGTAAGCTATTGCTGATAAGATTGGCGCTGGGAGCCCACTGAGGGTTATAAGTAAAACCACCCCCGAGAACTACAATATATTGTACGGGATTTATGGATACAGGAATTGTAGTATCTGGCTCATAGCGTTGAACATATTTCCCTTCGACAGGAAGTAAGAGTTTATCTGCAATAGGTTGTAAACTAAATAAAAGCAATATAAGCCAACTGAGTGATAAAATGGCTTTTCCCGTTTTTTGCCAACGGGTGAACCACAGTAACAACAGCGCAGCAAAAGAGACGATAATAATTAACGGCAAAGGCATTAATAGCGAGCCGATATATTTTTTTAGCAGAAATAACATTGATTGGCCTTGTTCTGGTTGAATTATAATCGCACAGGGGCAAATTTAAGGCTAAAAGTAGTTAATTAAATGATTACTGTGCCAAAATAACAGTAGTAAAAATAGCAGTAGATGGCATAACTACTCAATAGATAAATTAAACTTAGCTTATAAGTGGGGCAGTTTTTCATGCTGGATCGCAATTTCGATGATATTGCAGACAAATTTTCGCGTAATATTTACGGCACAACCAAGGGTAAAATCAGGCAGGCCGTTGTCTGGCAGGATATTAACGAATTGCTGAATCATTTGCCTCAACGCCCTTTACGCATTTTGGATGCAGGGGGCGGTGAAGGGAATATGGCTTGCCAATTAGCTGAATTGGGGCATCAGGTCATACTTTGTGATCTATCAGAAGAGATGGTTCAGAGAGCGAAACATAACGCCGAAAAGCGGGGTGTTCTCCATCAAATGCAATTTATCCAAAGCTCAGTGCAGGAAATTCACCAGCATATTGAACAGCCCATTGATCTGATTCTATTTCATGCTGTATTAGAGTGGATCACTGACCAAAAAGACGCAATAGAAACATTGGGAGATATAATAACGCCCGGTGGTGCACTCTCATTAATGTTTTATAATGCAAATGGGTTGGTCATGCGTAACGCCATCTTGGGTAATTTTCATTTGGCGACACCCAATATTCAGCGCCGTCGAAAACGTTCTTTATCACCTCAGAATCCATTAGTGCCCGAGCTGGTATACCAATGGCTGACTGAACTCAAGATGGAAATAACAGGTAAAACAGGCGTGAGGGTTTTTCACGATTACCTGCAAAGTCGTCAATTACAAAACGCAGATTTTCCAGCGTTGCTTGAACTTGAACAACGTTATTGCAGACAAGAGCCCTATATCAGCTTGGGGCGCTACATTCATGTGATGGCACGCAAGCCTACCTTAAAGAGCGAATTATGAGTGAATATTCCCAGACTGTTCCTGAACTTGTGTCCTGGGCCAGAAAAAATGACTTTTCAATTTCGTTGCCGCCAGAACGGTTGGCTTTTTTACTGGCAATAGCCGTATTGAATAGTGAACGGTTCGATGGTGAAATGAGTGAAGGAGAGCTTGTGGATGCTTTCCGTGAAGTGTGTAAAGGTTTTGAGCAGACTTCTGAAGCGGTATCCGTCAGAGCGAATAATGCCATTAACGATATGGTTCGTCAGAAATTACTTAACCGTTTTACCAGTGAATTGGCGGATGGTAATGCTATTTATCGCTTAACCCCGTTGGGAATCGGTATCAGTGATTATTATATTCGCCAGCGTGAATTCTCCACGTTACGTCTTTCCATGCAGTTATCCATCGTTGCTAATGAATTACATCGGGCGGCTGAGGCGGCCGAAGAGGGTGGTGATGAACTCCATTGGCATCGCAATGTTTTTTCCCCTCTCAAATATTCCGTCGCTGAAATTTTTGACAGCATTGATATGTCCCAGCGCCTGATGGATGAACAGCAAAACAGCGTAAAAACTGATATCGCCGCGTTACTTAATCAGGATTGGCAGGCCGCTATCGCCAATTGTGAACAACTGCTGTCTGAAACCTCCGGCACACTGCGGGAACTTCAAGATACATTAGAGGCGGCGGGTGATAAATTGCAGGCCAATTTATTGCGTATTCAAGCAGCCAATATGGACAGCGGTGGTTCTGAGCTGGTGGATAAACTGGTCTTTGACTTACAAAGCAAGCTGGATCGTATTATCAGTTGGGGGCAACAAGCTATTGATTTGTGGATAGGCTATGACCGTCACGTTCACAAATTTATCCGAACCGCCATTGATATGGATAAAAACCGTATTTTTGCCCAGCGTCTTCGCCAATCCGTCCAACACTATTTTGATAGTCCGTGGGCATTGACCGTAGCTAATGCAGAACGTTTTCTGGATATGCGGGATGAAGAACTGACTCTGCGTAATGAAGTGGTGATGGGAGAATTACCGCCAGAAATGGAATACGAAGAGTTTAGTGAAATCAATGAACAATTGGCTGAAATGGTAGAGCAGGCGCTGGCGGTTTACCAACAGGCAAAACTCCCTCTGGATTTGGGGGCTGTACTGCGCGACTACCTTGCTCAGTATCCACATAAACGCCATTTTGATGTAGCGCGTATCTTGGTGGATCAAGCAGTCAGGTTAGGGGTTGCAGAAGCGGATTTCTCTGGATTGCCAGCGGAATGGTTAGCGATTAATGATTACGGAGCCAAGGTGCAGGCACATGTCATCGACACATATTGAACAATTTATGCCAGTGAAACTGGCTCAGGCATTATCCAATACACTTTTCCCTGAATTAGACAGCCATCTGCGGGCTGGGCGTCATATCAGCCTGGATAATCTTGATAATCATGCTTTTTTGATGGATTTTCAGGAAGAGTTGGAAATGTTTTATGCGCGCTATAACGTCGAGTTAATCCGTGCACCAGAAGGTTTTTTCTACCTGCGTCCCCGTTCAACAACGCTGATCCCACGATCTGTTCTGTCTGAATTGGATATGATGGTGGGTAAAATTCTGTGTTACCTCTACCTTAGTCCAGAGCGCCTGTCCAATCAGGGAATATTTATCTTTCAGGAACTGTACGAAGAATTACTGTCATTGGCAGATGAAAATAAGCTGATGAAATTAGTGAATCAACGTTCAACAGGTTCAGATCTGGACAAACAGAAATTGCAGGAAAAAACACGCACTTCTTTAAACCGTTTGCGCCGTTTGGGCATGGTTTATTTCCTGCAAAACGACAGCAACAAATTTATGATCGCCGAAGCTGTATTTCGCTTCGGTGCAGATGTACGCAGTGGTGATGACCCACGCGAGGCTCAATTGCGGATGATCCGTGATGGTGAAGCCATGCTGGTAGAAAGGGAAATATCGCAGGAAGATAATGAACATGAAGAAGCATCAGGGCATTCAGCAGAAGGTGCGGAGGATGAGCAGTCATGATTGAACGCGGTAAATTTCGCTCACTGACGTTAGTTAATTGGAACGGTTTTTTTGCCAGAACGTTTGATCTTGACGAACTTGTGACAACCTTATCCGGTGGTAACGGTGCTGGTAAATCAACCACAATGGCGGCGTTTGTAACCGCATTGATCCCTGATTTGACCTTGCTTCATTTCCGGAATACGACAGAAGCAGGCGCAACCAGTGGCTCGCGCGATAAAGGGCTGCACGGTAAGCTGCGGGCAGGTGTCTGCTATTCCACGCTAGATGTTGTTAACTCCCGCCATCAACGGATTATCACCGGAGTTCGCTTACAACAAGTGGCCGGACGTGATCGAAAAGTTGATATCAAACCATTTATGATTCAGGGAGTTCCTGCATCAATTCAGCCAACGCAGTTACTGACTGAAAATATTAATGAACGTCAGGCGCGGGTTCTGCCATTGAATGAACTAAAGGAACGTCTTGATGAGATAGAAGGTGTTCAGTTCAAACAATTTAACTCGATTACGGATTACCATTCCCTGATGTTTGATTTGGGAGTGCTCCCAAAACGTTTACGTTCAGCGAGTGACCGCAGCAAATTTTATCGCCTGATAGAAGCATCGTTATATGGCGGAATCTCCAGTGCGATTACTCGTTCACTGCGTGATTACCTATTGCCGGAAAACAGCGGAGTCAGAAAAGCATTTCAGGATATGGAAGCCGCCTTGCGTGAAAACCGCATTACGCTGGAAGCCATTCGTGTTACTCAATCTGACCGTGATCTTTTCAAGCACCTTATTACAGAAGCCACTGCCTATGTTTCTGCTGATTATATGCGTCACGCCAACGAACGTCGCGTTCATCTGGATGAGGCATTGGCTTTGCGTAGTGAATTATTTGGCAGCCGCCGTCAATTGGTCGTTGAACAATACCGTCATGTTGAAATGGCGAGAGAACTGGCAGAACAGAGCGGCGTATCTTCTGATTTAGAAATGGATTATCAGGCGGCCAGTGATCACCTGAATCTGGTTCAAACGGCGATGCGTCAGCAGGAAAAAATTGATCGTTATCAATCTGATATTGAAGAGCTGACTTACCGACTGGAAGAACAGAGCGAGGTTGTAGAAGAGGCGAAAGATCTTCAGGTGGAATATGAAGCCATATCTGAAGCAGCAGAGCAAGAAGTTGATGAGCTGAAGAGCCAGCTCGCTGACTATCAACAAGCTTTGGACGTTCAGCAAACTCGAGCCATTCAGTATCAGCAAGCACTGCAAGCGTTAGAACGTACCCGTGAACTTTGTCAGCTGCCAGATCTATTGATAGAAAATGCTGACGAGTGGCAGGAAACCTATCAGGCCAAAGCACAGCAGGCGACTGAAACTTTGCTGGCGCTGGAACAGAAATTGAGTGTTGCCGATGCTGCTCATGGTCAGTTTGAACAGGCTTACCAACTAATAAAAAATATCGTTGGTGAAGTAAGTCGCAGTGAAGCATGGCAAGCGGCTCGTGAAGCATTGCGTGAATGGTCATCTCAGCGTCATTTGGCTGAGCGAGTTCAACCTTTACGTATCCAGTTAGCTGAATTGGAGCAACGTCTGAACAGCCAGCAAAATGCAGAACGTTTGCTGGAAGAGTTCTGTAAGCGCCATAACCAGCAATATCAGGCGGAAGACTTGGAGGCGTTGCAGGGGGAATTGGAAGCTCAGCTGGAAGAGTTGAGCTTGAGTGACAATGAAAGCGGTGAATGTCGTATTCAAATACGTCAGGAGTTCGAACAGCTCAAGCAAAAAATTCAGGGGCTGACAGCACGAGCGCCAGTATGGCTGGCAGCACAGGATGCGTTGAACCAGCTTTGTGAGCAGTGCAATAAAACATTCGAAAATAGTCACGATGTTACTGAATACATGCAGCAATTGCTTGAGCAAGAGCGTGAAATTACTGTCGAGCGTGATGATATTGCTGCACAGAAACGTGAACTGGAAAAACAGATTGAGCGCCTGAGTCAGCCAAGCGGTGCCGAAGATAGTCGTTTGCTTGCATTAGCGGAGCGTTTTGGTGGTGTTTTATTGTCTGAAATTTATGATGACATTACCATTGATGATGCGCCTTATTTCTCAGCACTATATGGCCCTGCACGTCACGCAATCGTCGTACCTGATCTTTCACTGGTTCGCCCACATCTGGAAGCATTGGAAGATTGTCCGGAAGATCTCTATTTGATCGAGGGGGATCCACAATCTTTCGATGACAGCATCTTCCATTTTGAAGAGCAGGAAAACGCGGTTCTGGTGAAATCATCAGACCGTCAGTGGCGTTATTCCCGTTATCCTGAGGTTCCATTATTTGGGCGGGCAGCAAGAGAAAACCGTCTGGAAGCACTCAGTCTTGAGCGTGATACGTTGGCAGAGCGCTATGCGACACTTTCGTTTGATGTTCAGAAAATTCAACGTGCGCATCAGGCTTTCAGCCGTTTTGTGGGTAAACACCTTTCTGTTGCATTTGATGATGATCCAGAAGCAGAAATTCGCCGCCTGAGTCAGCGCCGCACTGAGTTGGAACGCGAGCTATCTCAATTTGAAGCTCAGGCTCAGCAGCATCAGCAGAAACTTGTTCAGGCGAAAGAGAGCCTGTCGGTGTTGAATCGTCTGATTCCACAAATTATGATTTTGTTGGATGAAACCCTGCTTGATCGAGTGGAAACCGTCCGTGAAGAAATGAATAATGCTCAGGATGCCGCGCGTTTTCTGCAACAACACGGTAATGCACTGATAAAACTTGAGCCACTGGTTTCTGTCTTGCAAAGCGATCCACAGCAGCATGAACAGTTGCAGAAAGATTATGAGACCGCGAAACACAGCCAGAATAGAGCCAAACAACAAGCCTTTGCCCTGACGGAAGTTGTGCAACGCCGTGCGCATTTCAGTTACAGCGACTCTGCCGGTATGCTCAGTGAGAATGCTGACCTGAACGATAAACTGCGTCAGCGTCTTGAACATGCAGAATCCGATCGTGGCCGGGCGCGTGAACAATTGCGTCAGCAACAAGCACAATATGCACAGTTCAACCAAGTATTGGCATCACTGAAAAGTTCTTATGACACGAAGCAAGATATGTTGAAAGAACTTGAGCAGGAGATGAAAGATATTGGTGTTCAGGCGGATGCTAACGCAGAAAGTCGTGCCCGTGAACGTCGAGACCAGCTCCACGCGGCTGTGAATACTAACCGTTCCCGCATCAATCAACTTGAGAAACAGATCGCATTCTGTGAGGCGGAAATGGAAAACCTCCAGAAGAAACTGCGTAAATCTGAGCGTGATTATTACCAGAAACGTGAGCATGTAGTTTCTTCTAAAGCGGGTTGGTGTGCAGTGATGCGCATGGTGAAAGACAACGGCGTTGAGCGCCGTTTGCATCGCCGCGAACTGGCTTATATGGAGGGTGATGATCTGCGTTCAATGTCGGATAAAGCGCTGGGGGCATTGCGTCTGGCAGTATCCGATAATGAGCACCTGCGTGATGTGTTGCGTTTGTCCGAAGATCCGAAACGTCCTGAGCGTAAAATCCAATTTTTCGTTGCTGTTTACCAACATCTGCGCGAACGTATCCGTCAGGATATTATCCGTACGGATGATCCTGTTGATGCTATTGAACAGATGGAAATTGAGCTGGCACGTTTAACTGAAGAATTAACCGCTCGTGAGCAGAAACTGGCGATTAGCTCCAAAAGCGTGGCGAATATCATTCGCAAAACCATTCAACGTGAACAGAACCGCATTCGTATGCTGAACCAAGGCTTGCAGACGGTTTCCTTTGGACAGGTTGGCGGTGTCCGTCTGAATGTAAATGTACGCGAAAGCCATGCTCTCTTGCTGGATGTGCTTTCTGAGCAACAAGAACAGCATCAGGATCTGTTCAACAGCCAGCGCTTGACCTTTTCGGAGGCGATGGCGAAGCTTTATCAGTGTTTGAACCCGCAAATTGATATGGGACAGCGTTTACCTCAGACCATTGGTGAGGAATTACTGGATTATCGCAATTACCTTGAGTTGGATGTTGAAGTCAATCGAGGTTCAGATGGCTGGCTAAAAGCGGAAAGCGGCGCTTTGTCTACAGGGGAAGCGATTGGTACGGGGATGTCCATCTTGGTTATGGTCGTACAGAGCTGGGAAGAGGAATCACGTCGCTTGCGAGGTAAAGATATTTCACCATGCCGACTACTATTCCTTGATGAAGCAGCCCGATTAGATGCGAAATCAATCGCAACATTGTTTGAGTTATGTGAACGTCTACAAATGCAGTTAATTATCGCTGCGCCGGAAAATATCAGTCCAGAAAAAGGGACAACCTATAAACTGGTACGTAAGATTTTCAATAATCAAGAACATGTACATGTTGTTGGGTTACGTGGTTTTGGGCAAGATATTCCGGTTACTGAACAGCTACAAACACCGTCACAAGCGATATTGCAAGAATAACTCCATTGTTGGGTGATGTTTCTATTATTACAGGAAGCCATATAATAATATGGCTTCCTCAGTTGAGATGAATTCTTCTGGGTAGTTATTTAATATGTCCTCATTTATCTTGATTTAATGTATCAAATATAGGTAGAAAAATAAGGAGTGAGTTAATGATAAATACTAAAGATATTATCTTTTTTCCTGAGTCAGATCCTAATGAAAATCCCTGGGTACATGGTAAACCTGCTGAAGAGGTGATTGATGTTGTGGAATACAATCCTGAATGGATAACCACATGGCAACAACTTTCTTTATCTATAAAACAAGCGATTGGAAGCATTGCTCTGAATATTGAGCATGTTGGGTCAACGGCGGTTCCAGGGCTTGCTGCTAAGCCGATTATTGATCTAATTGTGGAAGATCCGGCTCAAGAAGAAAAATATGTTCCTGCATTGGAACAGCTTGGTTATGCTTTAACGGTTCGCGAACCGAGCTTTTATCAGCACCGGTGCCTTCGTTTGGCGAAGCCTCGCACCAATCTCCATGTCTTTGGCCCTGACTGTCCTGAATATATTCGGCATATTTGGTTTCGTGATTGGCTTAGAGAACACCCTGAAGATTGTGAGCGATATATGGTTGCGAAGATAACTGCTAAAAATAATGTCAATCAAGTAATGGATTACAATAAGAAAAAAGAGAAAATTGTATATGATATTTATCAACGCATATTTCAAAGCAAGGGGTTATTGTAATAATATTTGATTATTTTTTTAAAGGCATGTTTATCCTATTAAACTCTTGATTAATTACCATCAAAAAAACAATTAATTTTTATATAATTAGACGCCGTTGTTAATGTAAATATTTTTTAAATTTAAAGTTGAATTATTAAATTACATAAATATTATAGTTATATTTTTTTATTTAAAGAGAAAAGAATTGTAATTCATTAAATTAACTAATTATATTAAATTATTAACTATTTTATCTATTGTTATGATAAAAAGATAAATATCCATTTTTACAATAGTAACCTTTAGAAATTGTGCAGTATATCTCATTTTAATCTGATAATAATGTTTATTATTCCGTCCAATTTTAATCTGTATAAGAAAGGATAACGATGCGTAAAGTAATTCTGGCATTCAGTGCGATTGTGCTTGCTTTTGGCCTAAACGGTGTAACACAAGCAAAAGTATTTATGCCTGAGCAAGTTAGCCAAGGGGTAACAGCAGCAGATTTAGCTCAACGTCAGGCTATTCATTGGGTTTCGGTGGAGCAGATTGAAAAAAGTTTGAAAGGACAACCTCCAATGGATGTTGGATTTGATATTGATGATACGGTCATGTTTTCCAGCCCGGGATTTTATCGGGGAAAATTGGAATATTCACCCAATGATGAAAGCTATCTGAAACAAACTGAATTCTGGGAAAAAATGAATAATGGATGGGACAAATTCAGTATGCCGAAAAAAATCGGCATTGAATTAGTTCAGATGCATTTGAAACGGGGTGATGATATTTATTTTATTACGGGACGTACAGCAACTAAAACAGAAAATGTCACTAAGTACGTACAAGAAGGTTTACATATTCCAGCTGATAAAATGCATAATATTATTTTTGCAGGGGATGAACCCAATAAAAATGATAAAACTAGCTGGATGAAAAATCATAAGTTGAAGATCTACTATGGCGATGCAGATGCTGATATTGCTGCGGCACGTGAACTGAATATCCGTGGTATTCGTATCCTGAGAGCATCAAATTCTTCTTATCAGCCTCTACCTAAAGCAGGTCGATTTGGAGAAGAAGTAGTCATTAAATCTGAGTATTAATCTGAAAAATTTAAAGAATTAACATTGAGTAAAGGCATTCTAGGTGCCTTGTTATTTTTTAAGATAAGAGTAAATTAATTCATTATAGTAAAAAGTTTTTTTGTTCGATGTCATTTGGTATATTTTTATATTCTCTATCTTAATAGGTAATTACATATATAATTATTACTATTATTTTATGATAAAATAGATCCATTAATAATTAGAATAAATCATTGGATAGCTGCATACATAATAAGGTGAGGTGAGCTCTATGGCAAAGAACACAGTCAGATTACTGAAAGTTTCTTTTATCTGTAGTGCATTGGCCGTATCAGAGGGAGCCTTTGCAAATCAACAAAATGGACTATCATCAAGTGGTATGCACCAATTATCAGTGGAACAAAAAAAAGAAAATTCTATAGTTCCACCTGATAAGACTATTCCTACTTCTCCTGTGAACTCTATTGATGAACATCGAAAACAGTTGAAAATTTGGTTACCACAACAAGTAAAACCGATATTCCTTGACCGTTTGGCAGCTTTATATGCTGATAATAAGATGAAACCCTTATGGTCAGATAAAAATTCAATAAAAAAGTTTGAAGATCAATTGATTGAAATGTCATTAGCTGGTTTTCAGCCTCAATTTGAAAAATGGCTGATACAACTTCATTCTTCCGAGTTAAGTGACATGGGGCGTGATATTATTTTATCTGATGCTATGTTAGGTTATCTCCATTTTATAAATAATGTTAATAAAAAGGGAAGTTCATGGTTATATAGTAAATTTCTCTATAAAATTGAATTGCCTCCCTCCTATTTAATTGATACATGGCAAAAATATATCAATGATAGTAATACTCTGTCTTATATTACGAGCTTATTACCTAATCATCCTATGTATGAAAATATGCATAAGGAAATGTTAGCTCAACTGGCTGATAAAAATCCATGGACTGAGTTTTCGTTTAAAGGAACTTTAAGACCCGGGCAAAGCAGTGAAAGTGTTATTGCACTAAGGAAAATATTGGCTCGTTCAGATATGTTGGATTTATCTGTTGTTAAACCCGATAATCAGGTTTATGGCAAAGAATTAGTAGCGGCTGTAAAACGTTTTCAAGCCTTACATGGGTTGTCAGCCGATGGAGTTATTGGTAAATCCACTAAAACATGGTTAAATACGACACCACAAACCCGAGCCCGCATTATGGCATTAAACATCCAACGGCTACGGATTATCCCCAGCGGCATGCCTACAGGTATCTTTGTTAATATTCCTGATTACTCGCTTTTCTATTATTTAGATGGTAAAGAAGTATTAAGTTCTAAAGTAGTTGTTGGACGGTCCAGCCGAAAAACACCCATCATGAGTAGTGAATTGAATAATGTGGTAATCAACCCTCCGTGGAATGTGCCGACTAGCATGACTCGAAAAGATATTGCACCAAGAGCGATGCATGATCCAAGTTATTTTCGTACGCGTGGTTATACGGTTTTTTCCAGTTGGAGCAATGATGCCAAAGTTATCGATCCTTCATTGATTGACTGGAATGTAGTAACACCGGGCAGTTTTCCTTATCGTATAAGGCAAGCTCCTGGCCCAACTAATTCATTGGGGCGGTTCAAATTTAATATGCCAAATTCAGAAGCAATCTATTTACATGATACACCTAATCAAGCTTCTTTCAGCCGGGAAATGAGAGCTGTTAGTTCTGGCTGTGTACGTGTAAATAAAGCACCTGAATTGGCTAATATGCTGTTGGGGAATGCAGGTTGGGATAAAACTAAAGTTAGTAATTCATTGAAAACATGGTCAACAAAGTATGTAAAGATTCCCAAAAAAATTCCTGTCTTTCTCTATTACCAGACAGCTTGGGTTGATGAGGAAGGTAAACCACAATATCGGGCAGATATCTATGATTATGATATGAATGCAAGACAACATTCAGAGCTTCTGTCCAAGATCTTGGTAGCGAAGAATGCTTTATGATTTTTCTATGACTAACAATGTTTGAAGATATAAATTTAAGATTGATACCTATATTATAAGCGGTGAGGAAAATAATATTTTCTTCACCGCTATTGTGTGTTGCTGATTATTTTTCAGTATTTTTTATTATATTAATCTCTTAATGAATTATTTTTCCTTTTGATAGAGTTTATAATCCATATGCAAGATATCTGTTAATGACATAACATCACTAAAATTCAATCTATATTTAATATGATTTTCATTATGTTAGATTGATCACAATAATGGACTGATGAACTTACAATAATATACAAAAATTTTTAAACTAATTTTTATTTGCTGATGTCTTATTAGTCGGTTAAGCTAACAAATTAATGAGTTTTTAAATTTATTAAGATATCAGAGATTAGCAGGGCATATTATCCATGAATAACATTGATCACGATCGCCGAAAGTGGCTCGGCGTAAGTGCGGCTGCATTAGGATTAAGTTTATTACCCCAATCCGCTTTAGCTGCATTGACAACGCCACGTCCTAGAATTTTACGTTTTGATAACCTGCATACCGGAGAAACACTCAAAGCTGAATTCTTTGATGGTCATCGGTATGATAAATCAGAATTAGCTCGCCTGAATTATTTCTTTCGCGATTTTCGTCAAAATAAAGTTAAAACTATTGACCCTAAATTGTTTGATCAAATCTATTTATTGCAAATGATGATGGGAATAAATAAGCCTATTCAATTAGTTTCTGGTTATCGTTCACTGCTGACAAATAACACGCTACGCCAAGCGAGTGGTGGGGTGGCAAAACATAGTTACCATACCCGTGGGCAAGCAATGGATTTTCATATTGATGGTGTTCAGCTCACACATATTCGTAAGGCCGCACTAAAAATGAAGGCAGGAGGCGTAGGTTTTTATCCAAAGAGTCATTTTATTCATATTGATACAGGCCCGGTCAGGACGTGGTAATCTTATTAACCAACTAATCTTATTACCAATAGTAAGTCTTGACTGTGGAGTTAAACAATATAATGAAATACCACATTATCCCCGTCACGATGGCGATGCAAAATTGTACATTGATTTGGTGCGAAGAAACTCAGGAAGCAGCAATTGTGGATCCCGGTGGTAACGCCGAACAACTTATTGCCGAAATAGAGCGCCGTGAGCTGAAACTTACTCAAATTTTGCTGACACATGGTCACTATGATCATGTTGGCGCTACTGCTGAAGTTGTGAAGTATTTTGATGTCCCTGTTTACGGACCGCATAAGGCAGATGCTTTTTGGATAGAAGGTCTGGAAATTCAATGCCAAATGTTTGGTGTTGAACCATGCTCCTCTTTTACACCAGATCGTTGGTTAGATGAGGGAGATACTTTGCAAATTGGTCATATTGAGTTATCCGTTTTGCATTGTCCGGGGCATACACCAGGGCATATTGTCCTTGCTAATCACGCCGATAAATTAATCTCAATGGGAGATGTACTGTTTAAGGGTAGCATTGGTCGCACTGATTTTCCTGGAGGAAGTTATGATGAATTAATTCAATCCATTAAGGAAAAAGTATTACCTTTGGGAGATGAATACCAATTCATTCCCGGTCATGGACCTATGTCAACATTGGGATATGAACGAAAAACCAATCCATTCTTGCAAGATTGATTGGAAACATTTTTCTTGTTAAAGAATAGCGCAAGGATAGTGTGTCAAGAAGATAAAAGCCGCCTTATCAGCGGCTTTTGGGAAAAGATATCAGATACTCAAATGAGATTAGAGCACTTGATATTAGAGTTCTTGATGATATTAAAGTACTGCAACGATAGCTTCACACAGAGGAACCATGTTCTCCAGTGTTAAGCCCGCTACGTTTATGCGACCAGAGCTAACCGCATAAATACCAAACTCTTCACGCAGACGCTCAACTTGTTCTTTAGTCAAACCGCTGAATGAAAACATGCCATTTTGAGCGATAATAAAGCTGAAATCTTGTTTTGCACCTTTTTCTTGTAAGGTGTTTACAAACAGTTGGCGCATACGTTGAATACGTTCACGCATTGTTGCCAATTCTTGAATCCATTCTGCTTTCAGATCGTCGTTGGACAAAATTGTCGTAACGACGGAAGCACCGTGCGCTGGCGGGTTAGAGTAGTTAGTACGCACAATGGACTTCGCTTGGCTGAATGCTTTTTCTGCGGTATCGCTGTCTGCTGCAACGATGGTACAAGCACCAACACGCTCATTGTACAGGCCAAAGTTTTTGGAATAGGAGCTGGCAACGATCAGTTCATTGTGGTTTCTGGTAAAGATACGCAGACCTTCTGCATCTTCATCCAACCCTTTGGCAAAGCCTTGGTAAGCAAAGTCGAACACCGGCAGCCAGCCATTTGCAGCAGATAAATCTGCCAGTTTCTGCCATTGTTCAGCGGTTGGATCGATACCGGTTGGGTTATGGCAGCAACCGTGCAGCAGAACCACATCACCAGCTTGTGCTTCAGATAGGCTTGCCAACATGCCATCGAAATTCAGGGCATGATTTTCTGCATCGTAATAGTTGTATTCGCAGATCTCTAAGCCAGCGCTGGAGAAAACACCTTTATGATTTGGCCATGTTGGATTGCTGATCCAGACACGCTTTGCATTGGTCTGTTTAGCAATAAAATCGGCGGCAATACGCAATGCGCCGGTTCCACCTGGGCTTTGTACAGTACGGGCGCGTTTGTCTGTTACGATAGGATTGGTTTCGCCGAAAAGCAGTTCTTGAGTGACACGGCCAAATTCAGGTAATCCACTAATTGCCAGATAATTTTTGGTGGTTTCGTTTTCCAGCAGGAATTTCTCTGCTTTTTTAACGGTGGTCAGGACTGGGGTTTTACCGGTTTCGTCTTTGTAAACGCCGATACCTAAGTTGATTTTATTTTCACGGGGATCAGCTTTAAAGCTATCCGCTAAACCAAGAATAGGATCGGCAGGCGCTGCTGTGATTTTCTCAAACATTTTTTTGATTCCAAGACTCGGAGAGTTAAGTCCAAAATAAGTTGTACGCCGCTCAGGGTAACCTTAAGGAATCCATTTGCCAACCACTTGTAGCAAAAAGAATAAAATCTTGTGAAGTAGTTTACGGAGTAAGGAAAAGAGCCTGAAAAAACAAGTAAGTAAAACGTAAAAAGCAGCGCTTCGGCGCTGCTTTTTCTGAGATAAATATGTTTAACTTTTCGCTAAACAGTTTATCAGCAGTGATTAGAACTGATAAGTCAGACCAACACCGAATACGTTGCGAGCATTTGCATCGCCGCCTTCATGTTTGTCCAGCAGGTTGATTTTGTAATCAACATAGGTAGACAGGTTTTTGTTAAAGTAGTAGTAAGTACCTACAGAAACATATTTAACCAGATCTGCGTTGAAACTACCTTTGCCTTCAGTTAGATCTTTACCTTTGGATTGAACGTAAGCCAGAGATGGTTTCAGGCCTAAATCGCTGAACAGGTATTGTGCAGTCAGTTCGATATTCTGAGTTTTATTTGCAATAGATTTATCACTAGCATAACGAGTCATGTTACGGGTTTCACCATACATAGCTGCCAAGTATACGTTGTTTGCGTCGTATTTAGCACCCAAGTTCCACGCTTCTGCACGTTTGCCGAAAGCTTCAGAACCCCGTTGATCAGTTGTACGGCTAGAGTTAGCGTAAGAACCACCAACAGTGATACCGTAGCCTACATTATAAGTAGTAGACAGACCGTAGCCATCACCATTTGCTTCAGTTTTGTTGCGTTTGTTTTTAGTACGGTCACTGTTTTGGCCTTGGTATTGCAGGGCAAAGTTCAGACCGTCAACCAGACCGAAGAAATCAGAGTTACGGTAAGTTAACAGGCCAGTAGAACGACCAGTCATGAAGTTATCAGTCTGAGCCATAGCGTCGCCACCAAAGATTGGCAGTACGTCAGTCCATGCGTTAATATCATAGTTTACGCCGTAGTTACGACCGTAATCCAGAGAGCCGTAGTTAGCGAATTTCAAACCAGCGAAAGCCAGACGAGTAGCAGTGTCAGCCTTTTCAGCTTCTGCACCTCTAGCTTTAATGTTGTATTCCCAACGACCAAAACCAGTCAGTTGGTCAGTGATCTGAGTTTCGCCTTTGATGCCGATACGAGCGTAAGAAGCATCACCATCTTCGCTGCTTCTTTTGTCTGCGATCTGATGACGAACGTCTACTTTACCGTACAGATCCAGTTTGTTGCCGTCTTTGTTAAAAATTTCAGCCGCGTTTGCTGTACCAGCAACCAGCAGAGCTGGAATTACCACTGCAAGAATATTACGTTTCATTATTATTACCCTCTATTGGTGTTATTTAGACCTCTGCCACTGCCAGAAATAGAACACTAAAAATTTTTGGAACTATTTGTGGGTATCGAGTGTCTTATTAGTCGGCGACCAGTGTTCCATTGGTAATGAATTTTATCTACCTTCAAAATGCTACAAAAGCATAAAATCAGTAACAAATTGAAAATAGATATTTCAAAATGTAAATATCAGGGAACTTTTTTTATGTGCTTTTTATCATAAAATGAAAAAAGCCAGTTTTTACTGGCTTTTCGAAGGATTAATTTCAGCTCATTTATTGACCTGATTCATTAGAAACTTGCATTTCTTGGTGTCCGTGGGAATGGGATAACGTCACGAACGTTGGATACGCCGGTCACATAAGCAACCAAACGTTCGAAGCCTAAACCGAAACCGGAATGAGGAACGGTGCCGTAACGACGCAGATCACGATACCACCAGTAATCTTCTTTATTCAGGCTCATTTCTTCCATACGCTTATCCAGCATATCCAGACGCTCTTCACGTTGGGAACCACCGATGATTTCACCAATGCCAGGAGCCAGAACATCCATCGCTGCGACGGTTTTACCATCTTCGTTCATACGCATATAGAAGGCTTTGATGTCTTTTGGATAGTTCTTCATGATCACTGGCGCATTGAAATGTTTTTCTGCCAGATAGCGCTCATGTTCGGATGCCAAATCAACACCCCAGAAAACTGGGTTCTCAAATTTCTGGCCGCAATTTTCCAGAATTTCTATCGCATCGGTGTAATCCAATTGGATGAAATCAGAATCGACAAACTTTTCCAGACGGGTGACAACTTCACTATCAACACGTTCTGCAAAGAAAGCCAAATCATCGGCACGCTCTTCCAATGCCACTTTGAAAACATATTTCAGCATGTCTTCGGAGAGTTTAGCGATATTATTCAGATCGGCAAAAGCCACTTCTGGTTCAACCATCCAGAACTCTGCCAAATGGCGGCTGGTATTGGAGTTCTCTGCACGGAAAGTTGGCCCGAAGGTGTAAACTTTGCTTAATGCACATGCATACGCTTCACCATTCAACTGACCGGATACTGTCAGGAAAGCTTCACGGCCGAAGAAGTCTTGGCTGAAATCCACTTCACCTTTATCTGTGCGCGGTAAGTTTTGCATATCCAAAGTGGAAACACGGAACATTTCGCCAGCACCTTCTGTATCTGATGCGGTGATCAGTGGTGATGATACCCAGAAGAAGCCTTTTTCATGGAAGAAGCGATGCAGAGCCTGAGCCAGTGTATGGCGAACACGAGCAACTGCGCCAATCAAATTGGTGCGTGGGCGAAGATGCGCCACTTCACGCAGGTATTCAATACTGTGGCGTTTGGCCGCCATTGGGTATGTATCAGGATCATCAACCATACCAACGACAACGACCTTAGTGGCTTGTAGTTCAAACGACTGGCCTTTACCCTGTGATTCAACCACAGTACCTGTGACTTCTACAGAACAACCCGTGGTTAAATTTAATACTTCATCCTGATAATTAGGTAAATTATTATTAACGACGGCCTGTAATGGATTAAAGCAGGAACCGTCATAGACGGCGAGGAATGAGATGCCAGCTTTAGAATCTCTCCTTGTACGTACCCAACCGCGAACGGTGACTTCGCTGTCAACCGGAACACGACCTTGCAGTACATCGACTACAGGCGCTACGCTCATAAATTTCTCTCTTTTTTATACAGTGAATTAATAACTAGATAGATTTACCATAAATACCCCCTCATCAGGGAGCAGATCTTCTATCTTACTTGTCATATTTCAGGAAACAAGAGGAAATTTCGGGTCTTAATGAGGAAACAGGGGAAAAGTTATTTTTTATTTGCGTAACCAACTTTATATTGGTTACGCAAAAGACGATTAGCTGGATTATACCGCTTTCTCTATATAGGGAATATCAAACGCTCGACGTAACCTATCGACAAACTCATCATCTTCACAGATGGTTTTTCCGGGACTATCTGAAAGTTTCGCTACCGGTTTACCATTGCATTCGACGAGCTTGATAACGATATTCAGTGGCTTTATACCGGGTATATTGCAGGTTAGTCGTGTGCCAATACCGAAAATAACGTTAATTCTCTTGTGGAAATGACGATACAGCGCCAGTGCTTTTTGCAGATCCAAACTGTCAGAAAACACCAATGTTTTCGTCATTGGATTGATATCCAGCGATTGATAGTGTGCTATAGCTTTTTCACCCCACTCAATAGGATCGCCAGAATCATGGCGCAGACCTTGGTAAACTGTTGCCAATGATTTGTCAAAATCTCGCAGGAAAGCATCCATGGTTATACAGTCAGTCAGGGCGATGCCTAACTGGTTTGGATACTCATTCAGCCATGTTTGCAGAGCGGCTCGCTGACTGTTGGCCAGCTCAGGACTAATCTGTTGATGAGCCTGAAACCATTCATGGGCTTGTGTACCAAGAGGAGGGAGATCAAGTTGCTCTGCCAGTTGATAATTACTGGTTCCGATCAAATAGGGGAAGCTATTTTTCAGCTCATTGATAATGGCATATTGCACTTCGTGTGAAAAACGACGACGCGTACCAAAATCCATTAATTTAAAGTCAGACAGATCGATATTCTCTGTTGCAGCGTCTTTATAGAACAGTTCAATCAGTTTTTTCAGCTGAATAACGGCATCTTCTGGTGTTATTTCAGGTGAGCGATGACGATGAACCAATTCGCTGATCAGGGCAAGCAGAGGCACTTCCCACAAGATCACTTCGCGCCATAAGCCAGAAATACGGATGGCTAATTGTCCTTTATGGGTAACAGAAACTTCCACTTGTTTGGGATTAAAGCGGAATGTTTTGCACCAGTTCAGGTAATCCTCTTTAAAGAACGGGAGGCGAGAAAGATAATCGACTTCGCGTTCTGTCAATGCTAAGTCTGCCATCATGTTAATCTGATGACGTAATGTTTCGGCGTATTCTCCGAGCAGCTCATCGCCACGGCAACGAAATTCTGCAACAACAGGAATATTGTTGTAATGGTGGTAAACTGCTTGCTGCATGTGAAACTTATAGGCATCAGTATCAAGCAGCGATTTAATAATCGGGGTAGCGTCTAAAGTCATGGCGCGTCAGGCATCCTCGCGGAGCGTATTCGTGTCAGCTAAATCGATAAAGTCGGGAGAGTATACCGTGATTATTCGGTTATTGAAGCCATATAGCTACATATATTTTCCCGAATCTAAAGATTAAGGTTAATCCATTTATAGATAATATCATGTTAAATGAGATATGAGATGACAATTAGCACGAAAGTACTAATATGCTGACTACATCATTTATTCTTTTGTTTAATAAGTTATTAACATCTGAAAAAAGAGACTTATTGATTGAAAGAATGGTTTCTCTATGGCAGCGTTAGCGCTTGGTCTGTTTCTATGGAAACGCAATATGCCAGGCGCTTTGTAGCTAAGGACATATATAGGTTATATAGATGTTACAGCTATGCTTGTTAAAAACATGCTTGCTAAAAGCATGTCTGCTGAAAATATGTCTACTAAGAATATGCCTGTTAAAAATATGCTTATTAAAAGTAATGGAAAAGGTTCCCTATGACACAACAGCGACTCGTTAAACACCGTCTGGATTATAAAGCATCAGATTACACAATTACTGACATTGATCTCGATTTTGATCTGAGTGCTGAAACAACAACAGTGACGGCGATCAGTCAGGTAAAACGTCTGGCTAATGATATTACTCCATTGCTTCTGGATGGAGAAAATCTCACGTTAAAAAGCATCTATATAGATGATAAAGCATGGGAGCATTATCAGGAACAGGATGGAAAACTACTAATTGAACAACTTCCAGCCCAGTTCACTCTGAAAATTGTGAATGAAATTAATCCATCAGCAAATACAGCACTTGAGGGGCTGTATGTGTCTGGAGATGCCTTGTGTACCCAGTGTGAGGCGGAAGGATTTCGTCACATCACTTATTATTTGGATCGTCCAGATGTTCTGGCTCGTTTTACTACTCGCATTACTGCGGATAAATCCAAATATCCATTCTTGCTTTCCAATGGTAACCGTATTGAGCAAGGAGAGCTGGAAAATGGGCACCATTGGGTGAAATGGCAGGATCCATTTCCGAAACCTGCTTACTTGTTCGCATTGGTTGCAGGTGATTTTGATGTTCTGCGTGACAAGTTTGTAACCCGCAGTGGCCGTGAGGTTGCATTGGAACTGTTTGTTGACCGAGGCAACTTGGATCGTGCTGACTGGGCCATGACATCGTTGAAAAATTCGATGAAATGGGATGAAACTCGCTTTGGTTTGGAGTATGACCTTGATATCTATATGATCGTCGCCGTTGATTTCTTCAATATGGGCGCGATGGAGAACAAGGGGCTGAATGTCTTTAACTCTAAATATGTATTAGCAAAAACTGAAACCGCAACAGATAAAGATTATCTCGCTATTGAAGCAGTGATTGGTCATGAGTATTTCCATAACTGGACAGGAAATCGCATTACTTGCCGCGATTGGTTCCAGTTAAGCCTGAAAGAAGGGCTGACCGTATTCCGTGATCAAGAGTTCAGTTCTGATTTAGGTTCACGTTCTGTTAACCGTATCAATAACGTGCGTGTCATGCGTGCTGCACAGTTCGCGGAAGACGCCAGCCCTATGGCTCATCCTATCCGTCCCGATCAGGTGATAGAAATGAATAACTTCTATACGTTGACCGTCTATGAAAAAGGCTCGGAAGTTATCCGGATGATCCACACCTTATTGGGTGAGGAACAATTTCAAGCGGGTATACAGCTTTATATCCACCGTCATGATGGTAGCGCTGCAACCTGTGATGATTTTGTTCAGGCAATGGAAGATGCTTCAAATGTTGATTTAACACTTTTCCGTCGCTGGTATAGCCAGTCTGGGACGCCTGTACTGACTGTTCGTGACGAATACGATGCTGAAAAACAGCAATATACTTTGCACGTTAGTCAAATGACACCACCAACGGCAGATCAGAAAGAGAAACAACCATTACATATTCCTCTGGACATTGAGCTTTATGATGAACAAGGAAAGGTAATCCCGTTGCGTCGTGATGGTCAGCCTGTACACCATATTTTGAATGTCATTAATTCAGAACAATCATTTGTATTTGATGATGTTCCATCACGGCCTGTTCCTTCTTTACTGCGTGAGTTTTCTGCACCAGTGAAATTGGATTATCCATACGATGATGAGCAACTTTCATTCTTGATGAAATATGCTCGCAATGAGTTCTCTCGTTGGGACGCAGCGCAGACATTGCTAATCAATTATGTGAAGCTGAATGTTGCTCGCAGCCAAAAATCCCAGCCGCTGGAATTGCCAATGCATGTCATTGATGTTTTCCGTGTTGTATTGCTGGATAACGGTATCGATCCGGCCTTGGCTGCCTTGATCCTGACTCTGCCATCTGAAAATGAAATGGCAGAATTGTTTACGGTCGTAGATCCTAAGGCTATCCACGATGTCATTCGTGCAATGACGAAGATGCTGGCTAATGAAATGGCTGATGAATTTGCGGCGGTTTATCATAGTCTCCATACAGGTGCATACCGTGTGGATCATCAGGATATTGCGAAACGTGATTTGCGTAATACCTGCCTCTATTATCTGGCCTTTATGGATGACAAAGAGCTGGCTGATAAATTAGTGGCAGCACAATATTATCAGGCTGATAACATGACTGACAGTATAGCTGCTTTGTTTGCGGCGGTGTCTGCTGAATTGCCTTGTAGTTATCAATTAATGGATGAGTTTGATCAGCGCTGGCATCCGAATGGCTTGGTCATGGATAAATGGTTTAGATTGCAAGCAACCAATCCGGCCTTCGATGCGCTTGATAAAGTACGTGGCTTGCTGAAACATCGCTCTTTTAGCTTGAGCAATCCAAACCGCGTTTATTCGCTATTAAGGACGTTCTTTACCAGCAATGCTGTGGCTTTCCATACTGAAGATGGCAGTGGTTATCAATTCTTGGTGGAGGTTCTAACGGATCTGAACAGCCGAAATCCTCAAGTTGCATCAAGTTTGATTAATCCCTTGATTCGTCTGAAACGTTACGATGAGAAACATCAGGTCTTAATGCGTACAGCATTGGAACAGTTGAAAGGGTTGGAAAACTTGTCTGGTGATTTGTTCGAAAAAATTACCAAGGCACTTGAAAGTTAATATGTAATACATCCTTACAAACTCCATTTAAAATAATGGAGTTTGTTTTTTCATAATCCTATCGTTTCCTTGTTCAGGCAGAATTTACACACCATATCCGGCAGATATACCTATCGTAATTGAAGATGCTTGATTTTTCCATATCAGCTCAAGATTGTGCCCATGAAAATGACCCTGACAGATGCCCAAAAAGAGGCTCTCGAATTGATGCACGATACGACGCGTGATGGGCGCGTACGTGACCGCATTAAGGCCGTGCTTTTGGCATCAAAGGGCTGGACTGCCCTGATGATTACCCAGGCTTTGCGTATTCATGAAAGTACGGTGAGCCGTCACCTAAAAGACTGCATCGCTCAGGAAAAACTCGCGCCTGAAAATAGCGGCTCTGAAAGCCGTTTATCTGCCGAACAAACAGCAGAACTGGCTGAGTATATGACGGTCAATTTGATGCACACCACCGCGCAAATTGTGGCCTATGTTCAGACACGTTGGTCGGTGACTTTCACGGGGGCTGGAATGACAAAATGGCTTCACCGTCAGGGATTCAGCGACAAGAAGCCGATGGGAACGCCTCATAAATTCGATGCAGATAAACAGCAACAATTTATTGA
>NZ_FOVO01000027.1 GCF_900115195.1 Xenorhabdus japonica
ATCGTTAACCTGATTGCCCCAATCGCAATGGATGAGGGTCTGCGTTTTGCTATCCGTGAAGGCGGCCGTACTGTAGGTGCTGGTGTTGTTGCTAAAGTGATCGCATAATTTTTTTAATGTGTTCATTTTGAAAGGGCATCGACAGATGCCCTTTTTATACGTTGTCTTAAGAAGAACCTATCTCATCAATATTTGCTCATAATTAGCCATTTAATGGCAGATAAATTGCTATTTGATTGCTATTCTTAATTATTGGTGAGATAGGCTCTGATACAACGGGTGGACTTAAATATCATTGAGGTATAAAAGTCCTACTGAATTATGGCGCCGAGTCAGATACAATTACAATTATCTTTGGGTTCGGTCTGATTTGTTTTGCTCTTGCGAGGCAAGCTGGCTATCTATTTACATCATAGTTACTTACATATAGTTACAGGTTGGTTTATGAGTGCGAATAGCGATGCTCAACAAAGCGGGCGTGGTCTTGATATAGCAAAATGGCTATTGGTAGCAGTGCTGCTGGTGGTTGCTATTGTGGGTAATTACTATTACCGAGAGTATAACCTGCCTCTGCGCGCGATAGCCGTGGTTGCTATTGTTGCCCTTGCAGGAGCAGTTGCATTGTGGACTGTAAAAGGTAAATCTGCATTAGCATTTGCCCGTGAAGCCCGCATTGAAATGCGTAAAGTCATTTGGCCAACTCGCCAGGAAGCACTGCAGACAACTTTGATTGTTGCAGTTGTTACGGCTGTCATGTCTCTTATTTTGTGGGGGCTTGATGGTATTCTGGTGCGTTTAGTTTCATTTATTACAGGCCTGAGGTTTTAAAAAATGTCTGAATCCCCAAAAAAGCGTTGGTATGTCATCCAGGCATTTTCTGGGTTTGAAGGTCGGGTCGCTCAATCTCTGCGTGAACATATCAAATTACAAGAGATGGAAGATTCTTTTGGCGAAGTGATGGTGCCGACAGAAGAGGTTGTTGAGATCCGCAGTGGTCAGCGCCGTAAAAGCGAGCGTAAATTCTTCCCAGGCTATGTCTTGGTACAAATGGTAATGAACGATGCGACTTGGCATTTGGTTCGTAGTGTACCTCGCGTAATGGGTTTTATCGGTGGCACTTCTGACCGCCCAGCACCAATCAGTGATAAAGAAGTTGATGCTATCATGAATCGTCTTCAACAGGTTGGTGATAAGCCACGGCCAAAAACTCTGTTCGAACCAGGAGAAATGGTTCGAGTCAGCGATGGTCCGTTTGCAGACTTCAATGGTGTGGTGGAAGAAGTCGATTACGAGAAGAGCCGTTTGAAAGTCTCGGTTTCTATCTTTGGTCGTGCTACACCAGTTGAGCTGGATTTCAGTCAGGTAGAGAAAGCCTGATCTGACGCTTAATTAAGCGGCTCTGTTTGCAAAGGGTGTGAAATTAGCATACAATCTTGCGCCTTTTGTTTTTTATCTAGATATCATTTTAGATGATGTTTCCTAGGTAATTTAGGTAATGCTTTAAGTGGTCTGGTCTTTTAGACGGGGCCTAAATTGTCAGGGGAGCCTCATTTTGAGGCGATAACACCCATATAGAGGAAATATAATGGCTAAGAAAGTACAAGCCTACGTTAAGCTGCAAGTCGCAGCTGGTATGGCTAACCCAAGCCCACCAGTTGGCCCAGCTCTGGGTCAGCAGGGTGTTAACATCATGGAATTCTGTAAAGCGTTCAATGCTAAAACTGAAAGCATTGAGAAAGGCTTGCCAATCCCAGTTGTTATTACTGTTTATGCAGACCGTTCTTTCACTTTTGTTACTAAAACCCCACCGGCGGCTGTTCTGCTGAAAAAAGCAGCAGGCATCAAATCTGGTTCTGGCAAACCGAACAAAGATAAAGTTGGTAAAGTAACCAGCGCTCAAGTTCGTGAAATTGCTGAAACTAAAGCTGCGGACATGACTGGTGCTGACGTTGACGCGATGATGCGTTCAATCGAAGGTACTGCTCGTTCCATGGGCCTGGTAGTGGAGGATTAATCAATGGCTAAACTGACCAAGCGCATGCGCACTATTCGTGAAAAAGTTGATGCAACTAAACAATATGACATCAACGAAGCTGTTGCTCTGCTGAAAGAACTGGCTACTGCTAAGTTTGTAGAAAGCGTTGACGTAGCTGTTAATCTTGGCATTGATGCTCGTAAATCTGACCAGAACGTTCGTGGTGCAACTGTACTGCCACACGGTACCGGTCGCTCAGTATGTGTTGCTGTATTTGCTCAGGGTGCAAACGCTGAAGCGGCTAAAGCTGCTGGCGCTGAACTGGTAGGTATGGAAGATCTGGCTGAGCTGGTTAAGAAAGGCGAGATGAACTTCGACGTAGTTATAGCATCTCCAGATGCAATGCGCGTTGTTGGCCAACTGGGCCAAATCCTGGGTCCACGTGGTCTGATGCCAAACCCGAAAGTTGGTACTGTAACTCCTAACGTTGCTGAAGCTGTACAGAACGCTAAAGCAGGTCAGGTTCGTTACCGTAACGACAAGAACGGTATCATCCACACCACTATCGGTAAAGTTGACTTCGAAGCTGACAAACTGAAAGAAAACCTGGAAGCTCTGCTGGTTGCGCTGAAAAAGGCTAAACCAGCTTCTGCTAAAGGCGTTTACATCAAGAAAGTTAGCCTGTCTACCACCATGGGTGCAGGTGTTGCGGTCGACCAGTCTGGTCTGAATGCATCAGCTTAATTATTTAAGCTGAGAATAACGCTTTACCTTAGCGTCAGATTTGTCTAAAATCTGACGCTTCTAATTTGCCTGATAGTGTGCTCTATGACACACAATCTTTGAAAAATAAGACTGTATCGGCAAATAACAAGTTTTCGGTTGGAGCTTGGCCTAATCCAAGCCCCGTCCAAGACCGCAGGCGTAAGTACGTAGAAATAAATTACTTACTTAATATCCTGCGTAGACGGTGACAGAGCCAAATGAAATTTATTTTCTGGATTCTGCTCACCGTGTTTTAGCGCTCATGCACATTTTGTGCCTTGAGTGAAGTGAGTTCCGGGTTTTCCCGGTTAATCCAGGAGCAAGAAGCTAATGGCACTAAATCTTCAAGACAAACAAGCGATTGTTGCTGAAGTCAGCGAAGTAGCCAAAGGCGCGCTGTCTGCGGTTGTTGCGGATTCTCGTGGCGTTACCGTAGATAAAATGACTGAGCTGCGTAAAGCATGCCGTGAAGCTGGCGTTAACGTACGTGTTGTACGTAATACACTGCTGCGTCGTGTTGTTGAAGGTACTGAGTATGAGTGCCTGAAAGAAGCGTTTATCGGTCCAACCTTGATTGCTTTCTCTTTTGAACATCCGGGCGCAGCTGCTCGCCTGTTCAAAGATTTCGCGAAAGCGAACCCAGCATTCGAGATTAAAGCGGCAGCCTTTGAAGGTGAGTTTATCCCAGGATCAAATATCGATCGTCTGGCAACACTCCCAACTTACGAAGAAGCAATCGCACGCCTGATGGCAACCATGAAAGAAGCCTCTGCAGGCAAACTGGTTCGCACTCTGGCTGCGCTACGCGATCAGAAAGAAGCAGCTTAATTGTCTATTTCCTTCGTTGCTTTTTAACGTATAAACTTTTTCTGAATTTTAGGAACACTTGTTATGTCTATCACTAAAGAACAAATTCTGGACGCAGTTGCAGAAATGTCTGTAATGGACGTTGTTGAACTGATCAGCATGATGGAAGAAAAATTCGGCGTTTCTGCTGCTGCAGCTGTAGCTGTAGTTGGTGGCGCTGCTGAAGCTGTTGAAGAACAAACTGAATTCGACGTCATGCTATCTGGCGTTGGCGCTAACAAAGTTGCTGTAATCAAAGCAGTACGTGGCGCAACTGGCCTGGGTCTGAAAGAAGCTAAAGATCTGGTTGAAAGCGCACCAGCAGCTCTGAAAGAAGGCATCAGCAAAGACGACGCTGAAGCTCTGAAAAAATCTCTGGAAGAAGCTGGTGCTTCTGTTGAGATCAAGTAAGATCTGTTCGAAGTTCGCAGCCTGATTAGTTGAGGCTGGCGGCTGGCGATTTTTTAATCGCCAGCCTTTTTGCGCTGTAAGGGCATTGCTTACAGAGCCATATTGCCTAAAAGGCATTATGTAGGGAGTTAGTAGCATTTCACACTGTTTGGCTACTAATGAACCCAGAATACTTTTTCCTATTGACGCCTTAATATACTGTGTTCTCAGCTACGATCCACTCGGGTAGCTCGGTAGTAAGGTAACGCAATGAAATGATTTAAGAGTAATAGCAATGAGTATTACGGAAAATATTCTATTTTCTGTTCGAAAAAATAGTGTTGCAGAGCGCTGTCCTTCAAGGGCGGGCAGAGTGGGTCACTTGTCAGCGAGCTGAGGAACCCTATGGTTTACTCCTATACCGAGAAAAAACGTATTCGTAAGGACTTTGGTAAACGTCCACAAGTTTTGGATGTTCCATACCTTCTTTCTATCCAACTTGACTCGTTCCAGAAGTTTATCGAGCAAGATCCTGAAGGCCAGAATGGACTGGAAGCGGCCTTCCGTTCAGTATTTCCAATTCAGAGCTACAATGGCAATTCTGAGTTGCAATATGTAAGTTACCGTCTTGGCGAACCTGTCTTTGATGTTAAAGAGTGTCAGATCCGTGGTGTGACATATTCAGCACCGCTGCGCGTTAAGCTGCGCCTAGTGATCTATGAGCGCGAAGCGCCAGAAGGCACAGTTAAAGCCATCAAAGAACAAGAAGTCTACATGGGTGAAATTCCACTCATGACCGATAACGGTACTTTCGTTATCAACGGTACTGAGCGCGTTATCGTATCTCAGTTGCATCGTAGCCCAGGCGTTTTCTTTGACAGCGATAAGGGTAAAACCCATTCATCCGGTAAGGTACTGTATAACGCACGTATCATCCCTTACCGTGGTTCATGGTTAGATTTCGAATTCGATCCAAAAGATAACCTGTTTGTGCGTATCGACCGCCGCCGTAAGCTGCCGGCTTCGATTATTCTGCGCGCGATGAATTATTCTACTGAAGACATTCTGAATCTGTTCTTCAACAAAACCGTATTCGAAATTCGCGGCAATAAATTGCAGATGGCTCTGGTTCCGGAACGTCTGCGTGGTGAGACTGCTTCATTTGATATCGAAGCAAACGACAAGGTCTATGTTGAAAAAGGCCGCCGTATCACAGCTCGTCATATCCGTCAGTTAGAAAAAGATCAGGTAGACCGTATTGAGGTACCTGTTGAATATATCGCTGGTAAAGTTGTAGCAAAAGATTACATTGACCAGAACACAGGTGAAATCATCTGTGCTGCTAACATGGAACTCTCTTTGGATCTGCTGGCACGTTTGAGTCAGTCTGGTCACAAATCTATCGAGACCCTGTTTACCAATGATCTGGACCACGGTGCTTACATTTCCGAAACTCTGCGTGTTGACCCGACCAATGATCGTACTAACGCATTGGTTGAAATCTATCGCATGATGCGTCCGGGTGAACCACCAACACGCGAAGCCGCAGAAAACCTGTTTGAGAACCTGTTCTTCTCTGCAGATCGTTATGATCTGTCTGCGGTTGGTCGTATGAAGTTCAACCGTTCGCTGGATCGTGAAGAGATTGAAGGTGCTGGTATCCTGAGTAAAGAAGACATCACTGATGTGATGAAGAAGCTCATTGATATCCGTAACGGTAAAGGTGAAGTCGATGATATCGACCACTTGGGCAACCGTCGTATCCGTTCCGTTGGTGAAATGGCTGAAAACCAGTTCCGCGTCGGTCTGGTTCGTGTAGAACGTGCAGTGAAAGAGCGTTTGTCTCTGGGTGATCTGGATACTCTGATGCCTCAGGACATGATCAACGCCAAACCAATTTCTGCGGCGGTGAAAGAGTTCTTTGGTTCCAGCCAGTTGTCCCAGTTTATGGACCAGAACAACCCACTGTCTGAAATTACCCATAAACGCCGTATTTCTGCGTTGGGTCCAGGCGGTCTGACTCGTGAGCGTGCAGGCTTTGAAGTTCGAGACGTACATCCAACTCATTACGGTCGTGTATGTCCAATCGAAACGCCTGAAGGTCCAAACATCGGTCTGATTAACTCATTGTCCGTTTATGCGCGTACCAATGAGTATGGTTTCCTTGAAACGCCTTACCGCTTAGTTCGTGATGGTGTAGTAACTGATGAAATCCACTATCTGTCTGCGATCGAAGAAGGTAACTACGTCATTGCACAGGCTAACACCGTATTGGATGAAGAAGGTCACTTCGTTGAAGAATTGATAACTTGCCGTCATTACGATGAATCCAGCTTGTTCAACCGTGATCAGGTTCAGTACATGGATGTTTCGACACAACAGATCGTGTCCGTCGGTGCTTCTCTGATCCCATTCCTTGAACACGATGACGCCAACCGTGCATTGATGGGTGCGAACATGCAACGTCAGGCGGTTCCAACTCTGCGTGCTGATAAGCCACTGGTCGGAACAGGCATGGAGCGTGCGGTAGCGGTTGACTCTGGTGTAACCTCTGTTGCTAAACGCGGCGGTATGGTTCAGTACGTTGACGCATCCCGTATCGTAATCAAGGTTAACGAAGATGAAATGTACGCGGGTGAAGCGGGCATTGATATCTATAACCTGACTAAATATACCCGTTCCAACCAAAACACCTGTATCAACCAGATGCCATGTGTTTCTTTGGGCGAATTGGTAGAACGTGGCAACGTACTGGCTGATGGCCCATCCACCGACTTGGGTGAACTGGCACTGGGTCAGAACATGCGCGTGGCATTCATGCCATGGAATGGTTATAACTTCGAGGACTCCATCCTCGTATCTGAACGTGTTGTTCAGGAAGACCGTTTCACTACCATTCATATTCAAGAACTGGCTTGCGTGTCTCGTGACACCAAACTGGGGTCTGAAGAGATTACTGCTGACATCCCTAACGTGGGTGAAGCTGCGCTGTCTAAACTGGACGAATCCGGTATCGTTTATATCGGTGCGGAAGTGAAAGGCGGCGACATTCTGGTTGGTAAAGTGACACCGAAAGGTGAAACCCAGCTGACGCCAGAAGAAAAACTGCTGCGTGCGATCTTCGGTGAGAAAGCGTCTGATGTGAAAGACTCCTCACTGCGCGTACCAAATGGTGTTTCTGGTACTGTTATCGATGTACAAGTCTTTACCCGTGATGGTGTCGAGAAAGACAAGCGTGCGTTAGAAATCGAAGAAATGCAGTTGCGTGAGGCTAAGAAAGACCTTACAGAAGAACTGCAAATTTTCGAAGCTGGCCTGTTTGCTCGTATCCATTCTGTACTGGTTGCCGGTGGCGTTGAAGCGGAAAAACTCGCTAAACTTCCTCGTGGGCGTTGGTTAGAACTGGGTCTGGCTGATGAAGAAAAACAGAATCAGCTGGAGCAGTTGGCAGAACAGTATGACGAACTGAAAACAGAGTTCGAGAAAAAACTGGATGCTAAACGCCGTAAGATCACTCAAGGCGACGATCTGGCACCTGGCGTGCTGAAAATTGTCAAAGTGTATCTGGCTGTGAAACGTCAGATTCAGCCTGGTGACAAGATGGCAGGTCGTCACGGTAACAAAGGTGTTATCTCCAAGATCAACCCGATCGAAGACATGCCTTACGATGAAAACGGCACACCAGTAGACATCGTACTGAACCCGCTGGGTGTACCATCACGTATGAACATCGGTCAGATTCTGGAAACTCACTTGGGTATGGCGGCAAAAGGTATTGGTGACAAGATCAATGCCATGCTGAAACAGCAGCAAGAAGTTGCCAAACTGCGTGAATTTATCCAGAAAGCTTATGATCTGGGTGATGATACTCGTCAGAAAGTTGACTTGAACACCTTCACTAACGAAGAAGTAATGCGTCTGGCAGAAAACCTGAGAAAAGGTATGCCTATTGCAACACCTGTCTTTGACGGTGCAAAAGAGACTGAAATCAAAGAGTTGTTGAAACTTGGTGGTTTGCCGACTTCCGGTCAGATTACTTTGTTCGACGGCCGTACAGGTGAACAATTCGAGCGTCAAGTAACCGTCGGTTACATGTACATGCTGAAATTGAACCACTTGGTTGATGACAAGATGCACGCCCGTTCTACCGGCTCTTATAGTCTGGTTACCCAGCAGCCGCTGGGTGGTAAGGCACAGTTCGGTGGACAGCGCTTCGGTGAGATGGAAGTGTGGGCATTGGAAGCATACGGTGCTGCGTACACCCTGCAAGAAATGCTCACAGTTAAATCCGACGATGTTAACGGTCGAACCAAGATGTATAAAAACATCGTGGATGGTAACCACCAGATGGAACCAGGCATGCCGGAATCTTTCAACGTATTGCTGAAAGAAATCCGTTCATTGGGTATCAACATCGAGCTGGAAGACGAATAAATCGTTTTCTCACTGGTACTGTCCGGCATGAAAATGTCGGACGGTTTACCAGCCAGTGGTTATACTGGTTATACTGGTTATAGAGGTGAGTGGCATGGGCCACTCACCTAACAGGTCTAACTCCGACAGGAGCCATTTCGTGAAAGACTTATTGAAGTTTCTGAAAGCGCAAACCAAGACCGAAGAGTTTGATGCGATCAAAATTGCTCTGGCCTCTCCAGATATGATCCGTTCGTGGTCATTCGGGGAAGTAAAAAAGCCGGAAACCATTAACTACCGTACGTTCAAGCCTGAGCGTGACGGCCTTTTCTGTGCGCGTATTTTCGGGCCAGTAAAAGATTACGAATGTTTGTGTGGTAAATACAAACGTTTAAAACACCGTGGTGTGATTTGTGAGAAGTGTGGCGTTGAAGTAACCCAAACCAAAGTTCGTCGTGAACGTATGGGACACATCGAGCTGGCTTCTCCAACCGCTCATATCTGGTTTCTGAAATCTCTGCCATCCCGCATCGGTTTGCTGCTGGATATGCCTCTGCGTGACATTGAACGCGTACTGTACTTCGAATCCTATGTTGTTGTCGAAGGTGGTATGACTAATCTTGAGCGTGGGAAGATCCTGTCTGAAGAGGAGTATCTGAACGCGCTGGAAGAGTTCGGTGATGAATTTGATGCAAAAATGGGTGCAGAAGCAATCCAATCTTTGCTGAAAAACATCGAATTGGAAAACGAATGTGAAAACTTGCGTGAAGAGCTGAACGAGACTAACTCTGAAACCAAGCGTAAGAAGCTGACCAAGCGTATTAAATTGCTGGAAGCTTTCATTCAGTCTGGTAACAAGCCAGAGTGGATGGTTCTGAACGTTCTGCCAGTTTTGCCACCGGATTTACGTCCACTGGTTCCACTGGATGGTGGTCGTTTCGCTACATCAGATCTGAATGATCTGTATCGTCGCGTCATTAACCGTAACAACCGTCTGAAGCGCCTGTTGGATCTGGCTGCGCCAGATATCATCGTACGTAACGAAAAACGTATGTTGCAGGAAGCGGTTGATGCATTGCTGGACAACGGTCGCCGCGGTCGTGCGATTACTGGTTCCAACAAGCGTCCTCTGAAATCCCTGGCAGATATGATCAAGGGTAAACAAGGTCGTTTCCGTCAGAACCTGCTGGGTAAACGTGTTGACTACTCAGGCCGTTCTGTAATTACCGTAGGTCCATACCTGCGTTTGCATCAGTGTGGTCTTCCTAAGAAGATGGCACTGGAGCTGTTCAAGCCATTCATTTACGGCAAGCTGGAACTGCGTGGTCTGGCGACTACCATCAAAGCAGCCAAGAAAATGGTTGAGCGCGAAGAAGCCATTGTATGGGATATCTTGGATGAAGTTATCCGTGAGCACCCAGTTCTGCTGAACCGTGCACCGACCCTTCACCGTCTGGGTATTCAGGCATTTGAACCGGTTCTGATCGAAGGTAAAGCGATCCAGTTGCACCCATTAGTGTGTGCGGCTTATAACGCCGACTTCGATGGTGACCAGATGGCTGTTCACGTACCGTTGACACTGGAAGCCCAGTTGGAAGCACGTGCGTTGATGATGTCTACCAACAACATCCTGTCTCCTGCGAGTGGTGAACCAATCATCGTTCCATCTCAGGACGTTGTGTTGGGTCTGTACTACATGACTCGTGACTGTGTTAATGCCAAAGGCGAAGGCATGGTTCTAAGCGGCCCTAAAGAAGCAGAGCGTGTTTACCGCGCAGGTCTGGCTTCTTTGCACGCTCGTGTCAAAGTTCGTATCACTGAAGAAGTGAGAGACGGTGAAGGCAATGTTACTGTTAACACAGGTCTGGTTGATACGACTATCGGTCGTGCCATCCTGTGGATGATTGTACCGAAAGGTCTGCCATACTCACTGATTAACCAGGCGCTGGGTAAAAAAGCAATTTCCAGAATGCTGAACACCTGTTACCGCATACTGGGCCTGAAACCAACCGTTATCTTAGCTGACCAGACCATGTACACCGGTTTTGCTTACGCTGCCCGTTCCGGGGTTTCCGTAGGTATTGACGACATGGTAATTCCTGAGAAGAAAGAAGGCATCATCGCGGAAGCAGAAGCAGAAGTGGCCGAAATTCAGGAACAATTCCAGTCAGGTTTGGTAACTGCTGGTGAACGCTATAACAAAGTTATCGATATCTGGGCTGCGGCGAACGAACGTGTTGCTAAGGCGATGATGGAAAACCTGTCTACCGAAACTGTTATTAACCGTAATGGTGAAGAAGAACAGCAGGTTTCTTTCAACAACATCTTTATGATGGCCGACTCAGGTGCGCGTGGTTCTGCTGCTCAGATCCGTCAGTTGGCGGGTATGCGTGGTCTGATGGCAACTCCGGATGGTTCCATCATCGAAACCCCAATTACCGCGAACTTCCGTGAAGGTCTGAACGTACTCCAGTACTTCATCTCAACCCACGGTGCTCGTAAAGGTCTTGCGGATACCGCATTGAAAACCGCGAACTCCGGTTACCTGACTCGTCGTCTGGTTGACGTTGCCCAAGATTTGGTAGTGACTGAAGATGACTGTGGTACTCACGACGGTATCATGATGACTCCGGTTATCGAAGGTGGTGACGTTAAAGAACCACTGCGTGAACGTGTATTGGGTCGTGTAACGGCTGAAGACGTTCTGAAACCAGGCACAGCGGACATTCTGGTTTCACGTAACACCTTACTGAATGAAAAATGGTGTGATCTGTTAGAAGAAAACTCCGTTGACAGCTTGAAAGTACGCTCAGTAGTAAGCTGTGAAACTGACTTTGGTGTTTGTGCTAAGTGTTACGGTCGTGACCTTGCTCGTGGTCACCTGATCAATAAAGGTGAAGCTGTTGGTGTTATCGCGGCACAGTCAATCGGTGAGCCAGGTACACAGCTGACGATGCGTACGTTCCACATTGGTGGTGCGGCATCTCGTGCGGCAGCAGAATCCAGCATTCAGGTACGTAACAAAGGTCATCTGAAACTGACCAACGCGAAATTCGTTACGAACTCAGCGGGCAAACTGGTTATTACTTCTCGTAATACCGAATTGCGCCTGATCGACGATTTCGGTCGTACCAAAGAGAGCTATAAAGTACCTTACGGTTCGGTATTGGCGAAAGGTGATGGTGAGATGGTAACCGGCGGTGAAACCGTTGCGAACTGGGATCCACATACCATGCCAGTTGTGAGTGAAGTATCCGGTATTATCCAGTTCTCTGACATAGTTGATGGTCAAACCATTACCCGTCAGACGGATGAACTGACTGGCCTGTCTTCACTGGTGGTTCTGGATAGTGCAGAACGTACCGGTAGTGGTAAAGACCTGCGTCCAGCACTGAAAGTCGTTGACGCTCAGGGTAATGATGTTCTGATCCCAGGTACTGATATACCTGCTCAGTACTTCCTGCCGGGTAAAGCGATTGTTCAGCTGGAAGATGGTATATCCATCTCTGCGGGTGATACATTGGCGCGTATTCCTCAGGAATCTGGCGGTACTAAAGATATCACCGGTGGTCTGCCGCGCGTTGCGGACCTGTTCGAAGCTCGTCGTCCGAAAGAGCCTGCTATCTTGGCAGAAATCAGCGGTATTGTTTCCTTCGGTAAAGAAACTAAAGGTAAGCGCCGTCTGGTAATCAGCCCATTGGATGGTAGTGATGCTTACGAAGAGATGATCCCTAAATGGCGTCAGCTCAACGTATTCGAAGGTGAGGTTGTTGAACGTGGTGACGTGATCTCCGATGGCCCAGAATCTCCACATGACATTCTGCGCCTGCGTGGTGTTCACGCGGTTGCTCGTTACATCACTAACGAAGTACAGGAAGTTTACCGTTTGCAAGGCGTTAAGATTAACGATAAACACATTGAAGTTATCGTTCGTCAGATGCTGCGTAAAGCAACTATCTCGAGTGCGGGTAGCTCTGAATTCCTTGAAGGTGAGCAAGTTGAATACGCACGCGTTAAAGTTGCGAACCGTAAACTGGAGCAGGATGGTAAAGTAGCAGCTACCTTCCATCGTGATCTGCTGGGTATCACCAAAGCATCACTGGCAACAGAATCCTTCATCTCTGCGGCGTCGTTCCAGGAAACAACCCGCGTACTGACTGAAGCAGCTGTTGCAGGTAAACGTGATGAACTGCGTGGCCTGAAAGAGAACGTTATCGTTGGTCGTCTGATCCCTGCGGGTACAGGTTATGCTTACCATCAGGATCGCATCCGTCGTCGCCACGAAAACGAAGTGGTTGAAGCACCACAAGTTAGCGTTGACGAAGCTACTGCAAACCTTGCTGAATTGTTGAATGCAGGTTTTGGTAGCAGCAATAACGAATAATCTCGTGGTAAGTAGCATACTCTATACGTATAGCTAATCACGTATGGCTAATCATGAAATGCCCTCTCTTTGTAGAGGGCATTTTTTTATTATCAATGATAATAATGATAGGGTTATAGCAAATAGAGTCTAAAACTAAATATCACTATAACCCTTTAATAAAAATTATTTCTTACTTTTTATCGTTTCGATAAAAGTTTTCCGTGCAGTTGGTGAACCAAGGCGCTCTGCTTCATCTAATAGTTTCAATGCTTTATCTATATCGCCATGACTAATGGCTTTCTTGATGGCGTCATTGAAATATTTTTCAGTATCGCTCAGTATAGGTTTAACTGTAGATGATGTGATGGAATGAGATATAGCAGTAGGCGCTGTTATTACAGGTGTAGATATTGCTTGTGTAGAACCGATTGTGATCGGTTTGGACATAGTTGTAGAAGTAGGTGTAGAAAATACCTGACCGATCAGAATATTGCCTGCATCGCGTTCTGATTTTACTTTTAGCGTTAATGTTCCTGTCTCTGTATGGCGTGCGATCGGATCGGGAATATTAGGGATAGAATTACCGACTCCTTTAGCATAAGCCTTAGCAGGATCGATCATTTGTGTTGAAGTTTGTAAATCTGAACGGGTGGTATAAATCAACAAATAAATTCGCTGTTGCCCTAATGCAGGTGTTAGCTTTAATACACCCTCAAGCCTATCGGCGGACATAATGCCCGGTTGTTGATAAAGAAAATAGTGACTTGGATAAAAGGCCGCAGGATGGAGTTGTTCATCAAGTACTAAAACATTCGGTGAATAGACCTGCTTATCTTTTATCAGGCTGTTCAGAGTGATTTCCAATGAGCCTTGATTCGCAGGTAAAGCAAATGCAGCTATCGCCCCACGAATATTTCCGTTATTAAGCTGCTGTGATGTGCTATTAAGAATAATAGTCTGTGTGCCATGAGTATTAATTGGCTGCCACCGTAATTCCTGCAAAGTTGGCAGAGACAAAGCTGGCGCGATAGCATTGGTTGTTTCTGGATTTACTCCTGCTTTATTAGTTATTACAGAACGAGATTCTGTTGTATCAGACAGTGCGATATCTGATGCGGCATAACTCACAGCAGGAATTATGTCGCAGAGCAGAGCACTGAGACAAAGTGAGAGTAATTTCTTTTTCATTACCACCAAGCCTCAAATTGGGCACCAAACGTAAATTCATCGCTGTTTCCACGACTGAATTGATGCGCAGATGTATCACGGTAAGCTACTCCGTTGATATAAGGTGATTTTTCATCGGATTTATTATTGGCATAACCCCATTTTTCATTCCATTTGGTGTAAGTGGCGAATAAACGAATAGCAGGACGTGACCAGATACTGTCGCCAGCTTGCCACTGTTGAGCCAGAGTGATCTTGTACTGATTGTTGTTTGCCTTGGTGCGCTGAGATTTGACATTGTCATAACCCACTTCCATCAGGGTACTCATTACGGGTGTCCATTTGTACATTGGGCGGATACCTACGGTGTACCATGTGTTGCCGTTGTTATTGTCGCGGTCAATGTTTTGATACATGGCGACATACATGAGATCCCATTTTTTTGCGAGGTTGATTGCACCATGATTCATAACTCGCAGCATATGCCCGTTGTTGTCTACATTGGCTCCTTCGGAACGACCATTATTGTTAGAGATCATTGCGTCAGTTGCGTACTGCAAGACAAATTTATTGAAACCACCTAACATGCTTTGAGTATGTTCGGCAGTCAGCATCACACCATCTTTGGATGCCTTTTTATCAAGCTGATATCCCTTGCGTGCATTAGCCCGTCCGTAATCAATGCCAAATTCCAATGTGCCGCCAGCATTGACAGGTAAGTTTGCCAGTCGTATATCAAAAACATCATTAGAAGTCGGGATTTCATTTTCTTTGCCAGCGATCCAACTATGAGAACCACCGGATTCTATATTACGGGTTACAGCGAGAGACAGTTTACCAAAACCAAGATCAATATCTTCTAAGCCTGCACCGGGGCCGGAAATATCCCAGTAATAGAAATCGATCATATGTATGTCGTGACGCTGATAGAAGCGCTTACCAGCCCACAGTGTTGAGCCGGGTAACCAATCAATGATATTGGTTGCTTTTACATTTGCTTCACGTAAAGCGGGATTGGTGGCTTCCCAATCTTTTTCCTGACTGACGGAATAGGCTAAATTGGTATCAAAATAGAAATGTTTGTTCCCATCTTTCCATAATTCTTGCCCTAGTTTAAGTTCAGCGTAGGTTTCACATTCGTTGCCGAGGCGGTATTTACTCGGTGCCCCAGTGACTTTAGAACACTTCTGATCACCACCACTGCCTGTCCAGCCAATGCCTGAACGGGCATAGCCGTGGAAGTCAACAGCAATAGCCTGCATGGATAATAAACTAGTTAGTATAGCCAATGAGAGAGACAATATACGCATAATGATTCTCCTGTTATTTTTTATGGCCGCAGATTTAGACTCCGGGTTCTTTATGTAAACGCTGACATGCGGTTCCATCTTCGCGGAAAAGATGGCATCGGTGAGGAGCTAATCCGATAGTGAAATCAGCCCCTTCTTTTACGAGAACGATATCAGGTTGGCGGTAAACCAGATTTTGATGAATGGCAGGTATGCGGATGTGAATCTGAGTTTCATTCCCCAGTTGTTCCACAATCTGTACTGTCCCCTCTAACGTAACATCAGCAACATCATTAGGCAAAAGGTGTTCGGGGCGAATTCCCAACGATACATTACTACCGATAGTTAACCCCTTACTTTCAACGGGTAACCAAACAGGCTGCCCGTTCGGCAGGATAATTTGTACCTGATCGACGGCAATCGCTGAGACTTTGACTGGCAGGAAATTCATTTTCGGTGAACCAATGAAACCCGCAACGAAGCGATTGGCAGGATAGTGATAAATTTCAAGGGGTTTACCAACCTGAGCAATATTGCCTCCATCCAGCACAACAATCTTATCTGCCAGCGTCATGGCTTCAGTTTGATCATGGGTTACATAGACCATTGTACGTTGCAGTCGCTTGTGTAGACGTGAAACCTCAATTCTCATCTGCACACGCAAAGCTGCATCCAGATTGGAAAGAGGTTCATCCAGCAGAAAGATATTGGGTTCAGCAACAAGTGTTCGACCAATGGCGACTCGCTGGCGTTGGCCACCGGACAGTGCCTTGGGGCGGCGATCCAGCAGATGGGCAAGCTGGAGGGTTTCTGCAACTTGTTGTACTCGTTTTTGGATATCGTTTTTTTTGGCACCAGCCAGTTTCATGCCGAATGACATATTGTCTGCAACAGAGAGATGGGGATATAGCGCATAAGATTGAAAAACCATGCCGACACTGCGCTTGGCTGGTGGAACATCATTCATTCGTTTCCCTGCTATCAGCAAATCACCGGATGTGATGTCTTCTAATCCCGCAATCATTCTCAGTAACGTCGATTTTCCACATCCTGACGGGCCGACAAATACGACAAATTCTCCTTCCTGAATATCAAGATTAAGATCTTTGGAGATGACCGTTTCACCATATGATTTAGATACATTGTGGAATGTGACACTAGACATTTTTTCCCTCTCTCGGATTTGCCACCTCAGTTTTCTGTTCGTTTCCTATTTCGTCTTCGTTTCTTATTCGCCATAGAGAGAAACTTAGTGAAAAACTGATGGCAAGATTGTGTATAAAATAACAGGCGTGAGAATCCTCCATCCCAGAATTTTTGATGGTGGAGGAGTCAGGAGGACGAGATTAATGTGATTGATAAAGAAGGGAAAAAATTGTCAGGTAAGATGTGATTTAAATCTCAAAAAAGGATGCGGTCTTGATGTTAACGTTCTGATTTTAATTGTTTTTGTAAGCCAGTTCACATTCATGCGGTATGAGGCGTAGAGCAGGGGAGGATGAGTCTTTTTTACATTGATTGCACACTGGTGCCATTTTATCGCGATGTAATAAAGATAGTTATCCTGAATTAACAAATGAAAAGGCGGAATGATGACCAAGAAAATTTTAAAAGCGGGGACTTGTACCCTGATGCTTTCCGTTTTAACAACATGTGTACTGTCTGCTTCAGCTTTCGCGGAGCCGGAAGAAGGCAAGTTGGTAATTTGGATCAATGGTGATAAAGGCTATAACGGGCTGGCACAGGTCGGTGAAAAATTTGCAAAAGAAACGGGAATTTCTGTCATTGTTGAGCATCCTGATAAAATGGAAGAAAAATATACCCAGATTGCGGCCAGTGGAGACGGGCCAGATATTATTTTCTGGGCACATGATCGCTTTGGTGGTTATGCTCAATCAGGGTTAGTAGCTGAAATCACACCTGATAAGTCGTTTATTGATAAGCTATTTCCCTTTACGTGGGATGCCGTTCGTTATGACGGAAAATTGGTAGGGTATCCTGTCGCAGTTGAAGCTCTTTCTCTTATTTACAATAAAGATTTAATTAAATCCCCCCCTAAAACATGGGAAGAAATCCCCGCTTTGGATAATGAACTAAAAAAGCAAAATAAAAGCGCAATCATGTTCAATTTGCAGGAACCGTATTTCACCTGGCCGCTGATTGCTGCTGATGGCGGGTATGCCTTTAAGGCAGAGAACGGTACTTATAATGTTAAAGATAGCGGAGTGAATAATTCAGGTTCTAAAGCGGGAATGCAATTCCTGGCTGATTTAGTCAAAAATAAACACCTCAATGCAGATATTGATTATTCCATCGCCGAAGCTGCCTTCAATAAAGGCAAAACAGCGATGACGATTAACGGTCCTTGGGCTTGGGCAAATATAGATAAAAGCAAAATTAATTATGGTGTGACTTTATTACCAACTTTTAAAGAAAATCCCTCTAAACCCTTTGTTGGTATTTTAACTGCAGGGATTAATGCAGCCAGCCCCAATAAAGAGTTAGCGAAGGAGTTTTTGGAAAATTACCTGCTTACTAATGAAGGATTGGCAATGATAGACAAAGATAAGCCGTTGGGAGCGGTGGCTTTGAAGTCTTATCAGGAGATCCTCGCGCAAGATCCACGTATTGCCGCTACGATGGCAAACGCTCAAAAAGGTGAAATTATGCCGAATATCTCCCAAATGAGCAGTTTCTGGTACGCAATGCGTAGCGCTGTTCTTAACGTAGTCAGCGGGCGTCAGGCGGTAGATGCTGCTCTTGAAGATGCTAAAACGAGAATAACAAAATAAACGAATGACAGGCTCCTGATTCTAAGGAGCTTTAGCACCTTATTGTGATAGGTTCTGAGTGATTGGGATTCAATCGCTATTATTGGTAACAGGAAGTGCAAGATGTCAGCGACATTAGAAAAAACAGCATGGTGGCAGCATCCTGCCCTGAAATGGTTTTCTGTAGGTTTTTGCCTACTTTTTACTGGGTATCTGGTTGTGTTGATGTATGCGCAGGGAGAATACCTGTTTGCGATGTTAACACTGGTATTACTAGGGAGTGGTATCTATGTTTTTTCCAACCGGAAGACTTATGTTTGGCGCTATACCTACCCTGGAATTGCTGGAATAGGGCTATTTATACTGTTTCCACTTATCTGCACGATTGCTATCGCTTTTACAAATTATAGTAGTACCAATCAATTGACATTTGAACGTGCTCAAACTGTATTAATGAGTCGCCATTATCAGACGGGAGAGCCATTTAACTTCAAACTTTATTCTGAATCTGAACAATGGCGTTTGGCATTAAGCATTCCAGATAGTGATCGTTTATTGATATCTGAGCCTTTTTCTTTCACGGGAGCGGAAGAAACGGAAGAAATAGTATTGCCTCTCCATGAGCAGGATAAAAAACTTGAAGGCGATGCTGTGACATTACGCACTATCACTCAGCATCGGCAGGCATTGGGTCAATTGGTGGTAGTTCTTCCTGATAGCAGTAAATTGAGAATGAGTTCTTTACGCCAGTTCTCTGCTATCAACCCTCTTTATTCTCTTGATGAAGATGGGGTTACGCTGACCGATAAACAAACTGGCTTACGATATCGACCGAATATGGATATAGGGTTTTACCAATCCATTAATGCTGAAGGAGGGTGGACTAAGGAAACGTTAAGCCCAGGGTTCACAGTTTCTATTGGTTGGAAAAACTTCTTAAGAGTGATACAAGATGAGGGTATTCAAAAACCTTTTTTGTCCATTTTTATCTGGACAGTGGTTTTCTCTCTATTGACAGTGGTATTGACCGTTGCGCTGGGTATGATCCTCGCTTGTGTTGTGCAATGGGAAGCGCTCAAGGGACGAGCAATTTATCGTGTACTGCTGATTTTGCCTTATGCTGTTCCGTCGTTTATTTCCATTCTGATTTTCAAGGGATTGTTTAACCAGAGTTTTGGTGAAATTAATTTGGTACTGAATGGATTGTTTGGCCTTAAACCGGATTGGTTTACAGATCCAACACTCGCTAGAACAATGTTGATTATTGTAAATACGTGGTTGGGCTATCCCTATATGATGATTCTTTGCATGGGGTTGCTTAAATCTATCCCTGATGATCTTTATGAGGCATCGGCACTTGATGGTGCTGGGCTGTGGCAGAATTTCACCAAAATTACTTTTCCATTATTAATTAAGCCATTGACACCGTTGTTGATTGCCAGCTTTGCTTTCAACTTTAATAACTTTGTCCTGATTCAGCTGTTAACTAACGGTAAGCCTGATCATATTGGAACAACAACACCTGCGGGCTATACCGATCTTTTGGTGAGCTATACCTATCGCATTGCATTTGAGGGTGGTGGTGGGCAGGATTTTGGGCTGGCGGCAGCAATTGCAACATTGATTTTTTTGTTGGTAGGCGCATTAGCCATCATCAATTTGAAAACCACCCGCATTAAATTTGATTAAGGAGGAAAGAAGATGGCGATGGTACAGCCCAAATTGCAACGATGGCGGGTATGGGGAACACATGCATTTATGCTGGCTTTTATTGCCCTGATTTTGTTCCCTTTGCTGATGGTAATTGCCATTTCTTTGCGTCCGGGTAATTTTGCTACGGGTAATTTGATTCCTGATACTATTTCATGGGAACACTGGAAGTTGGCACTTGGCTACAGTGTGGAGTCTTCTGATGGACAAGTCATACTCCCTCCATTTCCTGTTATGCAGTGGCTTTGGAATTCTGTAAAGATTGCATTCATTACTGCCACTGGCATTGTGGCGCTATCAACAACGTGTGCTTATGCATTTGCCCGCATGCGCTTTCGTGGAAAAAGTCCCTTACTCAAGGGAATGCTTATATTTCAGATGTTCCCTCCAGTACTTTCGCTGGTGGCACTCTATGCCTTGTTTGATCGATTAGGAGAATATATTCCTTTCCTTGGCCTTAATACCCACGGTGGTGTGATTTTTGCCTATATGGGCGGAATTGCTTTACATGTCTGGACGATCAAAGGTTACTTCGAAACGATAGATCGCTCTCTGGAAGAAGCTGCCATGTTGGATGGGGCGACATCGTGGCAAATTTTACGTTTGATACTGTTGCCGCTTTCTGTGCCTATATTGGCTGTTGTATTTATTTTGTCATTTATTGGCGTCATTACTGAAGTACCTGTTGCATCTCTGCTATTACGTGACGTGGACAATTACACGTTGGCAGTGGGAATGCAGCAATATCTTCATCCACAGAACTATCTCTGGGGAGATTTTGCTGCGGCGGCTGTACTTTCTGCTATTCCTATCACGGTGATTTTCTTACTTGCCCAACGTTGGTTGGTGGGTGGATTAACATCGGGAGGAGTGAAAGGCTGAGATCTGTCTAAGGTCTATTCGCTTTTGTTGGTTGGTCTTTGTTGGTTTAGCTTTCCCCAATCACATTTATTCATGTGGTTGGGGATTTTTTTCCTTTGCCACCACCCTACAATTTGAAATCAATTGGGTATAGTGGATGGCTTAACAAATTATAAACTTTGTTTTCGGCACTCTTCTACGGTTTGTAACAAATGGTTGATATGAGCATCCGCAAACATATTTTCCAACGTGATGGTTAGTTTTCGTCGCCAGTTGGGGTATTCCTCTGTTGTGCCAGGGATATTAACGGGGCGTTCCATGTCCAGCCAGTCTTCAGGTTGTAATCCTAATAAGGCACAAGCGCTATGAGCTATATAGCGATGTATGCTTTGATTTATGGCAGTTGACATCGGATGTTCAGTTTGCGCCAGAGATATTGATTTCTGTAGCGAGGAAAGGGTATCAGCCTTGCTCAATTCTTCTGGTATCTTATCCAACTCTTCTGATGTCTTATCTGATGTTTTACCTAAATCTTCTAATAGATAGCCGTGACGATTTAAACTGGCTAATAACTCCTGCTTGCAGCGTTTACGTTCAGAATACAAATCGGCAAGAAGCGCTTTATCAGGGTATAAGCCGATGGCTTCTCCTAAGATTAGATCTTCATTTTGCCAGAATCCGCGTAAGGTAGGTAAGTCATGGGTAGTAATGGTTGCCATTGCTTGTGTGGGATATTCATCGGGGGAACGATATTCACCTTGTGCGTTGCGTTCAAAATAAAATACCTTATAAGAATAAACACCCCTATCCCGTAACTTATTGATAATTTCCTCCGGCACGATCCCTAAATCTTCTCCTATCACCAGGCAACGATTACGCTGGCTTTCCAGTGCCAATATTGCTAACAAATCATCAACTGGATAATGGACATAAACGCCTTTATCGGCAGTTTCTCCTTGTGGTATCCACCAGAGCCTGAGTAGAGACATTACATGATCGATACGCAATGCCCCGCAATGGCGCATGTTGCTACGTAGTAATTCAATGAAAGGTTGATAGGCTTGAGCTTTTAAAACATGGGGATTCATTGGTGGAAGCCCCCAATTTTGGCCTAGTGGTCCTAGAATATCAGGGGGTGCTCCTACAGACGCTTTGGTGCAATAGATGCTTCGGTTACACCAAGTTTCTGAGCCACCTTGAGCAACACCGACAGCGAGATCACGGTAGATGCCAATCGGCATATGACTGGTTTGGCTGGCAGTGAAGCATTCGGCAAGTTGAGTATCAGCCAGCCATTGTAGCCAAAGGAAAAATTCTATCTCCTGTGGATGTGAATGACAGAAAGCTTTAACCGCGTCACTTTCCGGCTCACGATATTCTTCCGGCCATACAGGCCAGCCCCAATAAACATTATTTTCCTCATATAGCTTATGGTGTAGAGCATCATAAACCGCTTGAGAATAAAGATTCTTGCCACCTTTGATTACAAATTGCTGGAAAGCAATTTGTTGGGGATCATCGTCAGACCGAAACTTAAATTGCGGATAAGCCAAGCGCAATGCAGCCATTTTTAATGTCATGACAGTGACGTAATCGACCCATTCTGCTTGGCGGGCTTGCTGGAGTTTGCACTGTGTTTCCGTTGAGTGCCACCACTCTTGTGCTTCGGCGTTGTAATTAAAGTCTTCCACCTGATTCACAGCAATGTAAATAATATTGAGCCAATGACGGGAAGATGGGCTGTAAGGGCTGGCATTATCAGGCATCGCAGGATATATGGCATGAAGAGGATTCAAACCAATAAAGGAGCCACCACGTTGTGCCAGTTCTTGTTGCATGTATCTCAGATCGCCAAAATCGCCAATTCCCCAGTTATTTTCTGATCGCAGGGTATAGAGTTGAACGCAAGCACCCCAAAGTTTTTCACCACGTGTTATGGCATCGGGTTCGTAACAGCGTTCTGGAGCAACGATAAGCTGTATAGGGTATTGTCGAGAGTGAGTTTCTGGTTTCACCTTCGGTATTAGGAACAGTGTGTGATATCCCAAGGGAAGATCGGTCGGCAAAGTAAGTTGAAGTTGACAATGACCACGAAATATTTCGCCTTGCTCAGTGTGTATCTGCCATTGGTAATTATCGGTATCTTCCAAAGGCAGAGTCACTATTTGTCCCTGAATAACCACTTTAACGTTAGGTAAAGAAGAAACATGTAAAGAAGAAACCGATCTTCCGACCGGTATATCTGTATTCATGGCTTCCAGTATTCGATGCCTGGTTTCAGCGGGGATCGCCTGCGGTTTCCCATAGGCATTAATATATTCGCTGACAATGCCGGCCTCAGTTGCCAAATCATTGAGGCGTTTGTTTTCCATACTAAATCCCTATTTGGTTTGCCAGATATGTTGTTGATAATCTTGGATAGCACGGTCAGAACTAAATTTACCCATTCGAGCGGTATTTAGTACAGTACTACGTGTCCAACCTTGAGCATCACGATATCGAATATCAATTTGCTTATGGGCATGGCAGTAAGAGGCAAAATCAGCCAGAACTAAATAAGGATCACCACCGTCAGTCAGGCTATGTAACATGAGATCAAATGAGTGCGTATCTCCGTGGCTGAACTCACCGTTGGCGAGAGAAACAAGAATATCTTTCAGATGATGATCTTGTTGGAGTACATTTTGTGGATTGTAGTTGCTGTTCAGTAAGGCTTTGGCTTCTTCCACGGTTTTTCCGAAGATAAAAATATTGTTGTTGCCAACTTGTTCTGCGATTTCGACATTCGCTCCATCCAGTGTTCCGATGGTTAGTGCACCGTTTAAGGCTAATTTCATATTGCCTGTACCAGAGGCTTCTTTGCCCGCAGTGGAGATTTGTTCTGATACATCGGCAGCCGGGATCATCAGTTCTGCTGCGGAAACATTGTAATCGGGGATAAAAGCAATTTTGATGCGATCACGGACAATAGGATCATGATTGATCTTTTCGGCGGCATGATTGATAGCTGAGATGATGTTTTTTGCCAGATAGTAGCCGGGAGCTGCTTTGGCACCGAACAGGAAGACACGGGGATGGATATCCAAGGCTGGATTTTCCTGAATCTGCCGATAAAGTGACAAGATATGGAGCAGGTTCAGATGCTGACGTTTATATTCATGCAAACGTTTTATCTGTATATCGAAAATAGCATGGGGATCAATCTTGAGTCCCATTACTTTATTGACATAGTTAGACAGGCTAATTTTATTGTCTTGCTTAATGGCTCGATAGGTTTCACGGAAGGCAGAATCGTCGGCATAAGGCTCGAGTTTCTTCAAGACAGCAAGATCATGAATCCATTCATGACCTAATGTTTGGTCAAGTAGTGAAGAGAGTGCTGGATTACACTGTTTTAACCAACGACGGGGGGTTACACCATTAGTCACGTTGTGGAATTTAGTTGGCCACAATTGATAATATTCGGGGAACAAATCTGTCACGATCAGGGATGAGTGCAGAGCTGCGACCCCGTTGACAGCAAAGCAGGCGACAACACAAAGGTTAGCCATTCTTACTTGATTATCATGAATAACCGCCAATTTTTCCCAGACTTGTTGGTTATCAGGCCAGATTTGCTCCACGGTTTTTTTAAAGCGTCGATTGATTTCTTGAATGATGCGATGATGACGTGGCAGAAGTTCACTAATGAGTTGTTCATCCCAACGTTCTAGGCCCTCTGGCAGCAAGGTATGGTTGGTATAGGCGAAAGTTTTCCCTGTGATTTCCCATGCTGTTTCCCAATCCAATTGATATTCATCAAGCAAAAGACGCATCATTTCAGGAATAGCAATGGTTGGGTGTGTGTCATTAAGCTGGATAACTTCATATCGCGCCAGCTCTTCTATTTTGCGTCCTGCTTGTTGATGGCGGCGCAGAATATCTGCCACGGCACAAGCACATTGGAAATATTGTTGCATCAGGCGCAGCCGCTTACCTGTCTGGTGATTATCATTAGGATAGAGCACTTTGGTCAGGCTGGCAGCTTCAATGCCTTGTTGTTCGGCATGCAGGAACTGCCCATCATTGAAAAGTGATAGATCAAAGGGACTATCATATGTTGCTTGCCATAGACGAAGAGGTTGAGTTACACCATTGTTATACCCAATCACGGGTAAATCCCATGCTTCGCCAATCAGGTTAAATGCGGGAACCCAAGTTTCATGACCATCGGCAGTTGTCACTATTTCACCACCAAAACTGACGCCAACTTTTAATTGTGTGTTATGGCGGAACCAAGGATAGGACTCGCGTCCCCAATCGTCAGGTGCTTCAATTTGCTGACTCTTTTTAAAAGATTGGCGGAAGAGACCATATTGATAATTGAGGCCATATCCCGTAGCAGATTGATTGAGGGTTGCCATTGAATCTAGAAAACAGGCTGCCAGCCTCCCCAATCCTCCATTGCCTAAAGCGGGATCGGTTTCTTCTTCCAGCAAATCACTCAAAATGATGCCATCTTCTGCCAAATAAGATTGAATATCGTCATGCCAACCAAGATTCAACAAGTTGTTGGCTGTCAGTCGACCTATCAGGAATTCCATTGAGATATAGTTCACATGACGTTGGTTGTCAGGAGATGAATTAACCGGATTCTGTTGTGCGGGAAGAGGGAGTAATTCAGAAACTGCTGCACTAATAGCTTGCCACCACTGATGCGGAGTCATTTCCTGAGCTGAGTTGAGCCCGAAACGTTGCCATTGGCGTGTAAGTGCAGCCTGAAATAAGGCTTTATTGAGCTTCGGGTTTTTATCTAATTCGCATTTTTGATCTAATGTGGATAGTTGCATGGTGTCGTCATCCTGTCACTGAATGAAGAAAATTTGGGTAAGTATTTAGAGGGATATGCTGAAGGTTAGTGACGTGGGAAACATCATCCCGTAAAAATATTCGCAGGGAGGAGTGAAAGGGCGTAGCTATTTCTTTCGAGTTTTTTCGCAATTTCATGGAGAAATAGCAAAATTGCAATCAAAGAATGTGACAAGGTGCAATTTAACACAATGAAATTAATCAACTTGTTTGCAAAAAATGAGTGTTTCTCTACATTTGTTGGGCGTTAGCGAATGTTAATGGTGTAAGTGACTTAATAGTATCAGACAAAATTCAGGTATCAGTTTTATTCATTGTGTGTGAGGGGAAAAAATTAATGCTTATCCCATCGAAACTCAGCCGCCCCCTTCGGCTCAATAATATGGTTATGCGGGAGCGCCTGCTAGAAAAGTTCAATGAAGTTCAGGGTTATCGGCTGGTCTTGGTAACCAGTCCTGCTGGATATGGCAAAACGACATTGATGTCACAATGGGCTGCCGGGCAAGAGCGCCTTGGGTGGTATTCTCTTGATGATAGTGACAATCAGCCGGAGCGCTTTGCCAGCTATTTGATTGCAGCTATTCAGCAGGCAACGCAGGGGCACTGTGTAAAAAGTGACGTGCTGGCCCAGAAACACCAATACGCCAATTTACCTGCGTTGTTTGCGCAATTGTTTATTGAGCTTAGCGAATGGCAGCAACCGATTTTTCTGGTGATCGACGATTATCATTTGATAATGAATGGGCTTATTCATGAAGCAATGCGTTTTTTCCTGCGCCACCAACCAGAAAACTTAACATTGGTGCTCCTATCACGCCATTTGCCATCCTTGGGAATTGCTAACTTACGTGTCCGCGAGCAGTTATTGGAGATTGATAGCCAACAGTTGGCTTTTGATTATCGGGAAACGCAGCAATTTTTCGCCAAGCGGTTAACCAATCCACTGGATTCTGAGCACTGTAAACAGTTATGCAATGATGTTGCTGGGTGGGCTACTGCTTTGCAGTTGATTGCCCTTTCTGCCCGTCAATCTGGTAATACGACTGAAATGTCAGCAAGGCGTCTTTCGGGAATTAATGCCAGTCACCTTGCGGATTACCTTGTGGATGAGGTTTTAAATCGGGTGAATCAGAAGACGCGGAATTTCTTGCTGCATAGTTCTATTCTGCGTTCCATGAATGATGGCCTGATTGTTTGCCTGACGGGAGAGGACAACGGTCAACAACGTCTGGAGGATATTGAACGTCAGGGGTTGTTTATTCAACGGATGGATGATTCTGGAGAGTGGTTCTGCTTTCATCCTTTATTTGCTTCATTCCTGCGCCAACGTTGCCAATGGGAAATGGCAGCAAAATTACCTGAATTACATAGAGCAGCCGTGAAAGGATGGTTGATGCAGGGCTATCCGGGAGAAGCTATTCATCATGCTCTGGCGGCGGGAGATACAACTTTGTTGCGGGATATTTTGTTGCAACATGCTTGGGAGTTATTTAACCACAGCAAACTATCCCTATTGGAAGAGTGCATGAATGCACTGCCATATGAACAACTATTGGAAAGTCCTCGCTTGGTTCTGTTACAAGCATGGTTGGCACAGAGTCAACATCGTTACTATGAAGTAAATGCGTTATTGAATCAGACAGAGCAATCATTGAAACAGAAGCAAATAGCTATTGAGCCGGAGTTACTGGCGGAATTTGATGTTCTGAGAGCTCAGGTAGCGATTAACGATGGTTGTCCGTCTGATGCCGATGCTTTGGCTGAAAAAGCTCTGGCGACCCTACTGCCAGACAATAAATATGGCCGTATTGTGGCGATGTCAGTGAAAGGAGAGGTATTGCATTGCAATGGGCAGTTGGTCAATGCATTGGCTTTGATGAAGCAAACTGAGCAACTTGCCCGCGTTTGTCATGTTTACCACTATGCTTTATGGGCGTTGTTGCAACAAAGCGAAATTTTATTGGCGCAAGGTTACTTACAGGCGGCTTATGATACTCAGACCCATGCTTTTGACTTAATACATGAGCAGCATTTAGAACAATTGCCGATGCATGAGTTTCTGCTCAGGATCCGTTCACAACTTTTGTGGTGTTGGGCTCGTATTGATGAATCAGAAGATGCGGCTCGTCAAGGGCTGGAAGTGTTGGCCAATTACCAGCCACAGCAGCAATTACAATGTCTTACCCAGCTGGCAAAGTGTTCTTTGATTCGAGGGGATATTGATAACGCTCGTCGCTACTTGACCCGCTGCGAAAACTTACTGAGTAATGGACAGTACCATCGGGATTGGCGGACAAATACTGATAAATTGCGTGTCATTATTTGGCAAAGTTTGGAAGATAGCAGTTCGTTGACACAATGGTTGGCACAGGCAGAACGACCAGACAGTTTTTGTAACCACTTCAATCAGAATCAATGGCGAAACATTGCACGAGCACAAATCTTACTTGGTCAATATGGGGACGCTGAATCTATTTTGGAGAAGCTGAATACATATGCCAGAAAATTGGCATTGGTCAGCGATTTAAATCGTAATCTCCTGCTGTGTAATTTGCTTTATTGGCAGATTGAACGTAAAGCTGAGGCTCAGGATGTTTTGATGGAAGCCTTGAGTTTGGCCAATCGCACGGGGTTTATCAGCCATTTTGTTATTGAAGGTGAGCTGATGGCTTTACAACTGCGCCAGCTTATCCAACTTAATATCTTGCCTGAAATGGAACAGCGTAGGGCTCAACGCATTCTTCGGGAAATCAACCGACAGCACCGACATAAATTTGCCCATTTTGACGAAACGTTTGTAGAACAGTTACTCACTCATCCTGACGTGCCTGAGCTTATTCGTAACAGTCCACTTACTCAGCGTGAATGGCAGGTATTGGGGTTGATTTATTCTGGCTACAGCAATGATCAAATTGCCGCAGAACTGGATGTGGCTGCAACCACTATAAAAACCCATATACGTAATTTATATCAGAAAATGGGAATTACTCACCGACAGGAAGCTATTCAGCAGGCACAGAAATTGATGCGAATGATAGGGCTAGGGGTTTAGCGATTATTTCTAAATGTGATTTATTATGTCTTTAATATGAACAATAAATATTAATAAATAACTATATGATTCTTCAAATTTAAATTTTTTTTAAATTTATTTAATATTTTTTATTACATTTTTATGATCTAAATGCGCTTAATCTAATTTCATCGCAATAAGTATGTTTTTTCATTGTTTAATACAACTAATTGTTTAATGAAGTAATTGTTTTGCGGTGTTAATTGTTTAGTGATGTTAGTTTTTTATGCAAATAATTTTTCAATGCAAATAATTACTTTATGCAATGAATTGTTTAATACAACGAATTGTTTAATACAAACTAACTAATAGTGGTGAATGATTATGGAAAATAAAGATCATCTTGAAGATATGCTTTCTCACTTTATTGGTCATGGCCCTTATTTGATTATTGATGGTGAAAAATATATTGACGCGGCATCAGGAACTTTTAATTTGCCGCTAGGCTACACGAATGAGCGGATTGCAGACAAACTCAAACAGCAGATTGATAGATGTACACATTTGAGTTCGGCTTATACACATGAAATGTCACAATATATTTTAAGTAAATTACTTAAACATACACCTAAAGGAGTAGATCGTATTTGGCTGAGAGATGTATCTGGATCTGGTGCAGTTGAATGTGCTATCCGTATAGCGCAAAAATCAACGGGACGTTCAGGTGTTATTTCGTTCTTTCTTGCCCATCATGGACAATCTCTTGCAACAGCACAGATTTCCGGCAATGCGTTCAGAATTAAGGAATTCCATGTAAATATTGATGGTTCGATAAAAATTCCTGCGCCAGCCAGTGTTCTGTCAGAGTCACAATCACAGCCGAATGAAGGGCAATTTGTCGATTTAGAGCAGTTTATTCAGTTAGGTTCTAATGACAATATTGCATGTCTTATTATTGAACCGATTCAGGGGAATGGCGGAAATACTGTTTTCCCTGTGTCTTTCTACCGGAAGATCAGGGAAATCTGTCATCAACATGGCATCATCATTATTGCGGATGAAGTACAGACAGGTTTTGGTCGTACAGGTACGTTTTTCGCCTCGACGGGTTATGCCAAAGAACTGGAACCGGATATCATCGTTTTCGCCAAAGGAGCTGGAGGCATCGGTATTCCAACTGGCGGCGTATTGATGCGCCATTCACTGGATATTCTGGAATCGTTCGAACATTCCAGCACTTCTGGTGCCAACCCACTCTCTTTGGTGGCTCTCAATGAAATCATCGACATTATTGAAGATGATCACATTTTGGAAAATGTGCAACAAAATGAAGCCTACTTGCGTGATGGTTTGTTGAAATTACAGCATCAATATCCAGAGATCACGGGAGTCAGAGGTGTAGGATATATGTATGGCTTTGATACACCAAATCCAGATTTTGCAGCGCAGGCGATAGCCACTGCCAGCCGCCATAATTTGCTCTTACGTGGTTCCCGTTATGGTAAGGGAAAAACAATCAAAGTTCGTCCACCGCTGATTTGCACGCAGGAACATCTGGCGGAAATCCTGCATAAACTGGATCTGACTTTCTCAGAATTAACGGCTATCGCACAGGTATATAAGGAGGTTGCATCATGCTAGCGCTTAAATATCATCAAGCTTGGGATGTTGAAATTCAGCAAGTTGAATCTTTGGCTTGTATTGAACCTGATGATGTTGTTGTTGATATTGCAGTGTGTGGTATTTGTGGCACGGATGTGGGAATTATCACAGGCGCTTACCCTGTTGCAATACCGGGAACCACTTTGGGTCATGAAACCACTGGCGTGGTATCGCAAATTGGCAGCGATGTTACTCAGTTTCAGGTGGGAGATCGTGTTGTGGTCAACCCGACCTACTTTTGTGGGCATTGCCGGATGTGTCAGACGGGAAGTCCTAATCATTGTGAGAGAAAATTGGGAACAGAAGCAGGGGTTTCCTATGATGGCGCGTTCGCAGATCAATATTTGGCAAAAGAAAATTTACTTATCAAGCTGGATGATCATGTCAGCATGGAAGAAGCCTCACTGACTGAACCACTGAGCTGTACACTAACCGGAGTGGATAAACTGGGGATCACCCACACTAATATTCGTGCAGCGGTAGCAGGGGCTGGCCCTATGGGAATGTTGTACATTTGGGCGCTGCATGAGCGGGGCGTACAAGCCTTTATGGTTGAAAAGAATGAGAGTCGAATTCAGTTTGCAAGAGATAATTTGCCTCCGGGAAGCCAGTTGTATTCTGACTTTGATGAAGCACTGGTTCAGGAATATGGTGATACGTCAGCTCTGATTGACTTATGTGTGGATACGACAGGACAGTTGACCGAATACATTTTTAACCATTTGGCACCGGGTGGGAAGTTGCTGAATGTTGCCCTGAAAGACAAACATGCCAATTTGGATATTATGAAAATTGCGGATAAAAGTCTTTCAGTGATAGGTTCCATTGATTCCCTGAATAACAGTTTTGAACGCGCCTATGCCATGATCCGTGATGGTGTAATCCCTGCGGAGCGTTTTATCAGCCAAGTTTTTGATTTCAAAGATTATCAGCAGGCTTTTCTTACTGTTGGTTGTGATATTGCATCGAAAGCTCAAGTTCCTCTCAGTGCACCAAACTGCAAGGTGTTGATTCGTATCTCTGACCTAAAGTAATTGATCGTTTGAAGGACTGTTATTTGATGAATAAATGCAATGTCATTTTTGATATCGACGGAGTGATTGTTGATAGTGAACAATTGCACTTTGATGTATTGCTTGATGTATTAGCTGATGTATCGGGAGAACAGGTATCTGCTCAAATACGTGATATCCAACCCCAGCAATTGATCGGGCTAAGCCTCACGGAAACGTTGAATGAGGTTGGTCTTCCTTCATCAATGCATAAAAGCATTACTGAAAAAATTATTTCTCGTTATCAAGAAAAATTGTCCGCACATTACTTGCGACCGGGGATCACTGACTTGATTGCTGTTTTGCAACAAAATGGCACTAACTTTGGGTTTGTTTCCACCGCGCCGCGTAATGTGTGTTTAGCAAATCTTAGCTTGTTGGAGCTACATGAACAACCTGCCTTGATTTCTGGCGATGATGTGGAAAGAACTAAACCCTTTCCTGATCCTTATTTGGCTATGCTGAAATTGAAAGAGATGGATATTCGGCAAACTTTGGTGATTGAAGATACTGATTTGGGGATTGCGGCGGCAAAACAGGCGGGTATTCCGTGGATATATGCTTGGCCTCATGCTTTGTCGGGAGCGGAACAGTATGGACAAGCTTCCAGCGTCATTAGGAAGTTAACGGATATTCCCCAGTTTTCAGAGATAAGTGCAAATATAGAGCAATAAACATAAGGCAATAAACATAAAGGTAATACCTTGTTGAAGGCCAATATTGGGAGCCTTCCGCCCGAACTGGCGGAAGGCTTTGTTTGGAGGATATCGTTTGGAGGAATTAAGTTGTCTGAAGAATATGCAGTCTCTTCAATAAAACAGCCTATCATGGCAACGCGAATTTCGTTTTTTATTGCGGGATTCAGTATTGCAAGTTGGGCACCACTGATCCCATTGGTAAAAGAACGATTAGGGCTGAGTGACGGTTCAATGGGGATTCTGATACTGATGTTTGGTATTGGTTCTTTCATTATGATGCCAATAGCCGGAATGTTGGCGACGCGCTTTGGCTGCCGGAAGATTTTTACCTTTTTTGCTTTGTTGGCTGTTTTAATATTGCCGAGCCTGAGTGTGTTCTCGACTCCACTGACCTTGGCTTGTGCTTTATTTGTGTTTGGTATGGGAATTGGCGCAACAGATGTGGTCATCAATATCCATGCGGTCAATGTTGAGAAACGAGTACATCAACCGATTATGTCAGGCTTCCACGCATTATTCAGCTTAGGTGGAATTGTGGGAGCCGGTACAGTCAGCCTATTGTTGTTTCTGGGAGTTCCACCATTTCAGGTCACAATTGCTGTAGCAGTATTCGTTATTCTTCTGTTGTTACCAACGTGGAGAGGAATGCTGGATAGCACTGAAACGGAAACGGAGGACACACCATTTTTTGCTTTACCTCGTGGCATTGTTATCCTGATTGGCTCTCTCTGTTTTGTCGTTTACTTGATGGAAGGTTCCATGCTGGATTGGAGCGGGATCTTGCTAAGTAGCGTACATAACATGAGTAGTCATCAGGCAGGTTTTGGCTATACGCTTTTTGCCATTACTATGACTGCGGGGCGATTTCTGGGTGATAAAATCATTGCGGCGTGTGGATATCGGCGTGTGTTTTTAGGCAGCGCGATTTTGGCAACATCAGGTTTTGTTCTAATTTATCTGGCATCAAGCATGACTCAGTTGGGAATTTCTTTCCTGATGATAGGGGCAGGGTTATCCAATTTGGCTCCGATGTTTTTCACCGCTTCAGGCCAGCAGAAAGTGATGCCTGATGCATTGGCAGTTTCTGCCGTTTCGACGATGGGCTATTCCGGGATTCTGCTTGGGCCGGCAATTATTGGTGGTTTGGCGCATCAGGTAACGTTGCATGGTGCTTTTGCCTGTATTGCTGTGCTTTCCCTTTCATTGTTAGCAGGATATAGTTTGATTAATCCGACCAAAAAATAACAGGGTAAATATTGATGAACTTGCAGCAATGTCATTGGTTGAATGAACCTGCTTCATGGCAATGTCAGGATGATGAGCTTCATGTCACGACAGACAATAAAACCGATTTCTGGCGTGATACATGGTATGGTTTTCAGCGTCATAGTGGTCACGTATTTGGTGGCTATATTGATGATTTTAAATTTGAAGAAGGTTTTACTTTCCAGTTTTGTATCGAAGGCCAATTTGAACAATTGTATGATCAGGCTGGCGTTATGTTGTTAGTGGATGAACAACATTGGCTAAAAGCTGGTATTGAACATTCTGATGGACAGGCAACCATCGGTAGTGTATTGACAAATGGGGGTTCTGACTGGGCCATGGGAATTTTCCCTGGTGATCCAGATAAGTTCTGGTTGAGGATCACGTATGGGGATGGAGCGCTCAGGTTGCAATATTCTACTGATGGCGAGACATGGCCATTACTAAGATTGTCTCCTTTTACGATTGACAATAATCAGCGTATTTTTATCGGTGCGATGTGCTGTTCGCCAGAACGTGAAGGATTACAGGTGAAGTTTTCAGATTTCAGACTGACAACATCGTTGAAAAAACACCTGCATGATTTAAGTTAGTGGATTAATTAAATATCCAGATGAAGATTCAATTCAACTTCTTCGATCAATGATACGGGTACTTCGTTCTCTTTGGCTAACTTAGGCCAAAGAGAAACACTTTCCTTCTAAAAATTATCGACCTAAATAATTATCCCAATCCTTCCAAACAGGTTGTAACCCTGATTTAACCAAGGCCTCCGCGACCCGCAAAACAGAACGATTGTCGTGGGGAGTGAATTGTTCTAACTCGTGATGCTCATCGGCATAGCCGCCCGGCTGGGTTTTTGAACCGGCACTGATGTTGTTGATAGCGAGAGGGACAACGTGATCACGGAAGAACGGTGATTCACGGGTGGAGAGGGAAAGCTCTACATCGGGTGCCAGCAGACGGAAAGCGCAAATCAGTTGCACCAGCTCGGCTTCATTCATTAAAGAAGCCGGCTCTATGCCGCCCGCACAGGGGCGTAGTCGCGGAAAAGAGATGGAGTAACGACTTTTCCAGAACTGTTTTTGCAGGAAAAAGAGGTGTTCAGCCACCATATAGCAGTCTGTTCGCCAATTGTGGGATAGTCCAATCAAGGCACCTAGACCAATCTTGTCTATTTCCGTTCGCCCAAGGCGTTCCGGTGTTCCCAGGCGCCAGTGAAAATCCTGCTTTTTGCCTTTCAAATGATGCAATTGATAACTGGGTTGATGGTAGGTTTCCTGATAGACCATCACGCCATCCAACCCCAGAGTTTTCAGTTCAGAGTATTCCTCTTGCGCCAATGGCTGAACTTCCATTGAGACTGAGCTGAAATGGCGGCGGATTAGGGGAAGATAGCGACGAAAATAATCCATACCAACTTTGTTTTGGTGTTCCCCTGTCACCAGCAGGATATGCTCAAATCCTAGTTTTTTCAGTGTGAGACATTCTGCCTCAATCTCCTGTTCATTGAGTGTCTTGCGCTTAATATGATTACTCATGGAGAAACCACAATAAGTACAGTCGTTGGCGCATAAATTGGAAAGATAGAGTGGGATAAAAAATCCCACGGTATTTCCAAAACGCTGGCGAGTGAGTTGTTGTGCACGTTGAGCGAGCGGTTCAAGATAAGGCAATGCCGCAGGAGAGAGCAGAGCCATGAAATCATCCAAGGTCAAACGAGCACTGGTTAGTGCATGTTCAACGTCCTGCGATGTTTTACTGTTGATGCGTAGGGTGATGTCATCCCAATCCAGTTGTTGCCAGCGCTGGCTAAATGTTCGGTCTGTCATAGTACCCCCAGAAAATCAGTCAGTGGACTGGAAGCCTCAGCATGGGATCTCTGGTTTGCCAAACCTGCTTGATGTGAAAGTTCACCCGCTTCAATGGCGGTTTTGAATGCCTGAGCCATTTTCACTGGATTACGGGCAACGGCGATGGCGGTGTTGACCAGCACGGCATCTGCACCCATTTCGATGGCTGCCAGTGCATGGCTTGGTGCTCCGATCCCTGCATCCACAACAACGGGCACGTTGGCCTGTTCGATGATGATTTGTAGAAAATCGCGAGTCAGCAGCCCCTGATTTGAGCCGATAGGAGCACCTAATGGCATGACAGCAGCACAACCGACTTCTTCCAGCCGACGGCACAGGACAGGATCAGCACCACAATAGGGCAGGACGATAAATCCCTCTTTCACTAATTGTTCCGCGCCTTTCAGCGTTTCAATCGGATCGGGCAGCAGGTATTTTACATCGGGGTGGATTTCCAATTTAATCCAGTTAGTTCCTAATGCTTCCCGTGCAAGATGGGCGGCAAATATCGCTTCTTCTGCGGTTTTTGCGCCGGATGTATTTGGCAGTAGTTTGACGCCCAACTGTTGCAGTGGTGTAAGAATGCCATCGTTGTTGCTGTGGAGATCGATGCGTTTCATTGCCATTGTCACCAGTTGGCTACCTGATGCGCGGATTGCCTCGATCATTATGCTGGCATTGGCGAATTTACCTGTTCCGGTAAATAGGCGGGAGTGGAAGGTGGTATCTGCAATTTTTAACATAAAATTAGCCTCCGGCAATATTAGCCACCAGCAATGGCCTGAAACAGTAAGATATTGTCCCCGTCATTAATTTGATGGGTATGCCATTCTGAGCGCGGAATAATGGTTTGATTGATAGCCAAAGCAGTACCTGATTGAGTGCGCTTTATATGTTCAAGCAATTGTTGCACCGTCATGGGGGGAATTAGTGTAATGTTTTGATCATTAACGATAATATTCATACGACTTCTGTTCCTGACCGTTTTTCATCACTCTCATTTTCTCCGGCGGCTATTTCGTTACCGACGGCCCTGCAAATGGAGCACCTTGATGAGGGAGTAAGCTGTAGTGTGCTCCAGCTTTGTTGCTTGCCATCAAACAGCCGGAGTTTTCCGTTTAAGGGTGAAGGAAGACCTGCCAACATTTTTATTGCTTCTAATGATTGCAATGTACCGATCACACCCACAATGGGACCCAAGATACCGGCTGTCCGGCAGTTTCGGTGAGGTTCTTCTTGATCGGGATAAAGGCAGGCATAGCAACCGTGCTGGTAAGGCGGTGTCAATACCAGCAATTGACCACTAAAACCGACGGCGCTGCCGCTGATAAGGGGTTTATTTTCTGCGATACAGGCAGCATTGATGGCATGGCGGGTTGCCATGTTATCGCAGCAATCCAGTACCAGATCGACTTGTCGGACAGCATTAACCAAAGACTCACGATCTTGGCGTTCGGTCAGATCAGTGATATTGATCTGCGGGTTCAGCTCAGCCAGTTGTTTTGCCGCTAATTGGGCTTTGTTAGCAGGAATATCTGCCGTGCGGTAGATAATCTGGCGTTGCAGGTTTGATATATGCAATTTGTCATCATCTGCAAGATAAAGGTTTCCCACTCCTGCCGCCGCGAGATAGAGCGCAGCCGGAGATCCTAATCCGCCAAGGCCGACAATCAGCACCTTGCTGGCTTTTAATTTTTCTTGTCCTTCCGGGCCAATGTCTTCCAGCATTAATTGGCGACTGTAACGCATGAATTCTTGATCGTTTAACATAAAAGCCCCCGTTTCTGATCTTCAGCCAAATTCCGGCCTTCAATCAAATCCTGACCTTCAATTAAATTAAGCAATCTGGCTGTTGCCTGCTGCCAGTCTTTTGCCTTTGTGATAGCACTGACCAATGCCACGCCACCAACACCTGTTGCAATAACATCCGGTACTCTCTCTAATGAAATGCCACCAATGGCGATGGTGGGATATTCAGGTGTCATATCCACTTGATGTTTGAGTGCTTCAAGGCCCTGTGGTGACGAGGGCATCTCTTTAGTGGTGGTGGGAAAAATATGCCCGAGTGCGATATAAGAAGGACGCAGGGATTTTGCCCGCGCCAGTTCCTGTTGATCGTGGGTAGAAATGCCCAGACGCAATCCGGCTTGCTGGATGGTATTGAGATCAGCGATATCGAGATCTTCTTGTCCCAGATGAACGCCATAGGCTTGGTATTTGATCGCCAGACGCCAATAATCATTGATAAATAAACGGGCGTTATAGTGATGACCAAGTGCAATGGCAGCTTGAATATCTTTCTCTACCTGTTCTTCGGCGTGGTCTTTGATGCGCAATTGCAGGGTTCTGACCCCGGCTTCCAGTAATCGCTCGATCCACATTAGGGAATCCACAACAGGATAAAGCCCCAACCGGCGCACGGTTGGAGCAAAAGGGGCTTCTGGGAGTCTCATAGATGCGTCAGGCTGGTTTTTTATGGGCTGACTTTTCATGAATTACCTCCTCCACGCTGTGATAGAGTTCGCTGCCACGGGAACGGAATTCTTCTGACATCTGTTCCATACCCGATTCCTGTTCCAGTTTTGCGGCGTAGTTGCGCACATCCTGCGTAATTTTCATTGAGCAGAATTTTGGCCCACACATGGAACAGAAATGGGCAACTTTGCCTGATTCTTGTGGCAAGGTTTCATCGTGATAGGCGCGGGCGGTGTCAGGATCCAGAGCCAGATTGAATTGATCTTCCCAGCGGAACTCAAAACGTGCTTTTGACATAGCATTGTCACGGATTTGAGCTCCCGGATGACCTTTGGCAAGATCCGCCGCATGTGCTGCGATTTTGTAAGTAATCAAACCTTGTTTGACATCTTCCTTGTTGGGCAATCCGAGGTGTTCTTTGGGGGTGACATAACAAAGCATGGCACAGCCAAACCAGCCAATCATGGCGGCTCCGATGCCAGAGGTGAAATGGTCATAACCGGGGGCGATATCGGTTGTCAGTGGCCCTAAGGTATAAAAGGGGGCTTCGTGGCAATGTTCCAGCTCTTCTGTCATATTGCGGCGAATGAGTTGCATTGGGATATGCCCCGGCCCTTCGATCATGACCTGAACATCGTATTCCCATGCGATTTTAGTCAGCTCACCGAGCGTGTGCAGTTCTGAAAATTGTGCTTCGTCATTGGCATCCTGAATTGAGCCGGGACGCAATCCATCCCCCAAAGAGAGGGAAACGTCATAGGTGGCACAAATTTCACAGATTTCGCGGAAGTGGGTGTAAAGGAAATTTTCCTTATGATGGGAAAGGCACCATTTCGCCATAATTGAGCCGCCACGGGAAACAATACCTGTCAGGCGCTTGGCAGTCATTGGTACGTAACGCAGCAATACTCCCGCATGAATAGTGAAATAATCTACGCCCTGCTCAGCTTGTTCCAGCAAGGTATCGCGGAACATCTCCCATGTCAGGTTTTCCGCAATGCCGTTGACTTTTTCCAGTGCTTGGTAAATCGGTACAGTACCAATCGGAACAGGGCTGTTTCGCAGTATCCATTCGCGGGTTTCGTGGATGTAGCGTCCGGTAGAGAGATCCATCACGGTATCTGCACCCCAGCGGGTAGACCAAATCAGTTTTTCCACCTCTTCTTCGATGGATGATGTGACGGAGGAGTTACCGATATTCGCATTCACTTTCACCAAGAAATTGCGCCCAATAATCATTGGCTCAGATTCAGGATGATTAATGTTGGCGGGAATAATCGCGCGACCAGCCGCAATTTCTTGGCGAACAAATTCCGGTGTGATGTTTTCCGGTAAATTGGCACCGAAACTTTGTCCTGCATGTTGCTGGAGCAAGACTTCACTGCGGATACGCTCGCGCCCCATGTTTTCGCGCAGTGCAATAAATTCCATTTCTGGTGTGATGATACCTTGGCGCGCATAGTGTAATTGAGTGACACGTTTGCCCGGCCTGGCTTTCAGTGGATGCGAGCGGTTGTGGAAGCGCAGGTGATCCAATCCTGCATCGGCAAGGCGTTGCTGGGTGAAATCAGAACTGAGTACTGGAACAGGTTCGGTATTATTGCGTTCATCAATCCACGACTGGCGGATCTTATTTAAGCCTATTTGTACATCCAGTACGGATGTTGGATCACCATAAGGGCCAGAAGTGTCATAAACGGGAATAGGCTCGTTTTCCTCAAATCGGGGATTTTCTTTCGTGCTACCTATTGTTGATATGGGAGAAAGTAATGTGGGAGAAAGTTGGATCTCACGCATCGGGACTTGAATATCTCGGCGTGAACCTTCAAGGTAAATGCGCTTTGAATTGGGAAAAGCCATTCCTTGAATGGAGTTGATAAACGCTTGTGCCGCATCTCGCTGAGCCTTACGTGGCCTTACTGGATGGGCTTTAGGCGAAATATCAGCCGTTGGAATAATGGGGTTGGAAATAGTGGCATTTGAAATAGCGCTATTTGAAATAACGGTATCATTGGACTTAGACATAGCAAATTCCTGACTGTGTTATCGCCTATCTCATTGCTGAACAGGCTTAAGTTGAGAAAATTGCTTGTCTGGAGCTCGCAGGGAGTAATGGTTGGTTCTGACTAGTATTTGTACAAGGCATTGGCATAAATGTACGATAATACTGGCAGTGGGATGATTACTCTTGTTCCCTTCGCGGATATTAGCCCGATCAGGTTCTGCGGATCCCGAATTAACGGTCTCAGCCTGTGTTCATCGTGTTATACGCTGAACGCTAGGCACTCCGACAAGAAAAAAACACCCTAAAGTATAAAGGGGATGGTGAAAACTGCAACCGGAAAACTTGCACTCTTTTTAAAGCAACCAATTCAATTGGTTCCACCCACGAATTTCTGCTTCTGATTGCAATTTCTTATCTGCATTAACCGTAAATACTTCATTGGCAAATAAACACATTGGCAAATCATTTATTGAGTCTGTATAAAATTCAATGTGCTCAGGCGATAAATTCTGTTTTTCGAGCCATTGCTGCAAGCAGGCAATTTTGCCTTCACGGAAGGTCGGAATTCCGTGAATCTCACCCGTATAGCAACCTTCTTTCATCACCATATCAATGCCCATGGCTGTCTGTATGCCAAAGGCTGACGCGATTTTCTTGACCACGAAAGAAACCGTCGCAGAGATAATAATGACAGGGATGTTCTGTTGCCGGTAAATATCCAGTTGTTTTTGGGCTGCGGGATAAAAAATAGATTTGATTTTGGTTTCCACAAAATCGGTTAACCAGATGTCTATTTGTTCAAAGGGAATTTGTTTGAGTGCTTGTAAACTGAATACCAGATATTCCTGCATATCCAGCTTTCCCGCACAGTAATCAGACATCATTTTTTGATCTGCTTCTATAAAACGAGAGTCGGTAATAATTCTTTTTTCCCATAGATATTTCGTCCAGAGGCGGCCGGAATCCCCACAAATCAGTGTTTCATCCAGATCAAATACAGCGATTTTTTTTGACATTATTGTGATTCCTAATTGAGAAAGGGTATTCAGAAACAGGGTTAATATAACAAGATTGAAGACGAAAGAAGATGAAAAAGGAGTATGCTTTATTCGTGTTGATTTTGAACAACATATAATGGAAATAATCACACAACCTATGACGGAACAGAGACAAATGACGCAACAAAAACTGACAGGTACAGAACGGGGCTGGTGGATTGTCAGTCTTGAGAATCAGGTTTGGCTGCCACAAGGAGAATTACCTTCAGGCACTGCCAATCAATGGTCATTGCAGGGTCATATGGCGTTGCCCATCGGCGAGTGGTTGGGGGAAACGGTTTGGCTGATTCGCCATAGAATGACTTCAAATATGTCTTCCCCCCGTTTAATTGCTGATCGGGATGCCAAATTATTTCAGATGGTAGGACGCGGCGTCCAATTGGCTGAGTTTTATCGTTCGCACCGTTATTGCGGTTACTGTGGTCATGATATGCAGCATAGCCAGTACGAATGGGCCTGTTTATGCAGCCATTGCGAAGAGCGTTATTATCCACAAATTGCGCCCAGTATTATCGTGGGTATCCGGCGTGATGACCATATTCTTTTGGCACAGCATCAGCGTCACCGCAATGGCATCCATACCGTGCTTGCCGGTTTTGTTGAAGTGGGGGAAACGCTGGAAGAGGCTGTACATCGTGAAGTGATGGAAGAGAGTGGAGTTAAGATCTGTAACTTGCGTTATGTTGCTTCCCAGCCGTGGCCTTTCCCGAATTCATTAATGACAGGTTTTCTGGCTGATTATGAGAGTGGTGAAATCAAGGTTGATCCCGTCGAGCTTATCAGTGCAGATTGGTTTCGCTACGATAAACTTCCCCTGATTCCTCCCCCTGATACGATTGCTCGCCGTCTGATTGAGGATACAGTTGTATTATGTCGTCAGCAGTGATGTTAATTGATCAATGAATTGTGTATAAAAATGAGAGCTACCTTGTGTTTTGTATCAGGTTCCGATATCCATACCAAAACGGGTAACTCTCAATCACTTAAGATTCAGTGGCTGATTAAGGCTGTTTTTGTTCCTTCAGGCCCCGGTTTTTCAGCATAGGTTCAATACTCGGTGGCTTACCGCGCCAGTTGATATACAGCTTTTCTAAGTCTTCACTATTACCACGTGACAACACCTTATCGCGGAAAAGTTGGCCATTCTCTGGTGTCAGGCCTCCGTGTTCGGTAAACCAGGCAAAAGCATCGTCTGCCAGCATTTCGGTCCACAGATAAGCATAATAACCGGCAGCATAGCCGTTACCCCAAATGTGTTTGAAGTAGCTGGAACGATAACGCGGCGGCACGTAGCTGATATAGATGTTATCTTGTTGCAGAGACCCGGCTTCAAACTTATCCACGTCCTGCTGTGGCTGATCAGCGGTCAGCATATGCCAGTGCATATCCAACAACGCGGCTGACAGCAGCTCAGTCATGCTATAACCTTTGTTGAATTTGTCAGCCTTATTGATCTTATCGACCAACGTCTGCGGCATTGCTTCACCGGTTTGGTAATGCTTGGCGTAATGGGCAAACACCTTGGGATCACGCGCCCAATACTCATTAAATTGCGATGGGAATTCCACAAAATCACGGGCGGTATTGGTGCCGGACAGGCTCGGATATTTCTGATCAGCAAACATGCCGTGTAAGGCATGCCCAAACTCATGGAAGATTGTGATCACGTCATCATACGACAATAGTGCAGGTTGGCCCGGCGCAGGTTTGGTAAAGTTGGCGACGTTGTAAATCACCGGTTTGGTTCCGATGAGCTTTGACTGATCGACAAAATTACTCATCCAGGCTCCACCACCTTTGTTGTCGCGCTTAAAGTAATCGGTATAAAACAACGCCAACGGTTTCCCGTCTTTATCGAAAACTTCATACACGCGGACGTCGGATTGATAAACCGGGATGTCTTTGCGCTCTTTAAAGGTAATGCCATACAGCAGATTGGCGGCATAGAATACGCCATTATTCAGGACGTTATTCAGCTCGAAATACGGCTTAATCTGTGATTCATCCAAATCATATTTTGCTTTGCGTACCTGCTCGGCATAAAACGGCCAATCCCAGGCCTCCAGCTTGAAGCCCCCTTTTTGCTGATCAATCACCACCTGAATGTCTTTAGCTTCTCGCTCAGCGCGCGCCGTTGCCGCAGGTACAATATCACGCAAAAATTTCAACGCGGCTTTAGGCGTTTTTGCCATCTGATTTTGCAGTTTCCACGATGCATAATCCGGGAAGCCCAGCAGCTTAGCCTGTTCAGCACGGATCTTCGCTAACCGGGCTAAGGTTTGACGCGTGTCATTATCGTCACCTTTCTCGGCTCGGATCCACGATGCCTCAAATAACGCTTTACGCGTATCGCGATCTTTCAGGTCTTGCAGACTCGGTTGCTGGGTAGTGTTTTGCAATACCAACAGCCATTGTTTGTCTAGCTTACGCTCACTGGCAGCCTGCGCAGCCGCGGCAATTTCGCCATCAGACAGTCCGTTCAGTCTGGCTTTATCTTGAATCGCCAGTGCGCCATTTTTGGTTGCCGCCAGCAATTTGTTGCTGAACTGGGTACTGAGTGTGGCCGCTTCCTGATTCAAAGCCTTTAACTTTGCTTTATCCGCATCAGACAAGTTGGCTCCCGCTAACTCGAAACTTTGATAAGTAACCTCCACCAATCGGTGTGATTCCGGATCCAGATTCAACGTCCCGCGCTGCTGGTAAATGGTTTTGATACGGTTGAACAGTTTACTGTTCAGCATAATTTCATCATTCATCGCCGCCAACTTTGGTGCAATTTCTTCATCCAGTTTTTGCAGCTTGTCAGTGGTATTAGCTGACGTCATCGCTCCAAATACGTTCATCACCCGTGTCAACGTTGCGCCCGATTTCTCCAGCGCGATAAATGTATTTTCAAAGTCAGGCGTGGCAGGATTATTGGCGATCTTCTCTACCTCCTTCAGTTTTTGTTTAATACCGGCAGCAATCGCGGGTGCATAGTCTGTTTCTTTTATCTTATCGAACGGGGGAGCCTGGAACGGTAGTACACTCGAGTAGAAGAAAGGGTTTTTGTTCTTGTATTGCTGTTGATTAGCTTCACCAGTCACACTCATCTCCTTTACCTGATCACTTGATATGTTCGTGTGATCAGATCCCAGTTTATTTTCTTTGGCCTGCACTTGAGTGCCTAGTGCCAAGCCAATAGCTAATACTAAAGTGGATAAACGCATCAATAGAAACTCCTCCATATAGGTTTAATAGGTTATTTATCAACGAAAATGACTTCATAAGCGCTTTGATACAGTCAGTTAACTACAGGCAATTAATTTACAGTCAATTAATTAACGTAAACTAATTCATCCAACGATTAATTGAAGAGCGCGAGCAATGAAGGGTTATGGCAACGTGAGAAACGGCATTGCCTTCATGTAACGCATGTGTTACATGAATGTAGCATAATGAGAGCGATGAGCCGGTATGCATAGTCCTTGTTCTGGGTTTTGTGACTCTGTACATAAATTTTTTCATCTGACGCCGGGATTGGTACTTGACGTTTATTTATTGGGGGGCACGACGGAAGTTCGGCTTCCGACGTGATATCATGCGGGCGCTTTTTGTTGATAATCAAGGGAGCTTGTCATGAATGCGTTGAAAAACGACCGCTATCTGCGTGCCTTATTACGTCAGCCTGTCGATGTCACACCTGTATGGATGATGCGCCAAGCTGGCCGATATTTGCCTGAATATAAAGCGACACGTCAGGAAGCGGGGGATTTCATCTCGTTATGCAAAAATACCGAATTAGCCTGTGAAGTCACACTTCAACCCTTGCGCCGTTTTCCACTGGATGCGGCAATCCTGTTTTCGGATATTTTGACGATTCCCGATGCGATGGGGCTGGGGCTTTATTTTGAAACGGGTGAGGGGCCACGTTTTCATTCTCCGATCCAAAATCATGCTGATGTAGAAAAATTGCCTGTACCTGATCCAGAACTGGAATTGAGCTATGTGATGGATGCCGTTCGTGCGATCCGCAAGGCGTTGACAGGGCAAGTTCCTCTCATCGGGTTTTCTGGCAGCCCGTGGACATTGGCAACTTATATGGTTGAAGGCGGAAGCAGTAAAGCGTTCACTAAGATCAAGGCCATGATGTATGCTGAGTCTGCCACATTGCATCTGCTACTGGATAAATTGGCAAACAGCGTTATTCTATATTTGAATGCGCAAATAAAAGCGGGCGCTCAATCTGTCATGATTTTCGATACTTGGGGAGGCGTTTTGTCCCAGCGCGATTATCTGGAATTCTCCCTGCAATATATGCATAAAATTGTTGATGGGTTGATCCGCGAACATGAAGGGCGGCGGGTGCCTGTTACCCTGTTTACCAAAGGGGGAGGGCAATGGCTTGAAGCGATGGCAGCAACCGGTTGTGATGCTCTTGGCCTGGATTGGACGACGAATATTGCTGATGCACGTCGGCGCGTTGGCGATAAGGTCGCTTTGCAGGGCAATATGGACCCTTCCATGCTGTATGCTCAGCCAGCACGAATTGAAAAAGAAGTTTCGACAATTTTACAAGATTTTGGTGTGGGCAACGGGCATGTTTTCAACTTGGGGCATGGCATTCATCAGGATGTTCCACCAGAGCACGCAGGTGCATTTGTCGAAGCAGTACACAGACTTTCAGCAAAATACCACCAATGATTCTATGATTAAAACAAAAGCATTGTGTCAGGAACAGATAGAAAAATCGCGGCAGGTTATCCGCCATGATGCTTTTTCTACATCTTTTACGCCAAAGTTCATTGCGGGTGCTGATGTTGGGTTTGAAGAGAGCGGTACGGTGACTCGTGCCGCAATTGTGGTGTTGCAGTATCCTTCACTAGAATTGGTCGAATATCAAATTGCCAGAATTGATATGGTTCTTCCCTATATCCCCGGTTTACTCTCATTTCGTGAATATCCTGCACTGATGGCTGCATGGCAAAAATTAAGCTTGCGGCCTGATTTGGTGATGGTGGATGGTCAGGGCATTGCCCATCCTCGGCGTTTTGGTGTTGCTAGCCATTTTGGCGTATTAGCGGATATTCCAACAATTGGAGTGGCAAAAAGCCGTTTGTGTGGCGAGCATGCACTGGTAGGAGAGATTCAGGGAAGTCGTCAGCCGTTGATGGATCATGGTGAACAGATTGGTGTCGTATTAAGAAGCAAAAAAAGATGTAAGCCACTCTATATTTCCCTCGGTCATAAGGTCAGTATTGACAGTGCGGTATTTTGGGTTGAGCAATGTATGAGGGGATATAAGCTGCCTGAACCAATCCGTTGGGCGGATGGGATTGCCTCAAATAGACCGTTTTTTAAGCAATCAATGCAGAAAAATCTATAATTTTGGCGGAAAAGTGTGGATATTCTTGATTTTCAGGTAAACTTCGACGCAAATTAGGCATTATGAGTAACGACCAATGTTAAGAAATCCGATCCACCTGAGGTTGGAGAAACTCGAAAGTTGGCAACATTTGACTTTTATGGCTAGTCTATGTGAGCGAATGTACCCAAATTATCAGGTGTTTTGTCGCCAAAGCGAGTTTATAGATCCCGTACAATATCGACGCATTTTGGATCTTGTGTGGGAAGTATTGGTCGTTAAAGATGTAAAAGTAAATTTTGATAATCAGCTGGAAAAATTGGAAGCCATTATCCCATCATCAGAAGATTATGATATTTATGGTGTGTACCCAGCGATTGATGCGTGTATTGCATTGGGTGAAGTGATTCATTCTCGTCTGAGTGGCTCGACGTTAGAGCATACAATAGCCGTCAGTGAAATATCTATCCGTACTGTTGCCATGCTGGAAATGACGCAGGCTGGTAGGGAAATGACTGAGGATGAGTTGAAAATATTACCTGCCATTGAGGAAGAGTGGGATATTCAATGGGAGATTTACCGTTTATTGGCAAATTGCGAAGAACGGGACATCGAATTAATTAAAGGATTAAAGGCTGATCTCCGTGAGGCGGGGATTAGTAATATCGGCATAAATTTAGAGCAATAACTCATAAAACGTGACTTAATGCTTGATTTGCCGCATTTAAAGGCTTCACTTTTGCCCTCACTCTGTTCTACATTGGGGGGCGAAAAGAAGTGGCTATCGGTGCGTGTATGCAGGGGTGCTGTCAAATCGGCATATCCGTCGCACTCGATGCTTTGCAAACGATAAACACACTGTAAGGATAATCTATGAATAAGACCGAATTAGTTGATGCAATTGCAGCAGGTGCAGATCTGACTAAAACTCAGGCTAAAGCTGCCCTGGAATCAACTTTAAATGCAATCACTGAATCCCTGAAAAATGGTGATGCAGTGCAATTGGTAGGCTTTGGTACTTTCAAAGTTAACCACCGTGCAGAGCGCACAGGCCGCAACCCACAGACTGGTAAAGAAATCAAAATTGCAGCAGCAAACGTACCTGCTTTCTCTGCTGGTAAGGCATTGAAAGACGCAGTTAAGTAATCGTATTGCTAAAAAAAATAAGAGGGGGAATTAAACCCCTTTTGTTGATTCTACAGGGGCTGTTAGCATTAGGGATCATCTCTTTGCTCAGCGCCTGTTCGATTCAACCAAAAACACCTCTTTTCAGCGCCAGTGGTTTTGTAATCGACAGCGGCGTTGTACGTTTATGGCGTTTGAATGATCAAAACAGTAAGCCTCAGATTATCATGAGTGTTTACAGTCCTTATCATAATAATCCTTACCATAATAAAGATATCCGCAATCAAAATATCCATATTGAAGATACTCATAATAGAAACACCATAGTGACTTTCTACGAATATCGTCATGGTAGCTTGTGGCAAATCCGCCGTAGTGTGCTTGATAACCCTCCAATCGCAGAAACGTTACGTATCGACCAAGATAACTCTGTCATTTTTAAACTGCGGCAATTGCAAAAACGTAATGAACCGTTATCCGATGATGATATGGTTCGTCTGAAATCTGATGCTAAGCAGATAGAGAAAATTAGTGGCGCTTTAATTGCAAATAAGGTTGAGTTATTACAAGGGCACTGGCTGAATGGAAAAGTGACTACCTGTTCAGGAAAACAATCATTCATTGAGTTTGAGCCTCATGATCAGAAGTGGCTCGGAGAAAGGAGTAGTAACAGCCCCGCTTTGCTGACTATTGCATGGCTGGATTCGCCTAAAGGAAAACAGCTATTGTTGGTCGCCAATGATGATTTTTGTCGTTGGGAGCCGACGAAAGATAAGCTGTAATTCTGTACTTCCGTCGGTTTGGTTGATCTATTTTGGGAACTATTTCAAACGGGCAATTGCCCGATAGCCAATATCTTTACGATAAAAACAGCCTTCCCAGCTAATTTGTCCAGCTCTCAGATAAGCTTTTTTTTGGGCGTCCGCAATATCACAACCTAAAGCAGTAACACATAAAACACGCCCGCCCGCAGTGATAACATTTCCGTCCTTAAAAGCTGTTCCAGCATGAAAGACCTTTTCATTTATATCTGATTCACTGTTATCTGATTTCTGTACCAATCCACTAATAACATCACCTTTGGTATAACTAGCCGGATAGCCTCCCGCTGCCAGCACTATCCCTAAGGCAGGGCGTTCGTCCCATGCAGATGTTTTTTCGTCTAACAGGCCTTGGACTCCTGCAAGGCACAATTCGACCAAATCAGAGCGTAGACGCATCATGATAGGTTGAGTCTCAGGATCACCAAATCGACAGTTAAATTCGATCACTTTCGGTTCACCCTGTTTATCAATCATCAATCCCGCATAAAGAAAACCAACATAGGTATGACCTTCTGCTGCCATTCCTTTCACGGTAGGGTAAATGATTTTTTCCATCACACGCTGGTGGATTTCATCCGTTACTACCGGCGCTGGTGAGTAAGCTCCCATTCCTCCAGTATTCGGCCCTGTATCTGCGTCACTCACGCGCTTGTGATCTTGACTGGTTGCCATAGGAACTACGTTTTTGCCATCCACCATGACAATAAAACTGGCTTCTTCCCCATCCAGAAATTCTTCTATGACAATACGATGCCCTGCATCACCAAACGCATTACCAGCCAGCATATCTTTGACGGCGCTTTGTGCTTCTTCCATGGTTGTGGCAACTACGACGCCTTTACCCGCTGCGAGGCCATCGGCTTTAATGACGATTGGTGTGCCCATTTTTTCCAAATACGCCAGTGCGGGGGCAATTTCTGTGAAATTTTGGTAGGTTGCCGTGGGTATATGATGGCGAGCAAGGAAATCCTTAGTAAAAGCTTTGGAACCTTCCAATTGGGCAGCCGCTTTGGTTGGGCCGAAAATAGTCAGCCCTGCCTGCTTGAAAGTATCAACCACACCGACAACCAGTGGAGCTTCAGGCCCTACAATAGTTAGGTCAATCTTATAGTCTTGGGCAAATGCTAGCAATCCTTCAATATCTGTCGCGGCAATGTCCACATTTTCTAAATTTGCTTCCAATGCAGTACCCGCATTACCCGGTGCGACATAAACCTTGTTTGCCAGAGGTGACTGTGCCGCTTTCCAGGCTAATGCATGTTCTCTTCCGCCACTGCCAATAATCAATATGTTCATCTGAGGCTCCTATTAATAAGGCAGAGGTTGTTAATGGCGAAAATGACGCATGCCAGTGAAAATCATGGCAATACTGTGTTCATCGGCGGCAGCAATTACTTCATCATCACGAATGGAACCACCTGGTTGGATAATACAGCTCACTCCTACAGCGGCTGCGGCATCAATACCATCCCTGAATGGGAAAAATGCATCTGAAGCCATGGCACAGCCCTGAACTTCCAAACCCTCATCTGCTGCTTTAATACCAGCGATTTTGGCAGAGTAAACACGACTCATTTGCCCAGCTCCAATGCCAATGGTCATATTATTCTTGGCATAAACAATAGCATTAGATTTGACGAACTTAGCGACCTTCCAGCAGAACAGGGCATCTTGCATTTCTTGTTCCGTTGGCTGACGTTTGGATACAACAACCAGATCACTTTCTGTCACCATGCCTAAATCTCGATCTTGTACCAGCAAGCCACCATTGACACGTTTGAAATCTAAGCCGGCAATAGGAGAGTTCCATTCACCACATGCCAAAACGCGGACATTTTGCTTGGTTGCCAGAATTGGCAGAGCTGCTTCATTAATAGAAGGAGCAATAATGACTTCAACAAACTGGCGTTCAATGATGATCTGAGCGGTATCGGCATCTAGTTCACGGTTAAACGCAATAATTCCCCCGAATGCGGAAGTAGGATCGGTCTTAAAGGCGTGGTCATAGGCGGTATGGATGTCAGTGCCAATCGCAACGCCACAAGGATTGGCATGTTTAACAATGACGCAGGCAGGTTCAAAGAAGGTTTTGACGCATTCCAGTGCGGCATCAGTATCTGCGATATTGTTATAAGAGAGTGCCTTGCCTTGCAACTGGGTTGCTGTAGCAATTGAAGCCTCCGCGATTTGTTCTTCTATATAGAAGGCTGCGTTTTGGTGGCTATTTTCACCATAGCGCATATCTTGCTTTTTAATGAAGTTCAGATTTAACGTGCGAGGGAAGCGCCCTGATGGTTGATCAGTTTCGCCATGATATGGCGGAACCAGTTCGCCAAAGTAGTTAGCGATCATGCTGTCATATGCGGCGGTATGCTCGAATGCTTTAATGGCTAAATTAAAGCGAGTGGATTGTGTTAGTGAATTTTGGTTGTTATCCATATCCTCAATAACTTTGGCGTAATCTTGGCTATTAACAACAATCGCCACATCTTTGTGATTTTTGGCAGCGGAGCGAACCATTGTCGGGCCGCCGATATCAATATTCTCTACGGCATCCTCCAGAGAGCAATCTGGTTTTGCCACGGTTTGAGCAAAGGGATAAAGGTTAACGACTACCATATCAATCGGCGAAATTTGATGTTGTGACATCACTTCGTCATCCTGCCCACGCCGACCCAAAATGCCGCCATGAACTTTGGGATGCAGTGTTTTGACGCGTCCATCCATCATTTCGGGGAAACCTGTGTAGTCAGAAACCTCAGTGACATTCAATCCTGCTTCGGCCAGTAGACGAGCAGTGCCACCCGTTGAAAGCAGTTCGATACCACGACTGGATAAGGCTTTGGCAAATTCAATAACTCCCGCTTTGTCAGAAACACTTAGCAGGGCACGACGGATTGGACGAAGCTGTTGCATTGGTGTGATCCTTCGAATTTCATAAAACAAGAATGTGTTATTGGGGAAAATCCACTGATTTATAGAAAAAATGGTTTCTGCAATAACATTTCAAAACAATCTGAAAAAATACTTGGTGATTTTTCCTTCGCAGATTGTAACGAAAACGTTTGCGTGATGCCCGATAAATTTTATTAAAATATTGCCCTGTGTATAATTGTGTGCGTAACTTGGTATAAATAGGGGTTTTGCTGTGTGATTAATCAAATGATAATTTTTTTCAAAAAAACTATTGCCAGCCGCCGAAAACTCCCTATAATGCGCATCCGTTGTCACGACAAACACACAGACCTGTCGGGATGACAAAGTGAAAGGCCCTGAAAAATAAGGCTTGACACTGAAGGCAAAAAGCGTAAGATACGCAGCCTCGCAACCCGGAAGAGCCTTCCGGTTGCACCCGCTCTTTAACAAATTAATCAGACAATCTGTGTGGGCACTCGCAAGACCCTATCCACGCCGAAAGGCGAAAACGATACCAAGTCTTGAAGAGTGACTGAGCAGTTAATTCA
>NZ_FOVO01000044.1 GCF_900115195.1 Xenorhabdus japonica
TGACTATCCTGAATGCAATGCTCAGAAAGAACGAAGAATGGAATGAATCTTACCATCACGTTGCGCCATAATTTTTATGTTCAAGACAGTTGCTTACCCGGATTTGAATCCCATCGAACCCAAATCGGCTGAAGTAAAGGCAATCAGAAGAAGAGAAAGGTGTTCAATTGATGAGCTGTTTAGGGTGCATGTTGACTATGCCTGATTATATTGATTCTGCTATATATTTCAGTAAAAGGTTAAACTCAAAATCCTGATAACGGTACTGTCCGGCTAGCCCAATGTATGGCAGACTGAACTTCTGCTTATAACCAATACCCGCCTTAGAAGGAAGCTCTCCGACCTCAGTTCCATTATCATAGATGTAGTGACCACCATAAGTCGTCCAACTAAAACGTGTTTCCTGATAACCCAATACTGCACCTAGTTTGTAATCAGATTGTTTAACTAACCAACCTGCGGCATTTAAATCAAATTCATTGGCATAATTAAGGGGAGTATTCGGACTATGTGACCAATCCGTCCAATGGCTTTGATTTAGATCTATCCAGTCATAATCATCCATGCTGCTATTACGTTCCCCCAGTTTAACCCAACCACCAGCATTCACGGTCAACCGATCAAAAGGCTCCCAAGAAATTTTGCCTTTAGCGATCAGAGCATCGCCAATCTTCCAATTAAGTTGGCTGCTTTTATGCTTTGCTGCGTTAGAGTTTCCATAAAGATATTCTTTCGACTCCCTCTCAACCAACCAAGCCCAAGCTCGAAAGATACATTGCCACCACTCAAATTCAGTTGTAATAAAGGGGGTTCAGCCATTACTCCAAAAGATAAAGCCACCAATGGAATAACTATCAACGGTTTTTTCATAATTTTCAGTTCCTTATTCAGGTGTAAACTGAATTTTCATGTTTTCTGTTACCCTGATAGCAATCCACTACTGCAAGAAATAAACCTTAATAACTATCAATAACAGAACTAATAAATTTGGATTATATTAATTTTTCCGTTATATATTTATAGTACAAAATCACGCCTTTTTAGCTATTAAACAGAGATTTTTGATTGCAATCTGAAATCTATTTTAAATAAGTTATTTAAAATCAGCATGTTGATATAAAATAAAGCCACTTATTACACTCATATTAAATAATTTTAGCTTCGCTTAGGATAAATTTTCTCAAAAAGCTCCCGTAACAAAATCTATAATAGTGAAAATTAACAACATGCTGATAGACTTTATGGCATCATTATTCCCGTTATCCGAAATGAAATTTTTTTGATTTTCATAAATATCTATTGGCAGTTGACCGTTATTATCAGGAAGAAATAAATACAGTTTTTCATAATAAATATAACCTTTTGTAATAAATGCAAAATCTTGTGTAGTGTAGTGAAGCATGTGAAATAAGAAAATCTCTTGATTATATCTATCCTTCATACTTACAAATAAAAAGAGCTTACCATGAATAAGAACTGCAAAAATTATATAGAATGGTGGTTGGAGCAGGAAAAATTAAGAACGAATAAAGGACTTCCTATAAAAATAACACTGGCAGGAATAAAATTATCTGTTATTCCTCAAGTATTTCTTCCATCCCCATTACAAACACATTCTACACCATTACTTATAAAAAATATTAAACATCATAATTTTACCGGAAAAACAGTTCTTGATATAGGAACTGGCAGTGGTGTTCTTGCCATTTATTCCGCCCTTAATGGTGCATCTTTGGTAATAGCAACAGATGTCGATGACTATATATTGCACCATGCTGAAAGTAATGCTTATCTGAATAAGGTTACTAATATCCATTTTATAAATAGTAATCTCTTTGAGTCTGTCAATAATAAATATGATTACATATTTGCTAATGGGCCTATTTCTCCTGAATCCTGGTCAGAAAAAAAACTTTCCGGGCATACCATATTGAGTTACGGAGAAACTCTTTTTAGTCAGTATCGTCACTATCTGACAGATGAAGGGGTAATGTTTATGACATTTGCAGAATTTGGCCCAATAGAGGCATTCTATAAAACGCTGCAAAAAAATTCCGTTATACACAAAGAAAAAAGAGAAAAAAAATTTGGGGTATGGTGGAGTTTTCACGAAATAAAAAAATAAATTCGATTAATAGTGGAAGCACAAAATCTTTTGATTGCGGCTTGATATAAAATCAAGCCACTCATCCCACTCGTATTAAATAATTACCCCACTCACCCAATCGGACGCAAATCAACCCACAACAACTGGCTATCTGCAATCAATGGCTTAATTACTCCCTCCCGGATATCCGGCAACCACCATGCACCTTGACCAAAAGCAAGCTGGACATAATTCGCTCCTGTCATTTCCCAGCGACCTTTTAAGACATACAGTACGCCACTGTGTGCTGTCGGCAGTAAACGTTCATCAGAAACCAACGAAATCTCGGAGCTCCAACAGGAACGACGAGTCATTATATTGAAACACTGAACAGGACCATCCAATAATTCCGCATGACCCAGAATATCACCCGAAAAATTAAATGAGGTCATTTTTTTCACCAGTTCGTGCTCCAAAAAACCCGGACTGGTCAAGCGAACTCCTTTCCCTTTTAATAAAACAATTGAGCGTTCAATATCAGGAAACTGCCCCAATATTCCACTTTGATGAATGGTCGTAAAATAGGCTCGCCAAGCAAAATCATCAGACACTGGCCAGCAAACAATATCCCTTGTTTCGCCTTTCTCTTCAGACCATTGCACTCTTGGTAATGTTGCATAATCGAAACATTTCATTTTCATGCCACTCCCTCACCATTTTTATATTCTGTTTATAGAACCATAAGATAATTAGTATCAAATCATTAACAGAAACATTCGCAAATAATTTTCCTTACGATAATCTCAAGATAGTCTAAATGTGATTGATTACCCGCATTCCTTTAAAAGCATGTGGCATATATTCCCCAGTTCTTTCATTGCCAAAGCTTGAATGTCATTCCATGCAAATGAAGTATTCAAGCGAAAGGCATGATCAAATTGAGAGCTAGTGGAAAACATACAGCCCGGCGCAATGCTGATATTCTTTGCCAATGCTAGTTGATAGAGTCGGTTGGTATTAAAAGGCGGTTCGAATTCCAGCCAGAGAAAATAACCACCACGCGCACTGTTTACTTTCACTGATTGAGGAAAGTATTCACTAATTGCCCATAACATCCGGTTTTGCCGTTGCTCCAACTGCCGCCTTAATCGGCGCAGATGATTATCATATCCCCCCTGTGCCAAATAATCCGCAATCGCCAACTGTGTTGGTGTACTGGCAGATACCGTGCTCATCATCTGTAATTGCTGAATTTTTTTCGCATGTTTACCTGCTGCAACCCAGCCTACCCGATAACCGGGAGCAAGGCATTTTGAAAATGATGAACAGTGCATAAAATTATTTTCTGTATCCCATGCTTTTATTGGTGCCGGAGGCTCCTGTTCGAAATACAACTCACCATATACATCATCTTCAATAAGGGCGATTTGGTTCCGATTCAAAATCTCTACCAATCGCTGTTTATTTCCAGATGGCATGGTGCTGCACAATGGGTTTTGAAAACGCGACATCAACCAACAGGCTTTTATGGGATATTTCTGCACAATCTCTTCTAACGTATCCAAATCAATGCCTGTATGCGGGTCTGTTTTAATAGCAATGGCTTTCAAACGTAATCGTTCTATCGCCTGTAGCGCCCCATAAAAAGCAGGTGACTCAATCACTACCCAATCACCCAGAGAAGTTACCGATTGCAAACTGAAACTCAATGATTCCATTGCCCCGGCAGTAATGACAATTTCATCAGGGGAAACATGGATACCGTGGGAAGCATAACGACGGGATATATTGCGCCGTAATTTTTCATTGCCCGGAGGCAGATTTGCCAGTGAACTGTGTGGAACGAAGCGGCGAGCGACTGAAGCCAGTATTTTTGACAACTTAGACTCTACTAATAGAGAAGGATCTGGAAATGCCGAACCGAAAGGGATAATTTGCGGATCTTTGCATGCCTGTAAAACATCAAAAATAGACGCACTAATTTCCACATTTTCACTTAAATTCAGTCCATTCCCCCCCTTTGCCGACGCAAAAGGTTTTAATCGAGTGGCAACATAATACCCTGATTGTGGACGCGCCACGATCCATCCCTGACTTTCAAGCAACTGGTAGGCTTGTAGCACAGTCATTAAACTCAGGCCCGATGATTTCACCGATTCTCTCAGGGAGGGTAACCTATCACCCACTTGCCAAATATCATCCTCTATTTGTTGGCGGATCATTCCAGCCAATTGTTCGTAACGCGTCATATGCTTGGCCTTTGTTTAAACTGTTATAGGTAGTCAACTGAAATTTTTCAATATTATACTTTGTATCTTCAGAAACAGAAATCACTCAATGAATTGGATGAATAAATCAGTCCAAAAGGGGAAAATCCCCTCTTTTTTGTACATACCTATACTCGAGTCAGTAATAGCAGAATGATAATTAAGAGAACCAATATTTTTGTAATCACAATACCTATAATTGGATTCAAATTTTAGTTTATTTATATTCTTTGTTCTCCTAAGAAAAATTTCAAAATCGTAACTCACTTGAAAAAAACCATTTCCATTAGAAATAGTTTATTATTGAATATATCTAATATATTTCAAGTTGCAGCGAAGCAACTATTTAAGATAGCATCGTCGCCCTTTTAAAATTTTCCACGATTAAAGATGAGGAAACCCATGTTCATCGGTTTTGACTATGGTACATCCAATTGCGCGGTAGCAGAGATGATTGGAGATATACCTCAGCTAATTGCTATCGAAAATGATAATTTCTACATGCCTTCTGCTCTGGCTGCACCGACCCGAGAATCAGTTTCTGAGCACTTATTTCGCTACTGGAATATCAGCCCAATTAATCAAGCAGGTGAGCAACTACTTCGTAGCGCAATAACTGTAAACCGTGAGGAAGGCATTGAGCTTTTACCAGATGATATCGTCTTTGGGCAAGAAGCATTGGCTCGATATTTAGAAGATCCTCAAGATGTTTACTACGTTAAATCACCAAAATCTTTTCTGGGTGCAATGGGATTAAGAGATACTCAAATCAGTTTCTTTGAGGATTTGGTTTGCGCCATGATGGCGAATATCAAACAACAAGTCGAAGCTAATAAACAGCAAGCTGTCGATGATGTCGTAATTGGCCGTCCAATTAATTTTCATGGACGTGGTGGCGATAAATCGAATCAACAAGCTGAGGGGATTTTACTTAATGCTGCAAAACGCGCTGGTTTTCGTAATATTGAGTTTCAATTTGAGCCAGTGGCAGCAGGTTTGGAATATGAAGCTACACTGGCAGAAAACAAAACTGTATTGGTAGTTGATATTGGCGGCGGGACAACTGACTGCTCCCTCATTCAAATGGGGCCAAGCTGGCGAGGTAAATCTGAGCGCAATGACAGCTTACTGGCACACACTGGCCAGCGTATCGGGGGAAATGATTTAGATATTAACCTGACCTATAAACAGCTGATGCACCCTTTTGGATTGGGAAGCAAAGTTGCTTCTGGTATTGATATGCCACTGACGCAATTCTGGAATCCTATCGCCATCAATGACGTACAGGCTCAGAAAGAGTTCTACTCTCGCCAGAATTTGACAGCATTAAAATCCTTGCACAGAGATGCCCAAGAACCTGAAAAATTAGCCCGCTTATTGAAAGTACATCAGGATACATTAGGATACAGCCTTGTTCGCGGTGCAGAGGAAGCCAAAATTGCGCTTTCAAATCTGTCTGAACATCAAGTTAAACTCAATCTATTATCAGAGATTATTGAAGTTAACATCCAACGTGATCAAATGATTGCCGCAATCACATCCACTAAAGAGAAAATGGCAAAATTGGTCAGCGAAGCAGTAGCACAAGGTGGAATTCAACCTGATGTGATCTTTATGACGGGTGGTTCAGCCAGTTCACCCATTCTTCGTCAGGCAGTTGAACAAGAGTTGCCGGGTATCCCGCTGGTTGGTGGTAACTACTTCGGCTCAGTAACGACAGGCCTGACACGCTGGGCAAAAATCTGTTTTGCTTGATAAGCTATGGGGTTTGAGTCCAATTATGTAAAAAACGGTCATGACTCTAATAATTAGATCATCCTATAAAGAAGAGTATTCACGTTCGATGAAACGCCTTATCACCTTGTCGTGTATCTCTTCTGATTTGGAATAGCCAATCGTCTTTCAATAACCATTGGCATCATGACCTTTTTATTTATCTATGACTTAATAAGTAGTCATATTAATTCTACCAATTAATAAATATTCAGGATATTGGAACCTAATATCAATAAGTTCGGTCCATTATAGTGAAGAACTCAACTGGAGTAATGTCCAACAATATCATAAATTCCTGGGCTAGCCTTAGCTAGCTCTGCGGTGCGTTTTACGAATTCTATTGATGCTGGGTCAGCTTGAGTTGCCTTAATGTCAGCAATGCTTTTCCATTTCGCAATATTTACAACTCGGCTACCATCTTTGCTGGCTAGCAAGGTAACGGAAATGAAACCAGGTCGTTTACTAATGACCGAATCAGTTCCTTCTTGCAATAGCTTAATGACTTCAGCTTGATTACTTGGATCAACTTCGATGACATTAATGAATGTAACTTCAGACATTACACGTTCTCCTCAATGGATAGTAGGTTATGCCAGCTTTTTGCAGGCAGAGACTCGCTAGCTTGTACCTTGTTGAGTCTAATACATAGACGATTCAGCAGTTCAATATGTCAGGTCATTAGAAAAAAATATTTATTTTCAGATTTTTCACCTGACATTTTCACTTCGTTTCTCGTCATTAAATTCTAGAACATTTTTAGAGGGGGGCTCAGAAATTGTTACTACTTCGCATATATACGTATATAGATGTTTTATTGTATACACTATAGAAATATTTAATTTCCTATTAGATTAGATTCTATGTTTTACACAAATCTCTTTCCTTCTTCTAAGAAAATCCCGTGTCAGTATCACTTGCTGGCATGATGAAGTTGGTGGGGAACAATACCTAGGTTGTTTTCCTCAGAATGAGTTAAGAAAAATAGAATGAATAAGAAGAAACAGGTGAGTAAGCTGGGGAGAGAAGATCCAGCCCAAATATATTCTAACCGTTCCAAACTTGAATCGCTGGCGTATAGATTCTTGGGAACTATCCCAGATGCTGAAGATGCCGTGCAAGAAACCTATCTACGGTGGCACAAACTTACTCAAACAGAACGTGAGCAGATTGTGTCTCCCATAGCTTGGCAACGAACAACACTCACACGGATCTGTCTTGATAATCTTAAATCGGCTAAGTCAAAACGTGAAATCTATATTGGCGAATGGTTGCCTGAGCCTGTCTCACAAGATGAAAACTGGGTATCTACGGTTGAATCAACTGAAGCAACCGATCCAGCCGATAACCTTATCTTTGCTCATTCAGTTTCTATGGCATTGATGATAGTCCTGGATAAGATGACCCCTGCTGAACGTGTCAGCTTTATTCTTCATGATGTCTTCCAATATTCGTTTGAGGAAATCAGTGAGATTGTTGGCAGAACACCACAAGCATGTCGTCAGCTTGCTTCATCTGGGCGAAAGCGAGTCAATCAAGAATGTCATTTTGTACATTCTTCAGAGGAGCATCGGCGTGTTAATAATGCTTTCCGAACTGCATGGCTTACAGGCAACATCAAGGAGCTGGTCGCGGTCTTAGATGAAAGAGTTTGTGCCATCACTGATGGCGGAGGTCTTGCCAGCGCAGCTACCGAACCATTATATGGCCGGGATGCAATTATCAATTTTTTCCTTTCAGCATTTGAACGCCAACACAATCTTCAGATCGAGGAACAGCTTGTTAATGGTGAGTCAGGGCTTGTCGGTAAGGTGGCAGGTCACACTGTTACAGTGATTTCCACTTATATAAAAGAAGGACGAATCAAAGATATTTGGGTTATGCGTAACCCAGAAAAATTGACTGTTTGGCATTAGCCAAGTGATTCAAGTGAGGTGATTTACTATGGCGGCGATAACTAATTGTTCAGGCAAAGTAGTCATTGTTGGTGCTGGGATTGGAGGAGTAACTCTCGCTGCTCTGCTTTCTTCGGTTGGCATAGAGTGCAACATTTATGAACAGCGGATGACACTCTCAAAAGATGGGTTTGGCTTGAATATTCAACCTGAAGCAGTATCAGTTCTGTATCGTTTGGGGCTTGCTGAAAAGTTGGATTCTTGTGGGATCCAAACCCGAGCACACCGCTATGTCGATCATTTGGGAACAACTCTTTTCGAAGAAGCGAGGGGCATAGATGCTGGTTTTGATATTCCACAGATATCTATATCTCGCTCTGAACTGCTTAATCTAATCTTTACTATAGCTAAGACAAAAGCAACCTTTAACTTTGATGTGAAGTTTTCTACTGATTTTCTATATAAAACGCAGTGGGCAAAAGATCTGATTGTGGGTGCCGATGGTATCAATTCTGTAGTGCGCCAAACCTTATTTCCAGACTCTATGCAACTGAATTCCGGTGGCATGATGTTATGGCGGGGCATTACTCCTATGCCAAAACTTCTGGATGGTCAAACAATGATTATCGCTAATAGTGGCGAAGGAGTTCGTCTCATCGCATATCCTGTTTCCAAAGCTCATGATCTGCGTGGAGAGAGTCTTATTAATTGGGTTATCCTTGTTCCTATGTCACTTGATAAGCAATTTGATACAATAATCAACCGCTTTCAAGCTACGGATTTTCTGCTCAAACTTATCAAAGAATGGCATTTTGATTGGTTAAATCTCCAAACATTAATAACCTCAAGTAAAACACTTATGCGAACCGCGATGGTGGATCGGAAACCATTAAATAAATGGAGCCATAACCAGTGTGTTCTAATTGGTGATGCCGCTCACCCAATGTTTCCAATAGGTGCAAATGGGGCAACTCAATCTATCATTGATGCCGAAACCCTCTCCTCTACTATATGTGAATCCCCTGACTTCGAATCCGCAATAGCGAAATATGAGCATGTACGTATACCTGCTGTATCCAAGATTGTAATGGCAAATCGGGAAATGAATTCGCGTGAACTTGCTAGCCAAGCTCTTAATCAACAAGAGCGAATTCGAGAACTTGTCATCACAGCGACCAACTATAAAGCTGAAACGACAAGGACAAATTCGGATTGACTCTGCTATTTCACTAATAATAACCCCATATATGAATCTATAGCACAGGAATTCTGTAATGAGTGAACAATCTTCTCTTCTCCAATTCGATGCTATTGTCATCGGTGCTGGTCTTTCTGGCCTTTTTGCAGCCCACAAAATTCATAATGAGTTAGGGCTAAAGGTACTTGGGCTTGAAAAAGGTAAGAATGTCGGCGGTACTTGGTATTGGAATCGCTACCCCGGCGTTCAAGCAGATACCGATGGATTTGTCTATCGCTACTCCTTTGATCGAGAGGTTTCGCCACAATGGGATATATATGCTCGATACCAAACTGGCGAACAGATGCGAGATTATTTGGAGAATGTTGCAAGTCGTAACAATATTTCGCAGCTGTTCCGTTTTGAAACTGGTGTTAGCGAGGCTGTCTACGATGAGGCCAAAAACATCTGGCGGGTTAAAACTACAGATGGAGATATTATTACAAGCCGATATCTGGTAAGTGCTGTCGGAGTATTATCTGAGCCCGTTTTTCCAAAAATCAAAGACCTCAATAAGTTTAAAGGACAAATCATACATACTGCTCGTTGGCCAGATAACCTGAAAATCAATGGGCTACGTGTCGGAGTATTGGGAACAGGATCGACGGGAGCACAGCTCATTGTTGCAGTAAGTAAGGTTGCATCCCATCTGACGGTGTTTCAGCGGGCGGCACAATATATTGTGCCTGCGGGACAAAGTCGCTTAACGACAGATGAGGTAGAGAATTATTTCTCGAATTTTGAAGAACGATGGAAAAAATGGAGAAAAACCCGTCTGGCATGTGGCTTCGACGAACCCACGATAGGTGCGTTTGATGTATCTTTGGAAGAACAGAAGGCTGTCTTTGAGCGCGCTTGGAACGAAGGCGGGGGATTCGGTTTTATGTTTGGCACCTTCAATGATCTTGTTATCAACTCAGACTCCAACCGCGCAGCCTGTGAGTTTATAGCCGAAAAGATCAAAGATATTGTCAAAGATCCTGATACGGCACGTCGTCTTACACCGACAGAGCCATATGCCAAGCGGCCTATATCGGTTGATGAGTATTATGAGGTATATAATCAGCCCAATGTTAAATTAGTTAGCTTGTTAGATACACAAATAGTACAAGCAACAGAAAAAGGCCTTCTCACTGCTGATGGCATTGAACATGAAATTGATATTCTTATCTTTGCTACAGGATTTGATGCGGTTGAAGGTGCTTATCGGAACTTCAAGGTGATTGGGCGTAATGAACATACCCTCCTTGAAACTTGGGGTGAAAACCCTGCCGCATATCTTGGTGTTTTTACACCTGGTTTCCCAAACCTATTTACCCTTCTTGGCCCTCAGGGAATATTTTCCAACCTCGCTGCGGGTATTGAAGCTCAAGTAAACTTCATCGGCGATATTATTTCGTGGGCAGAAAATCATCCAGAGATTGTTATTGAAGCTACTCCTCAAGCACTCTCAGATTGGTCAGTACATTGCGAACAATTGGCAAATTATACTGTCTTTGCTCAGGTGAAATCCTGGATATTTGGATCAAATCTACACGGTACGACCCCACGTGTTCTCTTCTATTTCGGTGGTATTAGCGAATATCTTGCAGTTTTTAATCGTGAACGTAGCAATAATTTCCCTAGTTTCAATAGCAACAATTTGATTACAGATAAAAAAGCGACGAATCCACTTTAAGAAATAAGTAGAAATTTATGAACATGAATTAATATGACGAGATATAACGAGAAAGTTAAGAGCTGTACACATAGAGATCAGGATTGTTTAAAGTGGTATGAATTGTGCGCGCCAAATGGGATTGATGGTTTGGTGAACAGCCTTTAAATATATAAATTAAACTTGAAATATAAAGGATATAGATAAAATGAGTGCTCTATATAAAATAGATTGTGGACAAAATGAAATAGTCACATTTTTTTAGAGCATTCATCATAAATTAAAATAAAATTTTACCCCATTAACGTTATAGGTTCGAAATTAATACACATATCATTATAAATTTCAGTATTAACTGACTAGTATAATTGTATTGAAATTTATTGCCAATTATCGAAAATATTTAGTTTTAGAAATATAATAACCTAATAAGCCAGTGCTGCATTAAGGTGGGTTAATATAATAATCATTAATGAATAGATAATTATTGTCACTACTGTTCAAAATACATTTCAATGATGAGGTTTTCTATTAATTGTGATATTAAACACATTTTTGCATTAAGCTAGATTTATCCATTTACATTTTATTAACTTAAATGATAATATTTGGATCTTACCAAAATTTTTATCCATTGTGTTATTTATGCTTTCTTTTTTGTTATATTCTATATTTTTACTTAAGGTGATGAATTAACAGTTGATTATTTAATACGTTGAATTTAATAAATATTAAAGATGATCTGGTGAAAAAGTAATATTTTTTAATAAGGTGTTTTGTAAATTAAAACTACTTGCGTAATTGTTTGATTGTATCTGAAAAAGTCATCTGGTGTTGAAAATTTCAATATGGTTTATTTAGAACCTATTAGGCATAGTAGCTATTATATCATGGGGTTTCATAAGATTTTTATAAAAACTTTTGGGATAATATATTATAATACGGGGTTTAATTTAAACTAATAAATATTGATATTAAATTAATTTCATTATCACTCTTTCCTATTATTATTTTATTATGAATGTTCTCGATTGAGGAGACAATACTATGATTCAAGATAATGAAGTACAGCAACATAATCGATTGATTGTCGAAAAGTATATGAATACAAAAGGGCAAGATAGGCTTAAACGGCATGAACTATTTACTGAAGATGGGTGTGGGGGGCTTTGGACTACTGATACAGGAGAGCCGATTATGACTAAAAGCAAGGCTCGTTTGGCTGAGCATGCTGTTTGGTCTTTGAAATGTTTTCCTGATTGGCATTGGTACAATATCGTTATATTTGATACTCAAGATCCAAATATTTTTTGGGTTGAATGTGATGGAAAAGGGATAATTCGTTTTGAAGGATATCCTGAAGGTATGTATGAAAATCATTTTATCCATTACTTTGAGTTTGAAAATGGAAAAATAAAAATTCAACGTGAATTTATGAATCCATGTCAACAGTTTAAAGCATTAGGTGTTGATCTTCCAAAAATTAATAGAGGTAGCATTCCTACCTGATTAATTTATTAGAGTTCTTTGAGATTATTTAATTATAAACCATAGATAGCCATATTAATCACAATAATGGCTATTTTAAATATATTGTCTTGCAATGGGGCAACGATATGGGTATTCCTAAAATTGAGAGTTATACACTCCAATCACCTGAATTTAATGTGACAAATAGCGTCAAATGGAAACATGATAATAGCCGTAGCATATTGCTTGTACATGATATGCAAACATATTTCCTGGATTTTTTTTCTTTGGATTTAAAACAAGAATTGATAAGAAATTGTCAGAAACTTATCTTTTACGCTAGAAAAAACAATCTACCTATTGTTTATACAGCTCAATGCGGTGATATGACTGAGAAAGAACGTGGTCTCCTTTATGATATATGGGGGAAAGGTATGAACAGTAAAACTGAACATACTACTATTGCAAAAGAAATAGTACCACGGGAAGAAGATACAGTTTTAACTAAATGGAGATATAGTGCTTTTCATGCCACATCTCTTGATGAAATTTTCATTGAAAAAAAACGTGACCAAATAATTATTTGTGGCGTTTTTGCCCATATTGGAATACAGACAAGCGCTGTTGATGCTTACTCAAGAGATATTGAAGTATTTCTTGTACAGGATGCTATTGCTGATTTCTCAAAACAAGCTCATTTACAAACATTAATATATGCTGCTGAATGTTGCGCCAGTGTATTGCCAACTGAAGAGGTTTGCAAATGATTACATCTCCTTCTTCTGAGACACCAATAATCTTACAAAAAGTTGTTGAAGGTCATTTTGATGCCTATGCTTTAGTGTATAGGCCAGAAAGATTTAAAAAGGCAACGCTTGAAGTACTAATTGGCACAGAACAAATCATTGAAAATCTAAAAGAGTTAGATCAAATTCAAAAAGAACAACGGGATATTGGTAATTGGGGGATTCTTCTTACGACACCTTATCGTCAGATTAAAGAACGTGGTTTCACTTTTATTGAAGACAATACACCTTTTCGTGCCCTTTGTATCAATGATTATGAAACACTTTTACTTGAAGAAGCTATCGATATTTTACCTGATGTACCGATCAATCTTAGCAATACTTATTTCAATCCAAATGACGAAAATTACGAAAAAATTGTCAAAGAAATAATTGCGAATGAAATAGGTACAGGGGAAGGAGCCAATTTTGTCATTAAACGTACCTTTAATGGCTCTATTACCGATTATAGTGATCATGTTGGAATGACGATTTTTCGTAACTTATTGGAACAAGAAAAAGGAGCTTATTGGACTTTTTTTATTCGTCTAAATGAAGTGACCTTAGTTGGCGCTTCACCAGAAATGCACATTAGTCTTAATGCTAAATCAGTCGCAATGACTCCAATAAGTGGTACATATAGATTTCCTGCTTCTGGTCAAACTCAAGATGGACTTCTGGAGTTTTTACGCGATACTAAAGAAGAGGGAGAGTTATCAATGGTTCTTGATGAAGAACTGAAAATGATGACTGATATCTGTTCTTCTGATGTTAGAGTCTACGGGCCATCACTTATTCGTATGTCAAAATTGGCGCATGTTTGCTATGACCTGAAAGGTTCTACAGAATTGGCTATATATGAAATTTTAAAGCGCTCAATGTTTGCACCAACCGTAGTCGGTAGTCCTTTAGAAAATGCAACTAGAGTAATTGCACGTTATGAAAATCATGGGCGTTCTTACTATAGTGGTTTTGTTGCTTTAATTGAGGATATTAATAGTAACCCACGATTAGATTCAGCAATCCTTATTCGTACTGCTGAAATAGTAAAAGATGGGAAAATGCAGGTAGGGGTTGGGGCAACTTTAGTTCGTGATTCTAATCCGCGTTCAGAAGTACAAGAGACTATTGCGAAAGCTGCTGCTATTCAAAATGCTATGGGTATCACTGCTTTTGATACTTTGCCTAAAAAAGAAAAAATTGCTCAGTTACTTAATAGAAGAAATGAGCGACTTTCAACTTTTTGGTTCAGAGATATTCTTCACTCCCCTGACGATTCACTAAATGATATAAATAAACCAGAGATTGTCATTTTAGATAATGAAGACACTTTTACATCAATGATGGCATATCAACTACGTAAATTAGGTTTTAAAGTTGAAGTTAAGTCCTATTCTTTAATCGGCGAAATTAGTAATTCAAATTTACTTATTATAGGCCCTGGCCCCGGTGATCCATGCAAATTAACTGATTTAAGAGTTATAACAAGCCGGAATATGACAATGAATGCAATAGCACGGAAACAACCTTTTGTTTCTATTTGTTTTGGACACCAAATTTTATGTTCATTACTTGGTTTATCTATAGAACGTCTTTATCCACCAAATCAAGGGATACAAAAAAAAATATCTATCTTTGGGAAAACAGAATTTGTGGGTTTTTATAATACTTTTTCGGCCATTTCGGAATCAGATTATATAAAAAGTCCTGTAGGTGATGTTGTGGTTTACCGGGATGCCCAGTCAAAACAAGTTCATGGATTAAAAGGATCAAATTTTTGTTCAATGCAATTCCATCCTGAATCAATTTTGACTAAAGACGGACATAGGATATTAAGAGATGCTATATTTTCGGTGATAACAGATGAAAATTGAATTAGCTTGGTGGGATCTTGATGACAATGATCCTAATGTAGATATTCTATCTGCAAGTTTGACAAAGCAAATTCTGGAAGAATGGGAAAACGTCCCTAATTTAACTAAAAAATTTTGGTTTACTTCAAATAAAGGAAGTTGTTGGGGAGCTATGATGATTTGGAATGGAGATAAACCTGATATTTCCGTAATGCCAAATAATATATCAGGAGAGATTATAGGAAGAGTTCCTGATCACAGGATTATATTTGATGTATTAAATGAAATAAATACAGATAATTAAAATCTCAAAGTATTAACTAAATGTTTTAATTCAAAATCAGTATAATAACATAGGTGCAATATGCATAAGTATACTATTGTGAACTCTTTTGGGAGTGAATTATTTACCGGAAATCCAGTCGCTGTTTTTTTTAATTGTGACGATTTAGATGATTATCATATGCAAAAATTGGCTGCTGAACTTAATCTTTCTGAAACAACCTTTATTCGTTCTCCTTTGAAAGATGGTGATGTAAATGTCAAAATTTTTACTCCAGTTAATGAATTAGGTTTTGCAGGACACCCATTACTTGGCACTGCGTTAGCTTTAGCACAGGAAACAGGATTGTCTGAAATGAATATCGAAACACAAAAAGGAGTTTATCGATTTTCAGTTGATTTGGTAAAAGAACAACCTTATACAGCTTATGTACAAATGGAACAGCCAAAACCTGTTATTTCTCCCTATGAATATAGGCAAAAATTGCTTGAAGCGCTTGGCGTGGAGAAAAGCACATTACCAATAGATATGTATGATGTAGGGCCGAGACATGTGTTTGTTGGTGTGGAAAACGTCGATATACTCGCAAAAATTAGCCCAGATCTAAAAAAACTTTCTCAGTTTAATAACATGGCCGCTTTATGTTTCTGTCCAAATGGTATTGATAGTTGGCGATTACGTATGTTTTCTCCTGCTTACGGTGTTGCAGAAGATGCAGCAACGGGTTCGGCTGCAGGCCCTCTGGCACTACATCTTTGTCGATATGGTTTAGTTGAGTTTGGGAAAACAATAGAAATTATGCAAGGTGTTGAAATGGGAAGGCCATCTTATATGAAGTCAATAGCTAAAATGGAGAAAGCAGAGTTTTGCCTTGAGGCTAGCGGCTATGCATTTCAGATTGCAACAGGTCAATATTTTATTTAGGGCAAAAGCATGAGCAGCATTTTTGAAAGTATGACTGGTAAGTTGGATTATGCCTTTCCTGAATATGATTCCCTTACTAATGATCCTATTGGGTTAGGGAGAAAATGGTTACAAGAAGCAATTAATGAGGATGTCCGTGAGCCTTATGCAATGGTTTTAGTGACTGCAAATCTTTCTGGCAATATGTCATCCCGTGTAATGGCTATTTTAGAATTCACAAATGAAGGTATTGTGTTTGCTACACATAGCTGTAGTCGAAAAATAAAAGATGTTAAAGATAATCCTTTTGCTTGTGGACATTTTTATTGGCGTGAGCTTGGTCGCCAGCTTTCCATAAGTGGGAAGGTTAAAGCGCTTACTCGGGAACGAGCTATTAAGGAATGGAATAAACGTGCAATACCTTTGCATCCAATGTCAACCGTTTCCTATCAAAGTGAACCTTTAATATCATATGAACAGTTCCTTATATCCGCACAAGAGCTTGATGGTATTGGGGCATTACCCTGTCCAAGTAGATATACTGTTTACCTGCTTGAACCTCACACTATCGAATTTTGGTCTGCAAGTTCTAACCGTTTACATAAAAGGCTACGCTTTGAACATACTCAGAACGGGTGGAATAGTTTAAGACTCCAGCCGTAATTAAATTCTTTTTTTTCGTGGCATTGGACTATGCATGGGGATTATATCATTGCAGTTATTATATCATCCGAGAAACATTGATAAAGTAATTAATTTAGTGTGACAATTATTTCAATGTCTTATGCAGCCTTGATAATTGCAATATAACGTAACACAACTGAAGGAAAACAGCGTTGGTTATTTTGATTATATGAATCCGCCAATATTTTTATTTTTATTCATCTTTCTTGACCTCAAGTTAACTTAAGGTTTTATAATGTATATTTGTTATGCACTTCAATCGGAAAAATGCTACATTTTTACGCCACTATGTTGGAAAAATAGTGTTTCTATATAAAAAATGTGAGAGTAGTTTATGCGATGGTTTGATGAAAGTAAGTTGAAAATTTCTAGGGTATAGATTTTTATTCTATTATTTTTCTATTTATCTTCATTTCGTTGGAATCGGCTAAAGTTATAGATTTTGATGACAATCTGTCTGTCAGAAATGTATAAATGTATAAATGTATGTTACAAGTTTATATCTGGATTGTTTCTAATATCGCATCAGAAATTGGCTCATTACTACTAACCATTTTTATAAGCCATACTTTTTGGGGTTTTCTTAGTAAAAGCAAAGAAATTCATACTGCTTTGTACTTGAACATACCACGGTTATTGGGGATTGTTGGCAATGGAAATACAGAAATTACGCATTACTTGAGAAAAACTCAAAGTATAAGCAAATATTTCACACAATGAAAAGGTTGATATAAATGATGGGAAAAAAAATCGTTGTTGGCCTAGGAATCGCTTTATTATTAGTGGTTGGAATTTTCGTTTATAAACTAAATAGTTCTGCTAAGAATGAATCAGGATATATGGCCTACCCACCTGTGAAGGTGGCTTTGGCAGAAGTAAAAGAAATGCATCTCCCTAGAATATTATATGGTGTTGGGGAGCTTGAGGCTGACAGACAAATACATTTGGCATCAGAAACCAGTGGTAGAGTAACTAGTATTGAGTTTCAGTCTGGTCAATATGTGGATAAAGGTCAGTTACTGGTGCAAATTAACGATGCAGTTGAACAGGCTGAACTTGTTCGTTTGCAGGCTCAGTGGAAAAATACTGACAGGTTATATCAACGCACCAGCAAATTATTTACCAACAAGGTTGCTGCTGTTGCAGAACTGGATAATGCACTGGCAGAGCGTGATATGGCGTTGGCTGCTATTCGTCAGACCGAAGCATTGATTGCTCAGAAAGCAATTCGGGCACCATTTTCAGGCGTAATGGGAATTCGACAGGTGCATATAGGACAGTTTCTACATACAGGTGACGCTATTGCCAATTTGGTGGATGCAAAAAATCTTAAACTGAATTTTTCGTTGAATGAACAGACGAGTCCTGAGTTGCATGTTGGTCAGGCAGTGAATGTACTGGTTGATGCTTATCCGAATCAAAATTTCCCCGCCAAGGTAAGTGCCATTGATCCCTTGATTGGTAAATCCCGTACTGTACAAGTACAGGCACTTCTAAATAATCTTGATGGGAAACTGAAAGCGGGAATGTACGCCAGTATCCAAGTTGTGCGTCAAGATAACATCCCGGTTTTGTCCATACCAGAAACGGCTGTGACTTATACCGCTTATGGGGATACTGTATTTGTGGCACAAGGTACGGAAGAGCATGAAAAAACAACTGAACAACAGCCTATGACAGTAAAACGTGTTTCCGTTGAAGTGGGACAACGTTGGAACGGTATGGTGGAGATCAAGAAAGGGTTGTCTCAGGGAGAGTTAGTTGTGACATCAGGCCAACTGAAATTGAATGATGGCACACAAGTGGTCGCGGTTGCTGATGATACATTGAATACAGCGAAATCATCTGCAACGGGTTCTTAATGGAGACGGAAAAATGACATTTACCGACCTTTTTGTTCGCCGACCAGTGCTTGCTCTGGTAGTCAGTACATTGATCCTGTTGTTGGGTGTGTTTGCCCTGAGTAAACTTTCTATTCGGCAATATCCACAATTAGAAAGTTCAACAATCACCGTCAGGACGGAATATCCAGGTGCATCATCTGACTTGATGCAAGGATTTGTCACTCAACCTATTTCACAGGCCGTTTCTTCTGTAGAAGGGGTGGATTATCTCTCTTCTTCTTCGGTGCAAGGTAGAAGTATCGTCACTATACGTATGGAACTTAATCGTGATTCCACCCAAGCCTTGGCACAGGTGATGGCAAAGGTAAACCAAGTCAGGTACAAGTTGCCAAAACAAGCTTATGATCCTGTTATTGAACTGTCATCAGGGGAGTCAACAGCTGTCGCTTATGTTGCATTTTCCAGTGATACTTTGCTGGTATCAGCTGTGACAGATTACCTTTCAAGAGTGGTTGAGCCAATGTTTTCTTCCATTGAAGGTGTTTCGCAAGTACAAGTGATGGGTGGACAGCAGCTTTCTATGCGCTTATGGCTGGATGCAGATCGCCTTGCTGGACGTGGATTGACCGCAGCGGATGTTGCATCAGCGGTCAGGCAAAATAATTATCAAGCTGCGCCAGGGAAAGTAAAAGGAGAATATGTTATTTCAAATGTGCATGTTAATACCGATCTCACCAATGTTGAGGAGTTTCGTGATCTGGTTATCCGCAATGATGGCAATGGGTTAGTTCGTCTTAAAGATATTGGCACAGTGGAACTGGGCTCTGCAACAACTGAAACCAGCGCGATGTTGAATGGTAAAGCCGCTGTACATTTGGGGTTATTTTCAACTCCGACAGGTAATCCACTTGTTATTGTTGATGGTATCAAACGTCTATTACCTGATATCCAAAAAACACTTCCTCCGGGAGTTAAGGTTGAGTTGGCATTTGAGACTTCTCGCTTTATTAAAGCGTCGATTGATGAAGTTGCTAATACTCTGTTAGAAGCATTAATTATTGTCATGATAGTGATCTATCTCTGTCTGGGATCATTGCGCAGTGTATTGATTCCAATTGTTGCCATCCCTTTGTCGATGTTAGGCGCTGCGGGATTAATGCTGCTATTTGGTTTCAGTATTAATTTATTGACTTTATTGGCAATGGTACTGGCAATTGGCCTTGTGGTCGATGATGCTATCGTCGTAGTTGAAAACGTACATCGTCATATTGAAGAAGGCATGTCACCTATTGCGGCAGCCTTAATTGGCGCGAGAGAAGTAGCAGGTCCTGTGATTGCAATGACGATTACTCTTGCTGCAGTTTATGCACCGATTGGTTTGATGACCGGGCTGACAGGTGCCTTGTTTAAGGAATTTGCTTTAACGTTGGCGGGGGCTGTTATCGTATCGGGTATAGTGGCTCTGACTTTATCGCCAGTAATGAGTTCTTTTTTATTACAGCCGAAACAGCAAGAAGGAAGAATGGCACTGGCGGCTGAGGCATTTTTTGATAAATTGGCTCAATATTATTCTCGTTTGCTCAATATTTCTTTGCGTTATCGATGGATAACAGGCGTATTTGCTTTATTAGTCGTTATAAGTTTGCCTTTACTCTATAAGCAAGCGCGTCAGGAATTAGCGCCAGTAGAAGATCAGGCTGGTGTATTGGCAGCAATCAAATCACCACAACATGCTAATTTGGATTATATAGAGCGTTTTGCCCACAAACTTGATCGAGTATTTAATGAAGTGCCAGAAATGGTCGGTACATGGATTATTAATGGTACTGATGGGCTTTCTTCAAGTTTTAGTGGGGTAAACTTGACTGAATGGAGTGAACGTAAGCGCTCGGCCTCGGACATTCAGGCACAATTACAAGCGGCAGTGGGAGAAGTAGAAGGGAGTAATATTTTTATATTCCAGCTTCCACCATTACCGGGTTCCACTGGGGGGCTGCCTATTCAGATGGTACTGCGTAGTTTGCAGGATTATCCCATCCTATACCAAACAATGGAAGAAATTAAACAGCAAGCACGCGAGAGCGGGTTATTTGTTGTTGTAGACAGTGATCTGGACTATAACAATCCAGTAGTGCAAGTGCGGATTGATCGTGCCAAAGCCAATAGCTTAGGGATTAGAATGCAAGATATTGGTGAATCACTAGCGTTACTGGTAGGAGAAAACTATATCAACAGATTTGGAATGAATGGTCGTTCATATGACGTCATTCCACAAAGTATACGCAGTCAGCGATTAACGCCAGAAGCATTGGCACATCATTTTGTGCGGACTGAAAACCAAAAGATGATCCCACTTTCTACAGTGGTCTCAATCTCGACGAAAGTTGAACCCAATAAACTGACTCAGTTCAATCAGCAGAATGCAGCAATTTTTCAGGCTATTCCTGCGCCAGGAGTGACCTTAGGGCAAGCTGTAACTTTCCTTGAAGGAATATTGGATAATTTGCCAGCAGGGTTCAGTTATGATTGGCAATCTGATTCCCGGCAATATAAACAAGAAGGTCATGCTCTGATTTTTGCGTTTTTGGCTGCGTTGATCATTATTTATTTGGTATTGGCTGCCCAATATGAAAGTCTGGTCGACCCCTTGATTATCCTGATCACTGTACCACTTTCTATTTGTGGTGCTCTGATACCACTAGCCATGGGATATATTACACTTAATATTTATACTCAGATTGGATTGGTAACGCTGATAGGACTTATTAGTAAGCATGGTATCTTAATGGTGGAATTTGCCAATAAGTTACAGGAAATTGAAGGGATAGATAAGCGTTCTGCGATCTTGAAGGCGGCAAAAATTCGTCTTCGCCCGGTATTGATGACGACAGCAGCAATGGTGATCGGCTTGATTCCACTGTTATTTGCTAGTGGTGCGGGTGCAAATAGCCGTTTTGGTATTGGGCTGGTGATTGTATCTGGTATGTTAGTGGGAACATTTTTTACTTTATTTGTACTACCGACGGTATATACGTTCTTGGCAAAAAATCATTCTTCTTCTGCGATAACACCGAGAAAACAACAATTGATTGAGGCTGATAAAATACTAAATAAATCAATTTAACGTTATTTTAATCTCTTGGGTTCAAATTCCTCGCCGCTTGCGGCGGGGTTTTTCATTTTGTTTGCTTTATGTCCTATTAATGTTAACCTTACGTAACCGGATTAATCATCTGAATCGTAAGACATTCAAAATCCCCTGAGATGCATGACAAAATCATTGGTACTTTCATTGAGCGTGAATATTATGTTTGAGGGGTTTCAGCGCGTTGAATACATGACCTATTAAAGCCCATAAAAAACGGCGTTAAGATCGTCACTTTTCATTCGTGACATCATCTCAAACGCCGATTTCTAACTAAGAAATGACAAGATAAACGGTTAAATTTTACAATTACCTGCCAAGCGATATCCTGCTTTTTTAGCTTCTGCTTCTGAGTTGAAATAAATTGCATTTTTATCTGCTACTGTCTTATAACCAGAGCATTGCGAAAAATGATAAATCTGGCTATTTTTATTTCCCTTAATCACGCCATTTTTCACTGTTTTTGCTGAGGCTCTTTGGGTTGATAGCTGATTATTTCCTCCATGTAAATTATTCTGCTTTGACGTACTATTCTGTACCTCTTGCCCTTTCTGTGACATTAAGCCTTTCTGCGGTAATAAGCCTTGGCCTGAATTTTTGTGCCCTAATTCCCATTTTTTACTGCCGGTCACAAACGGGTTATGGTGTCCCATAATCTTGGCAATTCGGCTATCTCTTTCACGCTCTAAAGCATCCACCGGATATTTGCGATCCCATGCCATCATCAATTGTTGCTGTTGGCGTGACATAGTCAGATTATAGCGATCATGCATATAGAAATAGACTCTGGCAACCATGCCTTTCACTTTATCGCGCGGCTCAAACAAGCGTGATTTAAAATCCACCTTACTGCTACATGAACCGTACATATTAGGTGTGTTTCTGGCGACCATCCCGTAAGCAAAATTACTGCGATCACTATTAACTTCACCGATTGCTGGAGCCAAGTTATGCATGTCTGATTCCATCATGCGAAATACAGGGTCAGTATCAACGCAGTTTTTCCGCCCACCATCTTGCCAACATTGGCGTTGATGCCCAAATACCCAAGCCGGAACCATATGTTCCCATTCAGTACGTTCAGCCCTTGTTTGTTGTGATCTTATATCATATTTACAAGAAGCCAGATCAACACGCCCACCACTTTTACCCACCCAATGCCAATCACAACCACAATATAATGTGCCTATACCTGATTTTATTTGCCCGCTATAAACATTTTTTCTTGATTCTACTTTAGCTTGCTCGAAACTGGTTGGAGCGCTCCATGCATGAAAAGAGATGGTTAATCCAAAAACCAAAAGATAACGTACCCATTGGGTAATTTTACTATTCAAAATAATACCTATTTACTTATTTTTCATAACATTTGTTATTCATAACATCTATTACGTATAACATCCGGCGATGATCTTGCCTGACAATACCATGAAATGACAAATATTATTCGTCGATTTTTTTAATGATTAGGAAGGACATCAATTCATTATTTTAATTAAATAATATTAATATGACTTAATACACCAATTAACATACTTGATTAGAATGTTAAGCAAAAAAATATTACGTTTTAAAATGAACTCTTATCCATTATTGGATAAGGGTTAAATCAATTTATTATGTCAGTGAAATGATAAATGTATGTTAAAAAACAACCGTGCCAGAAAATAGCACGGTTGTATAAATAATTGTCAATTTTTAATCCAGATTTAACCGATTATCTCACAACCAAAACAGAAATATTGGCATATCCTACAATGCCCGACGCATTTGAACCCAGTAAATGAGTCGAGATATCAGGCCGACGAGATCCGACAATAATCAAATCTGCATTAATCTCACGCGCTGTAGAAAGTACCTTATCCCGTGGAGAACCAAAGGCAACGGAGAAAGATACTTTATCTTTCGGCAAATCAATACGTTCTACGACTTTTTTAAGTTCCTCTTCAGAATTCGCTATTGCTTTTTTGGCAAAAGCGCTCAATAAATCATAGTGGTAACTATAACTTACGGAAAATCTGGAAATATCTGGTACAGAGTGAAAAAGATGAACCTTTGCATTAGATATTTTTGCCAAAAATTCGGCATGTTTAATTGCATTATCAGTTAATATATCTTCTGAAATATCAATGGGAACTAAAATCGTGTTATACATATATACTCCCCTGTAATCGGATATAACCGCCAGCTATTGAGCATCAGTTCAAAATCAACAAAAACCACGTTAAATCAACATACCCTTTGCTAATAGTTATCGCACGACTAATACAGATGTTTTTGCATATCTGACAACCCCAGCAGAGTTGGAACCTAACAGATGAGTTGTGATATTGGGTCGCCTTGAACCTATGACAATCAAATCAGCATCAATTTCATTCGCTGTAGAAGTGATTTCGTCTCTTGGAGAGCCAAATGCAATCGAATAGGAGATCTGACCAGTTGGTAATCCCATGGAATCAACTAGCTTTTTCAAGTCTTGTTCTGCCTTGATAGTCGCTTTGTCCTTAATTTCCATATAGCCGAGTGCATAAGCATTAATAATCGCTGATGAAATGGGTAATACATGTAAGACGTGTAATTTAGCCCCTGTTTCTCTGGCGATCTTAAGCGCGCAGTCAACTGCCTTGTTGGTTAGATCTTCTTCTGAAATATCTACTGGTACTAAAATAGTCTTGTACATATGCACGCTCCTACTTACTGAAATACCAAATTATCCTGATTTTTTTAGTATATTGAAATGCTGGAAACTTACTGTGAGTTATATAACACCTGAAACAGGTTAGCTCCTACTCCAATTCTTGGTCGTGTATTCAACCCGTTGATATGTATTAAATTGACATTCTCTAAGGGAAGTGTTGTTACGCATCGCGGTTTACGTTTTTTTAAAACGCGAACAACGGCATTAATACTGATATGCAATGCACGGGCAGTATCACGGATACCGGCATTGTTCATGGTAAGGTCAATGACTTGTTCTTTTATACCGGCTTGGCACGTCCGATAGACGTACTCGAGTTGAAAGGTTCGTTGGCAGGAGAAACAGCGATGGCGTTGATGGCCTGCCTCGCCTTTGCCATGTTTTTTGACGTATTCAACTTGCTGACAAAATCGACATTTTACTTCCACCGTCGCCATTTCATTTCTCCGAAAAAATGCCAATTATACATAAAAATCAACCGATTGAATACGTGACCTTAGGGCAAACGGGTCTAAATTGAACAGTTAGTTCAGTGATGTGCCTTCAGTACATAAAGGTAGGAACATTGATGATCGTTTGTGATTTACAATCC
>NZ_FOVO01000046.1 GCF_900115195.1 Xenorhabdus japonica
TTTTTCATGTCACATTACCCGAAAAAGTACAGGAATTGGCAACCCGGCTGACAGATAATTTCCAGACTTTAATTCCTGCATCTTCAAGTTAATTGCGTATATGCAATTAACTCTTAACTGATAGGTTTAAATATAACCATTCTACTTTTCATATGAAATCCTTCTGTTAATATCGCGGTTGTCTATGTCACAATGTTCTCTTAAACACAGCTTGAGGGTTTTAAGGCCATGCTGTGAGAATAAACTGGATACGACTATGGAAGAAAAAATACAACCCACTCACACTCCTGAAACTGAAGGTTCGCACCTGCAGCGAAGCCTCACCAATCGACATATACAGCTAATTGCAATTGGCGGTGCCATTGGTACTGGCTTGTTTATGGGATCAGGTAAAACGATTTCTCTCGCGGGGCCTTCGATCATTTTTGTTTATATGATCATTGGATTTATGCTGTTTTTCGTTATGCGAGCAATGGGAGAGTTATTACTTTCTAATTTGCACTATAAGTCGTTTAGTGATTTCTCTGCAGATTTACTGGGGCCGTGGGCCGGTTTTTTTGTGGGTTGGACTTACTGGTTCTGTTGGGTAATTACTGGTATAGCAGATATTGTCGCTATCACTGCTTATGTTGGATATTGGGCACCTAGCTTTCCAGAATGGGGAACTTCATTTTTATGCGTTCTGGTATTGTTAACTCTAAATCTCGCAACAGTAAAACTGTTTGGGGAGCTGGAGTTCTGGTTTGCCATGATCAAAATTATTGCTATTGTCGCCTTGATTGTGACAGGGGGTATTTTGATTGGTATGAACTTTCAATCACCAGCAGGGCATGTTGCCGCACTTTCTAATATCTGGAGTGATTATGGGATGCTCCCTATGGGATTAAGCGGCTTTTTTGCTGGGTTCCAGATAGCGATATTTGCTTTTGTCGGGATTGAATTGGTAGGAACCGCTGCGGCGGAAACCAAAAATCCGATGAAATCTTTGCCAAAAGCGATTAATGCCATTCCAATTCGTATTATTACGTTTTATGTTTTGGCTCTGATTGTGATTATGTCGGTCACGCCGTGGCGGGCTATCATTGCGGATAAAAGCCCTTTTGTAGAGCTATTTGTCTTGATCGGATTACCTGCCGCTGCCAGCATTGTGAACTTTGTGGTTCTGACTTCTGCGGCATCTTCGGCAAACAGTGGCGTTTTTTCTACTAGTCGGATGTTGTTTGGTCTGTCAAAAGAGGGGAATGCGCTAAAGCAGTTTAGTCGTCTTTCCCGTCGTTCTGTTCCTGCATCAGGGTTGATCTTTACTTGCCTATGTCTTTCTTTTGGGATTGTTTTGATCTACTTTATTCCAGATGTGATGCGGGTTTTTACTCTAGTGACAACCGTTTCTGCGATTCTGTTTATGTTTATTTGGAGCATGATTCTGTGCTCCTATCTGGTTTACAGAAAACGTCGGCCAGAGTTGCATCAGGCCTCGGTATATAAAATGCCATTTGGTATTGTGATGTCTTGGGTATGCTTGGCTTTCTTTGCTTTTGTCTTGCTACTACTTTCTTTACAGCCGGATACTCGCCAAGCGTTAATAGCTACGCCAATTTGGTTTGTTATTCTAATGATCGGATTTCAGATTGTGAAAAAGCACAAAAAATATCTGACTCACTAAGTAGAAAATTCCGGAAATTAACTATCAATGGCTCAAATACTGAGCCATTTTTTATCTTAAACAAACATGATCGTACCTTGATGGAATCTCAGTTGCCATTTATCAACTGAAGATAATTGCCAAATTGATGAGCGAAGCACTTGATTGAATGGTTTTCCAATTCGATCTATCTCATAAGATTGATAAGTTAGTAATACAATATTTTTACCAAAACAGTTCATAGAAAAATCTTTTGAGAAAATCTGAAAAGTAGTTTTTATTTCTGTAGTTAATTCATCGAATACAATTTTTTTAGTATAAATATAACCTGATTTACTGATTTCCAGAAAGTCATCATGTAATACCATGTTTAACCAATCAGCATTATTTCTCTTTTCACCGTAAAGACTCATTTCAAGATTTTTGAGCGATTCAAAAGTAGCTGTATTTTTTTTTGAACCATATGAACTCAAAATAAATAAAAAAACATCATTAATAGATTAATTTTTTATTTTCAATAAATATTTAATATGCTATTTACATTTATTTTCTTATCAGGTAGTTATAATAGAGTCAAGCTGAAAAAGAGATATGTATGGAAATTATAATTAGGGCAACTGAGCCAGAAGATGCTGAACATTATCAGCGAATTTTTAGCCATCCTGAGGTTTACTCTAATACTTTGCAACGTCCATGCCCTTCGCACGAAATGTGGCGGGAGCGTTTGAAACTAAATAGAGAACAAGGGCATATTGCTTTTGTAGCTGAAGTAAATGGTAAGGTCGTAGGTACAATAGAATTATTTACCCATGCTAATCCGAGACGCAGGCACGCGGTGGGGATTGGTATTGGTGTTGATGCCGATTATTCTGGCAAGGGCGTTGGTTCAAAATTAATGGCTTTTGTAATTGATTATGCGTTCAATTGGTTAGGTTGTATCAGAATTGAACTGGAAGTGTTTGCTGATAATGAAAAAGCGATTGCTCTGTATAAAAAATTTGGATTTGAAGTTGAAGGTATTCGGCGTATGCAGTCATTAAGAAATGGTCAATATTGTGATGTGATGGGAATGGCCTTAATCAATAGTCATTTTGCATGATATTTCTAAATATTATAGAAACAAATTAGATAAGGGAAGCATCGCTTTGATTGCTTCCTTTTTATTTTAGATCCAGGTAAAGGATATATTTTTAAATTTGAAAGCTAGAAATCTCGTTGCAGCACCTTATACTCATATTTCTTTTGAACTTAGTTGAGTTTGCAGTTGTGTTATAAGGGTAGTTTACTGATTGAATTCATGCAGATAAATAAATCAAGCGCAGCGTAGTGGTATTCAGGCCATGTATGTATCGTAAAATGTGATTCTGCTAATATTATCACACCACTGACTCCCCACGGTTCAAATTCATGGAAATGATAAGTAACAATATTAAGGTTACATTCTTTAGCAACATCAAGCATGATTGATTCAATTGTGGAGATAGACTTTAATTTATTGCTATTATAATTTTTCATTTCTATTACAATATGAGTGCCGAGTTGTTTAGTCTCAAATTTTTTATTAGTAGGTAAATTTATTTTTTCTTGACCACGATATTGGAATTTTATTCCACCGCATTGATTACAACTCATTTCTATCAATTTTTCTATTGTTAATATACTTATATTCCATATCCAATTATTATCATATTATGGAATGATTTATATTGATAAAACTGGTCATGACTCCAAAGCGTTAATTTGATATTATTATGCTTTTTCAGGTCATGACTGTCACGATAGCAGTTGTTTGCCGATACTGCGGCCAAACAGAATCGGTACGTAGACACGGAACAGGTAAAGCTGATTTTCCGCGCTATTACTGCAAAGACTGCCAGAAAACCTTTCAACTTAACTATCGTTACAATAGTCACAAGCCCGGCATAAAAGAAAAAGTGATTGATATGGCGATGAGTGGTTCTGGTATTAGGGATATCGGTCGTGTTTTAGGCATCGGTATCAACATGGTTATACGGACTTTAAAATACTCTCACCAAAGCAGGTAACATCAAGGCAGGAGGCTTCCCATGATGTCACGCTCATTTGCGAGTTGGATGAACAATGGTCTTTCGTCGGTAACAAAAAAACAACGTTATTGTATTTTGTATATTATTGATATAAAAAGAAAAAAATTCATATCCCATGTATTTGGCTCCCGAAACGATGAAACCTGTCGAAAACTGCTTGATTTATTGGCACCTTTTAATATTCGTTTTATGACGACCGATAACTGGGGAAGTTATTCTCGGGAAATTGAACCAGAAAATGTTTTTATCTTTTTTGATATGGATTTATTAATGGCTAATATAGCTTAGTTTCCCTGTATTATCTGGTGTTGTAATATTTTTATATTATGGGTTAGTATAAGTTAAGGATATGATTTATAGAGTTGTAAATAGTAAAATGAACTATTGTTTTTTTATATTTAAATTAGTTGCCGTGCAGTTTATAAATTATTATATTTGATATTAATGTTATGTGTAAATATAATTAAAGTGCATACTAATCTCATTAGTATTGGCAATGAGGCCATGTTATCTTTGATCTTGCTTATACAATGCTTTGTCTCCTTTTTCCAGAGTTATATCTTTGGCACAAGGATTCGCTTGTAGTGATTGGTTTCTGTGATGTTCGGCTAAGATATGAAGTTTTGGGCTGTCGGGTATTCAAGAAAAATGTGTTATTGCCAAATTTATTTGGCGATATCCAGTCAATGATTATTGATAAAAATAAAAACTGACATACAATCATCATGGTAACTAATTTATTAGTGGAGATCTAGTATGGAAAAATTTACTGATAAATTAATTAGCCTTGACCGATTTCTCTTACGGATGCTGCGCTTTTTTTTACATGCATTTATTATCTTCCTGATCGGTATTATTCCTGGTGTATTAGGTTTTTTCTTGATTGAAAGCCATGCTATTCCTGATGCAATATTGAATTCTGTCTCAATGATTGGAACCCAAAACCTGCATATTGAGCCAGTCTCTACTCTGGGGAAATATTTTGCTGCTATTTATGGATTATTTCTTCAGGCTATCTTTTTTATCGCAGTTGGGATGGTAGTAACGCCTTTTGTCCACCGAATACTACACAGTTGGCATATTGATGATGATGATGAAGAAAGCAATGAGAATGTGAAAGGTAAATAATTTATTTTTTCCCATCAAGCAACAGCTTGAAAACTACAGGATATATTTGTATGGATCTGCTAGAAACCAGAGAATCATTGTGGTTCATATGGCGTTTTTGGTGAAGCATGGTGGTCGATTTGTTCAATCTCAGATATAAGATTTTCCCTATGAGTTTATTACAGCTAGAGAGTGAGATGATGAATCAAGGTCGTTGTTTATGTGGTGCTGTGGAAGTAAAAACTAATCAAAGTATTGAAGATATTAATGTGTGTCATTGTGAGACGTGCCAAAAATGGAATGGTGGTCCATTTTTATCCGTAGACTGTAAAGACGACTTAAAAATAGGAGGAACTGAAAGTATATCAATATTTTCATCGTCCGACTGGGCGGAACGCGCTTTCTGTAAAAAATGCGGCACACATCTTTTTTACCATTTGCATCATCCAAGTGCTTATTATGTTTCTGTTGCTTTGTTTGGAAATAATAATTCAGGTAAATTATTTAGTCAAATTTATGTGGACAGTAAACCCGCATATTATAACTTTGTTGAAAAGACTCCCATGCTGACTAAAGAAGATATTCTTAATTTATTTAAATAATTGTTGCAATATGAGGGAAATATCACCCTCATATTGTTCTGGATATAAAATATATTGTTTTTAATAACATAGAACTATGTTTTTTTAAAAAAAATATCAAACGAAATTTGCTGGTTATCTATTTAATAATAAAAAATCGTTAATAGTGTTTACTTTATTGATATATAACAATTTTCTTTCTGTTTTGCGTTAATGTTAGTATAATCTGTTACTTCATCCAAAAGGTTTTGATGTCACTTGAGAGAAGATGTTGTCTTCTTTCAATTTATTTTATTAAAATCATAAAGATAAATTCAGCGTGTCCACTTGGTTTTGGAGTTATTCATTTATCATTATTTGAGTGGGTATTATGTTAGTGGAGATGTTGTTTGATTAATGTTTTATTAGTTGATGACCATGAACTGGTTCGCATTGGCGTGAAAGGTATCCTTGATGATGTGAGAGGGATTAAAGTCGTAGGAGAAGCCAGCAGTGGAGAAGATGCGGTCAGATGGTGTAGATCAAACAGCCCGGATGTTGTCATTATGGATATGGGAATGCCCGGAATAGGGGGGCTGGAAGCAGCTAAGAAAATCATCCGTCATTCACCTGACATACGGGTGGTTATGCTAACTATCCATACTGAAAGTTCTCTGCCTACGAAAGTGATGCAAGCAGGGATCAGGGGATATTTGAGCAAAGCTGCAACTCCTCAGGATATGATCAATGCAATTCGGGCTGTTTATGCAGGGCAGCGTTACATTTCCCCGGATATTGCCCAGCAGATGGCGCTGAATCAGTTATCTCCCCAAAAAGAAAATCCGCTGGATGAACTTTCAGAGCGGGAATTACAGATCATGACAATGATAACTCAAGGGCGCAAAGTTAATGAAATTTCCACGTTACTTAACCTGAGTCCAAAAACAGTGAATAGCTACCGTTATAGAATGTTTGGTAAGCTAAACATCAAAGGTGATGTAGAATTAACTCATATAGCGATACGTTGTGGGTTACTTGATGCACAGAATATGGTCATTCGCGGTGAGTAATAAGATTTGATGGGTGATAAGTCGTGGCGGATCTATTTGATTCAAAGGTATTCTTAAAAACAGTCACCAGTCAGCCGGGTGTCTACCGTATGTATGATGCTACTGGTGCAGTGATCTATGTTGGTAAGGCCAAAGATCTAAAAAAACGGCTCTCTAGCTATTTTCGGGTACAAGTTAGCAGTCGCAAAACAGAATCATTGGTAAAAAATATCGCTCAGATAGACGTCACTATTACCCACTCAGAAACAGAAGCACTCCTGCTCGAACACAACTATATCAAGCTGTACCAACCTCGCTACAATGTATTATTGAGAGATGATAAATCCTATCCTTATATTTTCTTGAGTAGTGATATTCATCCCCGCCTAACCTTATACCGTGGAGCCAAACATGCGAAGGGCGAATACTTCGGCCCATTCCCTAATTCTCATGCAGTACGTGATACTTTGACTTTATTGCAGAAACTATTTCTTATTCGGCAATGTGAAGACAGTGTGTATCGCAATCGCTCAAGGCCTTGTTTGCAATATCAGATTGGGCGCTGTCTTGCCCCTTGTGTTAAGGGATTCGTAACGGATAAAGAATATCAGCAGCAAGTTGAATACGTCCGTTTGTTTTTGGCGGGAAAAGATCAGCAAGTATTGGGTGAGCTGGTTAGAAAAATGGAAAAAGCGAGTCAGCAGCTAAAATTTGAAGAGGCTGCCTGTTATCGCGATCAGATCCAAGCAGTACGGCAAGTCACTGAACGACAATTTGTTTTCGGAGAAGGTGATGATCTTGATGTTATCAGTGTCGCTTTTGAGGCGGGAATGGCTTGCGTGCATGTCTTATTTATCCGTCAGGGAAAAATATTGGGTAGCCGAAGTTACTATCCCAAAATTCCGATAGATACGAAGTTAGATGAAGTAGTACAAACTTTCCTTGGTCAATTCTATCTTCAGGGAAGTCAAAATAGGACGTTGCCGACAGAAATTTTATTGGATTTTGCATTGCCAGAAAAAGAACTGTTAGAAGCATCACTTTCTGAATTATCGGGCAGAAAAATTTATATTCAAGCCCGGCCAAGAGGTGCTAGGGCGAGATACCTAAAATTGGCTCGTACCAATGCTGCAACAGCCTTGATTACTAAACTTTCCCAACAATCGACAATTCATCAGCAATTAGAATCACTAATCACATTTGTAGGGCTAGAAAAAATCCAACGTATGGAGTGTTTTGACATTAGCCATACGATGGGTGAACAAACCGTTGCATCTTGCGTTGTTTTTGATAGTAATGGTCCGGTTCGTGCCGAATATCGACGCTATAACATCACAGGTATCACTCCGGGAGATGATTATGCTGCAATGAACCAAGTCTTGCGTCGTCGATATAGTAAAGCTATTGATCAGACAAAAATCCCGGACATTATCTTTATTGATGGTGGAAAAGGGCAGCTTGCACAAGCGATTGAAGTTTTCGATTCTCTGGAGGTTAAATGGAATAAAAAGCATCCTAAGCTGGTTGGAGTTGCGAAGGGTAGTGATCGTAAGGCTGGGTTGGAAACTTTGTTTTTTGAAGCCAAAGGAGAGGGGATGGCACTTACTCCTGATTCGCCTACGTTACATGTTATTCAACATATTCGTGACGAATCTCACAACCATGCCATTACAGGACATCGTCAGCGTCGAGAAAAAGTGAAAAAGACCAGTACACTGGAGTCGATAAACGGTATTGGGCCAAAACGCAGACAAATGTTATTAAAATATATGGGTGGATTGCAGCCTTTACGCAACGCAAGTGTAGAAGAGATCGCAAAAGTGCCTTCTATTTCTTATGCGCTAGCAGAAAAAATCTATAATGCGTTGAAACACTAAGAGTATTGATGCACCATATTAACAAACTTTACATGGCCAGATAGTTACGAAGCATTATGCAATTAAATATTCCAACATGGCTTACTCTGTTCCGTATTGCCTTAATTCCATTCTTTGTCTTGGCATTTTACCTGCCATTTCAATGGGCACCGGAGTTGTGTGCCATTATCTTTATTGTCGCCGCTGCAACAGACTGGTTTGATGGTTTTCTTGCCCGTTTGTGGAAACAGACAACGCGTTTTGGTGCATTTCTTGATCCTGTGGCGGACAAAGTTATGGTTGCTACTGCGTTGGTACTGATTGCAGAACATTACCACACATGGTGGATTACATTGCCTGCTGCAACGATGATTGCACGTGAGATCATCATATCCTCCCTGCGTGAGTGGATGGCTGAATTGGGAAAACGCAGTAACGTAGCTGTTTCTTGGATGGGGAAAATAAAAACCACAGCACAAATGGCGGCATTGGTTGCCTTATTATGGCGTCCTTGTATTGAATTTGAAGTGGGGGGATTCATCTTATTATATGCTGCTGCGGTCCTGACGTTCTGGTCAATGTTTCAATATTTGAGCGCTGCATGGGATGATTTGCGTGAAGGTTGATCGAAGTGGCGTAAAAATCATCTAGCGAACGAGTTTTATAAATAATTGTGTTGACTCATTTCGTGAAGTAAGTAGAATGCAACGCATCGAACGGCACATGAAGTTTACAAAACAAATTAAGTAAATCAAGCAGTTCGAAGAAAGGCGGGAATAGCTCAGTTGGTAGAGCACGACCTTGCCAAGGTCGGGGTCGCGAGTTCGAGTCTCGTTTCCCGCTCCAAGAAAGGCGCGTTGGCAGAGTGGCCATGCAGCGGATTGCAAATCCGTCAACCTCGGTTCGACTCCGGGACGCGCCTCCAAATTCAGCCCAGGTGGTGAAATCGGTAGACACAAGGGATTTAAAATCCCTCGGCCTTTAGGCTGTGCGGGTTCAAGTCCCGCTCTGGGCACCATATAAAAACTTGCTGTTAAACAGTGAGTTAGAGTAAGAAAGAGCCACCTTTACGGTGGCTTTTTTCTTTGATTTAAATCACATTCCTAATAAATTCCTAATAAATTCCTAATATCTTTTCCTAATATCATTCGGTGTGTTGGCCGCCAACAACCGGAACCACTTCAATTTTTCTGTTGTATCTTGCTGTCTGGGTAATATTTTTATGACCCGAAATGACCTGCTTCTCGGCCAGCGTACCGTCCAGATCTGAAATGCCTTTGGCTTTTAGATCATGAAAGGTGAAGTTAAAGTCTAATTCGGGAAAAGTCTCTTTCGCGCTATTTTTCGCTTTCTTCCAGCGACTGTTAAAACCATCACGGGTATATTTATGCCCCGTGGCCTGACAAATAACATGCATACTGACAATACCCGGTTCGGTAATTAAGGTGTCACTCAGCTTCACCGCGTCTTCTAAGCGTTTCGTCCATGCCTTAATTTGTTGTTTTCCGGTTTTACCCTGACGAATAAAGATCCCTTTTTCCATTAACTGTGCGCGGGTGAGTGACAAAACATCGGCTTGTCGTGCACAACATAAATAAGCCAGTTCCATTGCAATTCTGACAATGGCAGGGGCGACGGAATAAAGCGCATGATATTCAGCATCAGTGATATACCGTTCCCGCGCTTTCTCCTTGTATTGTTTCACACCCTTACACGGATTGCCTTTGACCATACCCCGCTCATAGCCCCATTTGTAGACCCGGGAAAAGAAAGTTTTCTCGCGGTTGGCCTGCGTTCTGCTCTTCAGGCCGCGTTTGTCCATGTACTTTCTGACGTGCTCGGGTTTCACGTTGTCCGGTGCCATTTTCCCGAAGACAGGGACCAGCTTGTTGGCATATTTCCGATAATCTTTTTTGGTTTCTGTCGCCAGATCCTGAAACGTGGCTGAAGCCAGAAATTGTTTGATTAACTCTGACACGGTGTTTTCCTCTCGTGACATGTCACTGATAACTTTTTCATATTCCGCCCAGATAACGGAAAGCGGGGCGTCCAGAGGGCAGAGGGAAAGCGATCCCCCTCTGGACGGATGAAATTCATATTTGGTTTTTCCCCGATAGACCCGTTTGGGTAACTTGGCATCGGCGGCGTTCTTCCTTGTTCTGGCCATTATTACATATTCTCGAAATCGGGCTCTTCGGCGGGTTTGGAGTAACGGGTAGCAATTAGGGGATGGTTAAAATGTTTCCAGGTTGTTCTGGGTTTACCGTCTTGGCGTGTGATAAAGAAAATGCCATGTTTGACCAGTGCCTCGCACTGTTTGGACGGTATTTGATAGCCGGTCAATTCTTCCATTTCCTCATCGGTGATAATGTCGCAGTGGCTTTTCATGGTCTTGCCTCATCATCGATAGAATGATCAGATCAGCGGTGTCACAAGCGCGGATAATCTCTGCTTGATGGCAGGGCGTGTTTTTGACACTGGCCGCCAATCGTCCCAGTTTGATATCGAAGTTCGTTAATAGTTGTTGTCCCGGTTGCCAGGGCTGCATGATGGTGCTCCGTTTGGTGAATGTACCATCATGCTAGGCATTACGTGGCTGAATTTCTGATTAGGCTTAATCAGTTTCGCGGGCCAAGGAAAGAATATCGATCGCCGTCTTCTGATGACGATTAGCCGGCTCGATTTTTACTTCGGACGGAAAGTCATAGGAGACGGAACAGCGGCGGTCGGTCATGATCAAGCCGTTCGTACCATCGGGCAGGGTGAGCCTGATGGCTTGGTGACGTTGGTGTTGATGTTTAAGCATGGGTCTGGCCTCTTTTTATATTGCGGTTTGGTCTGATTTTCTTGCGCTTGTCAGCAACAGCTATTTTTATTCGTGCCAGATTAATGGCGGTTGGTTTATGTTGTATGGATACGGCGTGATAGAAATTGTTTATAACGCCATGCTCTTTGTGAGTGAGCATCAATAAATTATCAATCTGGCAATTTTGAGGGTTGCCATCGTTAAAGGTCAGGATAGTTCCCTTGGGGCGTTTGCCATGATGTTCTTCCCAGATGACATGATGTTTATGTCGCCAGATATTGGGTTCGGCTACTTTGATTTCGGTATAACCGCAACCAGTAACCCGTTCTGTCCCTACCGGGCGTTTATTCCATGCGGGTTGCCCTTTTTTAAATGAGCCGGAATTGGGCCTGGTTAACCCTTTGGCTCCGGCATTAAAAGGGCGATGCCCTTTGTGAAATTGTCCACTACGGCCTGTGCGTAATCCCAGTCTTTTCCTTAAGCCATTAATCGCTTCATTTGAGCGGTTGACAGAAAAAGAGTGGTTGAACTGGACGGTAAGTTCTTTTAATGGCAACAGGTAGTTGGCTTTCATCCAGTTTTCCATTTCAGGGGTATATTCAAATCTCTGTCTCATGATCGCCCCTCCAGATATTTGGGGGCGGACTTAATTTCATGATTACCCAGTGCCTTTTGAACTTTAAGGGCTAAGTGTCCGTTGCTGACGATTTGAGTGGCCACATCAGAAATGGCGTTTGCACGCCGAATTTCCATTTCTAATACTTTGTCGGAAAGATCTTCGTCAGACAACCGCTCTAATTGAGCAAAAAGATGGTTATTTAAATCTTCAAGGGTATTTTTCATCATGTTCACTCTCTCAGTGTAATTGCCCGTGACGGGAGACAGAACTGAGTTGGTTTATCAGGGCGGTTTTCAATTGTTCCAATGTGGCTTTTTCCATTGGCGAAAAATCCGCGGTTCTGTCTGCTGACCATGTAATTTCACACTGGTCGATTTCTTCGTTATAAAAGATGCTGACTTCAAGTTTTGCTGCCATCATTTCCTCCTGATTGCCCGAATCACCGGGCATAATCTGATTGTTAACGAACCTGCAAACTTCTTTCCCCGATTTCGATATGTGCGCCTGGAATGGTTTCGCCGCGTTCAATCGCTTCTTTAATGGCTTTCTTGTCCGGGGCGGTAATGGTCTGAACATCCACTAATTCATCGGGTAGTAACATCTCATTATCGATAATGACTCTGGCGCTACCCTGACGAGCGCTGAAAGTATTTTTCGTGGTCTTCAGGGTATTCAGGTCTGCTTTTAGCAAGCAATCAAGAACATATTTTTTCAGGTGTTTGATTTGTCCTTCAAGGGACTTTTTGCGATCAGCCAGTCGCCTGGCTTCATCGTCCAGCGTTCGGGCCTGTCCTTCAAGGTTACGGACATGGATCATGACCGCATCCAGCTTGTCACCCAAAGCCCCTTCCAGTCCATCGAGGGTATCGGCAATTTCTTCCGGTGAAAATTCACCGGTGGTGATCAGTTTTTGCAGCTGATCATAATCGGCAGCTAATGCAATCGCGGTGGTCATGGATTTGCCTCTTCCAGTTGGGTTAAACAGTCTTTTTCGATTTCAGTTAAACGACGTAACCGACCTGATAAATAACGTTCATACTCTTTGTCACCAAACGATTTCGCACTCTTGAGATGCACATCGATTTCACGGGTCAGCGTGGAAGCAATGCCTCTTAGTTCGTTCTTGGTGACGGCCGTTTTCATGGTCTCGGTATTACGTGAAAACTTCTCGTCCAGTTCTTTACGTAAGCGGGTGAGATCTTCCGCTTTATCACTGGCTGCCTTGATACCGAATTCAATTTTGTTTTCAGCCAGATATTCAGGATTGTCGTGCATACCCATAAAGACATCAGCGCTAAACCCAAGCATGGATAAGGCTTTTTTGATGGCATCCGTCAGGGATTTTTTAAGTACCTCACCATCAGCTTTCGGACCATACGCTGATTGGTAGCGATAGGGCGTGGCGCCATAACTGGTGAATTCGCCTCGTTCCCCTTGTTCATTCACATACCAAAACAAGATCTTGATAGAGTGATTCTGGGTAAAAATAAGTGAACCGTCGCCATCACGTAAGAAGCGGATGGCTATCTGTTTATTACGTTCATCCAGAACGGGTTCAGTCATGGGTATACCGTCGATACACTTTTCTTCCAGAACGTCATACCCCCAGCCTTGACCCGCAGGGCCGAAGATTTCGGTTGCCCGCATGAACATATAATTACTGTTGATGCTGGTGCCGCTATAGCCCATGCCTTCCAGTGGTTTGGTAAAGCGCGGATCGGTACGCTGAACCGCTTTCCAGATACGGAGGTTGGCCTGCTGTTCATTACCTCGTGCCTTGATGGTTTCTTCCAGTAGATCGGCACGGTGCTGAAAGTTATCATCTCTGACGTTCTGGCCACTGACTGATGGCAATAGAGTGCTTTCATCATTTGCGGCTGTTTTTGGTGCAGCTTTATCCGTTTCCGGTACGGTTTCCGCTATTGCTGGTACATTTGCATCAATTTCCGGCGCGATTTCTTCGGGTTCTGGTACGATTTCCGCTTTGGCTGGTTTGGTTTTTCTCGATCTACGGGGTTTCGCTTCAGCTTTTTCTGCTGTTTTTTCTGCTGTGATTTCTGACGCAACTTGTGACTCTTCATCTGAAATTGCTTCTGTTACGGCATTTTCCGAGGTCACAGCGGTTTTGCTATCACCTAATGCCCGGTTTAAAAATGCCTTCATAGCGTTAGCATCGGTCAAAAATTCGGGATGTTGCTTGCCTTCACGAATCACATTAAAAAGTGTTTCGCGTGGAATGGACAATGCATCCAGTCTGACACGAAATGCCGTAGACCAGCGCCGCCAGATTTCATCACTATCAGCCATCAACTTTTTAGCGGCACTCATTTCTTGTGAGCGGATCTCCCAGCAATCGAAATCACCATCCAGTAAGGCCATTGCCACTTCTAAATCCAGCGTGGCGTAATTGTGACTAAACTCGCGTTGTTGGTATGAACCAGCCAGCCACTTTTCTCCAAATTGAGTGACTTGTTCATAACCAACATTATCTACAGAAGCAAAATGTTCCTGAACAGCCTGCACGAATTTTTGTGTCTGTGCGGCGTTCATCAATGAAGTTCTTATGATGCCGCCTAACCCGTGGGCAATATTGCGTAGCTTAGGTTGATCTGTTCCTTGATGAACGAACTTAATTGCATCAGAAATCTGCCCGTTTGTCAGTTCTGTGGTGTTGAATAGCAAAATAGCCGCAACACGTACAATGGTGGCCACTTTGCCAAAATTGGCGAGGTCATGTCGGGTATCGCGTTCAATGGTTTTGGTTTTCCATGTTGCGCCATCAAATTCATATTCAGATGCAAACTTCTCATCAAACCTACCCACGGGCGGGCGAGGGGAACCGACCCGGTCTTCACAAATAATCGGGGTATCGGTATTAAACTTATCCATGTCTTCCGGATACTCATCACCCAAATGAACGATGGCCAATGCCTTAGCCATTTTGATGGAATTGGCGTCAAGGGCGATGGCTAAAGATACAGCGCCATCCTGTTGGGCCTCTGGGGTCGGCTCAAATACACAAACATAAGTGGTCATGGGTCTTGCCTCTGGTTAGTTACCTGTTTTAGCCAGTCTGATGGCTCTTCGAATGCCAGCTTTGGGCAGCCGGACCGTGGAATAAAGATCCTTCACCGGATTTGAGTAAACCATCCCCGTTGTCGGGTAATATTCCACCCGCCGTTTTCCACCAAGCAGGGAGATATGGGTTACCCCTCCCACGAAATCACTGTTGTTTTCATGCTCAACAGCGGTTAAGCCAGCATCCAGAATCATTTCAACAACCTCATTGATGTTTTGCACCATTCCTCCGGGGCTAATAAGGCAGTTCCATATCGGCAGCAGAAACAGGTTGACCTTCAATGCACAAGAGTGACTGGATATGGTCTTCAATCCGGTTCACTTCTGTTTGCGCACAGGCCAGCACCTTTTCTTTTTCAGCCTTGAGCGCGTCGATCTGCGCATGGATGAGATCAGATTTATTGATGGAGGGGAGGGTAATGTCCACATCCTGCTGATGAACTAACGCACCCCAATAGGTTGTGTTAGCGGGTGCACAGGTGAGGGTATTGAATTCAACCTGTTTATCAAACCCTTCTTTGGCATAGACGTAGAGGGTGACATTCAGTGTTTTTGGTTGTGCTTTCATAGCAACTCCTATATATTATTGTGGATCGATGAGTAATCATTGGTCTTGCCTCTTTGGGCGGATTGGTCTCCGCCCTGAGAATTCCCGATAGCTTTGGTCGGCGATTCGGGGTAAAAGAACCCGCTTCGGTGGGTTTTTTTACGTCTGTTGTCAATGACCCGTCTTTCCGGGCTGTCAGCCTGTTGGTGCATTGCTTTCCACGGTCAAGAAATTGCTGGTTACGCTATCCAGCGTCGCTTTACCCTGGTCAAGGATGACGACCGTATTGTTGCCTCTTTGCGCATCACTCTATGGTGATTGGTCTCTTTCTAACTGTATCCCCTGGTGTTGGGATAAAAGCCAGCTGTCATCAAGTGGTAATCATGGCAGGTCGTAATGAGCGCTGCGGTTCTCCTCCTCCATGACAACTGAAACGGTAAATTCGGTCTTGAACATTTAACCTAAACGGCTGCTGTGCCGTATTGTCTGAGCAAATCATCTACCTCTTCTTACGCCGGTAGCGGCTACTTCGTGGGCGTCCTGCCTGTTTGCTGTTGATGTTTTTAATTAAACAATAAGTTGATGTTTTTGTCAATGATGATATCAACTAAAAGTTTATTGTTGGTTTTTTGGTCTAATAGGAAACATTTAAGTTGGTTCTTTGTTGAGGAGTAAGGTAACAGGACCACTGGTTAGGTGGCCTTGTTAGTTAGTACGAGAATATTTTGTAGGGTAGTTAAAAATCTAGGAGAGGTGATAACACTTGCTATCTGAAAGGCAATTTTAAAAGAAGTAAAAAATATAATAAGTTATGCTTTTTTATTATGCCTTTTATGTAATAATTCATCTAGTAAAGTATCGTAATACCGTTTTTTCTCTTCAAGAGTTTTTAGGAGCTGATTGGCTTCACTATCAGGTAATTCATTAAAGAGTTCTAGTAGAATTTTTTCTCGTGGTGAAAGTGATCGCTCTGGTGTGTCATTTGGCCCGTCTACATCTTTATCCCCTAATATCCAATCGACTGAAACGCCAACGTGTTGAGCTAGTTTTTGAGCTGAACGTTTACCTATATCACCTCTGTTGAACCAATTATTAACCGCTTGTGGACTGACGCCAGCGATACGAGCCATATCTGCTTTAGATATACCCTGTTGATCCATGAGTTCGTTAAGTCTCGCCAATACGGCGACATTGTTTTTTAAATTGTCTTTCATCTTGACATTATAAACATAATGTTTATATATATAAATAAACATAAGGTTGACAAATGGTATCAACTAATTGTTTAATAAATGCACGTAAGCAGATTAGGAGAAAAATAGTGACTGCATTAAAACGCGCGATCGAAATTGCTGGTTCAGCGAAATCTTTAGCTGAAAAGTTAAATGTTTCTCAAATGACTATTAGCTATTGGGTTCATCGCTCACGTGGGATTGTTCCTCCACAAAGAGTTATACCCATTTATAAAGTAACTGGGGTAACACCACATGAGTTACGACCAGATTTATACCCTAATCCTAAAGATGGATTACTTGAAGTGTAGCTGATATCAAAGATTAAAATCTGATTTTCAATAATCAACATTGCGACAGGAGACGCAAATCGTGGAGCAAGATATTAATGCGCTTAAAGCCGAAGTTGAGGCTTGGGCCATGGAGAGAGGTCAGGAGCATGTAGCCATTGAAATCAGTCGTATGTATTTCCTGTTGTATCGCGGTGGTTCTCAATTCCGTTTACGCCGGATTGAAGATGAATTAGGGAATGCTGACTGGAAAGCGATAAACAATAACCGTCAACAGATTTTCCGGTGGTTACGCAGTGATTCAAATGCCGCACAACGTAAGATCACGGAATTGTTGCCAGCGATTGAAGCGGCATTACCGATAGAACGACGAGCGAGGTTGACTAGTGAAGATAATTTGAATTATCTTGCATCGATTGCGATCAAAGAATTTGCTGCGGCAATGAGTGAAACGCTTTTAGGAGGCCGTGACATGTCACGACAAATAATGAATGCTGTAACAGCATTAAATGCAATACCGCGTCTGACCAACGTTTAAAACAGAAGAGGCAAGACCAATGATAATCGATACGATTACCTATCGTGACGGCTTTCGCCTGAACGGTAACCCCGCCACACGTGAAGAAATTTTACCCATCTATGAAAGCCGTAAGGAAGCGGCTCTCGCGACGCGAGTCAATGATGAAAAAAATAAATCAACACTGAGCACTGAAAATCTGCCATCTGATGAAAATCAGAAGGCATGCTGTGCTATTGCTAAAAAATGAGGAAGCTGAGATGAGTGTATTGGAAAAAATTAATCAGCTTTCATTTGAAAATCCTATTCATCGTTTGATATTGCTGAAAATTCTCAATAGCGGAAATATGGACGGTATTGGTGAAAGGAACATTTCTCATGAAGACATGGCACATTTTTGTTGTTGTCATTCCATGGTTATTTTTAGAGAAACTAAAAACCTTGAAAATCAGGGTATTATAAAGGTAAGGAAAATACTTACCATCACTGATGGAAAAGTTAAAACAGCGCCTTTTCGTGCCTATGAATTACAGGAATTAGTTTAATGGATAAGCAGAGCATTACTCCTGTAGTGAATGAAATAAGTAAAATAAATATCACAGGTAACGTTATTCCGGCTGTTTGGTGGCAATTTATAAAATTCCCATCAGGAAAACCGGACAGCACGGCAATTATTTTGTTGTCTGAAATTGTTTATTGGTATCGACCAACCGAAATCAGAGATGAACTCACTGGTGAGCTTAAGGGATTTAGAAAGCGTTTTCATAGCGATAAATTACAGCGTTCTTATCAATCATTTTCGGATCAATTTGGTTTTACAAAGCGAGAAGTTACGGATGCACTAAAACGCCTTCGCGATCATGGATTCATTACACTGGAACTCAGAAAGATTAATACGGCTAATGGGATTATTAACAATGTGTTATTCATTGAGCCAGTGGCAGGTACGTTAACAAAGATAACCAATCCTAATGTTTTGAGTGATTGTCAAACAAAAGATGAACCTGTTTCTTCTCCCCCTGTTACGTTGAAACGTAATAGGGGTTCCGTTGAAACGGAAGAGGGGTTACGTCAAGACGTAATAGCCCCTACGTTGAAACGTAAGACAAATACAGAGATTACTACAGAGATTACAACAGAGACTAATTCTTCTTGTCAGGTTCTCGCCGAACCCGACGACCCAGCCCGGCAAGTTCTGGTTTATTTCAATCAGACCACTGATTCGAACTACCGCAATGGTAAAACCACGATGGGGTATATCCGTGCTCGGTTGGGTGAGGGTTATGGGGTAGAAGACCTGATGTTAATCACTGATTACCTGACCACCAAGTGGCGGAATGACGGCAAGATGCGGGATTACCTGCGACCGAAAACGCTGTTTGGCCCGGAGAACTGCACGGAATATTTTGACAAAGCGGGCAAGTGGGACAAAGCGGGACGCCCTGCCTGTGTCAATGGTCGCTGGCTGAAAGCCGGAGAAACGGCCATCACCATTGATACCGTGGAGCGTGATGCGACTTTCCGGCTGCTGTTTTCCACTGGCTGGACTCCGACAAACCGTATTCAGGCGCTGGCACAACAACTGGCACGTAAAGCCGGGATAGGGCGGATGAGTGAAGTCCCGGCATTAGCGGCTTGGCGGGGGATCTGGAAACAGGCCGCAGAACAAGTGGCGAAAGAGCAATACTCTGGCCAATAGCAAAAACGCTTTCTGACCAAAAGCGGAAAACCAAAAAACGAGGCAAGACCACATGAGCAACGAAAACGATGTCAATAAACTGATCCTTGATCGGCGTGATATTGCGGATGATGGGTGCGACCATTCAGCCAGCATTATCGATAATCTGAATCAGGCTGCACGGGCACGCAGCCGTCAGCCTTACCAACCCAAAGTGAAGTCCATCCCGGTGGCAAAACCTGCAACTGTCGCTGAACCCAGTATCAACATTGGGAAGCGTTTTAACTATGGCCGGAATATTGTCCGAGGCATGTATGAACTCTCCCGGCTTGGCAGAACGGCAGAGTACATCGCTATTTTACTTCGAATGCCACTTGGCGATGTTCAGCGGGTGTTACTGCGTAAGACAGTAATTCAAAAGGCGGTTTACAAGCAGGTCATGGTAGCACCTAAACCGACTGAAAAAGCGGTTATCAAGCGGCTTTCAGCAGAGTCGAAGGAATAGCTATGCGCCAGCAATCGGACTATTTGCCTGCTGGACTCCCACACAATCGTGGATTGTGGACACAAGATCAGCGTGAGCTGGAAAATCTGGATCTCAAAGCCAGTCGGTTAATCAAACAGCTCAAGCGGCGGAAGATCGACAGGGTGGTTATTTTTAGAGAAATCGAACAGACCGCCGACAAGTATCAAGCATTTTTTAAAGCACGCCTGAATTACTGGCGTGATGTGATGTAAGACTCAACAAAGGGATCCATATGTTAAATGTTATCGATAAGAAAACCTTGCCTGTGATTGCAGGCGTTGAAATTACCACTGATGCTGAAGGACGCTTCAATCTGAATGCGCTGCATAAGGCGAGTGGCAGGGAAAAGAAACATGGTCCAAGTTATTGGCTGACACTTGAGGGAACTAAGCAATTGATTTCAGAATTGCAAAATCAAACTACCGAGATCACGGTAGTTAAAAAAGAAGGACGTACTGGCGGCACTTTCGCTCACGAACTTTTAGCCATCGAATATGCTGGCTGGATTTCGCCAAAATTCCGTCTGCAGGTTAACCAGACTTTTATTGATTACCGTTCCGGCAGGCTGACAACACCTCAACCCGCGTTACCCAATGCCAAACAACTGGCCATGATGGTGCTTCAGGCCGAAGAAGAAAAAGAGCGCCTTTCACTGGCGGTGAATCAGCTAGAACACCAAATCTTCGAGGATGCGCCGAAAGTTGAGTTCCATGACAAAGTCTCTGCCTCACATGGTGCCCTCAGCATGGGACAGGCGGCTAAGGTGTTGGGTACAGGCAGAACCCGGTTGTTTGCGTTTCTGCGACAGATTGGCTGGATAACCCGGCGCAATGAACCGTATCAGGAAAAAATACAGTCAGGCTTGATGGATGTGAAATTAAGCAGTTGGGAACACCCGGAACGCGGGATTCAGGAATGTGTGACGTCACTGATTACGGGCAAGGGATTAACCCAATTACAAAGGCTTTGGACACTGAGAAATCAGGCTAACTGAGAGAGGCAAGACCAATGAAACAATCAAACTGCTTTTTGCACTACCTGAAAGAAGAAGTGATCGGCTACTGGCAAATACTCATTGATGAAGATTTCCGGCTCTATATGCTCGCCTTGTTCTTGCTCCTGACATTTCCGGTTTCACTGCCGGTGATGGCGTTGATTCGGTTTGTTTATGATCGGTTGGGGAAATAAGCATGAAAACGCAAAATACGGAAAGCAGGGCATACACGACTGAAATCGAACTGATTGGGTTTATTTTCTACGATAATTTTGATTTTCGGGCAAGCGGGCGCATTTATCATGATGTCCATCAGCGCTGGTTTGATGGGGCTGAAATCATTACGTCACCCGTTCAGAATATTCATACTTTTAATTCCGATGGCTTTATCCGCACCCGCAATTCGGTTTATAAAATCAGGATGCCGAACCATGGCTAAATCCCCCGCAGAACGGAAAGCCGCTCAACGTCAACGCCAGCAGAACGCTGGCGTCACTAAGGTTGAATTGCTTCTGGATAATCAGGAGCTGGCGATGCTGAAGCAAAATTGTGCCCTTCGACGACCAGGCAGAGAGCCTTATGACGTGAATGAATATCTGACCATGTTAATCCGAATGGATAACCGTTCATTAAAAAAACAGATCGCCAAACTACAGCAGCAATGCTGTGAAAAATGTGGTGAATCGTTACCCGTGGCGGAATGCTGTTTTTCGGGTGAAGCGGCTTGCTGGAATACATTGGGCTGGCATAAGCTGAAGCTGGTGTTATAAATTAAGTGTTGCGTATGACGCGGCATCTTATATAATGCGTTATGCGCAACACCCCAAAGGCATAAAATGACATGATTAAAAGTTTTAAGCATAAAGGGTTGAAGAAATTCTTTGATACTGGCTCGGCTGTAGGAATTGATGCCAAACAAGCAAAGAAGATCAGTGTGCGTTTAAGTGTTCTCGATTTAGCCAAAGACATAAAAGACATCGATGTGCCGGGCTTCTTCTTGCATCCGTTAACCGGTGATAAAAAAGGGCAGTGGGCCATCACCGTCACCGGGAACTGGCGCATCACCTTTGAATTTACGGACGGTGATGTTTATGTCGTCAACTATGAGGATTACCACTGATGAGCACCATGTACAATCCGCCCCATCCGGGTGAGCTGATCAAGGAAACGATGGAAACCTTGAATCTGAGTGCCAGAGCATTAGCCAAAGCACTGGATGTTGCGCCGTCTACGGTACAGCGGTTGATTAGCTGTCAGTCCCATGTTTCCCCTGAAATGGCAGTGCGCCTTTCTGTGGTTATCGGCAGTGCACCGCATGTGTGGTTGGGAATGCAGAATGCCTATGATATCTGGCATATTAAGCAGAGTCTGGATACCTCCCGCTTACAGAAATTGTCGGTAGCATAACAGGTTGTAACCCGCTAAAATCATGCCATCGGCCTGAACATCCGAACCTAAACCTACGCTGCTGTGCCATTACCTTAAGGGATCAAGAATGGCGCAGCATAGTTTTATTAAAATTTCCGACGACACCTTACGGCCTGCTACTCCAGCGACCAGAGAATACCTGCATTCGAAAATCAAATGCGGCGATGTGCTGTATGCCGATTTCAAGAAAGCCCGTAACCCCCGTTTCCACCGCAAATACTTTGCCCTGCTGAATCTCGGTTTTGAGTACTGGGAACCTACCGGCGGCACGATCTCTCCTGACGAAAAAGAACTTGTTCGTGGTTACGTTCAATTTCTGGCTCACTTTGCTGGCAGTGAAGAGGCCTTACAATCTGCTGCTGATGAATACCTTGCCGGCCTATCAAAAAAACGCGCCCACAACATTACCGCAGCTAAATCCTTTGATGCTTTTCGACGCTGGGCGACTGTGGAAGCGGATCACTACGATACTTATGAAATGCCGAACGGCATCCTCTACTGTGAACCCCGCTCTATTTCTTTTGCCAGAATGGAAGATCTTGAATTCAGTGAACTCTATAAAGCCACATTAAACGTGCTTTGGAATTTTATTCTTTACCGCTCTTTTCCGACTAAAGAGGCGGCGGAGAATGCGGCCTCTCAATTGTTCGATTTTCTGTAATGAGAGGCAAGACCAATGACCAAAAATTAGGGCAAACGGGTCTAAATTGAACAGTTAGTTCAGTGATGTGCCTTCAGTACATAAAGGTAGGAACATTGATGATCGTTTGTGATTTACAATCC